>CAVGUW010000053.1:0-2225 GCA_963632775.1 Bacteroides salyersiae | reverse complement strand
GCCACATATCTCCTGACACGCCGGAGGCGTGTCAACGGCCTGTGGAGTGTGATTGTTCAGGTGGTCGTTCCCTCCTGATACGAGACCGTATGGGTCAGATTGTCCTTGGAATCAGAGAAGGATACGATGGTGTTCCCACTATCCTTCCATACGGTCATCGGGATGTCCATGGGGGTCACTGAGGATACCCCCGTTCCGAGATCCAAGGTGTACGAGATGCGACCATTTTGCTTGAATATGCAATCGCCGGAGACTGTGACCTCCTTCGATGCGGATCCATCCTTCACAGAGACACTCAGTGTCTTCCCGACCGAACTCTCGATATCGATCGCATCCCATCCGATGACGATCCTTGTCTTGGCCTCTGTCAAAGAGCTACCGTCATAGAACACGTACCCTGCATGGGATGCCTTTACATCTATCGTGCCTGTCAGACTGCCTGTTGTTCCGTCATTGGTCATTTTAACGGCCTCATATCTGTCGACCTGAACACAGGATGACACGAAGCGGACGGTCGGAGCATACTCGGAATTGTATGTGATCGTGCTTTCAGTTGTCTTGGTGTATTTGAGGGAGAACGTCATCGTGACCGAAGCCCCCGGCATGACCACCACATCCTCATTGGCGATCCACCATTGGGCGAGCTTCACGTCTAGGGATGTGGTCGTTTCGTCCAGGACCAGATCCATTCCAGCAGCGTAGACCTCGTTATAATTAGGTTTACTTGCATCTCCTATGGATTGGAATGAACCATCTATTTCCACCTGGAAAGCCTGGAGATTGTTCTGGAAGAATCCACTACTCCACGATCCCTTGGTATCCTGGGCTAGGTTCCCGTCGCTACCCATGATGTAGTCGGCTTTGGGGTTTGTATATCCGGTGCTCGCCTCGTAAGCCGAATATCTCTCGGCCAGGAACTTCGAAGAGTACACGACGGGCATCGAACCGTTGTTCGTTACTGTGACCTTCAAGGTGTGCTCGGTGGACGTATCCCCGACGCTTATCGTCTCGGCCGTCATCTCCACGTCATCATACATCAGTTGCTGATCATAGCTCACCTTGGCTGTGTCCGTGGTGATGTCCACCGAATGCTCATCAGCGAACCATGAGTATGTCACTCCCCCCACGGTCGTGAGGAGCATGGCCAGGACCGCGACCGATGCGATGATCGCTCTCGTCTGTGATCTCATCTTCTTCATTCTCCTTCTCTTCTTCAATGTGTTTCGTGAAGGACGCTCAATGCGTCCCAATGTGACTGCGCTGCGGACTGTGCCGTCCGGACATACCTCATCTCTATCGAGGTCTCGGTCCGTTGACGCACCGTTCTCCCTTCCGGGTGGGCAGCGCATTGAACTCTTCAGTCTTCGATCCCCTCCGAGATCATGTCTATTTGTGCCATCTTCGACACCACCTGCTGCCCATTGGTGTACAGCCAATTCCTCATGCATCCATTATGATTGATGTACAGCGGGATGCTCGATGCATGCTTCTCGATCAACGCATGTGTGCATGTCATCAAGATCCCTCCGTCTTCTGTCCGGCGAATACTCCCAGCTTGAATGAGAGAGATTTTCCCATCGCCTTGTTGTTGTCCGGGCCTTCCACGAACTCGATCGTCAGGGTGAACGTCTTCTCTGCACCGTTGGGGATCTCCCCTAGATTTACGAATACACCCTGGGATGCGGCATCCTTGACGGTGGATTGGCTGTCTCCCGATGACAATCCTATCTGCTGGGCCAGGATATCGTCCCCTTTCAGATCGGAGACGTAGATGCATGCTTGCTGCGCCATACCCGTATCATTCTTTACCTTGACAGTGATGGTCTGGATTATTCCGGGAGCTGTGTTGCCCATATCGAAGGAGAATGCGCTCAGACGGGTGTTCATGGTCCGATCGAAGGATACTATTGATCCGTCGACCACCTTCTTTCCGGAATACTTGATCACGGTGGCCGTGAAACCGGCCTTGTCGACGATGATCACCTGCAAGGATGCGGTCTTCGTTATCGAACCCTCCTTGTACGTTATGGTCACGCTCTGCTCGCCGACTGCAGTGAAGATCGTAGGTGAATACTCGTATGTCACTACCGCACGGTCGTATTGGGCATCGGTGTACTTCGCAGTGATGACCATCCCGCTCAGGGAGATTGTATCGCCTTTGGCGAATGTCTTCACGGATGGTTGCTGTGTTATCTCGATCGAGCTCAATTCAGGGACCACGACAT
>CAVGUW010000052.1:0-2452 GCA_963632775.1 Bacteroides salyersiae | reverse complement strand
TCATGCGATGACCATCGCGAAATGTGTATTTCCGCATATCGGACGATCGTTGTAGAAATTAGATGTAATGATTGAGGATGAAAGATGGATATCGGGGTGGATCGGATCCACCCCGTATCCGTTCAAAGCATCTTGGAAAGGAAATCCTTGAGACGCTCGTTCTTCGGATTGCCGAAGAGCTCTGCAGGACAGTTCTCCTCTGCGATGATACCATCGTTGATGAAGAACACACGGTCCGCGACCTCCCTTGCGAATCCCATCTCATGGGTGACTATGAGCATCGTCATGTCATCCTTGGCGAGGTCCTTGATCAACGACAATACCTCGCCGACCATCTCGGGATCCAGAGCGGATGTGGGCTCGTCGAACAACATGACATCGGGATTCATCGCCAATGCCCTGATGATCGCGATACGCTGCTGCTGTCCTCCGGACAACCTCTGAGGATGTTGCTCCGCCTTATCGGAGAGTCCGATCCTCTTGAGCAATGCATCCGCCTTATCGGATGCCTCCTCCTCCGTCATGACCTTCAGCTGCGTGGGGGCCAACATGATGTTCTTCTTCACCGTCATGTTCGGGAAGAGATTGAACTGCTGGAACACCATACCGATCCTCTGACGGGTCTTGTTCACATCGACGCCTTTGGCCGTTATATCCGTACCCTCGAAGATCACGGAACCGCTCGTCGGTTCCTCGAGAAGGTTGAGCGAACGGAGGAATGTGGATTTACCGCATCCCGATGGGCCGATGATCGCCACGACCTCTCCTTTCCTTATGGTCGTGCTGATACCTTTCAGCACCTCGTGGTCGCCGAACGATTTGTGGAGGTCCTTGACCTCGATCAGTATATCTCCGTCAGATGGCATTCGCGTTCAACCTCCTTTCGAGTCTGTGCACCAATGCCGTGAGGGCCATGACCATGGCTAGATAGATGAAGGCGATACCCAACAGAGGCACCATCGCCTGATATGTGAATGACATGATGATCTCGTATGACTTCGTGAGCTCCACGACACCGATCACACCACAGATGGATGTTTCCTTAAGAAGGCTTATACCTTCGTTACAGAGGGCAGGGAGGATGTTCTTGACCGCCTGCGGGAGGATGACCGTGATCATCATCGTACCGAACGGGAGACCGAGACTCCTTGCCGCCTCGAACTGTCCCGTGGGGACCGCATTGATACCGGAACGTACTATCTCTGCCACATATGCGGCGGAGTTCAGACCGAATGCCAACGAACCCGTGATCAAAGGATTGATCCTGAATCCTATGACACTCGGTGTGAGCACCACCAAGTAGATGATAAGAAGTTGGACCATCACAGGGGTACCACGGATGACCGTGACGTACACCCTGCAGATGATGTTGAGGATCGGTAGCTTACCGTTCTTATCATGGATCGTTCTCACAGTTGCGATCATCACACCGACCAACAGACCGAGTATCAGTGCCATCACAGTCAGTATTATCGTGTTCTCCAGACCAGACAGCACATATTGCCAGCGATCATTGTAGATGAACGCATTGTAGATATCGTCCCATAGTGACATCAGCTACCTTTCCTCCTCTATCAGGCCTTCGCGATGACGACCTGGATCGAAGTGGTGTACGTTTCGGAGAAGTCGACCTGCTTGGCCCTCTCCTCTGTGACCGTCATACCAGCTGCGATGACATAGTTGTCGCTGTTCTTGCTCTGCTCGAGGACACCGATGAGTGTGTTGAACTCCATGCTCTGGATCGTGAGGTCCATTCCGAGTATGTCACATACAGCCCACATGAGGTCCACATCGAAACCGACGATGTCGCCTGCATCTCCGCCGTCCTTGAATGATTCATAAGGAGGGAAGTATGCGTTCGTGATCATCTGGATCGTTCCTGTTCTCTCGATGCTCTGCTTCTGGTAGGCTGTTCCCTTACCCTCGTAGTAGTAATCCTCTATCGCCTGGAGTGTTCCGTTCTCCTTCAGTGTCGCGATAGCGGCGTTGATCTGGTCGTTGAGTTCGGTGTTACCCTTCTTGACTGCAAGGGCATACTGCTCCTGCGCATATTCGGTGTTGAGGATCTTCAATCCGCTGTTGATCTTGACGAACTCCTTCGCAGGCTGCTGGTCGATGACGACACAGTCGATGTGTCCGGACTTGAGTGCCTCGATGGCCAAGGCACCGGTCGTGTATGACTGGACCTTGGTGTTGCTTGTAAGATCGCCGTCCTCAAGAGCCCACATTATGAGCGTGTCGCCCGTGTAACCCTTGATGGTACCGATGGTTGCCCCGTTGAGGTCATCCAGTGTGTTGATCTCTTTGGAGCTGCTCTTGTTCTTGTTCAACAAGACAGCTGCTCCAGCGATCGCTGCAATGACTATGATTGCGACGACTGCGATAGCGTAAATCTGTTTCTTTTCCATTGTCTTCCTCCAATAGAGTTTACTGGTCGTCATTGGAAGAGGAC
>CAVGUW010000051.1:0-2496 GCA_963632775.1 Bacteroides salyersiae | reverse complement strand
ACCATCGTTGATGAAGAACACACGGTCCGCGACCTCCCTTGCGAATCCCATCTCATGGGTGACTATGAGCATCGTCATGTCATCCTTGGCGAGATCCTTGATCAACGACAATACCTCACCGACCATCTCGGGATCCAGAGCGGATGTGGGTTCATCGAACAGCATGACATCAGGGTTCATCGCAAGAGCCCTTGCGATCGCGATACGCTGCTGCTGTCCGCCTGATAATTTCGATGGGTGGACGTCTGCTTTCTCTGTAAGGCCGATCCTTGCAAGCAACTGATCCGCCTTGGCAGATGCTTCCTCTTCCGTCATCTTCTTCAACTTGACGGGTGCAAGCATGATGTTCTTCTTCACCGTCATGTTCGGGAAGAGATTGAACTGTTGGAACACCATACCGATCTTCTCACGGAGCTTATTGACATTCGTGGACTTGTCCAGGACGTCAACGCCTTCGAATGTTATCTTTCCGCCCGTTGGCCTCTCCAGAAGATTGATCGAACGGAGGAACGTAGACTTCCCACAACCGGACGGACCGATTATGGCTACGACCTCTCCTGCATAGATGTCTGCGTTGATATCCTTCAGGACCTCGTGATCGCCGAACGATTTCTGCAGATGCTCCACATGTATCAGGGGTTGTCCATCAGTAGGCACTGTTCAACCTCCTTTCGAGCTTGTGCACAAGTGCTGTGATTAACAGCACGATCGCAAGATAGATCGCGGCCACCACGACCAACGGGAGAAGCGCATCATATGTCTGTGCTCTGATGAGATCTCCTCCTTTCGTGATATCCATCAATCCAATGTAACCGCTGATCGATGTCTCCTTCAGAAGGCTTATTCCCTCATTACAGAGTGCTGGAAGGATGTTCCTTACAGCTTGAGGGAGTATGACGAACATCATCGATGCTGTGAACGGCAGACCCAAACTTGAACTTGCCTCCAACTGACCTTTCGGTACGGAGTTGATTCCGGCACGGACGATCTCCGCAACGTATGCACCCGAATTGATACCGAATGCCATAGCTGCGACCAATATCTGACTCACCGATGCCGTCGCGAATATCACATAATAGATGATGAGTAATTGGACCAGGACCGGTGTCCCTCTGATCACCGTCGTATAGAGCTTGCATATGCTATTGAGGATCACCAGATTTCCCCTTATGTCATGGACGCTTCTCACGATAGCGACCAATACACCAAGGACGAGACCGATGATCAATGCCAGAACGGTGATTATCAGTGTGTTCTTAAGTCCTGTTAAAAGATATTTATAACGTTCTTTCTCCAAAAAATCCTTCTTGAAATCATCGATGAGATTGCCTGTATCCTGCCTGGCCTCACCGATGCCGCTGACGGAGGCAGAGACATCATTCGATCCGAAGAATCCCTGCGCATATTGACCATCCATCATAGGTATGGCAAATGAAGCTGAAACGACCGCTAGTAGAGCGATTGCAGCGAATATCCACATTATTTTCTTGTTTTTCATCATATACCTTCATGATCTGATGATCAATGCCATCATCTCTCGTGAAAAGGTTTGGATGAATGTGGGGCAAGCCCCACATCCGTTGGTTCAAGCTTCGACATCAGTTCTGTCGAAGTATGAGGGCGTACCAGGCATGTTCTCATTGCTGGCATACCAGTCGATGATTGCATCGATGATGCTGTCATCTGCCTCTTTCAGGTCCCTGAGTGTGTTCGTGACCTGCATGCACAGCTCAGTGTCGACATTGTTGAAGATGAATCCATAGTCCTCTCTTGCACCGGGGAGACTGATGTCGAGGATCTTGAGGTCTGCATCGGATGATGCGACCATGCTCTCTGCGGTCTTGTTGTCAAGGATGAGGACCTTGGCCTTTCCGTTCACGACTGCGTTGAGTGCGTCGGAGTACGTTGTAAGGCGCTGGATGTTGTTGGCGCTGCTGTTCTCATAGTTCTCCGTAGCGAGTGTGTCACCCGTCGTACCGGTCTGAACTGCGATGCTTGCTCCCTTGAGATCGTCGGATTTCGTGATGTCCGTGGTCGTGCTGAGGACGAGTGCAACCTGTTTGACCTTTGCGTATTCCTCGGAGAAGAGGACCTTTCCGATCCTGTCAGCGGTCTGTGTGAATCCGGATGCTCCCATGGTGTACTTACCCTGTGTGACACCGAGGACGATCGAATCGAAGTTCACGGTCTGGAACTGGTAGTCCTTACCCTCTGTCAACCCCATCTCACCGAACACTGCCCTAATGACATCTGCATCGATACCTACGTACTTGTCTCCAATGATATCATCATAAGGTGCGAAATCAGGACTTGTGGCGATGGTGATCATGTCACCCTCCTTCCATGCTTTGACACCACTATTGTTGTTGTTGGTGATCGCGACTGCAGCACCGATCACGATGGCAGCAACGACGATCACTCCAATGATCGTATAGATTTGCTTCTTTTCCATTGTCTTCCTCCAATAGAGTTTACTGGTCGTCATTGGAAGAGGAC
>CAVGUW010000050.1:0-3059 GCA_963632775.1 Bacteroides salyersiae | reverse complement strand
CCTGGTCATGCTTCGTTGGATGTTTCCTGCGTATTTATCGATGTTTGCATATCGGTCATCAACCATCTAACAAAACACATACATATTATTCAACATCATACCATAATAATCAACAAAATTGTATATATGTTGCATCCGCAGTATCTGTAACACACGATGAAGAGATTATTCAAGACCGTAGATGAGAGGATAGAGGAATCCTTGGATTCGTCCGAAGGCAACCATATAACACTCTCGAACTCGATCCCGTTCAAGAATGTCGTTGACGACATCGTCACCCTATTGGTCGGTGTACTGATCACATTGTTCATCTGGTGGGCCGTTGGATCGATATACAACACATTCTTCGCATTCTCGATGACCTTCCCGATGCCTGACGAGGTCTTCGACGATCTCTTCTCGCTCATGACCGGGGAGAGGGTGTTCACATACACCCTATGGCAGCACATCGCCGCCAGTATGGAACGTTGGGTGATCGGGTTCCTCATAGCCGCATTGATAGGTGTGGCGATCGGATTCGCCGTTTCCGCGCATCCTTCGATCTACAAGATTCTGATGGTGCCCGTGAACATACTTCAGATGATACCCGGTCTCGCATGGTTGCCGGTGGTACTCATACTCTTTGGTTTTGGTAACGAATCCGCCATATTCATAGTAGGTGTGGTCGCCATAGCACCCATAGCCATCAACGTATCCAACGGATTACGCAACGTGCCTAAGGTCAACAGACGTGTCGCGGAGATGTCCGAACTCTCGCGTTGGGACACGTTCCTGGAGGTATTGTTACCATTCTCGATATTGGACATATTGACGGGACTGAGGATCGGATTGGGGAGCTCATGGCGTATGATAATCGCGGCCGAGATGGTCGTCGGTGTCATGCAGGGTATCGGTTTCACGATAAAGGGTGCATCGGACACCTTGGATTACACCACGGCATTCGCCTGCATAATCGTCATATGCGCCATAGGTCTTGCCATCGACAGATTGTTCTTCAATCCTGTGGAACGCCTCGTGAGGAAGAGGACAGGGATAGGTGAGGCCTGATGTCCGAACCCGTGATACGCATAAGCAATGTCTGGAAGGCATATCCCGATAAGACCAACAGGACCGCGACGATAATACTCAAAGATATCTCATTGGATGTGGAGGAGAACGAGTTCCTCTGCATAATAGGTCCTTCGGGTTGTGGGAAGACCACATTGTTGAACATGATAGCAGGATTCGAGATGCCCCAACGCGGGACGATAACGTACCGTGGCGAGTTCATAAAGGGAGCATCGTCCAAAAGATCCGTAGTATTCCAGGAATACAGTCTGCTCCCGTGGATGAACGTACAGAAGAACGTCGCCTTCTCCGTTGACAGGAAGGCACATAACGATAAGGAACGCATGGAGATAGCCAAGAGATACTTGGATCTGGTGGGTCTAGGGGAATATTGTGACAAGAGGCCCGCGGATCTCTCCGGCGGTATGAAACAGCGTGTGGCCATCGCTAGGACACTGGCGATGGAACCCGATGTGATGCTGATGGACGAACCATTCTCATCATTGGATGAACAGACCCGTCATCATCTGGACACGGAGATAAGGGATATCTGGGCCAAGAAGAGGAGGACGGTCGTCTTCATCACCCACAACATAGACGAGGCCATACAGGTCGGGACGAGGATCGTAATGCTCGCATCCGACGCAGGCGGCATCGTTGGGGAGTGGAGGCCCGAGGATCATCAGGATCATGATGCATTGAAGAAAGAGATATTCGGTAAGCTGCAGACATGCAAGTGTCTGGATAGACCGAATATCGTCGAATGGAGTTGATTCCAGTGGATAAGAACATGAAGATTGCAGTGGCGATAGGTGTCGTCGCAGTGATAGTGATCGCTGCCGTCGCCGTCGTCATGAACAACAATAACAACGACAGTAAGGACACATACACCATAGCGGTCGTGAAGCACAACTTCGAACCGCTGTTCATCGCCGACGAGCTCGGTTACTTCGAGGATGCGGGCGTGAAGGTACAGCTCGTACAGTCAGGTTCCGGTAACCTCGCGATGACGAGTCTGACGGCAGGTCAGGTGGATCTAGCAGGATTCGGATCCGATCCGTTCTTCACGATGATCGACAGCTATGGCGAGGATTACAAATACGTCGCAAGATGGATGATGGACGAAGGTCTCAAAGGTGCCGCACTGATAAGCTGTACATACGAGTTCGACGGCAAGGAGAAAGGTCTCGTCGGTGCACAGATCGGTGTGAACACCAACGTCTCATACTACTCCCTTCTCCTGAAATACCTGTCATTGACAGGACAGGACGATCTCATGGTATTGCAGACGGATGGCGGATATGATGCTGACAAGGTCAACATCTACCACTACGCCAATGATGCTCTTTCCAACGCATTGACCACAGGCAGCGTGGATATCATAATCGCAGGTGCCACCAACATCAACGTGGTCGAGAAGAACCCGACACTCTACAGGTACGTCGTGGCAGCGGATGGATACAAGGGGTACATGTCGGTCGGACTGTTCTCATCCATGGACTTCGTGGAGAAGAAGGAAGGCGACATCAAGAAGATCCTCGAGGCCATCGACAAGGCATGCGACTACATGAACGATGCGAGCACGAAGGACAAGGCCGTCGAGATATGCATGAACAGGTTGAACATAACCGACAAGAACATCATGACCAAGTATCTCGAACTCGCACAGTGGGGCGTGGAGCTCAACGATGCGGATAAGGATTCCATGGAATCATCCTTCGAGTACATCGTGAAGAACAATCCCTCGAAGTACACAGGTAATCTCAAGGGATTGACCACGATCGACATCACGAAGTATTTCGATTACAGGTTCGTCAAGTGACATGGTGTCGGGGGCTATGCCCCCTTCACCGATCTTTTTACACTTCTCACATCCTTCGAACGTCCTGTCATGGACATCGTTTCACTCATCCATCAACCAATCGAGTACGTTCCTTATGATTATGCCATCCTCATTCCCCAGACCGAAACGGTCCAATGTGAGTATGGTCTTCGGATAGTTGTCCTTGGGG
>CAVGUW010000049.1:0-3234 GCA_963632775.1 Bacteroides salyersiae | reverse complement strand
GGAGGAAATCGGCGTACTTGCCGACCTCGATCGAACCACGCTCGTCATCGATCTGGAGCTGGATCGCACCGTTGATGGTCATGATGTCCATGGCCTCCTCGACGGTCACCCTCTCCGACGGATCGAGTTGGTAGACATCCACACCTGGACAGGTATCGTTGACCGCGACCTCGATGATTCCGCTGACGGTCGCAGGAGCCCCGGAGTTGGCAGGCACATCCGTGGAGGATGTGACGACGATCCCTTTGTCGAGGAGCGATTTGATCGGGAATCCCGCTTCCGTGAGCTCCTTGCTCAGTGTGGTCTCGATGAATTCGGTCACGACCTCCACCGAGCCCAGGGCCCTCCAGTTGATATTGATGGCCGCATAGATGCCATGCTCCGCCATCTTCTCCTTGGTCTCCTCGGTGATGTTGCGTCCGTGGCATATTCCGTTGTATACGCCATCGGCGGCCGTACTCTCGGCATTGATGAATGCGTTGATAGCTTGCTCCGATGCGGCATTTCCCTGTGCGTGGACATGGACCGAGATCCCCTTCTCGTTCGCGGCCTTGACGATGGCATTTATGGTATCGTTGTCCCAGACCTGGGTCCCGTGAGTGCCGTTCTTGTAGGCTTCGATCATCCAGCCAGAACCGCTCTCCACCGCTTCGCCGTCGGCGTAGAGTTTGAGCGCAGAGAAAGTGAAATGTTCCGTGTCATACTTGTTCATGTATTCCACGGCCTTATCGACCTCAGCCTGCCAGTCGTCCTCGAATGGATCGATCTTGTACGTTCCGCTGACGATCACCGAGAGGCCCGTCTTCTCATCGTAGGCCGCCAGGCAATCCATCATTTGGGTCCCGAAGAAGGTGGTAAATCCGTCCCAATAGTATGTATATCCTTTGGAATGCAACGCCTTCTCCGTCGCTTTACAGACGCCTTCATAATCGGCTTCTGGGATGACCTCCATCTCCGCCACGGTCTTCTTCATAACGTAGTTATACGCCATATCGGAGACGAGACCGGAGAGCTTTCCGTCGACGATCCCGATGACACCACCCGCGATCTCCGTATCGACGGTCACGCCGGCCATATCGAGTGCCTTGGTGTTGACGAACCCATTGTGCCCGGAGTTGTCCGTTGCGATTATTGGTCTATCGGAACATATAGCATCTAACTTGGTGCGCATGTCGATCTTATCCTTGACGTTCAACATGGCGGTGTTGCTCCATCCGAACGTGAAGTAGAACTCCTTGTTCGGGTTAGCCTCGATGTGCGCCTTGAGATTGTTCAGGATATCGGTCTCGGTGTCCCCGTCTACGAAGTAATTCAAGTACTCCAGGGCTCCATGAGCCACATAGTGACCATGGCCTTCGGTCGCTCCGGACATTATCAGTCCCTTGCCCCTATAATCGATGACCTTGGTGTTCTTTCCGACGTAACTCTCGGCTCCCTTCTCGTCGCCGACGTAGACATATTTGCCATCTTTTACAGCGAACGCCTCGACGTACTTACCATCGTCTGAGGTGTAGATCTTACCATATACGACGGTATCCGCTGCATCGGAATCGTTGCTCAACACCCCGCTACCGCATATAACTGCGAGAGCGAGGACGAGAACGACACATACGGCGATACCGACTATGCCGGTATCCCTCTTTTGGGTCTTCTCTGGATTCATATACCATTCCTCCTTTGGAATTTCGATGACGACGGCACAGGTGCCCCCGTTTATATCGGTTTCTGGTCAACCTCTCACACTTCGATTGCGATCCCAGTGGTGATATGCGACCATCCATTCTGACGAGTGGGTCGAGGGTGGGTCAGAGATCACAGGCATCGACACTTGAACCCATGATGAAAGAAAACCCGGGACGTGCCCGGGTGAAAGATGAGCGACCGTCATCCGGCGGTCGCTCTTTCAAGATTCAGATCCTCAGGCGAGGGTATAGGCCTCGTCGCCCTCAAAATAAACGGAGACAACGTTGGCCTCGTGGATCTTATCCTTCTCGCATGTGGTGAAATCCTTGTCGAAAAGGAGGAAATCGGCGTACTTGCCGACCTCGATCGAACCACGCTCGTCATCGATCTGAAGCTGGGTCGCACCGTTGATGGTCATTATGTCCATGGCCTGCTCGACGGTCACCCTCTCGGACGGGTCGAGCTGATAGATGTCCTTACCCGGACAGGTATCGTTGACCGCGACCTCGATGATTCCACTGACGGTCGTGGGGGTGCCTGAAGCCGCGGGCACATCCGTGGAGGATGTGACGACGATACCTCTGTCAAGCAGCGACTTTATCGGATAACCTGCTCTCGCAAGCTCTATGCTCAGCTTCTGTTCGATCAGATCCTCTTGATCCGCGGAGATCAGTGTCCTCCAGTTGATGTTGATGGCCCCGTAGATGCCGTGCTCCGCCATCTTGTCCTTGGTCTCCTCGGTGATGTTGCGTCCATGGCATATCCCGTTGTATACACCATCGGCGGCTGTGCTCTCGGCATCGATGAATGCGTTGACAGCCTGCTCCACTGCGGCATCTCCCTGGGCATGGATATGGACCGAGAGTCCTTTCTCGTTGGCAGCCTTGACTATGGCGTTCATCACATCGGTCTTCCAGACCTGAGTCCCGTGTGTGCCGTCCACATAGGTCTCGATCATCCAACCCGAACCGCTCTCGACCGATTCGCCGTCAGCGAAGAGCTTGATCGTGTTGTAGCTGAGGTGCGCCGTGGGATATTTGTTCATGAGAGATACGGCGTTATCGAGTTCGGCTCCCCAATCCTCCTCGTAGGAATCTATCTTGTATGATCCGCTAGCGAAAATCTGGAGACCGACCTTCTCATCGTACGTGCTGAGGCAATCCATGGACTGGGTTCCGAAGTAGTTCATCCAACCGTCCTGGTAGTACGTGTAACCTTTGGAATGCAGAGCATCCTCCATCGCTTCGCAGACCCCCGCATAATCCTTCTCAGAGATGATCCGAGAGGTCGAGATGGCTTTCTTCAGGACGTAGTTGTTCGCCATATCCGAGACGAGACCGGAGAGCTTTCCGTCGACGATCCCGATGACCCCGCCCTCGATCACCGTCTCGACGGTCACGCCGGCCATATCGAGTGCCTTGGTGTTGACGAATGCATTGTGACCGGTATCGTCACCGATCATCATGGCCTTATCGGAGCATATGGCATCGAGCTTTGTGCGCATGTCGATCTTATCCTTGACGTTCAACATGGCGGTGTTGCTCCATCCGA
>CAVGUW010000048.1:0-3412 GCA_963632775.1 Bacteroides salyersiae | reverse complement strand
GCACAGATGACGACCGCTGCGACGACTATGGCAATCACAACTTTGTTATCCATGAAGAGAAAATGCGCATATTTAGTATAAAACGTGAACCACTGACGGTGTCTGGCCACGGTTTGTAAGTTCGATGTTCCTTGAAAATCGATGAAAGCATCGAACTTACAGAATCATTGACGTCAAGTGTAAACTATGTATATATTTCATCCATCGGGTTGTTCGATGATACGTATGATCGCATCATGACTATGGAGGGCGGGTCCCCGAAGGGACCCGAAATGGTTTCACATGGTCATGCTTGGTCCTTGACCTTCGCTTTGAAGATTATCCCGACCGGTACGAGTATGAACAGCACCACGGCACCGAACAGGAATGCCACGTCGACACTGTCCACGAACGTTGATATCAGAGCATCGCTGAAGACTGCCAATTCAGGTAGTTTTGCGGCCACCACTATCCCTGTATCGTGAGGTACGAGATCGAAGACGAACTGCGGGATCGTGTCCGGGACGAGTTCCTCCAACCTTGAGAGGATCCCTGCATTGATCACAGCTGCGAACACTGCTGTCCCCATGGTGGATCCTATGTTACGTATCATATTGACCGCTGATGTGGTCATACCGATCTCGCTCCCTTCGGAACTCTCCTGAACGGCCGTGAGGATGATGGACATCAGACATCCGAGTCCAAGGCCGAATACGAAGAGGGAACTCAGGATGAGTTCAAGACCCGAATCCGTCTTGATGGTGGACATCAGATACATCCCTATCGCACTCAGGACAGGGCCTGCGATGAGCCATGGTCTGTAACCCGTACGCGTGACCACCATGCCGCTTACGGTCGAGGTCAATATCATACCCGCGACCATGGCCATGGCATACTCGCCCGACTCCAGGACGGAGAATCCGAGCACGTTGATACCGAAGAACGAGATGTATGTGCTCGCGCCCATCAGGGTGAATCCCACGACGAACATGAACAATGCCGATTTGACCACGACCTCGTTCCTTATCAGGTGGGGTGCGAGGATCGGTTCCGATGCCTTGCGTTCCACCATGACGAAGACCACTATGAGTACGAGTGCGATCAGTATCATCCCGAAGAACTCGGGAGATAACCACGGCACCTCGTCGCCTCCCCACTCCATGAGCAACAAGATGTCCAGAAGTGCCAACGACAGCAATGCTATCCCGGCGTAATCGATCTTCGTCCTCCTCTTCTCCGTGACAGGATAGTTCCTCAAGACGAGTATTCCGCATATCAACGCCAATGGCAGGTTGATGTAGAACACCCAATGCCATTGGGTATACTCGGTGACGAAGCCACCCACGAGAGGTCCGACACCACTGCCGAGACCGTATACGGCTCCGAGGAGCCCTTGCATCCTGGCCCTGTCGGAACCTGAGAAGAAATCCCCGACGGCGGCTGTCGCCACGGGGATGAGTATGCCTCCGCCGAGACCCTGGATCGCACGACAGACGATGAATTGTTCCATCTGATTGCAGAGTCCTACGGAGAGGGACCCGCATGCGAACAGAACGAGTCCGAGGATCAGGAATGGTCTTCTTCCATAGAGATCGGATAACTTCCCGGAGATCGGGATCATGATGGTCTCGCACAGAAGATATGCCGTCAGGATCCACGAATAGATACTGTCCCCGCCCAGATCGTTGACGATCACAGGGCCACAGGTGCTCACGATCGTGGAATCCATGCACGCTATCAACACGGCCAGACAGAGGCCGATGATCACCGGTGCTCCGGCACCAGATGATCTGTTTCTTTGGTCATATGTCTCCATGATTCGAAATTCTTAATCCATTATTTATAATTTCTTGAATATATTCAAAATAATCATTGATTCAATCATCATGAACATTGTAAAAAATGAGGATTTATTGAATAAATTCAATTATTGAGGATACGAAGGATCCCGACCGATACAAAATGATAAGAACATCCTATGCAGATGAAGATGCGATGATATGTCATGACGAAGACCAGGAAGCAACAAAGGGCCGATGTGACCGATGCGGTTCTTCGGGAGTCATACAGACTCTTCTCCGAAAGGGGTTACAAGAAGACCACCATCGAGGATATCTCGAAGGCCACAGGGATCCTTGTCGGAAGCATCTATAACATCTTCAAGGACAAGGACGACATAGTCTGCGGACTGATCGTCAGGAACTATGAATTGATAATGGAGAAGGCCGGGACGTTCACTGAGAAGGACAACATAATAACCACCATCGCATTCCCCATGGCGGTCCAATTCTCCCTCGCACAGTCCAATATCAACATAGGTCGCATCATGTACACAGGCTACACGATGCCGAAGACGATGAAGAGCCTCTCCGACATCCAATGCGGTCTTGTGGAGAGATACTACTCCGCATTCGGTCTGAACTCGGATGACGGATGGATCAGACGCAGGATATATGCGATCAACGGGACCGTCGGAGGTCTGATCTCGGAGATATGCGAGGATGACGGTGATGTCTACGAGAACCTGAAACTCGGAGTGGAGATGTACTGTTCCACCTTCGGCATACCGTGTTTCGATTCCAAACATGTCGCCGACAAAGCATGGGAACTCGTGGAAGAGAATCCTCCGGGATCGTTCATGGTCATATGACCTACCAAGTCGATTGGTAACATTAATACAATATCACATACTCCAATGGACATCACCGCGGATAATCTCAGGAGGGACACACGGCGGACGGACAGATGGTCGAAGGAGAGAGGAAGGTACTGAGGGGAGAGTATGCTCTCCTACTAGTGATCGTCATGAACAGTTTCGGTGTCGTCCTGATGCTGTATTCCGGTTCGGGCATCTCCGCCATCTCGAGCGTACCGTACGCATTCTCGGAGGTCTTCCCCGTCCTATCGTTGGGAACGTGGACATACATCTTCCAAGGTTCGTTGATCCTGACCCTGATGATCATGCGCAAACGTTTCGTTTTACAATATCTGTTCAGTTTCGTCGTGGGATTCGCATTCAGCGAGATGTTGGATGTGCACGAGATGTGGATAGGTATCCTTCCGACCGACATATACTGGTGCGTACTGTATTTCATCATCAGCTATATCCTGCTGAGTTTCGGCATAGCACTGTCCAACCGTTGCTGTCTGCCGATCATCCCTACCGATCTGTTCCCCCGTGAGGTGTCACAGATCACGGGCATAGAATACTCCAGGATCAAGATCCCGTTCGATGTGATCTGTCTGTTCGTCACGGGCATCATGACATGGGCATTCCTTGGGCACATAGACGGTCTCGGAGTGGGAACGGTGTTGGCGGCATTCACCATGGGTAAGGCAGTCAGTATCATCGGTGAGAGATTGGACAGACATTACAGATTCGTATCCGTCCTGACGAAGAGGAAGGATCTGCACAGTTGAAGTTTCACGGAGA
>CAVGUW010000047.1:0-3710 GCA_963632775.1 Bacteroides salyersiae | reverse complement strand
CATTGCCATCCACCTTGTGGATGATTACCATGCTACCAGTTGGTATCGTTCTGATGGGATAATCCCTGGGTTCCCCATCCATCGACCCGGATACGACTATCTTCGCATCAGTGTGTGAGAAGTCCAACGAATCGCCGTTGATGTGTATCACATAACCTAGACCACCTATGACAACAGCAACGACGATGACTATCGCGACGATCTTGGCATTGGATAGCTTGGAACCCATCACCCGTCTCTCCTAGGCGGGTCCGGACTCCATTCGAGAATGAAGTTCGACGGTCGGAAAGAGCCGACCCCCCCCCCCAGCATCGATGTGGAGGAGGGGCGAATACGCTTCCCCGTCTTATATTTGATATATTTCTAAAAGGGATATTTGAAGGTATCCAGAATGGCCAAGGGACGTGACAATCCACACCTTCCAGACCCGATGTGGCGGCACCGTTGTTGTCGACGGATATCCTGAGTGTTCATCCGTCATCATTATACAATGATTCGCGATTAGGTGGAAATCGTGACGATAGTCCTCGTAAGATACTGTGAGATCGGGCTCAAGAGCACCCCCGTGAGAAGGAGATTCGAGAGCATACTCAAGGACAACATGTTGACGATGTTGGCCGCCGACGGCATAGAGGCATTCATCACGTTCGCCGATGCGCGCTATTACATCGAGACAGAGGATGTGGAAGGTTGCGTCAGATCCGTGAAGAAGGTGTTCGGCATAGGTTCGCTGTCGATAGCTGAAGTATGCTCATCGGATATGCAGGACATATGCGACACCGCGGCGGAATACTCCGTCGGTCGTATCTCAGAGGGAGAGTCCTTCGCCGTGAAGGCGAGGAGGGAGGGTTCCCAACCCTACACGAGCATGGATGTCGGAAGGGAAGCGGGTTCGGCGATATTCCTTCGTAACGAGGACAAGGGTATCAAGGTGGACCTGAAGGAACCCGACAAGACATTCTATGTCGAGGTCAGGAACAACAAGGCGTACGTGTTCGACGAATACATCCCATGTCCCGGAGGATTGCCCTTGGGAAGTCAGGGACGTGTCATCGCGGAATCCGATGATAGAAGGGGCACCGTATCGGCATGGATGATGATGAAACGCGGTTGCCGTGTACTGGTCACCGGTGACAACGACATAGATCTCCTGAGGAGATACGATCCCACGTTGAGGGTGGTGGAATCCTCAGGTACGGAGACGCTGAAGGAGATATTGGGTGTGGTGAAAGGGACATCTTTGAACGATCTCGATTCCATCGATGTATCCGAGTATTCCGTTCCCGTGTACTTCCCCACCATCGGCATGGGCGATGCCGATGTGGATTCGCTGTACGAATCCATCGTGCGCTCGGAGTTCTGATTCCGTTTGGTTTATCATGATGCATCAGCATGTCACCCGCATGACATGCCGCGTGAGATTCCTCCCAGATGATAAGGTCGCAGACGTACCGGAAGGTACGATGATCTCCGATGCCGCCGTCGAAGCGGGCGTGGAGATAAGCCTTCCCTGCGGTGGGAGGGGGAGATGCGGCAGGTGCATCGTACTCGTGGACAACGAAAGAGTACTGTCATGTCAGACCGAGGTACGGGACGGGATGACCGTCAGGATACCGAGGAAGGATGTGGGGAAGGTCATAGCCGCCACCGACAGGAAATCCAAGGTGGATGAATTATCCCCTATATCCGACGGATACGGATTGGCCGTGGACATAGGTACCACGACGATAGCGATATCCGTCCTTGATATGGAGAATGGAAAAGAGATCTACAGCGCAAGCGGTGCCAACGCACAGCGTTCCAGAGGGGAGGATGTGCTTGCAAGGATACAGTATGCGGAGGAGGGCGGGACCAACGAGCTCAGATTGTTGGTGGTGGATTCCATCAACCGCTTACTTTCCGATTTCAAGGACAGTAGCAAGATTAATTCGGCGTACATAGCTGGTAACACTGCCATGACGCACCTGTTCCTTGGGATAGATCCGTCACCGATCAGGTTACCGCCGTTCGAACCGGTGGTGAAGGATGCCACTATCACAGGCAAGGAGAGCATGCTATCCATAAACGAGGATGCGAAGGTCATCTGCATGCCATCCGTCGCATCCTATGTCGGTGGGGATATCACGAGTGATATCGTGGATTCCGAGATGGATAAATCCGAGGGATTATCGTTGTTGATAGATGTCGGTACCAACGGGGAGATAGCGTTAGGTAATCAGGACATGCTGATGTGCTGCTCCTCATCCGCGGGTCCCGCGTTCGAGGGTTCGCAGATGACATCGGGGATGCTCGCATGCACCGGTGCCATCGACAGCGTGAGGATATCCGACGGTAAGGTGGAGTATACCGTGATAGGCAATGCGAGACCGATCGGGATATGCGGTTCCGGTGTGATCGATCTCGTTGCACAGCTGTTCCTCAACGGTTATGTGGATAAGCGCGGAAGGTTCACGGAGATATCCGGTGCCAAGGATGGCATATTCACGGTGGTGGATGATGTGGTCATCACCGAGAGCGAGATAGGGAATGTGATCATGACCAAAGCAGCGATATATTCGGCGACGAGGTCCATGGTACGTAATCTCGGTATCGGATTCGAGGATGTGGAGAACATCTACATCGCAGGAGGATTCGGTAACTTCATCAACATGGATTCTGCGATAGCGATAGGACTGTTCCCCGACGTGGACCGTGAGAAATATCACTATCTTGGTAATTCTTCTTTATCCGGTGCGAAGAAGGCGTTGTTATCGCATACGTTCAGGGACCGTATAGACGAGGTGTTCCCGAAGATGACGTATGTCGACCTCTCGTCCGATCCGATATTCTTCGACGAGTACATGTCGGCGCAGTTCCTCCCGCATACGGATGCATCATTGTTCCCGAGTGTCGTGAGATCGGAATGATGCCATCGCTCCATCATCAAATGATGTCAGCGGATGCTTTGTGCGCTATTCAATTTTTACAAATATCGGATTGGAAAATTCACAAGTATCGGATTGAAAAATTTACAAACGTCGGGTTTGATGATGTACCAGATATGTAAAAAAATTGTGACCGATATCATAAGTCATTCGTCACCTGACAAGCTCATGATAGAGTTCTATGATCTCTGCATATCCTTATGCGACAGGAAGTCAACGATGTTCACGATCCTGATCCCGTCGATGTCATCGGACGGATAACGATCCAACGTGATGATGTATTTCGGATAGTTGTCCTTCAATGCGATCAACGGTGCAGGATGGAGGCGAAGGAACATCTCAGGATCCCTGATCGCCATCGTCCTGTCCTCGTTAGAGGCCAATGACACATAGTTGAATCCGCGCTCCTTCGCTATGTGCTTACAGATGGTGGTCTTACCGATCTGACGCGCACCGGTTATGAGGGTCACGGGTTTGAACTCGATGCTCTCTTCGATCGATTTCAGGATGGTCCTTGGGATCATGGATAGGAGATGGGGTGTGAAATATGTGTGATTTTTGAAGTTGCACTTCAAATTTTACAGCTATCAATCCCTTCAATCTCCCCTTTCGTAGTCCTCGATATCGCCCACCCCAAGGTCGGCGATATGGGGGATCCCCATGAAGTCCCCTTCACAGTATTTGTGACGGATGCTATTGCTCTTCCTGATACGTTCCATCATCCGTGATTAAACGGAACATAAGTCTCTAGTGATAGCTAGCACTATGGACGGGAGGAGCAGCGTC
>CAVGUW010000046.1:0-3764 GCA_963632775.1 Bacteroides salyersiae | reverse complement strand
TTCTTTTCCATTGTCTTCCTCCAATAGAGTTTACTGGTCGTCATTGGAAGAGGACGTGTATAAGTGTTGTCTAACCTGTATGTATGGATGTTAACGTGATGTCTGATTCAAGACAAACGTATCTTGAATCAGACATCACCACATCGAAGAAAAATATCATTTCAGGCTGTTGCCGACCGAGAAGGCCTTACCGACCTTCTTACCGACTTCGAGATAGTCGCGATTCAGACCATCGTAGATTATGGGCCTGAGCTTGGACACATCGACCTTACCGTCGGTCATTATCGATTCGTCCACGGAGACGTTGACTATCTTACCGACCAGTTCCTCATGTGAATAGCTCTTCACGGTACACTCCACGGACATCTTCAGTTCGTTTATGATCGGAGCATCCACGAACTCGCTCTTGGTGGCGGTGAATCCTGCCTTCGCGAACTTGTCCTTCACATCATTGCCGGAGACGATACCTACGTAATCGCAGGCCGCCATCGTGTCGACGGTGGCGAAGCTCACGGTGAACGCACCCCTCTTGAGGAGGTTCTTCACAGTCTTATGATCCTCGGAGAGACAGATGTAGATCTCGTCATCCTCGTGTATCCCTCCCCATGCGGCATTCATCGCATTGGGCGTACCGTCCTCGTCATATGTCCCTATGATCAGTACGGGTTCCGGATACAGGCATGGTTTGACACCTAGGTTCTTCCTCATGAGGGGTGAAAGATCATCCGAGGTATTTCTCTTTACGGATTATCCTCAATATGGTCCTGTATCTCCTCATACAGGACGGGACCTTGGGTTCCACGCGATAGTATTGACCATCGTACGATATGCCGCATCCCCCTCTGACGGCCACGATGTTCACGCGTTCCTTGGTGGGTATGTGCATATCCGTGCTTTCACCATGGATCATGATCTCGTCATACGTCATGGAGATGGTGACATCATCATCTACGGTCACGTCATCGTCCCCGGACATTACCTTGAGGACACAGTGCTCGTCGGAAGTTATCACCATATCGGGGTGTTCCTCCCACGATTGCGATTCCTGGATCAGTTCCGACCTCTGCCACATATCCCAATCGTAGAGATTGTCGAACACCGCACCCTCGTCGAAGAATCCGTACTCGTCCACCGACACGGAATAACCGCACGCATCGCAGGAGAGTGTGTCGCCATGACTGTGGAGATGTCCGTCCTCCTTGCACTTGGGGCATCTGAAGACCAATCTCTCCATATGCTCCGCACGGCACTCACGGTCGTAGGGCACCTTGTGCTCCCTGTTCCAATCGTAATGGTTGACGTAGAGGTCCCTGTAGATGATGTCGTTGATCTCATCCACGGACATCCTCTGCAGATCCTCCTTCCTGTAGATGTTGACCACTCTGCCCGTCAACGGTCCATCTGACCTGTGATCGGCCCATTTGGGTTTGAGGAAGTATCCGCCCTCCATCCTGAATGTGATCAGATCCACATCCATGTCCTTGACCATCTGACCCGTACGCTTCCTGATCTCCGCGGTGACCCCGTTGGGACACTCCTCCCCCTCTGCGGCCATGTTCACATTGATCCCTTTCTCCAAGGTGGCCTTTATGGCCTTGACCGCATCATCCGCGGATTCACCCTTACGACGGTATATCCCATCGGTACCGAGTCTGAGCCAGAACCTGAGGGAGCGTTTCCTCAGCAATGCATCGCTGATGATGAATCTCCCGTATCTCCTCATGGAGTTGATGACGCCTAGGAAATCGTAATCGCATATGTGGTTGAACGTGAGGATGTACGGACGGTCGATCTTGCCCTTGTACCTCTCGGTACGGATGTTGAACTTCCTGACCGCCACCGGTATGATTACACCGTAGCCCAATACCCTCAGGGCGAAGCGATACCATAGCGTATGCTTCGGATAATCGACACCAGTGTTCCTAGACCCCATGCGAACGTCACCTCTAGAATACAGAGATGTATCCGTATATCGCATATAACGTAAACGGATGTGTCCTCGCACCTCACGATTCGACGTCATCGCGTTGCGACATGATGCGATCGTACACCTCGGGGCCGACGCATTCCCTCGCGTGTTCGCAGTAGAATATGCATGAGTTCAGATCGTTGTACGCCACGAACCCGCACTTGTAGCACGTGGCCTTGACATCCGTGGAGAACAGTTCGATGTCCGCACCGCAGTTCGGACATGTCTTGATCTTCAGCGATGGCGTGCCGTAATTACCTCCGGCCGGACATTTGAACTCCATGACGGGACGAGTATCAACATGGCTTATCTATCTTCCCACGATATACCCGTCCATCATGGAGGAAACGATCTTCGGCGAGCTCGTCGGACTCAGGGATGCGTTACGCAGGGAACACACGGTCAACGGCAGGGAACCGAGGATCTGTTCGGATGAATCGTTATCCGATATGGCGGAGAGGCTCCCGGCCAAGAAGAACGACCTGCTGATGATCAAAGGCATCGGGGAGACGTTCGTCGAGAAGTATGGCGAGAGTTTCCTGATGATCACCCGCAAGTACATCAGGACGGCCGCGAAGTCCGTACCCTTGGCAGGTGCGTCGGAGACCGCGTTGAAGGACCTCCAGAAGAAACTGACGAACATCAGCAAAGGCAATCCGTTGTTGTACTGTCCGAGGATGGTCAGGAGCAGGATGTGCGATCTGACCACATTCGGTGTTGAAGATCCAATGACCATCCTGCACGATGAGGAGATATGCCTCTGCGGGATCGAGGACAGGGAGAGGTATGAGGGGTTGAACCTCATATCGAGGGAGACATTGCGTGATTTCAGGGAGAAGGGTTCCACCGACCTATACGTGGCATACCCCTTCCTGTGCGGTCCGTTGACCGAGGATTTCCCGATCATGGCACCGCTCATACTCTTCCCCGTAAAGCTGAGGAAGTACGAACGCAGGTTCTACCTCTCGTACGACCACACCAGGGATGCGGTGTTCAACAACACGCTGATCCTCGCGAACATGAGGTTCGGGAACATAAGGAAGGCCCTCCCGGATTGTGTGATCGACGACCCGTCCCGTGCGATCGGGAACATGGATGCATTCTACGAAGAGAACGGTATCGCGTACACCGATGACCATGGGGATGTACGGCAATTCTCCTACGACCCGAAGGGATCGCTGACCGTGGTGCACACGTTGGTATTGGGCAAGTTCCCGCTGTACTCCAACTCCATACAGAGGGACTTCGATGCCCTTGCATCCAAAGGGAGCATCAACAGGATACTGGATAGGTTGATATCCATCCCGGAGGAGAGTCCGAAGGACCTCACGGGATCCGGACCGGATGTCAACGAGAAGGACATCACGTACATCAATCAGATAAACAGCGCACAGGAGAGGGTCATCGAGGCCCTGACGGAGAATGACGGATTGGTGGTACAGGGTCCACCTGGTACGGGTAAGTCGCAGGTGATCACAGGGATGATCACCACCGCCATCAATGAAGGGAAGACTGTGTTGATGGTATCCGAGAAGAAGACCGCCTTGGATGTGGTCCACTCCCGTCTCGGCGATCTGTCGAAGTATGTGATGATGATCGATGACATGTCCAACAAGGACCTCTTCTACGAACAGTTGGGTGTGATGTTGGACCTCCCACCCAACGAACGTGTGTCGCCTGCTGAGATAGATCCGATATCAGATAGGATAGAGCAACATCTCTCCGAACTCACACGTATCGCAGACGGGATGTACAGACCCGATTCCTTCGGTATAGAACCATACAGGATGTACTC
>CAVGUW010000045.1:0-4448 GCA_963632775.1 Bacteroides salyersiae | reverse complement strand
ACGTATATGATCTCGAATTGAATTATCTCCTTGATGTCAATGTTACACCCATTGGTATGCATGATGGATCATTCATATCGCTCAGCGACAATCGTGTCACCAAGTATACAATAGAGAGGACTAATGAAGGGTACGAGATGAAGGAATTGTGGACTTTATCTCTGCAGAAGCATTATGGACAGGTTGTCTTCGATGGGAATTATTTGTACCACCTTCCTGTGACTAAGGATAGTGATGATCCTGATCGTGCGATACAATCTATTGATCTCCTTAATGGGAAAATCAAGGATACTGTGGACATAAATGAGTGGCAACGTGGACATTATTACGACGATGGTTGGTTGACCGCTTATGATGGATGGGTATACATCGCATCCTACACTTCCGGATTGTTCGGAGACAAGAATCCTTATGTTACGCAGAAAGATCCGGTCATTCTGAGGGTCGCTGTGGAGGATGGAGTCTTTGATAAAGACTCGGTCCAGACAATATTCCTTCCGGACAGTGCTCACAAGTCAGGATTCATCGTATACAAGGATCGTGGGTATATACATTCTGGGTCACAACTTCTTGTGGTCGATATGAAGACTTTCACGGTGATATACAAAGAAACTGGAGCATTTACGCATGGAGGTATCGTACTCAACACTTACTATGCTAATGCAGAAAACAACTACAAGGTCTACATTTACATGGTGCCATATGAGAAAGCAGAGACCATCTGGGTATACACCGATGATCAGACTAAGATGGAGGCGGGCACTCCGCAGAAGATCGAGAAGACAGGAGCCTCCCAGTATGCTACGACTCACGTGAGGACCTCAGCAAGTGGCTACATCTATTGGTATAATGACTCATCGATCTTTTTCATCACTGGACAAAAGTATCATGAGGTATCGTGGGTCTCAGAGGGTGAGGTCCTTCAGACCGACTCACAGGCTCAGAATGGAGCGAAGCTCACATTGCCTACGACCCCCCAGAAAGAAGGATACGTCTTCCTCGGATGGTACAACTACGACGGCACACGCATAACCGAAGACTCAGTCGTCGCTGGAGATATGACCATCATGGCAATCTTTGTGCCAGCCCCTGACGATTCTGAGTTCGTAGATTCAGTCTCTATAAAACAGTTCGTCAATGGAGGTATGTCCGTCATATTGTCTGTGGATGCTGGTGAAAATGCACCTGAGAAGGTCCTCATCGTGACATATTCTGCCTACATCGATTTGCCTGAGGGAACTATGCTCAATCCATTCCTGACAGAGTGTGTGGAGATGGGTGTGGATGAGACGAAGGTCTACTTCACACCCACCTTGGCATCGAAGATCGAGTCCCTTACGGTGACATGCTGTTATGAGATCGACTCGATTCTGTACAGCACGCCATACGTCAAGGCCGTGGCTCCGACGACATATGCGACAATGGATCTGACGATCGATCCCTCGTTATCCCTCACCCTCAACAATCTGACCGTCGTCAACGGCCAATCCATGAGATACGGATACTACGTGGTCGAGGTCGAAGGTAACGATGATGCGCAGTATCAGGTCAACGGTGTCGTAGCCAATGGGCAGAACAGACTGTTCTACTACGGTCAAGCCTTGGTCGTCACGAAGGTAGGAGCCTAAGACAAGGTGGGCGCATGGATAGCAGAAGAATAACGGCGATCCTGTCGGTTCTCATGTTGTCCCTGATGGGCATATCGGTGCCATTCGGCACCGATGTGTCCGGTGAGAACCAGGGCGCGGTATCATCCGACGGGATAGTCGTCACCTACGTCGATTCGGCGAAAGAGGGGTACGGTATCATGTCCGTATCCTTCTCCGTCGACACCGGCGATGATGAGTTCACCATCTCGATCGATGGGAAGAGGTCTGCTCCGATCGGTATCAATCAGGGGATGTTCACCATCCCGGGGGGATTGTCGAAAGGTAAGCATTCCCTCACGGTGGAGTGTGGCGACAAGGTATGGAATCTCACCATGGTCGTATCGGTAGTGATCCATGCGACCGGTATCGAACTCGATCCATCGTCCATCTCGATGATCGTCGGCGGGACATATGCTCTGAAGGCGACCATACTTCCGACGGATGCCGTGGAGAAGGATGTCGCATGGATGACATCCGATCCATCGGTGGCAACCGTATCGGGAGGTGTCGTGACCGCCGTCTCGGTAGGGTCGGCCACGATCACCGCTTCGGTCGGTACCATTTCGGATTTGTGTGTGGTGTCCGTCAATGAACCTCCGCACACCCATAGCTGGGGTAGTGGCACGGTCACCAAGGCAGCCACATGCACGGAATCGGGCATCAGGACATACACCTGTTCCTGCGGAGAGACGAGGACGGAGACCATATTGGCTTCCGGTCACCAGTGGTCCGCATGGACGGTAACAAAGGAGGCCACGACATCGGAGAACGGTATCAAGGAGCGTTCCTGTTCGGTTTGTGGTCAGAAGGAACAGCAATCCATTCCCTATGACGGTCATACACACTCCTGGGATTCGGGAACGGTCACCAAGGCAGCCACATGCACGGAATCGGGCATCAGGACATACACCTGTTCCTGCGGAGAGACGAGGACGGAGACCATATTGGCTTCCGGTCACCAGTGGTCCGCATGGACGGTAACAAAGGAGGCCACGACATCGGAGAACGGTATCAAGGAGCGTTCCTGTTCGGTATGCGGTCAGAAGGAGACATCGTCAATGGCCAAGATCGTGATCATCGACAACGGCGATGGTACGAAGACCAAGACCGAGGAAGAATCCGATGGTACCGTGGTACACACGACAACGGGATCCGAGGATGGTTCCACCAAGGTGGAGAAGACCAGGGAGGATGTCGACGGAAGCGGAAACCGTGTGACCATGAACTCATCCGAGACCATCGACAAGGATGGCAACAGTGTGAATTCCGAGAAGAAGGTCGAAGCGAAATCCGCCGATGGTGATGTAAAAGCATCCACGAAGGTCGTCGGCGGTGCCGACAAAGCGGATATCGTCACCGTCATGAAGGTCGAAAACTCGGTCGTATCCAAGGAGAGGATCGAACAAGCGATCGTGATCCAGCAGAAGGTATCCGATGAGATAGGCAAGGATGTCAAGGAACAGACCAAGACGATTCTGGTCGAATCCACCTCATCCGATGCTGTGTTCACAGTCGCTCAGGATGCGGTCAAGGTCGCATCCGACTCCGGTTCCAGCCTCAAGATCGCATCCACGAAGGGTTCCGTAGCGGTATCCGACCAGGTCCTTTCCAACATTTCGAAGGAAGGAGAGATAACCATCTCCATAACCGAGGCGAAGGACAGGGACATGAACGATTCCCAGAAGACCGCGGTCGCTGGAGGGGTCGTCGTCGATGTGAAGATCCTGACCGACGGTAAGGACCTGGGTAAGGTCCTGGGCGGGACCATCACCATCACCATCAAACACACCCCTGCGGCAGGAAAGGTCGCTGTGGTGTACTATGTCGATGATAATGGTGTCAGGGAGAGGATGCAGGATGTCGTCTACCACTCCGATGTAGGAGAGGTCTCGTTCAATACCACGCACTGTTCGCTGTACGTAGTCGTCGATGAGGGTGAAGATTCCGGCGCTTCGGATGGAAGTAATGTATTACTGTACGCAGGGATCGGTATCGTCGTTCTGATCGCCATATTGTCGGCAGCACTCATCATCAAGAGGAGGTCATAAACAACTTAACAACGAGGGGGAAATCCCCTCATCTTTATAGGATCGGAAAGGAGGAATCCGATTGTATCATGTATTGAAGATCAAAGAACCAAAGGATGGGGATACCGACCATATTCTTCAGGGACGTTCGTCGTCCAAGGTGTTATCATTCGTTTTAGTGATGTCCCTATCGTTCATCATACTCATAGGAGCATTCGTCCTTTCCGATGAAAGCTCCGCCCAGATATGTGATGACGTTTCTGTGTACGTAGAGGACGAGTATGGAGATTATGTGAAAACGACCGTGAGTGGCATATCCACCGTGAAGGATGCTATCGAGACGGCGTTAAAGCAGTTGGGGATGGATTGGGAATACAATTCAGAGAATAAGTTCGTCTCCGTCGATGGAAGGAAACTGAGTGATGGATGCTATTGGAGGATTCACCAGTGGCTTCCTTTCGGTACACCGGGTTGGGGTGTGATGAGTTACGATTCGAACTCCGACGGTTACATGCAGACGGGTTGTTCATATTGTCTTCATATCAGCACGCTCAGTAATGTGGATGGTTCCAACGTCTACAGTCCTCCGGATTTCCAACCGGAATCCCAAGGATTTGTATTTATCAAATTTGCTAATGGATTCGATCTGAACGATTCTAGGATCCAGGACGTATTCACATCAGAAGTTAGGAAGCAAGGTTTCTGGTTATCCGGCCGTGGCTCGACCATGGCGGAGGTATTGAAGGATGCTGTGTCATCGCAGAATATGGAC
>CAVGUW010000044.1:0-4969 GCA_963632775.1 Bacteroides salyersiae | reverse complement strand
TGGGATTCATCGGTATTCCTTACCGCAAGGCCTCCTATTAATCTATCCACGGTGATGCGTCCATCCCGATGCGCACTCACATTCAATTTATACCTATAGGACGTAGGGGTATGCGGTGATAGGATGGGATTCATGAACAAGTTGAACAATGTTCTTGATAATCACAGAAGCAGCAAGGACGAGAAGAACGAGATCGTCCAGATGAACGACGAGAAGGTCGCAGAACAGAGAGCGATCGACGAGCAGTTGGCGGCCATCGGTCAGTACTATTGGAACAGATATGCTACGGATACATCCTTCGTCCCGGATGAGGACATAAAGGGTGCATTCATCGATGTCGAGACCCGTGTCGTGAGGATCAAGGAACTCGAGAAGCAGATCGAGGAGCGCAAGGCCGCGGGAGAGGAGGAGCGCAGGAAGATCGACGAGGACACCGCCGCGAGAGAGGCCGAGATCAAGCGTGCCAAGGAAGAGGCGGCAAGGATCAAGGCCGAGCAGAAGGAGGCCAAGAAGGCCGCCAGACAACTCGACGACGAGGACGAAGAGTAAGCCAGGCAGGGGAGACCCTGCCTATTTTAGGCATAGTTAAATATTGTGTATACCAATGACCTCCCGATGAGCACAGACAATCGTGAGGATTATCTTATCAACATCCTGCGTCTCACCGACGGTACCCGTGTCGTGAAGACGACGGAGATAGCCAATTATATGGACGTGGCGCCACCCAGCGTGACCGAGATGTTGAAGACGCTCAGCAAGGAGGGCCTCGTCAATTACGAGAGGTACAGAGGTGTGTCCCTCACTCCGGAGGGTGTCATCGTGGCCAAGAACCTCAGAAGGAAGCATCACATCATGGAGAGGTTCCTGACCGATGTCCTTGACGTGGACCATCAGTCCGCCCATGACAACGCATGCGCCTTCGAACATTCCATGAGCGAGGATGCCGCCATCAAGATGTGCAACATGATCGGTCACAAGGTCGATACCGATTGCGACACATGTCCCGCACCATGCGACGAGAAGCTCGGGGTCAAGAGGATCTCCCTCTGCGTCGCCGATGCGGAACCCGGTACGGGTGGTGTGATATCCCATGTCTCCAACAAGAACATGGATGTTGTGAGGAAGCTCATCTCCATGGGATTCGTACCCGGCAGGACGATAAGGTTGGACAGTAAGGTGTCCAACGACGGTGCACGCATCATCGCCATCGGGGACAGCATCATCGCCCTGGACAAGGAACTCTGCTCATCGATCTTCATAGACCAGAATTGATACCATGGGGATCCAGATCGCACTGATCGGTCAGCCTAACGTCGGCAAGTCGTCATTGTTCTCCAGACTGACCGGTGTCGGTGTGATATCATCCAATTATCCCGGTACCACCGTCGAATTCGACGAGGCCACCGTCACGTACGGCGGGAACGAACTCCATTTTCACGACCTGCCGGGTACATACAGTCTATCCACGACCTCCAGCGACGAGGACGTGGTCATCAGGATGCTCAGGGACGAGGAGAACGATGTCATAGTCGTCGTGGCGGATTCCACGGACCTCGAACCGAGTCTCGTCCTGTCGATGGAGGTGCTCGAACTCGGCATCCCCACCATCATAGCGTTGAACAAGTACGATCTGTCATCGAAGAGGATGGAGATCGACATCGACAAGCTGGAAAGGATCCTCGGAGTACCCGTCATCCCCGTCTCGTCCAGGAACGGGGAGGGTGTCAAGGAGCTGTTGGAGGCGATATCCTCCGGTAAGGCCAAGGTGTCCGATTATCATGTGATGTACGACGATCACATCGTCGAGGACATCGAGAGGGTGATGGGATCGCAGCATGTGGGCAGAGGGAAGGCCATAAAGATCCTCGAGGGCATCGAACATTGTGATGATCAATCGCTCATAGATGACATCGACCGTGAGTTCACGGAGACGCACGGCGACCATATCGGCGTGCATATCGCCAGGGACAGGTACGGCGATGCCCATGTGATGGTGATGGAGACGGTACGGCGTTCCACGAGGAACATGACGCGTTCCGAGAGGATATCCGAATTGACCATCGAGCCTCTCACAGGGGTCCCGATCCTGATCGGTGTATTGGCATTGACATTCGCCATACTGGTCGGCCTCGGCGGTCTGATCGCCGGATGGGTCGATCAACTCTACACCACATTCGTCGGCACGGCATTGATCGACTTCGGAAGGCAGATCGGCGGTGACCTGGGAGAGGCACTGATGACCGGTATCGACAGCAGTTTCCAGGCGATATTGGGGTTGGTCATACCGTACATCATGGTGTTCTACATCATGTTGGGCATCCTGGAGGACACGGGATACCTGCCCAGGGCGGTCGTATTGATGGATAGGCTGTTCCACCATTTCGGTCTCCACGGCAATGCGTTCATACCGATGATGGTCGGATTCGGGTGCAACGTACCTGCGATACTCGCAACGCGCACACTGAGGTCCAGGAGGGAGCGCATCATCCTGTGCTCCATGATATGCATGGCCATCCCGTGCTCCGCACAGTTGGCGATCATGACCGGTGTGACAGGGAGGTTCGCGGGTACGGTATGGATATTCGTGATATTCGCCATACTCATCGCATTGGCCGTCTCCATCGGCATAGTCCTGAACAAGAGGATGAGCATCGAACCGTCCAATCTCGCCATGGAACTGCCGGAACTGCAGTTCCCGAGGGCATCCAACGTACTGAAGAAGATGTGGATGCGTTCCAGTGATTTCTTCAAGCTCGCCGTACCGTTGCTGATCGTGGGGAGCATGATAGTTGAGCTGTGCATCTACTACAATGTGCTGGACGCACTCGTGGAACCCATGTCGTGGCTGACCGTGGGCATGCTCGGTCTCCCGGCCGTGACGATAATCTGTTTCATCGTAGGCATCGTCAGGAAGGAGATGTCCTACGGCATGCTGATCATCGTGGGTGCTGTGACGGAGATGGATCCGTCGCAGTTCGTCGTCTACGGCATAGTGATGAGCATCTACATGCCATGTATCGCCACCATCGCGGCCATGAGGAGCGAACTCGGATGGAAGAGCACACTGAAGGTATGCGCATCATCGATCGTCATAGCGGCATTGATCGGTACGTTGGTGAATCAGTTGTTCAGGATAGGTCTCATCTCCGTGTGAACGTATGCTCACAAATCGGTGATGGCCTTCATGGATCGGTGGATCATGGATGTACTGATCGCCCTTTTGTATTCGCGTGATCCATCATCATGTGAAGCCAGATCCAGCGTACGTTTGTATATGTGCAGATTGTTACTGGTACAGCAATTCCAAAAGGAGGAAAAGATATGGTAAAAGAGAGGACGGTCATCGGACTCGGTATCGTCGTTGTCGTTGCTGTGGCGATCATCGTCGGATGTGTGAACATGTCGAACAACGATGATGGCAAGGATAATGTGATGGGAACCGTCATCGGAGAAAGTGTGATAGAACTCCCCGTGATCGAAGAGATCGACTTCGAGAGCGCTTTGAAATATTTCGAGGAGAACTACGGAAAGTACGGTGCGAACTTCGGATGTACCGCGATAGGAAAACAGCTTAGTGAGGAGGACGGCGGAGACATGATCATCGGTCGTTCGTATGACCTTTCGTACAGTTATGCGCCCGGATATATCATACGTACCGCCGTTCCTGGCCATTACAGGACGATAGGTATAGCCAACAACGGATTCGACGGAGCATCCTTCGACGATGTGTCGAAGAACGGTCTGAGCGAGAAGGAATTGTGGGCAGTGTACTGTATGACCGGAGATGTCCTCAACGAGAAGGGCCTCTATCTCGAAGCCAACATGAGGCCGGGACAACCCGAGAGTACGGGCATCAAGGAGAGCAGCGGTACCAACCCCGGTGCGGATGTCAGACTCTGTTTTGCGACACTTGTCAGATATCTCGGCGAGAGGACCGCAACGGTCGATGAAGCGGTCGCATTGGCGCAGACGCTCGATGTATACGGATTGAAGAACGATACATACGACTGGGGAGGGGCCATCTTCATGGCCGATACTTCGGGTCACTACGGTGTCCTGGAGCTTGTGGATAACAAGCTGATATGGAACGATATGCAACAGGCACAGGCCAACTTCTATCTCAATCCCGAGTACAAGGACAAGGCAGTGTACGGTAACGGATTGGGTCGTTACGATACCGTCATGGCCGGAATAGACGATGTCCACGATGAAGCCGATATGCTCGATCTGATCAGACAGGTCAGATATCAGTACAGCTCTGATCCCGAGTCGTGTCCGTTCGATACAGTATCCGAAGCAGTCGGGGAGAAAGTCTACGGTAAGGTATACACCCTCAAGGACATCGAGGATCCGGAAGTTCGCGAGACCATCATCAAGCATCAGATAGAGCTCGGAAATGCAGGAAAGAAAGCATCCTTCGATGAATTGGTCGCGGGCGGATTGTGGATCTCTGCGTATCAGACCGTCACAAACTGTAACGATCTCACGGTCACGGTGCAGTTCTTCGAGGACAGCCGTCTCATCTACCACGTCTCGTTCGAAGGTTGGTGAAACATCAAAGGGTCGCAGGATCGTCTGCGGTCTGAATCTTATGCACATGGGGGTGCAGTCCTCACGGATTGCACCTCTCCCCTTTTCGAAACTCTCTGATGAGTGACACGTGTCGGTGCGATCATTCTTACTGCTATATCATGACAAAGGATCCCATATTCATCAGAGATGTCCTGAAGGAATGGTGTCGTGAACATGATATTGTAATCCGATATCCCATTCATTCGTGACCGGCATCGAGGATAGAACGTGCCACAGAATCCTGTTCTGTGTAATTATTTAAGATTCGAGAACATCATGCCTTTCATGAAGCAGCTTCCGATAGGCGTACAGGAGTTCAGGGATGTCCGTGATGAGGGCTATTACTTCGTTGACAAGAGTATGCTCATTGGACAGATTCTGGATTTGAATGACGGTA
>CAVGUW010000043.1:2847-6015 GCA_963632775.1 Bacteroides salyersiae | reverse complement strand
CCCGTTCCTCGAATTCAACCCTATGTCCCTCTCGAGGCTGCGGAGGCCCTCCGGCGGGATGTTCGTTGTCATCGTCTTCTCCTTTTTACAAAATTTCTTGAACAATTGACTCACCTCGAGAATTAAGGGGTTTGGTAAAGGGTTTAGGAGGTGCTACATACACACGTCGGAAATAAGAGATTTCTAGGTAGGCGAAACGGTTTGCGAGGTTGATAGTAAGGGGTTTGGTAAAGGGTTTAGGAGGCCCATATGTCTAGGGTGAAAGAGGTTTAGTGAGGCAATGCGACGATGACATGCGAACCACACATCCAAACACACGCACGAGCTGAAAGATGTATGACTTATCTTTCGAGCATTACTCATATTTCCCCACCGGTATATATTTCACTTGATTGAAATATGTGTAATGAATGTAATGATTGAAATATATCCAACCAGATATCGACATCATGGGAAGCGGGAAGAAAGAGAGGATCGTCATCGGATGCATCACATTCGAGACCGTCAAGGTGACCGATCCGGCGATCTATTACGATGCCACAAGGGTACATCTGATCCATTACGTCAAGAAGGGCCTGGACGAATCCAAAGCGAACGTGTTCCGCGAGTTCTACGACCACGTCCACGATGCCATCTCGGAAGGGTTGCCGAATGCGACCATCATAGAACATAACGAAAGGGTATCCGACTTCTCCGTGATGCTCCGTACCGTCCTGAGCATAATCGAGACGGAGCAGAATAACTACGATTGCGACATATACATCAACATCTCCGCAGGCACATCCGAATATGCCGCGGCGGCCACCATAGCCTCGATGATGTCCAAAGATGTCATCCCATTCACCGTCGGGAACAGGAGATACACCATATCCGACGATGATGCCATCAGAAAAGCGTTCTACATCGATGACAAACCCGTGGGCCTGACATCAGAGACGCTCGAACCGAAGACTCTTCCCATATACACCATCGACAAACCTCCCGAGCATCTCGTCAAAGGCCTGAGGATACTCGATCGCGAGATCGATGAGGGCAACAGCACATCCAGCTCGAAGATGGGCCCGAAACTGATCGATGCCGGGATCTGGATCAGGGAGGGGAGACAGTCCAAGAAGAATGAGAAGCAGTCCTTCGCGGTCAACTATCATCGCGACTTCATGACCAGGTGGATCGAGCTCGGATGGGTGGAGAAGGACAAGGTACGTAACAGGGACATCATAACCGAGAAGGGGAGGAACGTCCTGAACACGTTCTACGTGGATGGATGACATCTGCGAACGTGATGTCAAACGATTTTATCTAGGACACATATGTCCGATACATGGTCAGATACAGGGATGCTATCTCGATCCTAGTGGTCACTATAATGGTGCTATCCGCGTTCCCGATCTGCACATCCGATATGTCGGATGCTGCCGGGACGGTGAACGACGGGATATTGCTATACGAGTTGGACCCGATGGATGCAACAGATGGTGTGGCGCTGAAGAACTACGGCTCGAAGAGCGTGGACATCAGCGGATACACCTTGAAGAACAGCAGCGGAAGGGAGTACACGTTCGGATCCGTGAACGTGGAACCGGGTCATGTCGTAACGGTCGTGAAGAAGACCGTCGACGGCGATTGGTTCTGCGAGGGAACGGATACCCGCGAGGTGATCGTCTATTCCTCATTCATGTCGCTCAATAACAAGGGCGATGCCGTCTATCTCTACGACAGCGATGGAAAACTGGTGGATGCCGCATGTTACGCCAACTACACCGCGGCATACGGATGGACGGGGATACCCGTCGATATGGGATACACGGAACATGTCATCAGAAGGGTTGAACCGACCGACACGAACACATACTTCGATTGGGCGGCCGTCGGTAACGGTTACACCGCGATATCGTTCGCGGACACGAAGACGGTATCGGCGGATGTGGAGCCGTTCACATTCCCCGAATGCAACGGAGTACCGATCCTCAAGGCCCTGATGGGTGCGACGGAGAGCGTGAAGATCTCCATCTACATGCTCACCAGCACATATGTCGGGACGGTGCTGACCGACCTCGAGGACAAGGGTGTGGAGGTACAGATAATCCTCGAGAACAAGCCATTCGGTTACGAGCATAACGACAGTCTCCTCAAGACCATGGTCGATGCGGGTGCCGAGATCAAGTTCATCGGAGGCGGATCGTACGACAGATACAGTTACGTCCATAACAAGTACGCCATCATAGACGGTGATGAGGTGATCATCACATCGGAGAACTGGACCGATGGGAACATCAGCGCCAAGGGTAACAGGGGATGGGGTGCCATCGTGTACGGTGAGGGATTCGCCACACAGATGGATACCTTCTTCAGCAGCGATTGGGCATTCGATGAGGATTTCATCACATTCGGTGATAAATATCCGGATGCGACGGCCACGACATTGCCGACGATGTCCGACGTGACATCATATGTCAACACATCGACATACGAATCCAAGACGTACAGCGATGTGGGAACGAGCATCTACATGTCGCCGGACAATACGTTCAAGGCGCTCATGTACCTCATCGACAACGCCAAGACGAGGGTGTACACGGAACAGATGGACATAGGCGCATCATTCAAGACATTGGCCACCACTTCACCGCTCTCTGCCATGATATCCGCTTCCAACAGAGGTATCGATGCAAGGTTCATGGTCACGAAGACCGACAACACGGATGTCATCGATAAGCTGAACACCGAGACGAACGTCAAGTCCGCAGGCATGACGGCATCGGGATATCAGACGATGCACAATAAAGGAGTGATCATCGACGATACCGTTTGGGTGTCATCGGTCAACTGGACGGAGAACGCGTTCATGAACAACAGGGAATGCGGATTGTATCTCCAGTCCAAGGAGATAACACAGTACTATCTCGATGCCTACATGAAGGATTGGGACTACAATTACAAACTGACGGATACGATCACCGTGAGTCCCGATACCGATAGGACCACGTTCACCGCATCGGATGCCTCCGGCACCGTCACATGGACGTCGTACGATGTGAACAACAATGTATTGTCGGAATACACCGGAAGTACATTCTCCATCTCCGGTCTCGAGGGCGTGACCTACGTCAAGGTGAAGGATCAGGACGGGAACACCGGGAGGTACGTCATATCAGGATATTCTGTCCC
>CAVGUW010000043.1:0-2807 GCA_963632775.1 Bacteroides salyersiae | reverse complement strand
TCGAAGACGGTGACGGAGAACGCTCCGGTCATCGGTATCGGTGCCGCCATCCTTGCGATAATCGGTGCGATAATCGCTAAGATATCCAAAGGCTCCAAGAAGGGCAAGAAGGGTAAGAAACGCAGATGAGGATGTCCGGTCCGCATGAGGATGCGGACCACATCCGATATTTTTCATAAGAAGGTTCAGAGAGATGCTCTCTTCGCTTCCTTCCTCGATCTGATCTCCTCGACGAGCTTCTCCTTCGTGATCCCCATGTACTCTTGGATATCCTTGTCGTACATGGCCCTGAGCGCGGAGAATGCGAGGTGCTTGTTGCTGGAGTAGTTGCTGGCGAGATACATGATCGCGTTCTCCCTCTCGTATTCCTCCATCAACATCTCCAATTCCATAAGAAGGAGCCTTACCTTCTCGTCGCTTATTTCCTTGATGAATGTCTCGGGATCGACTATCAATGTCCTGATATCGGCTCTGGGTCCGTCTTCCATGCTCCGTGTTAACGATGGCACGATATAATACGGTTGTGAACCTGTTCCATGACATCATGTCACCCGTAGGTGGGGGTGACGGAACCGTTATATCGAACGCGCATATTGGAAGTCGCATGACCGCCTTCTGTCCTCATTGTGGTAGCTTGATCATGCCGGGTAAGGATACCTGCATGAGATGCAGACGCAAGGTGGATGATGAGCCCGATGATATCGAAGAGGTCATCGATGTCACACCGAAGATCGAACCGACGGTCATAGACCAAGAGAATCCCGATCTCCCCTGTTTCCCATACGTACCGAGGCCGATACAGGTGCAGATCGTGAAGGACATAACACGCGCCCTGGATGAGGGTAAGCACATAGTCCTCGAATCGGGTACGGGGACCGGTAAGACCATCGTATCCCTGGCATCCGCGGTGGACCATGCCTGTCGCAACAACAAGAAGATCGTGTACCTCACGAGGACGATATCCCAAAGCGACCAGGTCATGAGGGAGTTGCGTGCGATCTCCAAATTGAGGAAGGTGTCCGGTATGACGGTCACCGGGAGAGGGAGGTCCTGCCCGTACCTCAGGACGAGGGCGGATTACAACAACATCCCTCCTTCGGTATTATCCGCATTATGCGAGGACAGCAAGAAGAAGGCGAATGCCGGCAAGGGCGGCTGTCCGTTCTTCAAGGGACTGATGGGAAGGTTGGAGGAGGTTGAGAATTACTGCCACGGATCGTTCCCGACCTCCGGCGAATTGGATAGGTTCTGCGAGGAGAGGAACATCTGTCCCTACGAGACCAAGAAACTGCTCCTCAAGAACGTCGATGTCATCGTCGCACCCTATGTGCACTTCCTGTCCGACGAGATCAGGAACGGTTTCCTCGGGAACATCGAGAGCGATGGTTCCAACCTCATCGTGATAGTCGACGAGGCGCACAACATAATAGATGCCGCCAGGCAACAGGAGAGCTACACCATGGACATGAAGCTCATAGAGGCGGCGATAGACGAGTGCACGACCATGAGGGGAGAGCCCCATCTGTTCGAGGACGTCACATTAAGACCTTTTGTCAAAGAGATGAAGGTCATCCTCAGATCGTTGGCGAACGAGAAGCTCACGATGACGACGAAGGAGAGTCTGATCGCGCATGATGAGATAGAGAACAGACTCTGCAAGAAGTTCGAACTGACAAGAGGGGAGTTGGAGATCGCTATAGACCAATTGATCTCCCTCGGTCAGGACAGGTCGGATGCGCTCATGGAGAAGGGAGAGAACAGGATCTCCGACATCTATGCGCTGGGAACGGCCATGAGGGATTGGATCATGTCCCCCAAGGACAAGTACATCAAGACCGTGATGACGGATGAGGAAGGGGAATCATTGCATGCCTCGTGCATCGATCCGTACGATGTCACATCGTTCATCAGGAGATGCAAGGGTGTCGTGCACATGTCCGGTACGTTACAGCCGATAGAGCAGTACGTCAAGGTCATGGGACTGCCTGCGGATACCGTCACCAAGGTGTATCCCTCCCCATTCCCGCCCGAGAACAGATCGGTGATCTATCTCGGCAACGTCACGACGAAGTACGACGAGATGCAGAGGGATCCGTCGATATTCTCCAGGATGGAGAAGAACATCGCGAAGCTCTGCAACAACGTGGAGAAGAACACGTTGGTGTTCTTCCCGTCATACGGCATGATGCGCAAGATGCGCCCATTCCTCGAGAGGGATGTGAAGAAGAACGTGTATTGGGAGGAATCCGGTCAGCAGAGACTGACGATGAAGGCATTGACAGACTTCAGGAAAGGGAGGAACGGGGTGTTCTTCACGGTCATGGGAGGTTCCATCGCGGAAGGTATAGACTTCCCCGGTGAGGAATTATGCTTCGCGATAATCGTCGGCATACCATACCCTCCGCCGACACTCGTGACGAGGGCGATGTCCGATATGTTCGATCAGAAGTACGGGAGGGGTGTCGGATGGCGTTACACCTCGGAGGTACCGGCCCTCAGGAAGATGCAGCAGGCCATCGGACGTCTGATAAGGACGGAGACCGACAGGGGGATGGCGGTCATCTTCGACAACCGCTGTTCCAAGTACGCTTCCAAACTTGGAGCCAGATTATCGACTGATCCGCTGGGCGATGTGACCAAATTCTTCGAAAAATGAGCCCAACCCTATCGCTTTTATATAATGACGATATACCAAACATCCAAGCGGAGATAGCTAAGCCTGGCCCACGGCGCCGGTCTTGAAAACCGGTGGAGTTTCTCCCCGGGAGTTCGAATCTCCCTCTCCGCGCCATTATATTCTAACGACA
>CAVGUW010000042.1:0-6684 GCA_963632775.1 Bacteroides salyersiae | reverse complement strand
ATACTATGGTGATGAAAATGAATAGAAATGAGTATAAGGAAAATAATGCGAACGAATATAGAGAGACCGAATATCAGGGAGAATATCTGGATCAATGCGATATAGATAAACTATTGAACCTGGGCTTGATGTATCGTGACGGGATAAAGGTCCCACAATCATATGATGAGGCCAATAGGATATTCGATATATGTGCCGATAACGGGAGTGCGCGTGCATTGACCCTTATAGGTATATCATACGAATTCGGTTATGGCGTGGAACAATCCTATGAACATGCCGCCTTATGGTACGAGATGGGTGCCGAATCGGGGGACGATATCGCACTATACAACATGGGACATCTGTATGAATATGGATATGGTGTGGAACAGTCGGATGAAGAGGCATTCGGATGGTACAAGTTGTCCGCGGATCAAGGCAACGATGCTGCACAATTCATGCTCGCCAGGGCGTATGTACTCGGGAAGGGCGTGGAGGCATCTACGCCTAAAGCTCTCAGATGGCTCATGAAGTCTGCGATGAAGGGAAATGCCGATGCGCAGTACTTCCTTGGCCTCATTTATAGGGACGAAGAGGTACTGAGGAGATCGGATAGCGCGGCATTCGATTGGTTCAAGTTATCCGCGGATCAAGGCAATGCCGATGCGCAGTACGACCTCGGTATGATGTACAGTAAGGGGAAAGGTGTGGAACAGTCGTATGAGGAAGCCGTCAGACTGTTCAAGTTATCTGCGGAACAAGGGAACGAAAGTGCACAATTCCGTCTTGGAAATATGTATGAGTATGGTATCGGAGTGGCAAGATCCCATGAAGAGGCCACCAAATGGTACGGGATGTTAGCGAGTAGATGGAATATCGATACCAAATGCGATCATGCTCAGTCGGGTCTCGGAGGTACGGAATGATCCCATGGATGTGTCGTGGACATCCATCGTCCCCAATCATCCGTGGGACGACCGGATCGACGACCATCGCGGAGATGATATCATGAGGAAGCTGAAGTCGATAGATTCCATCTATGATGAGGTCAAGGACTGTCGTTTCGTCCTGACCAACGATGCACCGTTGGCGACCGCATTGAACAAGCTCGTGGACAGGCCATCGATCGGTCCGTTCGCGATGACACCCAGACAGGTGGCGGCAACGTGTTCTATGGATGTGATGGGCTCCCCCGTCTGGGGAGAGCTGAAGGTCATAATGACGATATGCGAGGAGAACCCCGAACTCGACCTCAGGTATGTCCATGCGGAGGTACAGAGGATCAAGGAGATCCGCCAATACACCAAGGATGTGGGAAAACATCTGCACACGGGTTCGTCAAGGGATGTATACAGATCATGGAAAGCTATCCCGACGGTCGAGAATGTCATGGATAGGTTCGATCCATCTACCACATTCTATCCACAGATAGGCGGTAAGATAGCTGTTGTCGGCATCGATCTGTTCAACGATCTCGACAAATGCATGATCCCGAACGGTTACGATTACCTTGACGTGGAGATCTTCGAGGATGAGGGATGCCACATCCCGGAGATCCATCAGATAGGGAACGACAGGCAGTTGGCGGATAATGCGATCGCATTGATCGGGGACAGGGATCCGAACGATTTCGCCATAGTGATGAACGTCACCAGCCCTATCGTCGATTCGGTCAAGACCGCACTGTATAGGGGGAAGATACCATTCATCGATTCCCTGAACGTCCGCGATCTCAATCAGATAAGGGACTTCATACAGTTCGTTCAGTTATCATTATCCTACGATACACTGAGGGTCAAACACGTGAGGGAGATATTCAGTTCCCTCGATGCGGACTTCAAGGCCGACAAGGAGGAACACCTTCTGGATAAGGTCGCAATGGATGGCAGGGCCGCCGAACTTAGAGATGCGATGAAGGATATCCGTAAACATACGTTCGACGATGTTAGGAAGGTCATCTGCAGTCCCAAAGCATCTACCACCGTGAAGATTGTGATCGATGATCTGAAGATCGGTGATAAGAAGGTGTGCAAGAGACTCGTGGAGAGATTGGTCTACTCCGTGGAGAACATCAGCGATCTCCACCACAATGAGCAGATCCCGGAATGCGAGAAGATGGGTGTGCTCCTCGTCGATTCGAGGAACTCCGTGTTCATAGACAGACCGATAGTGATCTATCTGGGGATGTCGGATGACTGGGATCTCGATCTCACCGACAGGGCATATGTCGACTATGTGGAGGATGAGACGGAAAGGATGGCCGTTAGATTGGAGGCACTTCTCCAGCAAGGCGTGGGGAGATACTATCTCGTCAACACATCTAGGGGCGGTAGACCAGCAAGACCATCGACATTGTTCCGTAAATTGTTCAGTCCAAAGAAGGAAGGGGGTGAACTGGTCTTCGATGATCTCCTCTCCCCGGGTCAGATGACGAAGAAGGGGAGATGGCCACATCATGTAGAGAGGCCAAGTATCGACCTCGACCATCCGGTGAAGGATCCAAAGCCTTACGACAGACCGTTCTCCCAATCGGGGTTCAAGGCGTATTACGAATGCCCGTATTCCTTCCAATTCCAGATGACATTGGGTTCCAAGGATGCGGATTACTTCGAGTTCGGGAACCTCATCCACAATTTCGCGGAGTTATACTTCAGCCATCCCGATATAGTCAACGAGAGATTCGACGAGTTGGTGGGGATGGCATCGGAGAGATTCTCCGGAATATCATCACCCGCTCTGGGGAAGATAGATGAGGGTAAGATAAGGTGCGGGATGACCAACATCAAGCGGTACATAGATAGTTTGGATCACACCGGGGACAGGGAACTCGTCCCCATCGAGAGGAGCAATAACTTCTTCTACGATGCCCTCGGCATGACCGAGACGTCATCCCTCTGTGAGAGGGACATCGACTCGGAGAGACATGAGATACATGGTAAGATGGATCTCAACATCGACTCGGTGATCGATTATAAGACAGGAAAGATCCTCTCCGTCAAGGATATCAGGAAAAAACTGTTGATGGAGGGAAAGAGGGAAAAGAAGGATTTCCAGGCATTGTTCTATCTTGCCATAGCCAATGAGCTGTGGTCCGGAAGGGAGATGCAGTTCCTCTATGCCATGGGTAATGATGTGAACTACATGGATGATGGATTCGATATCGCCGATAACATCAGGAAGGTTAGAATCTATGACGAAGCCGTTGACAACTATGATATCATGGATTGTATCTTTTTCACATTCAGAATCACCAACAGATCGAAGTGTGGGAAGGAACCTGAAAGGATGATAAGTGCCATAATGTCCGTTGCTTCGGAGATGGATCCGTCGGAATGGCATGAGAACCCTCTGGTAATCCAGGCAGTAAGAAAGGAATTCTCATACAATCGTAGTCAATCGAAAACTGTGAGCAATGCCATCAGAGAATTTGTTGAGATATGGAGGTCCGGCATCTATCTTTGGGAGGATATGGTCGTGATCACGAAAGAGAAGATGGAGTCCATGCTTTCGAAGATAGATGAGCTCCATTCGAAACTCTCATCCGAATCAAGATCCGGCCTTCCAGCAGAACATGACAAGAAATGTTCCGATTGTGATTTTTTCAAGGTATGCACGAAGGACAGGATCGCTATCGATTCGGAGGGCGGTGATGGCAATGAGTGAACCCAACAAGTCTCAACAGGAGATCATAGATACGATCGATGGGGTGATATTGGTCGATGCAGGACCCGGGACCGGAAAGACCACGACCATAGTCAACAGATATGTCAACATCCTCAGAGAGAAAGGGAGGGATGTATCACCTCAGGACATCCTGATGTTGACATTCACCAACAATGCGGCCGCAGAGATGGATGTCAAGATCAGGGAGAAGATCATCAAGATCTCCAACGACACATCCGGATGTCAGAGGATCCCTGCCGACTATGCGGACAGGGTGGTCGTGAAGACATTCGATGCGTTATGCTATTCCATCGTACTTGACTCGGCCGAGAAGGTCGGTAGATTCTTCGGCATAAGGGAGGGGATGACGAGATCCGCAAAGCTCTCCGTCAACGATTCCGTGAACAAGCAGTTCTTCCAAAGGTTCTTCGACGGATTCCTGTCGGATAATGCTGGAGATTACGGAGATATCCCCGCCGTGATGGCACAGAGGCCGAATGATGTGCTGAAGCTGATCGACAAGATGATGTCGATGGGCATCATACCGTTGAAGTCCGGCTGGTTAGGATTCAATCAGGAGAGGGAACTGATAGGTAACGAGACCGATCTCATGGGACGTCTCTGTGTTAAGAATGCACCAGGAGAAGGTGGACTTCGCAGAGAATTGAAGAAGGCGATGGAGAATGACATAGAATGTTTGCCGTCGTTGGGCGATGGCAAAGTCGTCGATGAACAGATCATCAAAGATGCGGTATGCGACGACAGGAGACATCTCCTGAACTTCATCCATGATGTATATCACGCATACATCAGGCAATGCATCATCTCCAACAGACTCACCTACAGTCTGAATGCGATGTTCGCATTCACATTGCTCTATAATGACCCCAAGATACGCGAACGTAACTCCTACAGCTACATGATGATCGATGAGTTCCAGGATACCAACAATAGTCAACTGATGATATCCCTCATGTTGCTGAAGGAACCCAATCTGTGCTGCGTAGGTGATTGGAAACAGGGGATATACGGATTCAGGAACGTATCCATACAGAACATCATCCATCTCGAGGAAGCCGTGGTCGGGTTCAGAGGATTCCTGAACGATGATCTCAAGAGGATACCATTCGCGATCCCGGAGGTGAAGAGGATGCAATTGGATACCAATTACAGATCCTCCAAGGCGATCGTGGATGCCGCCTTCAGTTGTCTATATCTGCCTGTTGTAGGGGACGAGAAGGTCGATGAAGGCGAGGTCGACTCAATGGTCGGAAAGGTGATCTCTGCGAAGAATGGGGATTATGGGGGCCATACGGAGATAAGGTATGTCGGGGCGGAGGATCAGGATGACGAGGTGACCCAAGTCATCAGAGCCATCGGAGACTACATGACGGATGATAAGTACCGCATCTATACCTACAACGATGACACTGGGCAATATGACATACGCAGGGTCGAGCTTGGGGATATGGCCATCCTGTGTACCAAGGGTGATTCCTGTCGTATAGTGAAGAAGGCATTGACGGATGCAGGGATACCGGCATTCCTGCAGGGCGATATGGATATCATGTCGACCCGTGAGGGAAAGATGTGTCTGGCATGGCTGAGATATATCAATAACGAGAGGGATGAGAATGGTTACATCCCGATAATGGCCGATCTCGATTATAGCATGATGGAACTCATGGCCGCCAAGGAGGGATCGATACCGAATGTTCTGAAGGAACAGAGGGAGAGACTCTTCCGTAAGAAAAGAAGGGTGACCGATATGTTATCGGAACTGTTCGCATTCTATCACGATTTTGATGTAGATATCGTTCAGGCGATCGTGAACGTCCTTTCGAACGAATACAGGACATCGCTTCAGACCATATCGGGGATGATCTCGATGATAGAGGGGGATATGAGGAACAACACAGTATACCCTGTGGAGGCCACGATAGATTCCGGTGCGGTCAGGATAATGACCATGCACAAGGCGAAGGGATTGGAGTTCAGAATAGTCATAGTACCGTTCATGGATCAAGGGGTGACACCCATGAAGAAACAACCCGACAGATCCATCCTGTATCAGAACAGTGATGCCGGGGTGAGATGCACCCAGGAGGTCGGCGATTTCAACGGTTACAGGAAGATATGCAAGTCCTGGAAGACGGCGTTGGTGAAGGTCGGTGAGGAGAAGGACTACGACGAGGAGAGGAGACTGATGTTCGTAGCGATGTCGAGGGCCAAGCAGTATGAGACGTTCATCTGCAACAAGGAGAAGGCCTCCGTGTTCATGAAAGGGCTTCTCTCCAACAACGAATACACTGAGATCCCGGACAGCGACTTCGACCCGAAGGGACAGTTGAACGATGTATGTGAGATGCCCAGGATCCCGGAATACACCCCCAGGAAGATCAGGATGGGCGTCCATGACATCATGGAACTGGATTTCTCCACCGACGGGGAGAAGGTAACGGATGAGATATGTCCCAAGGGCGCCAAGTACGGGATCGCGGTGCATGACGATGCATACATGATGTCCAAGGGTATGACGCCAAAGGAGTCCAGACCGGAACATGCGGAGATCGAACGTGTGTTGAATGAGGTGGGGGATGCCGATGTGATATGTGCGGAGATCGAATGCATGCTGCCTGTCGAAGGGACGAACGTCACCCTGAAGGGATACATCGATCTGATGGCATTGTATCCCGATCGTATCGAGATGCATGACTACAAGACGGATGCGGAGAGATCCGATAAGATCGATCGTGAGTATATGTTGCAACTCTCGGTGTATGCACATGCCGCCATGTCGTACTACGGTCTTCCTTGTAGGTGTCTTATCGATTTCGTATCTAGGAAAGAGACGGTCGAGTTCGAACCATTGGATCTTGGCGAGATAAGGGATCGTGTGGTCGAGAAACTGAATGGTGCCAAACTTTGAATGTAATGTCCGTCCCTCTGAGCGATATCATGTCGTTCGGAGGGGCGGACACATAGTTCGGATCTAGCGGGTTGAAATGTGGTGCACGACCTCTCGGAGGTATTTCAGGT
>CAVGUW010000041.1:0-7447 GCA_963632775.1 Bacteroides salyersiae | reverse complement strand
CCATTAACACCAAGGGCAATGGCATTTTTGTTGTGGGCGAATCAAGCAAGATCGAGTTAATCGTTAAAGGAGTCACCATCAACGCAAATACTAGTAGCAGCGATTGTATAGCATGCAAAGGTACAGAGTGTACCATCACGGTCGAAAACTGTAAGCTGAATGATGCATTCACAGGCGAAAGGAGTAAACCGTGGACCGGGGCATCCGGTGTCTGTTCATACAACACCGGCAACAGTATAATCGTCAAAGATACGGAGATCAATGCATATTGGTTCGGCGTATATCACAATGGATCGACAAGGCCGGTGAGTATCGATATTCTCAATTCGACCATTATTTGTAACACCATGGCAGTCTATGTCTCGAATAGTAATGGTGACGTCCTCAATACGTTGAATATCAACGGGTCTGAGATTGTGAGCAATAAGGCTACCGCAGTCGAGGTCAAATTCGCTAATGTCAACATAACGGATTCTACACTGACTTCGAAATCGGAGTTCAATCATGGATATAATAGCAATGGAGCAACGACTAATGGTTGTGCCATTGCAACAACGAATAATGACACGAGTGCCTCTCCTAATGGCAAGACGAAAGGAACCATCAGTATAGACAACTCTACTCTGACAGGTATCGTATATCGTTGGGAGATTGATACGACTTCAGTGGACGATAAGGCCACGATCGAGATCGTCGGTGGGTCATTCACCGATCTTGCTAATGCCGTAAAGTATGCCAAGTCCGGTGCTACCATCAGGCTTATTGATGACGTTGTGCTGACAGGTGCGATCAATATTGAAGGCAAGGAATTGTATCTTGATCTCAACGGTCACACCATCACGAGCACCGAGACAAAGACCGGAAAACTCCAGGCATTCAAACTGACCGGAGGTGCCTCTCTTACGATAGATGGTACTAAGAATGGGTCATCAATCGTTGGAAACATCTATGTCGGAGTTGCAAAAGATAGTGAAAATAATACATTGATCATCAACGGCGGTACGTACATACAGAATCTGACCAAGGGTGATGAGGCCGTCATACAGAGCAATGGTGCCACCGTAGGCGAGTCAATCATCACTATCAATGATGCGATTATCAAGTGTAAAAGTCCCGAAGGGGTCGCGTTGTATTTCGCAGGACCCGGTACATATGTGTTGAATAATTGTACGGTCGAAGGTGCCGGAGGCGTCGAGGTCCGTGCAGGGACACTGAAAATCGAAAATTGTCAGATCACCGCAACCGGAGAAGTGAAGATAGATCCGAATGGGAACGGACCCACGAGTACTGGTTCGGCCATCGTAGCCTCCCCGCACGATACGGATGCCGGAGAGAAGATAAATGTCACCATCAATGGCGGTACGTTCAAGGGAGACTGTTCCTTGGTCACGAAGAACACAACCTCGCGCGCATCCAGCGTGGTCGTTATCATCTATGACGGTATGTTCGAGGGAGATATCGCACAATACTATGGTGGGTTATCAATCGTATCCGGAGCCAACATACGTTTGCCTGAGAACAAATTCATCGGGATTGCTGAGGGGATGACCTTCAGGATGGGTGAAAATGCGGTCTTCACAGGAGTTATATTCAGTCTTACCGATATGTCGAAAACGAACGGACTGAAAGCCAATGGTATGAAGGCCGGTGTCGACGGGATATCGATCACCGCCGGTTCACTCAAGATCAACGGTCATATCATCCAGGACAGTGGAACATATTCCGGCGCTACGGTCACTGTATCGGGAGATTCCATCAAGATCGAAGGAACCTTGGATGCAGGCGCCACCATGGAGATTCTCAAAGGAACGATCGTCACGATCGAGAATGATAAATCATTCACGTCCAACGGAGAGATCGTCAACAACGGAAAGATCGTCAATGAGGGGACTGTAACGAACACAGGTGTCCTGAAGATGAATGGCGAATCGGCAGTGACTGGTCCGATCGTTAACAACGGTATCATCGATGATGAACGTGCCGCAGGTTCCGCGGCCGTGGTAATGGACACGGACAAGAGCTCTGGAGTCGTAGTTACCAAGGACAATGCCGATGCGTACAAGGACCAGGATGTGAAGGTTATAGTCGAGGACCCCGAATCATCAGGTATCACGAAGGGGACGGTCACCGTCAACTCGGACACCTATGCATTCATCGATTCTGTGATCACAACCGGCGACCTCGTCGTCACGATGAACGATCGGTACAAGACGTACTCCTTGACCATCCCTAAGGGAACGGTCATCCCTGCAGGGACGATCGTCTCCGTGGAGTATCTGAGTTTCACCTCAGATACCACCGCGTATGAGATCACCACACCCGGAATCACGAAGTTCAGTGTCAAGGTGCCTGTACAGACCGGTTTCAAGAGTGCGAAGGTCTACTGCGACAATTCGACGGACGGAATAAGCAACGTCAAGTACAACTCATCACAAGGATACGTGACGTTCGATGCGGGACACAACTCCACGTTCACGATCGTCCTGTCCAATGCGGCACCCTCACCGAGCACACTGTCATCCGATGCGTTCGACAAGAACACCGCATTCATCGGTGCGATCGTCGTACTCGTCGTGGCGATCCTCGCTCTCGCAGTGGTCATCAAGAGGAACTGAACATAAACCGGTGCCCCTCGATCCGAGGGGTACCACCCTTCCTTTCTTTTCATCCCCTTACGAACTTCACATAATCCGCCTTTCCCACGGAATGGATCTCCCTCAGGATATCCCTCATTGTAGACGAGTCGGTGGAGATTATCATCACCTCGAGACATTTCATGTTCAGCATATGCGAATGCAACTGCATCTTGATCTGTCCCTCATACCTATGGTGTATCTTCGACATCCACATATCGTCATGATCCCCGTGGACTATCACCAGGACACCCTCCACCTGTCCGTCGATGTCGGACATCTCCTTCATCTCCGTCTCCGCGGACCTGATCGCATGCCTTATGGCCTCGCTCCTTCCGTTCAGACCGTAATATGATTGTATGTCATCCAATTCCTTCAGATACTCATCGGAGAGTGAGACGCTTACTATCGCCATGTTATCACGTTATTAAGGATGGGTATCCATCCCTCGTCACAATTAATAACATCCGACCAATATTTTAATAATAGCTCCGAATGAAGGATGGTATGGATATCATAGTGACGTTCCTGGTGTATACCGTGGTCCTACTGGTCGTGGCCATGGCAGGTGCATACGCACCGTTCATCAGGAAGCTTACGGACAAGCAGATACATCTGCTCATAGCGCTCAGCGCCGGCATCTTCCTGGGGATACTGTTCTTCCTGCTGATGCCCGAGGCCATAGAGGAATGCGCCGAGGGAGGTCAATCCGCGGAGGTCATGATGACCGCCGCCATGTTAGGATTCCTCGTCATCCTTGGAGTGGATGTGTTGATAAAGCATATCCACTCCAACGAATGCTCCGAGGAATGCCATGAGGATGAGCATACGCACAGTATAGCATCATTATCAGCGTTCATCGGTCTATCGGTGCATGCGTTCGTGGACGGTCTCGTCCTTGCTACGACGCTCATAGCCGACCCGAACATCGCCATAATAACGCTTGGAGGCATGTGCATACACAAGTTCGTGGTATTGTTCTCGCTGTCCTCCACGTTCTTACTCACCGATCTGGATAAGAGGACGGTGATGAAGTATCTCTTCGCGTTCGCCTGCATCACACCGATCGCCACCATCATCTCATTCGTCCTGCTGAACGGTATGTCCGTCGATGGTATGGTCGGTATCCCGCTGGCCTTCTCCGCAGGTACGTTCATGTATGTCGCACTGTGCGACATGATACCCGAGGCCTTCCACAGGAAGAACCAGGACATCAGGGCATTCCTGATGCTCATAATCGGGATAATCATAGCAGCGGGCGTGTTCCTGCTCATCGGTCACGCACACTGATGGGTGGCACTCACGTGCCACCCTCTGCGGTCACCATAACATTCTTTTAACAATTCCCCATATCGCACGGCAATGACAGAGAGCATCTGGTTCTGGGTGGGATTCCTGGCGCTGGTAGCGATCCTCATGGCCTTCGACCTTGGTCTGTTCAACAAGGGTTCGAAGCACATTGATGCCAAGAAGGCCATCAGGATGACGCTCCTATGGGTATCGATCGCCCTATTGTTCGGTGTGTTCGTACTCATCACGTTGGGTCCCGATAAAGCGATGGAGTTCTACACAGGATATATCGTGGAGGAATCGATGAGCATCGATAACCTCTTCGTGTTCATCCTGATATTCTCGTTCTTCAAGATCCCCGATGATTATCAGCACAAGGCATTGTATTATGGTATCTTCGGAGCGTTGATCTTCCGTGCGATCTTCATCTTCGCGGGTGCCGAACTGATGGAGAGGTTCGACTTCGTCATGTACATCTTCGGTGCGATCCTGCTCTTAGCGGCGATCAAGACCATCTTCAAGAAGGATGACGATGAAGGGGAGAACAAGATGGCCGTTTGGTTATCCAAGGTGTTCAAGACGTCACCGGAATTGGACGGGGATAAGTTCTTCACGAGGATCGATGGAAGGCTCATAATGACCCCTCTGCTGCTTTGTGTCATCGTAATTGAATTGTCGGATGTCATCTTCGCATTGGATTCCATCCCGGCTGTGTTGGCCATCACCACGGATACGTTCATCGTCTACACATCGAACATATTCGCGATCATGGGCCTCAGGTCGTTGTACTTCACGATAAAGGAATCCATGAAATCCTTGAGGTTCCTCAACTACGGATTGGGTATAATCCTGGGATTCGTTGCGTTCAAACTGCTCACGTCGAAGTTCATCGAGATACCTGTGTTCGCATCGCTGTTGGTGATCGTCTCCGTACTTGCGATAACGGTCATCCTCTCACTGAGGTACAAGGAACCTGCGGTCGATATAGAACAATGAGGTGAAGGATGTGTCAGTACGGACTGACACATCCCCATCCTCATCCACATTTCTCGGACGGACGAACGCAATATTGATATATTGTCCTACGAACATTAACCCTCATGAAATCTTACCCGATTACACAGGCTGAGATCGTGGAACTCAAACAGACGATGGGATTCCGCATCAACAGTAAGGTTTGGGCCGACTTTTGCGCACAGCACCCCGATGGATGCGACAGCGTCGAACTCATTGAGTTCGTCAAGAAATGGATGAACCCGCCCTACGAGAAACCTGCCGACCAGCTCGATACGTATCTCGAGAACATCCTGAAGGAGTTCATCAACTTCATCCGTCCCGACACCGCAGTCAAGATCGAATGAATATCCACAGGGGTCGTCAGACCCCTGACAATTCTATATCAATTCTCAGATGCCCTACGATCTAGGGCATATGCTCATCAATAATACAATAATAAAAAAATCGAAGGCACCCGGGCCTGTTCATCGGCCCGTGCCTTCAGTTCGTTCTCAATCCAGGTCAGGACTCAGTTCTTTGACCAGACGTTACCGGAGTGGCTGCGTGTTTCGACAATGCGTACGAGTCCTCTGAGACGAAGGCCTTTTAGAATACCGCTGACCTCTCTCGCGTTCATGCCGAGAGAATCACAGATGTCTCTCGCCGTACATTTTCCATTGTCGTCTATGACACTCAGGACCTGCTTCATCTTTTCAGATCTTGCCGCTGCCATTTATAACACCTTAATAATTCCTAACCCTCGCTCAGTATTTGAACATTACCGTAAATGCTGTTTTTAATGCGATTATAATGTGAAATCACCGTTGTTACGGACCATCCTGTCCCTCAGATCCCATAATCTCTGCGAAAGATCGACGTAATATTGGTGAGGATTGGTGAAACGCTTGATCTCGTCCCAAAGGGTCGCCATCTGTTCCTTGTGGTATTCCCTTATCTCGTCGAGCGTGGGCATATCATAAACTACCTCACCGTCCTTGATCACCTGCACCAACAGTTCCTTGGCGACGAAGTCGGTGATGGTCTTCCTCTTCCATGTGGCATCGGGATCGAATAACGTGAGGGGTTGGGATTGATCGATGGTCTCATCATGGAGACATACCTGATCCGCCAATGCCATCCCGTTCCTGTCGTATATCCTGTATACCTTCTTGAATCCAGGAGTGGTGAGCTTGCCGACATTCTCCGAGATCTTGATCCTCGGGATTATCTTACCGTTATTATCCTCCATGGCTACGAGCTTGTACACCCCGTTGAAGACCGGGTCGCTGTGGGATGTTATGAGATTGTCGCCTACGCCGAAACCGTCGATCATCGCACCCTGTTCCAACAGATCGCGTATCAACCATTCGTCGAGGGCGTTGGAGACGATTATCTTACATCCGGTGAGACCTGCCTCGTCCAGCATCTTCCTGGCCTCCTTGGTGAGGAATGCCAGGTCGCCGGAATCCAAGCGTATGGCGCATTTGTCGATGTTGAGCTCCTTGAACACCCTTATGGCGTTCGGTATCCCGCTCTTGAGCGTGTTGTACGTATCCACCAATACAGTGGCGTTGTTCGGATACAATGTGCAGAATGCCTTGAACGCATCGTATTCCGAGGGGAACATCTGCACCCATGAGTGGGCCATGGTACCGCTCGCAGGTACCCCGAACAGCTTGTCGCTGACGGTACAGGCGGTGCCTCCGCAACCCGCTATGTATGCGGCCCTCGCACCCAATATGGCCGCATCGGTACCCTGTGCGCGTCTGGAACCGAACTCCAATACCGTCCTGCCTTCGGCGGCACGGACGATACGGCTCGCCTTGGTGGCGATCAGTGTCTGATGGTTTATGGTCAACAGTGCGAACGTCTCCAATATCTGTGCCTCTATGGCGTTGGCCCTTATGGTCACCAATGGCTCTCCGGGGAATACGGGTGTACCTTCGGGTACCGCATATATGTCGCCGGTGAAATGGAAATCCCTGAGATATTGTAGGAATCTCTCTCCGAACACTCCCTTGGAACGCATGAACTCTATGTCACTGTCGTCGAATCTCAGTTCCGTGATGTAACTTATCAATTGTTCGAGACCTGCCGCGATGGCGAAACCGCCGTTGTCGGGTACGCGTCTGAAGAATATGTCGAAGTAGACGATGCGGTCGGAGAGACCGTTCTCCATGTATCCGTTACCCATGGTGTATTCGTAATAGTCGCAGAGGAGTGGGACGTTCCTTGAGTTCATCATCATACCCATGCGTGATTTAGTATATAACTGGGATTAACGGCCAATACGATGGTGTGGATTCCCAGGGTCCTTTGAGTGTTCCATCCTGTGACAGAAAAGGTGGGAGGATGGATCGGTGGTGATCTACCGACCCTTCCTCGCCGGGAATGGAAAGGGTTTAGGGATCCTTCCGCATGGGCGGAAGGAATGTTACACGTTTCGCCTGAACTCAGTTCTTCTTCTGGATCACTGCGTAGACCACTGCGATGAGAGCGATGATCACTGCTGCGATTCCGAGGATGAG
>CAVGUW010000040.1:0-8244 GCA_963632775.1 Bacteroides salyersiae | reverse complement strand
CTGATCTTGTAGCCCCTTCTGAGGAGTTCGATGTAGACTATATTCTCAAGTGGCCTGCTGATGTCGGTACCGGCCGAGATATCCAACACGGCCCTCCTTATTCCGAGGTCGGTCACATAGTATTTGCAGTTGGTCTTGAGCAATCTTTTACCGACCATGTCGTATTTTCGTATTGATATAAATCCATCATTAATCGTGGATTTATGCATTATTTACATAAATCCACGATTTACTTACATTTTTTCGCAGATAGTTCCTTTATCAGCGATCTTTCCATCGTAGTAAACGATAAATGCAGAAATCGACGTCTGGCACCATCGATATGACGGTCGTTTCCGATCGTCAGGGACACGATCATGATATTCAGGACATGCGGAGACAGACAGGATCCCGCGATACTCTTCTTCCACGCCATGGGCGTTGTCGGCGAGAGTAGCGAGCATGTGGTAGGGTATCTGAAGGATAGGTACTACTGCATCATGCCCACCTCCACCGTCTACTGCGAAGGGCAGAGATACACCGGTAAGATGGATGAGGTTCAACAGGTAGAGGATTTCCTTGCGTCACAGGGTATCAATGATATCGCAATGGTCGTGGCCTCCTCCATCGGTGCGGATCTCGCCATGGCATTCCTAACCGATACGAAAGTCACGATACGTCACGTGTTCTTCGACGGAGGGCAGTTCGCACAGATCGGAAAGTTCACACGTCGTATCATGACACCCCTCCTGTACCTTGCGATCAAGAGTCTGTATTGGTCGAAGGGTAGGACACTCAAGAGGATACTGTGGTGTGATGACGATGCAATAAAACAATACTTCATCGCAGCGGGCAAAGCTCTCACATACAGGGATCTCCGCCGTCAGATGGCCGACAGTCTGGAGGACAGGCCATTCCCCAAGTTATCAGACGATCTACAGAGGAACACATACTTCGAATTCGGCAGCATCGAGGACCATTTCAAGTACCGTGATGCGGTGATGCAGGCATACCCTCATGCCAACCACCCCGTATTCGAAGGGTACGATCATATGCAATATCAGATACGGGATCCCGAAGGGTTCGCCTCGATGTTGGATTCGATAATAAGATCAGATAGATTACCAAATCTTCCGTTCCTGAGGCCGTAGGAGTGAATCATGGACAGATATCTCACAGAAACGCCGATGCTCGATTTCTCCGATGCATCGATACAGGATCTCATCACACAACGCGGATGGCAATCCCTAGATGAGTTCGAACGTATCAGGTCCATCTATAACTTCGTCCGTGACGAGATACTGTTCGGTTACAATGTGGATGATAACATACCCGCATCCAAGGTCCTCGCGGACGGTTACGGTCAGTGCAATACCAAGGGTACCCTCTTCATGGCATTGCTACGTGGTTGTGGGATACCATGTCGCGTCCACGGTTTCACCATCGACAAACGTCTGCAGAAGGGTGCCATGACCGGGTTGGTGTATCGTCTGGCACCCAAGGATGTGTTCCACAGTTGGGTCGAGGTGTATCTGGAGGGTGTGTGGTACGAGCTGGAGGCATTCATCCTGGATATCGGATATCTGGAGTGCATACAATCATCCAATCCGGAATGCACGGGAGCATTCTGCGGATACGGTGTGGCGGTGAAGGATCTTCACCACCCTGTCATCGATTTCGATCGTAACGACACCTATATCCAAAGCGAAGGGATCAATCGGGACTTCGGTGTGTACGACAGTCCCGACGATCTGTTGAAGGAGCATCATCAAGAGATGTCATCCCTGAAGGCGTTCGTCTATCGTAACATCGGACGTCATCTGATGAACACTAACGTTAGAAGGATCAGAGGCCACCGATAGGTAATCCGTTCTTATCGAAACCGTCACGCTCATGCATCATATCCTTGATGAATGCGGCAGCGAACAAAGGATAGTGTTCGATGCCCTCATCATCCACATGGATGTTACCCTTCTCCAGGACGATGCGTCTATCGATCCTGAACACATCGGATACTTTTCTCAGAGATGGGAACTCCCTGTCCTTTCCGGATTTCACTTCGATCACGCACAAGTCCAATCCCAATTCGATGACGAAATCCAATTCCATCCTGTTCTTCCCGTTGGTCTTGCGGTAACATCTCGGTTGTATGCCTGATTTCATCAGGCATTCCGCAACTATATTCTCTGCAACCGCACCCTGGTTGTAACGATAATCATCCGTCAATGTGGCCATCCTCGCTGATGGGCCGTAGATGTGTGTTAGCATACCGGTATCGAAGAGATAGATCCTGTATTGATCCACGATCTCATAGGCCTTCAGAGGGAGGACGGGCTCTGTTAACAGATAGCAGAAGTTCCCGTATCCTGCAGCCCCAAGCCACTCTGTATTGTCGTAGTACTTCTGTTTGGTAAAGTTATCGAGATACTCGTTGTTCTTGTCTATTATTCTAGAGAATGTGAACTTCTTGTTAGTGTCTCTAAGTTGGGATGGGATGCTCTCGAAACATCTTCTCGTCTTGATCACATCCACTCCCTCATTGTATCTGTTAATGTCCTCCAGAGTGTTCGCAAGTATCATGTCCATTGCTGCTATCGCCCTATCATTATCTCCAGAGATGATGTTCTGTACGACCTCTGGCATACCACCGGTGAGCATGAACGTTCTGAAATCGCTCATTATCACATCATATGTCACTTCATCCAATGCGGTCTGGTTCTTGATGTTGTCCTTGATGTCATCTATGATCTCTTTGGACACCTTCCTTGCCCAGAGGAACTCCTCGAAATCCAGAGCATACATGGTGATCGTCCTCTCATACCCTACTCCTACGATGGAGGGTTCGCCTCTTCTGTAGATTCCTAATCTCGAGTCAGATACGCCTAACATCGAGCCTGTTGCAATGACATCATAACGTCCGTCATCAGCGAATATCTTGAGAGCTCTCCTGGCCCTGGGACACTCCTGTATCTCGTCTAGGAAGATCAGGCATCCTGGCTTGAGGTAATCGTCATGAAGTGCCAACGAGATCTTTCTTACAAGACTATTCACATCTAGGCTTTCATCGAACAATCTTATCAATGTTGGATCGGCAATGAAATTCAATTCGATATAATGCTCATAGTTTTCCTTAGCGAATTCCCTCACGATGAATGTCTTTCCGACCTGACGTGCACCTTTAATCACTAGTGCTTTGTGGTCATCATCTTTCTTCCATGCGACCAATTCGTCATAGATCTTCCTTTTGAGCATATGGTATCCATGATGAGGCGTATATTTAAACATCACGATTTACCCGACGGTAAACAGTGAAAAATCACGATTTACCCGACGGTAAACAGTGAAAAATCACGATTTACCCGAAATCGGGAAGACACCAACCATTCCTTCGGACCGAGTCTTTCCGTCAATGTTTTATCAATAACCACTGTTACGGAGATTATGCCTTTCCAGGAGAATGAGTACGTATACCTTGTCGATCAGGAGAACAGGAAACATTGGCTCAAGGTAGCCTACACCATGTTGAAGATATCATCCTTGGGGACCATCGACGGTAACAGGTTCAAGGATATGGATGACGGCTCATCCTTCGAGATCGCCAAGAAGAGGTTCACCGTGTTCAGACCGGGGACATACGAGCTCATGGAATCCCTGGATCGCGGTGCGCAGATCATCACTCCCAAGGATGCCGCATCGATCCTCTATTATTGTGACGTGAGGGCAGGCAGCACCGTTCTGGAAGTGGGTGCAGGTTCCGGTGGGCTCACAACGGCATTGACGAGAGCGGTCGCTCCGAGCGGAAGGGTACACACGGTGGAGTTCAAGGAGGAGAACGCGGAGCGTGCCCTCAAGAACCTCAAACGTACGGGTCTCGATTCATATTGGTCATATCAGATCGGTGATGCGCGTGACGCGAAGGTGGAGATCCTTGCCGATGCGCTGATCATGGACATGCCCGATCCGGAGAATGCATTGGACAACCTCTCGCCGTGTCTGAGGGCAGGTGGGAGGATATGCGCATACATCCCGAACACGAATCAGTTGGAATTGGTCGTCAATGCGTTACGCGAGAGGGATTTCTGCGACGTGTTCGCGATCGAGATCATGCAGCGCGAGATGGAAGTGCACAAGGGCGGTGTGAGACCATCATACGAGATGTTGGGCCACACAGGTTACATCGTGTACGGAAGGAAGAGGGCATAATTCCCTCCTCACATGCCATAGGGGCCCCACTCGGCTGTAGGGAAAATATATAGAAGCCAAATCCCGAGAGGCCGGAAATCCGGTATTGTAGGGCGTGAATGTGGTGAAAAAGGTCCGAAATCGGAGTGATCCGATCTTTTACACCCTTTGATACGGATGACGATGGCCGTATATCTCCCTTTAACACCATTAAACTATATATTTCCGTTATTTATCCACTATCTCATGAAGATACCGTGTGAATTGGTCGTCTGGTACGTGCTCCCGACCATAAGGAGGGAGGTAGCCAAGGAATTGGTGAAGACCTATGGGATGACACAGGCCCAGGTAGCCAAGAAATTCGGTGTCACGGATGCCGCCATATCCCAATATCTCAAGAAGAAGAGGGGAGAGAACCAATTCATAGAGGATTCCGCCCAATATGAGATGTTCAAGGAGGAGATCAAGCTATCCGCCGAGCGTATAGCCAACAACACCTCCGAGTTCGTCGACGAGATCTGCAGGATATGTACGATCGTCAAGAGTTCTGGATTACTCGCAAGGATCTACGAGGTGCAGATGGGTTGCAAACCTCCGACCTGTGCCTGTGACAAGGTCATCATCAAGGATCAATGAAGTCGCTGTGATACAGCAGTTCCTGTGCGTATCCGGCATATCTTCCGAACCTTTCCCTGGCGTATTCCGACACACACTTGTAACTGCCCTTCTGCCCGTATCTCTCTTCCATCACCCTCTCGATACGTGCATCGATGGGGAATGCTTCCAGATGGTCCATGGAGAACAATGCTATGCAGTCGGCCACCTTCGGTCCGACCCCTTTGATCGTCAGTAGCGAATCCACGCATCCACGGTAATCCATCTTCCTGAGGGCGTATGGATCTATCTCACCATCATACACACGATGCGCCAACTCCACGAAACGCTGTTCGCGGTATCCCAATCTGCAGTTGGATATGCGCGATTCCCCATCGATTATCTCCTTCGGTGTGGGGAAGGAGTATCTTCCTCCGAGATCCCTGCCGAACTCCTTGCACACATTCTCCACCATGCAACCTATGCGTTTGACGTTCGCATTCGTCGCCAGGAGATATGTCGCCATGCATTCCCACGGGTCCTGTCTCAGGAGTCTCAATCCCGGACATCTCTTAGCTAGATATCCGACATACGGATCGGATCCGGAGCATTCCTCATAGATCGTGCGCAGATCGTCATCCGCACGGAAGTAATCGAGGATCATCCCCTCGTCATCGGTACCGGAGCATTCGAACCCATCATCCCTCTGCTCCAACGTTATTATCTCATCACCGAGGACACCTTCCCACGCATCCCCCTTCTTGATCCATCTGTGCGCCTGTCCGCAACCCAATGTCGGATCCAATGAGACGTCCAATACGATCCTCATACTATCCCGTAACGGGGAAGAACATCAAATATCCTACCTCGCATATCCTGCTCTCATGTTGAGATTCGGTCCCGCGGGATATCCGCAGGGTTCAAAGGACCCGAAGGATGGTTTGGATAGGACGAAGGCCCTCGGATTGGATGCCTTGGAGGTCGAGTTCGTGAGAGGGGCCAGGATATCCGAGGAGAAGGCACGGAACGTAGGTCAGATGGCCAGGGACAGGGGCATAAGGCTGAGCTGTCACGCTCCGTATTTCATATCATTCAATTCCGAGACACAGGAGACCAGGGACAAGAGCATAGGTTGGGTCATGGACACCGTCCGTGCGGCACATAACCTCGGTGCGTATCTCATAGTGATACATGCCGCATCGTATGGAAAGCATCCCGAGACCGCGACGCAATCCGTTATCGAAGGTCTTTCGAGATGTAAGGATCTCATGGACGACGAGGGGATCAAGGATGTGATCCTCGGTATCGAGACCATGGGGAAGAAGGGTCAGTGGGGTACACTGAAGGAGATCGGAGAGGTCATGGATTCCGTGGATGGTGCACATCCCGTATTGGATGTGGCCCATGTGCACGCACGCGATATGGGTTGGCTCAGAACGGAGGATGACATGAGGTCGCTGACGGATGAGTTCTTCGATCTTTCCGGGGATATAGCGCATTTCCATATCAGTTGCATCAAGTACGGTGAGAAGGGAGAGATATCGCATCTTCCGTTGGAGGCGAAGGATCCCGATCTCCAACTGTTGGCGAACGTGCTCAGGGATACGAAGCAGGAATGCACGTTCATCTGCGAATCGCCACTCCAGGAGAGGGATGCGGTCGTATTCAGGGATATGTTCTGATATCCCTCATATTCCGCACGATATCGCGATGGATTCGGTCCACTTCGACGTGCGGATACCGACCCATCGCCATCATCTTTAAATGTTCGACGTCATTGTACTCTCAGAGGCCGCTGTGGCTAAGCCCGGTACAGCGTCTGATTCGTAATCAGAAGTGTCGCGAGTTCAAATCTCGTCAGCGGCTCCAATCCATTCTGACATCATTCATCGAAATTCCTGTCCACGCATATATCTGGAAAGAAGGACTCGGATCACCGATTCCCCGTTCACCGGTATCCGTACATAGGATATCACATTCGATCGGATGATACGTGGCTACATCATCCGCCCTCATTCTTGGATGGAAACTATCGGTCCTTTAAATAGAAGAAATCCAGTCTTAACACCATGACGAAGTACAGATGCAGCGTATGCGGAGAGATATACGACGAGGAGAAGGAAGGTGTGAGATTCGAGGACCTTCCGGACGATTGGGTCTGCCCCCTCTGCCGTCAACCAAAGTCGAAATACTATCCGATGGACGAATGCGCACCGACGACCGATACTCCGTGCAAGACCATCGAATCAGAAAAGAAGGCCGACAAAATCGATATCGCCCTCGACCCCGGACTCATCAGATACGATGGCGGGATCCTCGACGAGATCAGAGAGATGGCACTCACCGGGAAGAATCCCTCGGAACCGATGGATACGCTCCTCCCTGTCCCCAGATTCTCGGACATACTGTTCCTAGGCGCTCAATTGGCAAGGAAACCATTGGAGGAGAGCGATGACGTGTCCTTACGTACTGTCATCGGGAAGAACGCGGCGATACCCATGGAGCTCGATATGCCCGTGTACGTATCGCACATGAGCTTCGGAGCCCTATCCGGGAATGCCAAGATCGCTCTCGCGAGAGGTAGTGCGATGGCAAGGACGGCCATGTGCTCCGGAGAGGGAGGTGTGCTGAGCGATGAGATGTGCTCCTCTTACAGATACATATACGAATACATCCCCAACAGATACAGCGAGAACGAGGCCACGTTCTCCGGATGCGATGCGGTGGAGATCAAGATAGGTCAGGGTACCAAACCCGGGATGGGTGGACATCTTCCCGGAGAGAAGGTGACCGATGTCATCGCGGCGATGAGAGGGAGGAGGGTCGGAGAGGACATACAGAGTCCGGCATCATTCCCGGAGATAAAGGGACCCAAGGATCTGAAGGCCATGGTGGACATGTTGCGCAAGAGGACCAACGGGAAACCCATAGGCGTGAAGATCGCGGCGGGACACATCGAGGAGGACCTGGAGTTCATATCACGTTCCGGATGCGATTTCATCACCATAGACGGGCGTGGCGGTGCCACGGGATCGTCGCCGAAGTTCCTGAAGGATGTAGGGAGCGTTCCCACGGTGTACGCCCTCGCAAGGGCCAGGAAGTACATGGATGAGCACAAGATGCAACAGGATCTCGTGATCACGGGAGGATTCCGTACGGGCGGGGACATCATGAAGGCGTTGGCGATGGGTGCCGATGCGGTCGCGATAGCATCCGCGGCATTGATCGCCCTCGGATGTCAGAGGTACAGGATATGCGATTCGGGCAACTGTCCCATGGGTATCGCCACACAGGATCCCGAGTTGGAATCGCGTCTCGACAAGGATGCGGGAGCGAAGCGTGTCGCCAACTACCTCAATGCGATATCCGATCAATTGCGTACGTTCGCGAGGACATCGGGACATTCCGACATCCATGATCTGAGCATCGACGACCTCTGTACGACGGACTCGGAGATATCCGCGGCCACGGGCATAAGGCATGCCTGAA
>CAVGUW010000039.1:0-8742 GCA_963632775.1 Bacteroides salyersiae | reverse complement strand
CCGATATACATGGCAATCTGTCTATGATCATTTCCAATATACGCAATCTAAGGGATCGGGAAATTTTTGAACTATCTAATCTAAGGAAAGAGGAATTCTTTCGATGATGGCATTCAGGATCATGAGTTGATGTGTTTCGCATTGTGTAGATTACACAAATGCTCATCAAGAACACAAATCCTTTGAGATGATTGGTGATGGTAAGATTATCGATACTGTGGTCACCAGAAAGCCAATAAATCGTTTGCTAGTAGGATGGGCACTATCCAAACTTTACCCAAAGTTTACCCAAACTTTACCCAAACGTAACTTATGGGCATCTTACCTAATTTTTTTATAACAACTCTGGATAAGAGATGCTTGCTAAATGTAGCGAATGTCTCACACAATCGACATTCGACGTAAATAATCCGCACTAAACCGTTTGGTTTCATTATATTAAAAGATGACTGAAGTGGTCCCCACTCCCTGATTTGAACAGGGGATCTGCTGATTTCAGCGGCTGTACCGGCATTGCCGGGAACTCTCTACAGTCAGCCGCTCTAGCCAGGCTAAGCTAAGTGAGGACACACTGACAATATAGATAGATTATTTAAACTTGCTGATTGTCCTTTTCACTAGAAAACGATGGACTGGCTCATCCGATGTAGCCGAGATCGACGGATTTGTGCTGTTCCGCCTCCATCTCCTTGACTTTGGCGGTGAGTTCGTCGATCTGTTGTGATTTGGCATCCAGATCGGAATGGTCCAATTCGATGCCGATGATCGATTCGAGCACCTTCAGCAATGCGATACCGCTCTTGTGATCGACGAAATAACCCGAGGTCTCGCCCATGATGCATACGGACGGGATACCATACATCTTGCCGAACCCAACCAACAATGCGGATGCCCCGACGATGCCTCCCGCGGGTTCTCCGGGTGAGAATATCACTCCATGTTCCTGGAGATCCATCTTCATATCGATGTCCGACACCGCACCCAAGACCCTGGGGGTATCGCTCATCTTTCCCGTACCGTATCCTCCGAGCGTTATTATCTCGGAGACGTCCATCTTGATGAAGACATCCTTCATCAGATCCTCGCATATCAGATACTGCCCTTCGGGTGTCGTACCCTGATATTCCCCGAGGAGGAATATGATATCCTTCCCGTTGACATCCTTCACATAATACAATTCGTTGCATGCCATGTCGATGACGCAATCGTTGTCGAGCATGACCTGTGGGGGGAAGCTGTCGGAATACACGGTGGCGAACCTCTTCGCCTCCAACTTCTCTGCGAGGAAATCGGCAGCGATCTTACCGACGTTGCCGACACCCGGGAGTCCCTCGATCAGTATGGGTTTCTTGAGTTCAGGTACACTATCATATACGATCGTCGTGCAGTTTCCCATTCTCCCCATACTCCTGTTTGATGGATTCCCTTCTGTACTTACCGTAACGGTCATCCGGAGAATATCTCGGCGGGTGTGCCGTGACGGTCCCCGTAGAACATACGGGGCAGACATCCTTCATGGAATAGCGCCCGCATTTGGGACACCTCCTGAGGGATGATCTCATTCTATCACTTGCTCTCACGCTTGAGTGTCGCTTCTCCGCCGGCCTTGGTGAGCGACTTGATGGCAGCGTTGGATATCTTCTTCAGGACATCCTCTGCCGTCTTGTACTCGTCGGCGGTGATGACAACCCTGTACTTAGGTGAACCGACGGATGTTATCGATACCTCCGCCTCTTCGCCCGCAGCCTCCAGTCCGGCCTTCAACGCCGTCCTGATATCCTCGATGCCTTCCGGCTTGAGTGTCTTCATCTCGAGGATCGCATCGATCTCCACATACGGGAGTGTGACGTTCTCCTTGGCGACCTCGATGAATGTCTCCACCCAATCTCCCTTATAGTCGTCACGGAGCTCGTCGGGATTTGCGGCTATGGCCTCGAATGCGCCATAGAGTGTGTCATAAACCTCGGTGAGTTCGTTCCCGAACTCATCGTAGGCATCGTCAACGGAGATTGAAAGTCTGTCGGCTATGATCTCGACGAGCTTCTCAGCCTTCTTCTCATTCTTCCACTGCTGGACCTTCTCTCTCTTCTGGTGGTCGTTGACGGATTTTAAGGAAAGGTCGATGTGACCTTTTTGTGAATCTACGCCCAGAACTTTGCAGACAACTTTCTGTCCTTCTCTGATGAAGTCTCTAACGTACTTCACCCAACCAGAGGCAATATCCCTTACATGTATGAATCCCTCTTTACCTTCGTACTCGTCAAGGGTGACGAAGGCACCGAAGTTCTTCACGCTAGTGACGGAGCAGACTACGAGCTCTCCGTTCTCAGGGAATTCTCTGGAGCGAGACATCAGTTGTATACCTCGACCACTTCGCCTTTGATGTCGGCCTTTCCGCCCTTGGGTTTGACGAGTGTCGCACCGCAGACGTTGCATGTGACTGTGGTCGCTGCTTTGCTGAATGTAACCTGTTCGTTGCCGCAGTCGGCACATTTGATCTTTACGAAATCGTTAACCATGAGAATCACTCCGTAAGCTCGAACTTCTTCGCCCTGATGCATGATGTGAGGTGAGCCTTCTTGCACTGTGAGCATCTGTATCTGATGTTGACCCTCTTGGTGGGCTTCTCCCTTCCCTCGGGCTTAGGCCTCGGGAAACCTCCGTAACCTGCTGTTACCTTTCTGAATCTCCTCTGACCCCATTTGAGTTCGCTTGCTTTCTTCTTCTTGACCCTCTCTACGTCGTGGACGGTGTGCGTCTCACAGTAGGGGCAGTATGTTTTGATCGTTCTGGGCATTTTCATTTGATTCACCCTTGATTATGAGTGGGACGTTGCTAATATCGAGGTTATATAAAAAGAGATTGGGAGTGCATATGCCTCCTTCATTCTTCTATATATAAGAAGGAAGCCTCATTCTCCGATCTTCTCGATCTGACCATCGCCGGATGCTATGAGCACCGTCGTGGCCGTGTTCAGGAAGAGTCCGTTCTCCACGACACCTGGGATGACGTCGATCCTGGACTCCAGGAAGAACGGGCTGCCGATCGCATCGAACTTGCAGTCGTAGATGTAGTTCCCACCGTCCGTTATGAACGGTTCGCCACCCTTCATCCTCAACGATGCCTTGCAACCCTGTCTCTCGAGCATGACCTTGGTCTTCTCGTGTCCGAATTTGAGCACTTCCACGGGAAGTGCGGTCCTGACACCTAGGATGTCGACCTTCTTGGAGGCGTCGACGATGATGACTTCCCTCACGGAGGATGCGGCGACGATCTTCTCTCTGAGCAGTGCTCCGCCGAGACCTTTGATGAGCTGCATATCGCCATCCACCTCATCGGCACCGTCGATGGTGACGTCGAGGTGGTCCACATCGTTCAGCGAGACGACCTTGACGCCCCTCTCCCTCGCGATCTGTTCGCTCTGCACGGATGTCGCGACACATGTCAGATCGTATCCTTCCTCTACCTTCTCGGCTATCCTGAGGATTGCATAATATGCGGTAGAGCCAGTCCCGAGTCCGACATTCATGCCGTCCTTGACGTACTCATCCACCGCTCTCTCAGCTACGATCTTCTTGAGGTTGACTTCTGCCATTGTCTCGCCTTCCTATCTCGCTATATCCTTCGCCTATATATTGCTGATGAGCATTCACATGCCGATGAGATTGGCGGCATTGTACTCCGGCGGGAAGGATTCCACATTCGCTATGTATCTGGCACAACAGATGGGTCATGAGATACCGTTCTTGGTGAACATCACCCCTACCGACAAGGCCTCGTGGATATTCCATACGCCGAACCTATCAGTCGTACCGTGGATGGCCGAGGCCATGGACATCCCGTTGATATGTGTCGCATCCGACGGTACCGAGGACGGGGACATGGATGCATTGAAGGATGCTTTGGTCGACCTCGATATCGACGGTGTCGTCGTCGGTGCGTTGTGGTCGGACTACCAATGGGACCGTATGAACAGGGTGTTGGGTGACCTGGATCTTATAATGCTGGCACCCCTGTGGAGGAAGGATCAGGACATGATATATGACGAGATGGTCTCCGCAGGTATCGATGCCGTGATCGTCGGAGTGTTCGCGGAGGGTCTGGACGAGAGGTGGCTGGGAAGGCACATAGATGCCGACACCAAGGATGAACTGAAGGCCCTCAGAGAGAGATACGGCATAAGCATAATGGGCGAGGGCGGAGAATACGAATCGATGACGTTGGATTCCCCTCTCTTCAAGAAGAGACTCGTGATAAAGGGTTCCAAGAAGGACATCAGGAAGGATGTCGGGACATTGGATGTCACCGACATCGTCCTTGAGGATAAGACATCAGAGTGATGCCTCGATACCTTCTACGATCTCGTCCACCGTAGGGAGCACCTTCGGTTGGGGCGATCTCCAGATGAATCTGATGGTACCGTCCTTATCGATGAGATAGAATTCCCTGTTGGTGAATCCGGTGACCATGAAACCGGGACCGACGATCGCACCGTATTCCTTGGCAACGACCTTATCCTGATCGTACAGGAACTCGAACGGTGCTCCGAGACGATCCTTGAACATCCTGTGGCTGTCCATGTTGTCGTTGTTGATGGTGACCATCCTGACGCCTGTGGATGTTATGCGATCGTACTGTTCTATGAACTTGCTCATATAATTCGTACAGTTGATACCGAAATCACCGACATAGAAGTTCAGCAATATGGGTCCGTCCTTGAGCTGTTCGTACAGGTTGAACGAATCCCTGTCGGTGGATGCAACCGTGAAATCAGGGGCCTTATCTCCCACGTTCAATGTCATACCCAGTGAACCGACATCATCGGATTATAATGTTTGTAATCGCTATGTCATACGACCGTTCTCGGCGATAGGGAAGTCGAGAAACACTTCACATGTGATGAGACTGTCGGCTATTTTCCATCCCCTCTAAGATCACTCAGAGAATCCATCCACACACAAGGGCCTGATGTCGGATGTTGTGCCTATAAGGGGATTCAAGACTCAATTCTGGGAAAATTCAATTTAATCTGAATAATCCCATGGGAAAATTCAATTTAATCTGAAAAATACAACGGGAAAATTCAGAAAATGTCAATATCCAGATATGCGTCCCATACGATCGATGTTGAGAAGGAAGATATACTCCCGTCTTCAGGAATGGAAGGGACGTAAGCACAAGTCCCTTCTGATAAGCGGACAGAGGCAGGTCGGAAAGACGTATGCGATAAGGAGGTTCGGCAGTGAGAACTACAAGAACGTGGTGTTCATCGATTTTTCGAAGGATGCCGTTCTGAAGAGGGTGTTCAACGGGAACCTCGACGTCGATACGATAACCGGGACGTTGGAACTGTATCTTCCGGACGCCGTATTCGAGCCCGGATCCACGTTGATCGTATTCGATGAGATCCAGGAGTGCCCACGTGCACGCACATCCATGAAGTACTTCACAGAGGATGGGCGGTATGATGTCATAGCGAGTGGTTCCCTCCTTGGCATCGATATGCATAATACAACGGCCGATCCAGGGGGTGACGATGCACCGTTGCCGGTCGGTTATGAGGAACAGATGGTGATGTACTCATTGGATTTCGAAGAGTTCCTGTGGGCCAACGGGGTTTCCGAGTCGATAATATCCGATGTGAAGAGGTCGATACGTGAGAAGAGACCGATACCGGAGCCAATAGACCTCAAGATGAACGATCTGTTGATGAGATATCTCATCTTAGGTGGTATGCCCGAGGTCGTTCAGACCTACATCGACACAGGAAGTTACAGATCGGCCTTCGATGTCATGGATTCCATAATCAAGGTCGCCGTGGCAGATATGAATCGTTACAACACACCGATCAATGCCAACAAGGTGGGTGAATGTTTCAGATCCATCCCTGCACAGTTGGCGGGTTCGAATAAGAAATTCATGTATTCGCGGATTGATGGCACGGGTTCCAGACAATCCGCTCAGAAGTATTCCAAGAACTTATTGTGGATCAAGGATGCGGGCTATGGTAACTTCTCATACAGGCTCCGTTCGATAGAGGTCCCGCTGATGGCGATGGAGGATCGCGACCAATTCAAGGTATATCTCTCGGATACCGGTCTGTTGGTGGATATGTATGGTGAAGCCATACGTAAGGCGATCTTCGAGAATGATCCGTCGGTCAACATGGGCGCGATAGCAGAGAATTTCGTGGCCGAATGTCTGATGAAGGCCGGTATCGCACCAAGATACTACAATCGCAATTCGAAGGACGATAGATTGGAATTGGATTTCGTCATCGAATCGGGTTCGGAATTGGCCGTCATAGAGGTGAAATCCGGAACACACCGTACGGCAAAGTCGCTGATGAAAGTGAGTAAGCTGTTCGATATCGACCGCAGGATGCTCTTCGGGGACACGACGATATACGTGTCGGACGACGGTGTGGAACATTACCCGCTGTATGCCGCGGCATTCATAGGTGAGACGATCCATCAGACATTCGACGATCTCGGATGATGACCGTCGGATTCAAGGGTGGATACGATGGCATCCGTCTCCTTCTCGGGATCGTTCCACCATTTGTTGCTCCAGACCCTGCGTATCCTCCATCCCCTGGATTCGAGGTACTTCTGTCTGTGATAGTCCCTCTCCCTGGTGGATGTGGCGCCGCTGTAGAGCGAGTTGTCGCATTCGATACCCAAAACATATTGGTCACCATCCTTCACGACCACATCTATGCTGTATCCTCCGATACCGAAGTTGGTCTCCGCGTCATATCCCCTTCTCCTCAAAGATTCACATATCTGATCGTTGAATATGGCGGTCCTGTCGATGACGGTATCCTCCTTCTCGACGAAGGAGTTCAGAATCCTTTCCTCTCCCTCCCTGTCCTTCGCACTGACGGCGAATGCGTACTCGAGATATCTCTTCAACAGTCTGGGGCCTTCGTTCTTACTATCCGATACGTCCAATTCCTCGGGTTGGAAGGATGTCATTATGTGGATCTTCTTCCTCGCACGGCTTATCGCAACGTTCAGACGGTTCTCGCCACCCACATTGTTGAGCCATCCGAACATCCTGGAGATCCTTCCGGATTCGTTCTTGGCGTAACCTATGGAGAAGATGATGATGTCCCTCTCGTCACCCTGTACCGATTCTATGTTCTTGAGGAACAGACCTATGTCCTCTCCGTTCCTCCTGCGGGAGATCTCCTTCGATATGGCCTCCCCGAACTCCGGATCCCTGGATGATTCCTCTTCGATCATATCGTAGATGAGGTCCCTCTGAGATGTGTTGAACGTGATTATCCCTATGGTCTCGTCATCCTTACGTTCAGAGAGTATCCTCTTCAGCAGGGAGACGGTCGCATCGGCCTCCTTGCGGTTGCATTTATCCTCCCATCTGGCATCATCTACGAGATGCGTCTCGATCGGCGGGAGTTCCGGCACCTCTACGTTGGGAGAGACGTACAACCTACCATCGTAGAATGCGTAGTTGGAGAACGCTATCAGCTCCTCGTACTTGGATCTGTAATGGAAGTTCAGTATCACGGAATCGTATCTCGACCTCGCCAGGTCCAGGAGGCTGTCCTCGTCGGAGACCCCGTCCTCGTCGAAGCATATCCTGCCGCTCCCGAGACTGGAGGGACGGAGCTGTCTGTGATCGCCTGCGATCACGACCTTCTTCGCACGGTATATCGACGGTATGCCCTTCTCCACATACATCTGCGATGCCTCGTCGAATATCAGCAGATCGAATAGCCCCATATCCAAAGGTAACAGTTCCGATACGGTCTCGGGCGTGAGCAGCCATACTTTGATCCCCCTGAACAGGTCGGAACCGAACTTCGAGATGAACTTGTTCACCGACCATCTGCGCTTGCTCTCGGTGATCCTGCGCATCTCCGATATCATCTTGGATTCGGTGACGGCTCTGAGTGAATCCCTGAGGATGAACTCCACCCTGTCCTTGGTGGCATCGCGTTTGCTGGAGATGTCCGCATCCACCTCGCTCCTGATGGTATCGAAATCATCGATATCCTTCAACAGATCTGCGTTCTCCCTCTCGAAGGATTTGAGGTGATCCATCATTATGAATGCGAACAGTTCGTCGTTGCTCATCTCGTAACTCGACGGCATCCTCGTGTTCACGGAGATTATGTTCTCTCCGTACATCCTCTGGATCCTCGGTAATCTCTCGTATGATGACAGTTTCTCGGCATAATCCGGATAGGAATCCAAGGATTCCAGTGTCATCTCCGTATCGCTCAGTATCTGATCGATATGCTTCGCATTGTAGTTGGTGAAGTACCTGTCGAGGATGGCGGTGGCCATCCTCGTGAGATGCCCTTTCCCGAACAGTCTATCGGAGAATCCCATCGACATGTACTCGTCGGATGCCTTGGACAGTTCGCGGAGGTCGGATCTCAAGCTTCTCAGTTCGAAATCGGTGAGGTCCCTCCTGACGTACGCCATCCACGGATTGGAATCTAGACATTGGTAGTAGGATCTCATATCGGAGATCGTCCTCTTCTCGCAGAAACGTTCGTACGCATCGTTGAGTTCCTGATAACCTATGTTCAGCAGAGAGGATGAGATGTTGTCCTTGAGCATCATGTATCTCCTGAACTCGTCCGGATCGTTCAGGTCCACCCTCTTCACCAGGGAGTACATCCTGTACGGTTCTATACCGAAGGAATCGGGTCTGTACATCCCATCTGCAATACGTGTGAGTTCGGAGAGATGTTGTTCTATCCTATCT
>CAVGUW010000038.1:0-12588 GCA_963632775.1 Bacteroides salyersiae | reverse complement strand
CGACCTGCTGATTACAAGTCAGCCGCACTACCGGGCTATGCAAAGGTGGCATTAGCAATCCGTGTATATCGGACTCCTTTTTAATCTTTGTCCCTGTCTGGCTACCTCAGAACGCCTGTTTTGGTACAAACCATTTATAAATTTTTCTATACATATATGGAAATATTGATATAATGCATTTGTAAAAACACCTAAATGTTTATATCATCCGCGAGGATAGTACCGACCATAGCAGCATCGCTGCGAAAGGTGAATCAAATGGCATTCAACAAGGGCGACATTGTTCGCATCGATTACAACGCATACATCGCAGACATCGACAGACTCTACGACACGACCTCGGAGTCCAAAGCAAAGGATGCAGGTTTCTACAACGAGAAATACAAGTACGCACCCATGGCATACATCGTCGGATCCGGAAAGGTCTTCAAGGCACTCGACGAGGCCATCACGAACGCATCCATCGGAAAGGAGGTCTCCATCGAGATCGAGTCCAAGGACGCAGCAGGAGCGAGGGACCCCAAGCTCATCGAGACATACCCCGTCAGGGAGTTCTACAAGCAGGAGATCAACCCCTACCCCGGTCTCGAGGTCAAATTCGGCAACAGGACAGGAGTCATCATGTCCGCAGGAGCAGGACGTGTCAAGGTCGACTTCAACAACCCCCTCGCAGGCAAGGACCTCAGGTACGAGTTCACAGTGACCGAGGTCATCAAGGACCAGGAAGAGAAGGCGAAAGCGATCGTCGAGATGGCATTCGGAACATCCGACGGATTCTCCTTCGAGTTCGGTGACAACGAGGTCTCGATCCTCCTCCCCGACATCGTCAAGTTCAGCCAGGAGTGGCCCATGATGAAGTTCAAGATCGTCAGCGACATGAGGGAGTCCTTCGGTGTCGACACGATCAAGCTCGTCGAGGTCTGGTCCAAGGCACCCGCGACGGATGTTGCAGACAAGAAAAAGAAGAAGCCTGCAGCGAAGAAAGAGAAGACAGAGGAGTGAGACCCACTCCTCCCTCCAAACCTTTTTATCTAACTCCCTTATACACGGAATCATACGGACGAGTGGCCTAGCTTGGATATGGCGACAGCCTCCTAAGCTGTAAGCCGGGGGTTCGAATCCCCCCTCGTCCGCCATCCATTTTTGCGATCATCTTGGAGTACTGTGTTCAGTTCCTGTGATACATGCAACTGGTCTCGTACCTCGGTTCGCATGTGAGGTTCACACCGAGCTTCCTGTACGTGGCCTCGTTGACACTGTTCGGGATTATGGACAGGTGCACTTCGCAACCCTTGAGGTTCGGCAACTGATCCAACGCTCTCCTCGCATTCTCGTCCGTTCCTGCATAGATGGACAGTGCGATGAGCACATCGTTGATGGTGAGCGTCACATTCTTCTCGCCCATTATCTCCTTGAGCTTGCGGACCGGTTCCACGAACTCCGGTGCGATGAGGTGCACGTCATCGGGTATGTCCGCGATGACCTTCAGTGCGTTGAGTATCATGGCGGGCGATGCTCCCAAGAGGTCGCCGGCCTTGCCGGTGACGATGGTCCCGTCAGCGATCTCTATCGCTGCCACGGGTACGTTGACGGACATCATCTTCTTCCTGACCGCGGAGACCACCTTGCGGTCATCTTCCTTGATATCGAGCTGTTTCATCAGGAGATCGATCTTGGTCACGATCCTGTCGCTACCGTTACCCTGTTTCCTCTCGCGCTGTGCGTTGAGGTAACGGCGGATGATCTCCTCCTCGGCGGCCTTGCGTACGACATCGTCATCGACGATACAGTTGCCGGCCATGTTCACACCCATATCCGTCGGTGATTTGTATGGGGAGATGCCCATGATCTGGTTGAGCATCTCGTTCAGGACCGGGAACACCTCGATGTCCCTGTTGTAATTCACCGTGGTCTTGCCGTATGCGGCGAGATGGAACGGATCGATCATGTTCTTATCGTTAAGATCCGCCGTCGCCGCCTCATAGGCTATGTTCACGGGATGGATCAGCGGAAGGTTCCATATCGGGAACGTCTCGAACTTCGCATATCCCGCCTTGGTACCGTTCTTGTTCTCGTGATACAGCTGTGACAGGCATACGGCCATCTTACCGCTTCCCGGACCGGGTGCCGTCACCACCACCAAGGGTTTGCTGGTCTCGACGAACTCGTTCTTACCGTATCCCGTCTCGCTCACGATCAACGGTATGTTCGCAGGATATCCTTCGATCTCGTAGTGGTGGTATACCTTCATCCCCTGATCGAGCAACCTCTGTTCGAAGACCTTGGCGGCACGCTGTTCCGCATACATCGTGAGCACGACACCGCAGACCCTGATCCCTCTGTTCTCGAAGGAATCCACAAGTCTCATGACCTCCAGATCGTACGTGATACCGAGGTCCCCGCGGATCTTGTTCTTCTCTATATCGTTGGAGTTGATGCAGACGATCGCCTCCGCCTGATCCTTGAGTTGCATGAGCATGGAGATCTTACTGTCGGGGTGGAATCCCGGCAGTACCCTGGATGCGTGATAGTCGTCGAAGAGCTTCCCACCGAATTCGAGGTAGAGCTTCCCCCCGAACTTCTCGATACGTTCCTTTATGTGTTCTGACTGTGTCTTCAAGTAGAGGTCGTTATCGAATCCTATCTTCATCTGGGCTCACCTTATTGGATGTCCTCATTAGCATGAAGATACTATTTAGAATTATCACGGTCGCCTCTGATGTACGATCCGTATGATATCAGATACTCATCTGAACAGTTCCCAACGTACCTTGTCCACGAAGCACAGGTCGCGCATCGTCTCATATCCCGGGGACCTTATGCGCTCCATGTTCGTCGGATCGAGATCGGCGGATACGACGCATTCTCCTGAATAATCCTCGGCCAATACGTTCCCGCGTTCGTCGAGGATGCATGCACCGCCTCCGAAGACGGTCCCCTCGCCATTGTCCCCGACCATGTTGCATGATGCCACGAACACCGTGTTGTCGTACGCTCTCGCAGGGAGTATCCTGTTCCAACTGTTCCTCCTGCGTTCGCCGGACAGACCGGATGCATGGGGCATCAGGATGATATCGGCACCCTTCCTCGCATATTCGGCGGTTATCTGCGGGAAATGTGATTCCCAACAGGTCTGTATGCCGATGTCGGCCTTGGACGTCCTAATCACAGGGAATGACGAGCCTGCGAGGAATCCCTCCTGTTCCCTCTCGCCGAGATGCGTCTTCCTGTACGTGCCGCATATCCTGCCCTTCTCGGTGACGATCTGTGTGATGTACGGTCCACTCTCCGCGAGACCGAAGCATATCGCGACATCGTTGTCGTTGGCGACATCCATCAGTATACCGACCTTCGGATCCTCTAGGGATATGGAGATGTCCGCAGCGGAGCGTGTTGAGTAACCAGTGAGCGAGAGTTCGGGGAAGCATATCAGGTCGGAACCCTTGGAGGACAGATCTTCGATATGTCCGATCATCCTCTCCAGATTATCATCGATCCTCCCTACGACGGAATGCATACAGACCATCGACAATCTCATCCGTTCCATCGATCCTCCTCCATCGTCACTCACAATGCCGGACGACGTTATCTCTCTTTTGCATATCCGTATCCCTGGCGTGGCATGGCCCTGTGTAAAGGTACAAATACCACTGCGTATTAGGTGTGTCCAACAAACCGTTTATATGTGGGCCCGTGGGGTAGCTTGGTATCCTTCTTGCTTGGGGTGTAAGTAACTCCAGTTCAAATCTGGACGGGCCCACCACTCTTCTGTCACCAATCATAGATGGGATATATCCCTTCATCATTCTACGTCATATGTCCTCGAAGGATACCGTGAAGATGATATCGGCCCTCGCCGACGAGAGGCGTCTGAAGATTTTCGAACTGTTGGCCGATTGCGATAGGGATGACAGGAAACTGTCCGAGATGACAGGCATGGATGTCGATACCATCAGGGAACAGGCATCGATCCTCGAGGATGCGGGATTGCTCGTCGCATGTGATGAAGGGGACAGGTTCGATTACAACCTGGATCCGAAACAGGTCGCGATATTGACCGGATTCTTCGAACTGATGTTGAACAAATGCTCCCCACCGAAGTGTTGCTGATATCATGGCATCGATAAGGAACGATCTCGATGTGCGCTGCCCGGAGTGTGGTGGCAAGGTGACCCTCTCGTTGTTGGAGAACAGGGTCTGTATGAGATGCGGTAAGGAGGCCATGGACAGGGAGGTCTGCGAGAACGGACACTATGTCTGCGATGCATGCAGGAGGAAGGCCGCCAACAGGAGGGTGATGGACGTGTGCTCCGAGACGACATCAAGGGATCCGGTGGAGATAGCCATGGGTCTGATGGGTGACGATAACATCAGGATGCACGATCAGGAACACCACACGATGGTGGCATCCGCCCTCATAGCCGCATACAGGAACAGCGGAGGGGAGATCGATATCGATTCCGCGTTGAGGGATGCGCAGAAGAGGGGATCATGGTTCCCCGGAGGGATATGCGGTCTCTGCGGTACCTGCGGTGCATCCGCATCGTGCGGCATATTCTACTCGATAGTCACCGGTACGACCCCGCACAGCGAGGGTTCTTGGAGCGATACCAACAGGTTGGTATCAAAATGTCTCGGCAGGATATCGTCGATAGACGGACCTAGGTGCTGTAAGAGGAACTCGTTCATCTCGATCATCGAGACCGTCGATTACGTCAAGGAGAAGTTGGGGGTGGAGATGGATGTCACCCGCGATATCGCATGTACATTCTCCGATAGGAACGACGAGTGTGTGAAGGGGAAGTGTCCTTTCTACAAGAAATGATCACAACAGGGCGAGGTTCTCGCTCCTGATCACATCATCGTAGGATTTGTGTCCGAGGACGGCCTCTATCCTATCGGAACGGATACCGCGTATCCTGAAGATCTCCTCCGAATCGTAATCGGGGATGCCTTTGGCGATTATCTTCCCGGAGCATTCGATGTTCACCACATCGCCTCTCTCGAACCTTCCGATGACATCCTTCACGCCTACCGCCAGGAGGCTCACATTGCCTTTGGAGATCTTCTCGGCCGCACCGCTGTCCACGATCAGCGTACCCTTGGCATGGGCCTCCCTGATCCAACGTGATTTCTTCCTCTCCTTCTCGCCTGCGAGGAATATGGTGCCGACCTCATCCCCGGATACCGCCCTTACGATGGCATCGGGTTCGTTGCTCGATGCGATTATCATGTTGCAACCGGCCTCGCTACATATCTCCGCGGCATTCAGCTTGGTCTTCATACCGCCGGTACCCACCCTGGAGGTGGCATCGCCGGCCATATGCCTCACGGAGGAGACGTCGGTGACGGTATGGATTATCTTGGCATCCGGGTATATCTTCGGATTCCTGTCGTACAACCCATCCACATCGGATAATATGATCAACAGATCGGCATCCATCTTGCTGCATACGTATGCCGATAGCGTATCGTTATCTCCGAAGACGGCATCGATCTCCCTGATGCATATGACATCGTTCTCGTTGATGATCGGTACCACATCGTATTGTAACAGGGTCTGTATCGCATTCCTCAGGTTGAGGTACTTCTCGCGATCTGAGTAGAAATCGTATGTGAGGAGGATCTGTGATACCAACAATCCCTGCTTCTGGAAGCTGTCGTTCCATTTCTGCATCAGGATGCCCTGACCGACGGATGCGGCCGCCTGTCTTATCGGCACCTCCTTGGGTTTGGGCTTGGCGTTCATCGCCGCGAGACCCACTCCTATGGCACCGGAAGATACGATCAGTACCTTCTTGCCCATGTCCTTGAGCCTTCTGACCTGATCCGCTACGGAATCCATGAATCCGTCGAACACCTTGTTACCGCCGCCGGTGATGGAGGATGTACCGACCTTTATCACAACGGTCTCGACATCCTTCAGCATATCCTTGCGACTCATAGCTCCAGCTCCTTGTCGATATCCTTATGGGTGAAATGTTTGGCATCCTTTCCGACGTAATCCTTCACGACCTGTCCATCACCTATGAGGACGTACTTGTAGATCATCAGTCCTTCCATACCGACCGGTCCCCTGGAGTGTATCTTGTTGGTGCTGATGCCGACCTCGGCACCCTTACCGAACCTGTAACCGTCGGCGAATCTTGTGGAGGCGTTGACGAACACATCCGCCGAATCCACGTTCTTTATGAATCTTGAGATATCGTCCTTGTCCTTCGAGATGATGGCATCGGTATGGTGCGAACCATGCTTGTTGATGAAAGATATCGCCTCATCGACACCATCTACGATCTTGACCGAGATTATGAGATCCCCATATTCGGTGTCCCAATCGGAATCCTCCGCCTTAACGGCATGTCCCATGAACTCCATGGCGCGCTCGTCGGCCCTTATCTCGACGTTGTTGTCGTGATAGATCTCGTCCATGCTCGGAAGGAATGTGGGAGCTATCTTGGAATCCACCAATAGCGTCTCGACCGCATTGCACACCGCGGGATATTGTACCTTCGAATCCAGGGCGACCTTCAGTGCGATCCCCATGTCCGCGGCATCATCCACGTATATGTGACATATGCCTGCGGCATGTCCCAGGACGGGTATCTTGGTATTCTCCTTGATGTATTGTACGAATGAGTTGGAACCTCTCGGGATAAGGAGATCGATGTACTGATCCATGCTCAGGATCTCGTTGACGTCCTCCCTCCTCTCCATCAGCACGAACGCACCCTCGGGGATCCCTGCGGAGTATGCAGCCTTGGTGAGTATGTCGAATAACGCCATGTTGGTCCTCGATGCCTCGCGACCGCCCTTGAACACGACCGTGTTCCCCGATTTGAGACAGAGCGACATTATCTGCGGGACCACATCGGGACGCGATTCGAATATGGTACCGATGGTACCGATCGGACAGGAGATCTGATAGAGTGTCAGATCATCATCCAATTCCTTTGTGGAGATGGTCCTTCCCACGGGATCCGGGAGACTGATGACATCCTCGATACCCGCGATCATCCCGGAGATCTTGTCGTCATCGACCTTCAGTCTCTTCACCATGGCCTTGGACAACTCGCCGGATGCCTCCATCCTCTCCGCATCCTCGACATCCTTGGAATTGGACGAGAGGATCGCATCACGGTTCCCGTCGAGTGCCTCGATCATCGCTCTCAATGCTCTGTTCTTCACATCGGTGTCCAAGGCGGCCAATGATGTGGCCACCTCCTTTGCCTTGATGACGTCATCCCTGATGCTCATTCCGCGGTCCCCTATTGGATTGTATGTATCTTCGAAGCGTACTTATCATTTATCTTATTCGACACGCCCATATCTCGGGAAGCGATGTCGGAAGGACCGACACTGAACATCCCAGTTATCGCCCCTATGAAGAGATCATACGGATTGTATTATTCACATCCTGCGAAGATTCATGAGTTCAAAGATATCTTCGTCACTAGGGGGTTGAAACATCTTCGTGATTTCAGATATGCTTTTCTTCATAGATTTGTAAAGTGCTTTCTTCGATATCCCGTTCTCTTTCAGTTTCGACAATGCCTCTTCATGCTTGACTGGGTCGTTGGCATAATGTTCGATACAGACTGCGAGTAGGCTCGTATGGAGGTCATCGATAAAATGCATTGGGATGACCTATTCATCGATCCTCGAGAGCACGCTCTTGAGTTCCTTCGGTGTCGCCCTACGGTACTCCCCCACGGGAAGATCGCCCAATTCGATGTCGATTATACGTACGCGTTTGAGCTTCGTGACACGACATCCGACCTTCTCGCACATCCTCCTGATCTGTCTGTTGAGGCCCTGTGTGATGATCATCCTGAACTTGTTGCGTGCGACCTTCTCGGCGAAGCAGGGCTTCGCATACTCATCCTCGCTCAATTGCATACCATTGGTGAGCTTCCTCAGGAGGTCCTCGGTGACGGGTCTGTCCACGGTCACGATGTATTCCTTCTCGTGCCCGTATCTCGACCTCATGATGCCGTTGACCAATTCCCCCTTGTTGGTCATCAGTAACAATCCCTCGGAGTACTTGTCCAATCTTCCGATGGGGTAGATGCGCTTCGGGTAGTCGAGATACTTCACCACATTGGTCTCGTCATCCTCGGCGGTGGTGCATGTGATACCAGGAGGTTTGTTGAATACCAACAGTATGGTCTCCTCGTCGCGTACGATCCTCTTGCCGTCGATGAATATCCTATCCTTTGAGGTGACCCTCTCGCCCATCTCCGCGACACGTCCGTTGACAGTAACCTTGCCCGCCTCTATGAGACGGTCCGCTTCGCGACGGGAACAGTGACCCGAATCGGCGATGTACTTGTTCAGACGGACATCATCATCCATGTGCCGTGATATGGACGGTGTGGTATAAATCCCAATCCCAGTGCCCAATCGTTTTGCTTTAATACTATCGCATTCATCCATCCGACAAGGTATATCATGGTCGACGAACAGGCAATCAAGGCGGCCCAGGAGAGATTCGGAGAGCTCCTCAGGAGACAGCTCGAGAGGGTCGATGTACTCAAGGGAGAGGGAGATTGGATCGACTACTCCAAGTTGGACAAGCTCATCATCGGCGTATGCGGCGGTGACGGTATCGGACCCTACATCTGTGCATCGGCACAGAGGGTCATGGAATTCCTCCTCGCAGAGAAGATCAAGGCAGGGAAGGTCGAGATCAGGCAGATCGACGGTCTCACGATCGAGAGACGTGTCGAGGTCATGAAGGCCATCCCCGACGATACGCTCGAGGAACTGAAGAAATGTCACGTCATCCTCAAAGGTCCGACGACGACACCCAAGAAGGGTGACCCGTGGCCCAACATCGAATCGGCCAACGTCGCCATGAGGAAACAGCTCGATCTGTTCGCCAACGTGAGACCTGTATCCGTTCCGGAACTCGGTATCGATTGGGTCTTCTACAGGGAGAACACCGAGGGAAGCTACGCACTCGGTTCCGACGGTGTGAATGTGACGGACGACCTCGCAATGGACTTCTGCGTCGCAACGACACAGGGTACCGAGAGGATCATCAGGGCCGGATTCGAGCACGCCAAGAAGACGGGTAAGAATTATGTGTCCCTCGTCACGAAGGCCAACATCATCAAGACCACGGACGGTAAGTTCCTCTCGATCGCGGAGAAGGTCGCCAAGGACTATCCCGATGTGAGGTGGGACGATTGGTTCATCGACATCACCACCGCCAAGCTCATCGATCCCGCAAGGAGGAGCGACTTCAAGGTGTTCGTCCTCCCCAACCTGTACGGTGACATCATCACGGATGAGGCCGCACAGATCCAGGGCGGTGTCGGTACCGCAGGTTCCGCCAACCTCGGAAAGAGGTATGCGATGTTCGAGGCCATCCACGGTTCCGCACCCAGGATGGTCACCGAGGGACGCGCACAGTATGCCGATCCCTGCTCGATGATCAAGGCGGTAGCTATGATGATGGAGCACATCGGAGAGATCGAGAAGGCCAAGAAGCTCAACATGGCCCTCGATATCTGTACACAGTTCGAGAAGAAGCTCGTGATGACCGGAAGGAACACGGGTGCCACCGGTAACGAGTTCGCCGACTACATCATGGAGACCATGCAGAGGCCGGATCTCGAGACCGCTTGGCAGGGTTACGTGGACGCATCCATCGCGGCCGCCAAGAAGAACTGAATAATGACGGGGGGATCACACCCCCTGTCGAATCTTATTCTCATCATTCCTTATCGATCGTACCATACCAGTCGATGATCGTATCCAACTGATCGTCGGAGGAGAGGTCGCCGCCTCTGTTGAGCACCCTTCTCGCCACCTTGTCCTCCTCGGAACGGTAGCATGTTATGGCGACGATGTTCATGATCCCAAGGAACACCTTCTGCCCGAGATTCAATGCAGAACGGTCCATCCCTCCCTTGAGATAGAACAGGGTATCGATGCCGTTCTTCTTCCTCATGAGCCTCTCATCCTTCTCCTTGAGTGTGAACAATCCTACGCAGACCGCAGCGATGACGTCGTATCTGCCCATAGCATCCTTCAGTCCGGTTATCATCGGCCCCGCTCTCCAACCGAAGAATATGATGTCCGATGACGGGGGTAATGTACAATCATCCAATGGATACGCATCGAGGCCGCATCTGGAGGCGAATGCTCTCGCATACCTCTCGGTGGAACCTCCCAATGATTCGTATACGACCGATACCATGGTCCCAAATCAGATGATGCCCATATATCATTTATCGGAGAAGCCGTATCTCCCCTTACATGCTTCTCAGGGCCGAGGCCATAACCAAATCATTCGGTGAGTTGAAGATACTCGACCGTGCGGACCTTCAGATAAACGAAGGGGATGCCATAGGCCTGATAGGGATCAACGGTGCCGGTAAGAGCACGTTCATGAAGATCCTCCTCGGATTGGAGAGGTATGATACGGGGGAGCTGATCCGCAACACCCATCGCATCGGTTATCTGGAGCAGTTCGCCGATTCTTCGTCAGCGACCGTACGCGAGGTGCTCGGTCGTCCATACGGCCATGTGGAGCATCTCCGCAGGAGGATGCAGGAGATAGACGACCTCATGATGACCGGCGGAGATCTGGATTGGAACGCCCTCACCACGGAATACGCACACTTGGAACAGGAACTGTCCAAATCCGATTCCGAGAACGAGGAGAACCAGAGACGTTCGCTGAGGAAGGTGGGATTGTCATGGGACATCGTCGACAGGGAGATGTCCTCACTATCAGGAGGGGAGAGGACGAAGGTGATGCTCTCGCGTATATTCGTCCAGGCCGAAGGCTGTGACATACTGTTCATGGACGAGCCCACCTCCCATCTCGACATCGAGACCGTGGAGCTGTTGGAGGATTTCATCCTGGAATCCCATTGTTCCATCCTGGTCGTGAGCCATGACAGGTATTTCCTGGACAAGGTGGTCACGAGGGTCACCGAGATAGCCAATCGCAAGACAAGGGAGTACAAGGGCAACTATTCCGATTTCATCATGAAGAAGCAGTTGGACATGGAGAGGATGGAGAAGGAGTACAGGAGGTACACCATCCAGAAGAAGGTCCAACAGCAGATCGCCGAGGAACTGCACAAGGACCAATGGTTCATGGCCATGCACAAGACCAGGCAGAAGATGATCGATAGGATCGAGGAGAAGGAGAAGCCCGAGGAGACGAGAGAGATAACCGTAAGGATACAATCCGCTCACAAATCCGGTAAGAACGTCATAACCGCCAAAGGTCTCTCCGTGGAATTGGGCGGCAGGACGATCCTGGAGGACATCGATCTCGATATACAGAAGGGCGAGAAGATCGGTATATTCGGTTCCAACGGTCAGGGTAAGAGCACATTGGTCAAGGCATTGCTGGAGAAGATACCGTCGAAGGGCGACCTGTGGGTGGCACCCGGTGCCAAGATCGGATACTATGCGCAGAATCAGGAGAGGTTGGATCTCGAATTGACCGCGGAGGAACAGATACTGCAGGTGATCGGTAAGGAGAGACGTGGCGAGGCGAGGGCGATCCTGGGGAGGATGCTGTTGGTCGGGGACCAGGTCGACAGGCCTATGAAGACCCTCTCCGGAGGGGAACGTGCGAGGGTCGCCATGTCGTTGATACTGCTACAGGAGACCAATCTGCTCATACTCGACGAACCCACGAACTATCTCGACATACCTGCGAGGCATGCCGTGGAATCCGCATTGAACGAGTATGACGGTACATTGATCACTGTGACGCATGACAGATATTTCCTCGACACCGTATGTACGAAGGTCATCGAGGTCAAGGACAAGCACATCAAGGTGTTCCCCGGAACGTATTCCGCTATGAAGGGAAGGCCCAACGTCAGGGAGATAGTCATGGATGCGGATGAGTATCGCGTATTGTCATCATTCACGAACTGGGCCACCGGCAGGAAGTTCGGTAAGGGGGATCGCGTACTCATATCCCCTCCCGAGATGCAGAACTACGAGTGGGCCATCGGTCAGGGTAAGCTGAAGAAGACCGGAGGACGTCAGAGGAAGAAGGTGGACGTCTCCATAGTGAAGAAGGATGAGAAGAGGTGACCTCTCCTCAATGTTTACCACAGGAGCACTGGTGGACACCGCTGTGATGGTCGCACGTGCATCCCTTCGTCTCGCACATCTTCCCGTCGATGTATTCCGCGATCACGGCATCGACTGGACCCGTCGCACCGGAGTATACCTTGATACCTTGTGATGTGAGCATGTTCAACGCACCGGAACCGATGCCGCCGCAGATGAGTGCCGTTACATCCAATCCTTTGAGATAGTTCGCGAGGGAACCGTGTCCGAAACCACCGTTGTCGATGATCCTTTCCGATACTATCTTCCCGTCCACGATCTCGAACAATTTGAACATCTCGGTCCTTCCGAAGTGTTGGAAGACCTCTCCGTTATCATACGTGACAGCAACGATCGCCATGTTATCGGAGGGCGGGATGTCAACGCCGTTTATACGCATATCGTCGTCGGGATCGCTGGGGGCGGGTGCATTTCGATGATCATGATTAACTCATTAACTGCAACATCCGGCTTTTATTGACTTCTTATGAGTAACCA
>CAVGUW010000037.1:0-12980 GCA_963632775.1 Bacteroides salyersiae | reverse complement strand
CATCACAGGGTATGCAGATCGAATTATCGAGCTACACGGACACGAACGAGAATCCGTTGCGTGGGTGGATAGAAAGTATGTTCGGTCTCGGGACTGTCAGTCTTGATAACGGGACATATGCATATTGGAGTCAATGGACATGGGTGAACCATTACTGGGAACACAACAATTGGACCATGGGGTATTACGATCCGGCGGTCTACAAGTATCTCGAATGTATTTTTCTTGTATCGACGCCCGACCCATATGGCACCCAATATAAGGTCGACAAAGGAGGGCCGGAGCCGAATCCCGATACCGATCAGATAGTCTGTATCAGCAACTACAACACGGTCACCTTCAAATCCAATGGTGAAACGATAAAGACACAGACCGTGAAGTATGGTAAAACGGTAGATCTTTCGGGTGTACCGACTCCTCAGGCACCCGCAGGCAAGACATTCGTCGGTTGGGGGGATGTGATGACACCCATCACGAAGGACACCGTCTTCAACGCACAATTCGAGGGTTCCGGACAACAATTCACGGTACGTTATTACAATGAATCCAAGAATGTGCTCCTCTACACCGAGAAGGTGGATGCAGGCTCATCCGCCAAATACGCCGGTCAACCGTCCAAACAGGATGATGGCCAATACACATACAAGTTCAAAGGTTGGAGTTCCGACCTTACCAACATCACCTCGGATATCGATGTCACTCCGGTATACGAGAAGATCAAGAAAACAGATACACACACCCATAGTTGGGGCAGTGGTGCGATCACCAAGGATGCCACCTGTACGCAGTCAGGTATCAGGACATATACGTGCTCATGCGGTCAGACGAAGACCGAGAGTATCCCAGCTACGGGACACCAATATTCCGATTGGGTGGTGACCACACAACCCAAGTGTACGCAGTCAGGTGTGCAGACTTCAACATGCTACAAGTGCGGAGATACGAAGACGCAATCGGTATCGGCCACAGGACATCAATACTCCGATTGGAGGGTGACCACACAACCCAAATGCACGGAACCGGGTGTGGAGACATCCACGTGCTCCAAATGCGGTGATGCCAGGACACAATCGGTATCGGCAACGGGACACCAATATTCTGAGTGGGTCGTCAAGACGAAGGCCAAATGCGAAGAGCCCGGAAGCAAGACATCCACATGCTCCAAATGCCGTGACGTCAGGACCGAGAGCATCCCGGCCACAGGACATACATGGTCTGAATGGACGATCAAGACGAAGGCCACCTGTACCGAACAGGGAAGCAAGGAATCCAGATGTTCCGAATGCTCCAAGGTCAGGACCGAGAGCATCCCGGCGACCGGTCATACATGGTCAGAATGGACCATGAGCAAAGATCCTACGCCCGATGCGGATGGTCTGAAATATCGTACATGTTCTGAGTGCGACGATGTCCACTGGTCCAAGGTCATCTACAAAGGGACGGAGAAGATAGACATCACAGGCGATTCGTCCACTACGACCGTGGTACCGGAGGGGGATTCGTGGAGTGCGGAATCCAAGATAAAATCGGATACCACGAACTCCGACGGGAAGACGACCGTGACCGTCAACTCGGACTCGATCATTCAGGCAATCGAGCAGTTGACCACCGTCGATGACGGTTCATCCAAGATCTCCGTGACGATATCCATAGAGATAGAGGATAAGAATAGCAAGAATACGGTGCTATTGATCTCATCCGATGACATCAACAGACTCTCCGAGGCCGGAGACTATGTGATGAGATACACGACCGGTCAGTGCACCATGGACATCAGTTCCAAGGTACTCTCGAATGTCGGTGACGGAGGAATATCTCTGTCGTTCGACAACGATGTGCAGGATATAATCAAGGAGTATTCCAACGTCAAGAACGGTCAGGCGTTCGATATAACGATGGTATCCGGCGATTCCAAGATCCATGAACTTGGTGATGGTGTGTCCGTATCCATCCCATATGCTCTCAACGGTGTCGAACCCGGTGACATATCCGTATGGTATGTCGGGGATTCCGGATTGGAGAAGGTGGATGCATCATATGATGTAACGACAGGTATGGTGACCTTCGTCACGGATCACTTCTCGCAGTGGGTGATAGGCGTCCAGGACACCAGTGGTGATGGAAACAGCAATACGATGCTCTTCATCATCATCGGTGTCGTAGCCGTCGTTGCGATCGCATCCGTAGCACTGTTCGTCAAGAGAAGGTGAGCGATCGGTCATGAATGCCACGACGATCAAATACCTCTCCGCCACGGCCATCGCGATAATGGTGATCGCATCCGTACCGTTCATAGGTTTCACGGTGGATGCGGCCGACAGCAAACAGGGAGTGATGCTCGATTTCGCATACTACAATGTGGAATGGGTGCCGTTCGAATTCACCGATGGTATGACGGGACTCGATGCCTTGGAGAGGACATGTTCCGAGAAAGGATACGGGGTCGAGTTCGATGACGACGGTTCCGTCTATTCGGTGAACAACGTCCCCCGGTTGATGAATGTGGATTGGGGGATGTATGTGCTCACCGATAAGGACGGTACGGCGACCTGGGCGGAGGTCGCCGACCCATCCTCCTATATCATCACCGATGAGAGGATAATCTCATGGGCCAGGACAGGAACGGGCAGCGAGATGATGCCCGCCACCGATTCCACCGGATTCACATACTATAGTTATGCGACATCCGGGACGAACCGTTCCGGGGAGCAACTGAAGGTGGCGACATTGGCGCCATCCGTTACGGAGACCGTCTGTGCTATCGGCGGGTATGAGTACATCACCGCCACGGACAGGTACAGCGATTATCCGAACAAGTTGCTCAAGGCCAGACAGGACGGGGAGATCAAGGAGGTCGGCGGGTATACTGACCCCAACTTCGAACTGATCGTCGCAGACCGTCCGGACATAGTCTTCTTGGATGGTGGGACCGGTGAGCACGTCACCATGGCCGACAAGCTCCGTAAGGCGGGTGTCAACTGCGTCGTACTGTACGAAGCGGTCGACACTGACAGTCTCCTGAAGAATCTGTGGATATGCGCATCCGCATTAGGTTTTCCGGAGAACGGGAATGCGTACATCAAGGATGTGAAGGAGGCCATCAACAACATCTGCCGTATCCCTGATCTCACGGGGAAGACGGTGTTCGTATCCCTGGGGGTGAGCGATTCACCCTATACGGCGGGTTCGGGGACCTACGTCACGAGCATGATAGAATCTTTGGGTGCCGTGAACATCTTCTCCGATTCCAGTTCGTGGTTCATGGTGGACAAGGAGGCCGTATACGACAGACAGCCGGATGTCATCATCATAATCTACGATGTAGAGGAGATAAAGACGCAGAGGCAGTATCGTTCCCTCTTGAACGATCTGAATGATGTCTGGAAGCGTACACCCGCGTTCCAGAACGGGAATGTATACGTGTTCTCGGGGGATGCGGCCAGTCTCCTATCCAGGCCGGGAGCGAGATTGCCGGAGGCATTGGAGCTCATGGCGAAGATATTGGATCCGGATGCCTTCGTGGCAGCGGATCCCACCGATACGATCGGCGTGAAGTATTACAACAACGGGTACAACGACGGTGACAACGGGTACCTGACATATGTGAAGGCCAAGGGGTTGTTGGAATGGCAAAAGGATTGACGTTGTTCCTTTCCATCTGCATCCTCGCGATGGCCTTCCTTCCCGGTGTCTCGGCCGAAGATGTCGCTGAAGATAGACTACTTATCGATCACGGCAACGGGGACATCGCATGGTACGATATCGTCCCCGGGAGTACGTACAGAGAGGTGTTGCAACACTCCGTTCCCGGATTGGACATCGTATATTCATCGTCCGAGGACGATACCACCGTGATATCCATAGAAGGGATGGGTAACACCGATCTCTGTTCATGGAGACTGTATCTGTGGGACGAGGTCGTATGGACCATACAACCCATGGATGTGGACATGCCCTATGGTTCGGGCTGTTTCGCTCTGGGATACTATCCCGAGGATTCCATAGCTCCGGCCGCCAATCCCGACTATCCCACGGTGTGGACATCATATCGCGGTGATTCCTCATCCAGTGGTATCAGCGACTCCTACGGACCAAATACCGTGGCCAAACCCTTGGAATGGTACAACACATATGCAGGTGCGGTGGATTGTTCCATCCTCTATGCGGACGGTATGATCTATCACACCGTATCAGGACTCTACGGTAGCGTGGGGATGGACAGTCTCGCATGGTTGTATTGTCTGGACCCGGTCAACAAGGAGGTGGCATGGTCCGTCAGTTACTCGGATTCAGGGAACATCGAGATCGTCACGCCGGTGATTGTCGGCGATATGATTATCCTATTCTCCGGGAATTGGCATATCTATTGTTTCGACAGGTTGACCGGCGAACCGTTGGCCGAGATGGTACCGACTGGTACGCAACCTGATAAATGCAACAAGGTCAGGACGACAGAATATGATACATACAGGACCGACCCCACGGTATCCTATGACAGGGTGCACGTCTCGGCAGGTCCGACCAACGCCGTCTACGATTCCGGAGCATTATATTTCGGGACATCGGACGGCGTCATGAGATGCTACACCATCGACAGGGAACATGGATTCACGAAGGTCTGGGAGAGCATACCCGATGATGATGTGAGGGGATGTTTCTACTATCATCCGCCGTGCATCACATACTGTGATGGTCAACGTATAGTGCTGCATGGCAACTACGCAGGACATCTGATATGCGCCGATGCATCCACCGGAGAGATCCTCTGGTCCAAGGAGATGACGGATTCGAAGGGGAACAAGGCTGGTGCCGTCACATCCATCACCGTATGCGAGGATGAGAGAGCCTTGATCTGTTTCTCGGACGGAGGGATGAAGGCATCCAGCGGAGGGATGGCATTGATCTCCCTGGATGGAGAGGTGATATGGGAGAACGATTACCTCGGAAGCAAACCGGCGGTGTACGGGGATAGGGTATACGTCTACATCTCGTACACGCACAACGGTGCCGATACCATAAGGGACCATGACACCGGTAAAGATGTCGAACTGGTCAGCGGATACTATTCCCTGTGGGTGGATGACTGCAGTCTCTGTTGGGTGCAGGATACCGAGGCCGTATGCGGAGGAGGCATCACATACTGCGACGGCAGGATATATGGTATGGATTACTCCCCCGGTTCCGAGGGTTCCCTCGGAGGATGGGTCTGGTGCATAGATTCCGATACAGGGGATGTGGTCTGGAAGGCCAAGGTGACGCCGTATGCGGGTACCGCATACAGCATGTGCACGCCCACGGTCGTCGACGGAAAGGTCATCGTGGGTAACGATTACGGAGCGATCTACGTCATATCGGAGACACCGGGCGTGGAGCGTTCCTCTACTGAAAGGATAGATTATGATTCTCAGGGGCTCACGCATTGGTCGTGGCTCCTGATCTTCGCGGTCTCCGCTCTCATAGCCGTGACCGCTTTCGTATTGTACAGGAGGGCTTGATTTGGAGGATGAACGGCCTTTAAGGAGATTCATACGCACGCTCGCGAAGGGCGTCAGGGCAATGAACGACAGCATGGTGGATGTGGACGACGACAGGAGCGAGATAGGTATCAAGAGGAGACGCTTCAGGATAATCCTGGTGGCGGGACTATGTTTCATGGTGATCATGTTCCTGATCTCCATATCGATATCCTCCGGCGGTATCATACCGATAAATGAAGCACTATCCTCTCTGATCTCTGCGATACAGAAGGGCGGGGAGGACCTGAACACCGAGGAGCTGTATGTATTCGCATCCAGGCTCCCGAGGGTCGTGGCAGCGATAGGCGTGGGCGCAGGATTGGCAATAGCAGGATGCATGTTCCAGGCGCTCATCAGGAATCCCCTGGTGGATCCGTACATCACAGGAGTATCCTCCGGAGCGGGATGCATGGCGGTCGCGGCATCCACGGCGATAGCATCCCTCACGTTCCTCTCCGGATACAGTGCGTACATCGTACCGATCGGAGCGATAATCGGTGGACTGATAGCATTCGGCATAACGTTGTTCGTCGCCGAGGCGGCAGGGGGTTCAGCTACCAACTACATCCTATCGGGAGTGATCGTTGGATTCGCATTCTCGTCGTTACAGACCGTATTCCTATCATTGAACAAGGACAACATAACCAACATCATGTGGTGGTTGTACGGATCGTTCGGTAACATATCGTGGGAGAACGCCTTCCTGGTGCTGGTCCCCGCCATGGGGATCTCACTGATATCCATGTTGTGGGCACGCGAGTTCAATCTCTTCATGTCCGGAGAGGAGCAGGCGAGACTGTTGGGTATGAACGTCCGTAAGTTCAAGGCGATAATGATGGTCATCGCATCCGTATTGACCTCGGTATGCGTCGCATTCGTAGGTATCATCGGATTCGTAGGGTTGATAGTACCGCATGCATGCCGTATGTTGCTCGGTGGGGACCACCGTCTGATAATGCCCGCATCCATAGTGTTGGGTGCGTGTCTGATGTTATTCGCGGATATCATAGCGAGGGTGGTGATCTCTCCATTGGAACTCCCTGTGGGTGCCGTCACCGCACTCATCGGTACGCCGATATTCGCCTACATGCTCATAGCGAGGGGGCGCGAATATGACGGATGAGATGTTGGGGGTCAAGGATCTTCGCATAAGGTTCGACGATTTCGAGGCATTGCACGGTATAACGTTCTCGATGCCGAAGGGGAAGTTGATAGGACTCATCGGACCCAACGGTTGCGGTAAATCCACCATGATGAAATGCATCTCCAAGCTCCATACCAAATGGACAGGGGAGATAAGGATAGACGGAGAGAGCACGGAGGGGATGAGGCCGGTGGATATCGCCAAGATAGTGGCCAACGTCCCTGCAGAGATGACGCAGATGTACGGTATGTCCGTCATGGACATGGTCATGCTCGGAAGGTATCCGTTCGTCAACAAGGTCTGGTGGGAATCCGAGGATGACGAGAAGGCCGTCAGGGAGGCATTGCGCACATTCGGTCTCGACCATTACAGGAGGAAACAGATCTCCCTATTGTCATCGGGAGAGAAGCAGCGTGTCCTCATAGCCAAGGCATACGTCCAGAATCCGAAGGTGATGTTGGTCGATGAACCCACATCCCACCTGGATATGAAGTACAAACTGGAGGTCATGGAGTATCTCCAGAATATGGCACGTAACGATATGACCGTGGTCGTTGCGGAGCATGACATCTCGCTGATGGCGAGGTATTGCGATATATGCATCATCATGAAGAAGGGTAGCATAGTGGCCATAGGCGATCCGAAGCAGATCATCACCGAGGAACTCATAAAAGAGGTGTACGAGGTGGAATCCTGTGTCGGTACCGACAGGGAAGGGGAGATCTATGTCCTCCCGAAGAGATGTGTGAGGGAAGCATGATCCGCATACGTCATGTCGTGTTACTGTTGTTCATTCTCACGGTATCCATCGTACCGATGTCGGACGTATCAGATGCCGATGATGTCTGCACGGTCACTTTCCAACTGCCGGACGGAACGGTCCTGTCCACCCAACAGGTGGCGTACGGGGGGTATGTGGACATATCTGCGATACCCGATCCGACGATCCCATCCGGAGCCACGTTCCTCGGATGGGGGGATGTGACGCAGAGGATCACCGAAGATACCGTGTTCACCGCCCTGATATCATATTCGGACAAGGTGTTCACCGTCAGATATTTCGCCGACGACAGGACGACGCTGATGTATACGGAGAAGGTGGCCGATGGGAATCCTGCGACATACGCTGTCATCCCCACGAAGGACGATGACGGAAGATATTCCTACACGTTCGAAGGATGGAGTTCCGATCTCACATCCGTGAGATCGGACATGGACGTCTATCCGATATTCAGCGTATCCGAGAGGATGTGCGAGGTCAGGTTCTTCGATTACGACCGTTCGATCATATACGTACGTCAGGTACCTTATGGTTCATCACTCACCGATATGCCCGACGATCCATCGAGGGAACCGACGGTCGGATACACATATGAGTTCGATTGTTGGAGCATCACTCCCAACGGGAGGAGTCCCGCATCCTTCGACAATGTCGTGGATACCAGATTCGTGTACGCATACTACGAACCGCACCTAGCGGAATACACCGTATCGTTCATGATGGATGGAAAGATCATCAAGGAGATGGTCATGGAATACAACAGTCAGGTGGATGCATCCGCCGTCCTCGATCTCAAGGATGGGTACCTGGCGAAGATGTATCGTGACCCGGAGTTATCGAGGGAGTTCTCCATAGGGTTCACCGTGATCGGGAATACCAACGTCTACGTGTCACTGATCCCTGGGAACTACTCTTGCGAGAGGGATGCCGATGGGAAGGTCATAAGCGATACCGTTCATGTATCCCATGATGAACAATCGATATCGCGCATGTCGGGGAGTGTGTACGACATATGCGACATCTCCCAATTCCCCAACGGGGCCATCGCGGTGTTGGACCACGATTCCATCACATCGATCAAGGATATGTTGGGCGATGATGCGGTGTTGCGCATATCACTCCCCAGGGGATCGATGGAGATGACCGCATCCGCGTTATGCGATATCTCCGACGGGAAGGATGTCTCCATATCCGTCACGAACGGCCCTTCCAGTGTGAAGATAACATCCGCACTGAAGAAGATCCAATATTCCGCTTACTACAACATGTCGGTGAAGGTCGACGGACGTTCGGTCACCTCGTTCCCCGAGCAGATAACGATGTCGTTCCCATTGGCTCTCGACGAGGGTCAGAATCCGGTGGCATGGAGCGTATCGTCGAAAGGTCTAGTCACGCAGCTCACATCCTCGTATGCGAATGGTCGCATATCGTTCTCGACGGATTCCATCCAATATGTCGCTCTCGGTACGGACACGCCCGGTACGGATGCCGAGGAGGAACGTGTCGTACTCCCGTACGGTGTCGCAGAGTACAGCACATCGGGTTCCGGGAGCGTCTACGGTATGGATGATTCGCCTCAATCCAAGCTCACATCCATCCAAGGGGACTTCAAGGGCGGGATACTGTTCGTACCCTCATCATTCGACAACCGTCCGCTCACATACATCTCTGCGGATGCATTCGCAGGGGTCACCGACGCACAGGCGATCGTGATACCCATGACGGTCACCACCTTCGAGTGGATGGATTGGTCCTGCACTACCAAGGATATCTATTTCCTCGGCGACCGTCCGGAGTTCGTGGGCACGCCCCCATCATACGTGAGGATCCACAGTCTCTCCGACAGGAGCGGATGGGAGGATACGGAGGTCCATGACCGTTATCTGTACAACGGTTCGGTCGGGAAGGATCCGTTCTCGTTCAGATTCATGATCATCGAGGGTCACGCATACATCGACAGATACGTCTCGGGTTCATACATGGTCATCCCGAGTTCCGTGATGGCCGATGGTCGTGAGTACACGATATCATACATCGGGGACGCGGCATTCATGAACACATCCAATCTCTCCTTGGCAGAGTCATATGGATTGGAGTTCGAGAGATATTCCTTGGAGACGATCGAGATCCCCACATCCGTGACCGAGATCATGACGCTCGCGTTCTGCGGCTCTACATTGAAGGACATGTATGGCGCGGAATCCGTACTGCACATCGGGGACGGGGCGTTTAGGAACTGTTCCTCATTGACACCGGTCACCCTTCACAGCTCATTGCTGTACATAGGGAACGATGCGTTCCTCGCATGTTCATCGAAGGCGTTCTCCAAGATCAGCATACCATCTTCGGTGGAATATATCGGCAGCAGTGCGTTCTATGCCTGTTCTGGTCTCGTCAACGTATCGTTGGATTGTAGGATAACGAGCATACCGGACTCATGCTTCGCACAATGCACCTCGCTCACGAACATCTCCATACCCGATACCGTGGTATCGATAGGTGATTCCGCATTCTACAATTGCAACAGCATCCTGTACATCGATCTCATGAACACGGAGACCGTGGGTAGCGGAGCATTCCAATGTGCCGGGAAGGGATCCCGTTTGGAGTGTGTGGTGTTCGGGGAGTCGTTGACGGCACTCGGGAGGAACGCATTCTCAGGTTGTACGGATCTGGCGGAGATGGAGGTCTACTGTCCCAAACCATCGGGGATGGATGATGCGTTCCAAGGCGTGGACCTGAAGAACATCAGGTTGTATGCCACATCGGGTGTGGCCGGCGATTGGTCGGATTTCGATATCGAACTGTTGGATGAACCGGAGGAGGGTGCCGACCATACGATGACATACGTCGTCGTGGGGATGATAGTGTTCTTCGTAGTGGCAGGGATCCTGTCGCTGAAGTACCGTACGAAATTCGAATGAGGGCATCGTCCAGTCGGAATCGTCTACACGGAATGGAATGTAAAATATAGGTTGGATGTATAGTCCATGAAAATCAGAGTTCGAAAGAGTGACAGACATGGATATCGGAGAAGACTCAAGGGGGGGGGGCAAATGAGTGTACGTTGCGTTAAGGGTACATGTTGCTGCCCCTATTGCGGAGGTACATTCAGTATCGATAACACTGTGGAGCGCAGACCTGCACACTGTAAGCGTTGCGGATACGATTGGAACCTAAGGAGTCAGGATCCCAAGAAATGCCCCAACTGCGGTTCCACCAATTGGAATGCGGATCTCGGGACATATGTGTGTAAGCAGTGCGAGCACACATGGACATCGAGGAAACCGGGCGTACCGCGCAAATGCCCCAGATGTCAGAGTCTGTTGTGGGACAAGGAACCCGTCGTGAAAGAGGAGAAGGGAAAGATCCGTTCCATACCTCCGGAGACCGAGAGGATGATAGTCGAATGTCATGACAAGGGGTTGGAACTGTTCGATGCCGCATTGACATTGGACATGCCGGTCTTCACGGTCCTTTCCGTCTATCACAAACGCGGTTGGTTCTGAACGGTCATCCGATCGTCACGGTATCTCACATATCTGAGGAACTCCTGCGCCGCCATCGACAGCGATCTATTCCTTCTCTTGGCGATGCATATCCTACGGTATATCGGATGTTCGAGTCTCTTCACGCAGATATCATACGGTGTCCTCCTGAGTATCAGGCTCGGGAGGATGCCTATCCCTAATCCATTCTCCACCATCGACATTATGGAATAATCGTCCCATGTACGGAGACGTATGTCCGGTTCTATGTTCTCATCACGGAACATCCTGTCGATGTTGGTATCCTCGTCTATCCTGAGCAACATGAACGGGAATTCCGTCAACGCCTTCATAGGGAACACCTCGGAATCCGCATACGGATTGTCCTTAGGGATGACGGCCATCAGTTCATCGTCCTCTATAGGTATCACATCCGCATCCCCGCAGGCGGATGCGCTGGTGAATGCGAAATCCACCCTGTCCTCCGAGACCCAATCCCTCAGTTCGGAGTAGTTGCCCAACAGGAGTTCGTAACTGATATCCGGATGGTCCTCACCGAACCTCCTGATGATGTTGGGTAACCAATGTGTCGCGACACTGGAGAACACTCCAATCACTATGTGTCCCTTCTCCACATTGTGTATGCTGTTGACCTTCTCGTCCAACAATGAGGCATCGGAACATATCTTTCTGGCGATCGGGAGCATCTCCTCCCCTTCCTTCGTCAAAGATACACCGTTCCTGTCCCTCTCGAACAGTCTGAATCCCCATCTCTCCTCGAGATCGGATATCATGCGACTGATGCTCGATTGGGAGACACCGATGACCTTGGCGGCCTCGCTGAAGCTCTGGAGGTCGGATATCTCCACGAATGCCCTGTATCTGCGAAGATCCCCATCCGTCATACGGATATATGTATCCGTTTTTGATATAAATCCTTTGATATACATCCGTTTTATTCAACTAAAACATGAGGAAGCCACCGTCGGCGTACATGTTGTTCATACTATCGTTGGTATTGTTCGGTACCAACGGCGTGGTGGCTGATGGCATAGATCTCCCGAGTACGCAGATAGTCCTGTTGAGGACGTTCTTCGGTGCCATCTTCCTGATGGCGATATTCCTGATGAGGGGAGGGAGATACAGCATCACCAAGAATAGGAGACAGATGCTGTATCTGCTGATATCCGGTATATCCATGGGTGTGAGTTGGATATTCCTCTACGAGGCCTATGTGCTCATCGGCGTCAGTACCTCATCCATGATCTACTACTGCGGACCGGCGATAGTGATGTTCCTCTCGCCGTTCATATTCCATGAGAGACTGACGTTATCGGGCGTGTTCGGATTCACCGTGGTGGCTGCCGGTGCATGTCTGATGTGTGCCGAGGCATTCGTATCCGATGCGGGTATGTTGGGCTATGTGTACAGCATCGCATCCGCCGTGGCACATGCGATGATGGTGATATTCAGCAAGATGGCCGACGAGATCGACGGTATGGAGAATTCCTCGCTTCAGTTGTTGTATGCGTTCCTTATAGTCCTCGCCTACACCGTCGTAGGTTCAAAGGGCTTCGCAACGATAGATGCATCGGACTGGGGGAACATACTGTTCCTGGGATTCGTGAACACCGGATTGGGTTGTCTTCTCTATTTCTCGACCATCACCGTTCTGAGCGCACAGACCGTATCGATGAGCGGGTATCTAGAGCCGTTATCGGCGGTGGTGTTCGCCGCCCTGTTGTTGGGGGAGATGATGACCGTGTTGCAGATCATAGGTTCGTTCATGATACTGTTCGGTGCGTTATATGCCGAGATCCGCAGTAAGGACGTCAAATCGATGGATCGTATGATACAAGGTTCATGACCTATCCATAATGATGGGTTGGTTGTACGCGAAATAAGTTTAGCGGAAATTTCCATGAAACTCAATTTTAGATTACACTTTCACGGAATTCTCCGTGAAACTTATCTCTAGATTACACTTTCACGGAATTCTCCGTGAAACTTCAACTGTGCAGATCCTTCCTCTTCGTCAGGACGGATACGAA
>CAVGUW010000036.1:0-13164 GCA_963632775.1 Bacteroides salyersiae | reverse complement strand
TCACCGTGGATAGATTAATAGGAGGCCTTGCGGTAAGGAATACCGATGAATCCCATAAGGAAACGGTTGACGATCATCTGCGGCCATTACGGGTCGGGGAAGACCAATCTCTGTCTGAACCTCGCATTACAGTGTGCGAGGGAGGGTAGGAAGGTCACGCTCATCGATATAGACACCGCCAACGTCTACTTCCGTTCCAGCGACCATGCGGAGATGCTCTCCAAGGAGGGCATACGCGTCCTCGGACCGACGTACGCCAACACCAACGTGGACATACCCGCGCTCCACGCGGGGATCGATACCGCGATATCCGAGGATGATTGCGTGATCGTCGACGTCGGTGGGGACGATGTGGGTGCGACCACCCTCTCGAGATACTCGAAGAGGATCGCGGATGAGGATTACGACATGTACTGCGTCATAAACAGGTACAGATCGATGACTACGACAGCTGAAGAAGCAGCGGAGATATCGAAGGAGATAGAGGACACCTGCCACCTCAGGATGACGGGGATAATCAACAACTCGCACCTCAAACAACTGACCACCGTCGATACCATAAAGGATTCATCTGATTTCGCTGAGCGCACATCCGAGCTGATGGGTGTGCCGATAGTGATGACCACGGCACCTAGAGGACTGGGGGACATCATCCTTAAAGGGAAGATGACATACCCGATCGATGTCTACATAGGCGCCCCATGGGAGAATGGAGTTGTTACAAATGCCGAAGGTAATCGTTGATAATAACATCTGCAAGGGATGCGAGATGTGCGTCATGGCATGTCCCAAGAGCATACTTGCGTTGGATAGGTCGATCACGAACAACAAAGGGTATCATCCGGTCCATGTCACCGATGCTTCCCAGTGCACAGGGTGCGGATCGTGCACGGTCATGTGCCCGGATGTGGCGATCAGGGTGGAGATCTGATAACATGACCGAGAGAGTATTGATGAAAGGTAACGAGGCCATCGCAGAGGCCGCCATCGCGGCAGGTTGCAGGCACTTCTTCGGCTATCCGATCACACCCCAGACTGAGGTCGCGGCATACATGTCCAAGAGGATGCCGAAGATCGGAGGGGTATATCTCCAGGGAGAATCGGAGGTTGCATCGATCAACATGGTCCTCGGTGCGGCCGCATCGGGCGTCAGGGCGATGACATCCACCTCATCCCCCGGTGTGAGCCTCATGTCCGAAGGGATATCGTACCTAGCGGGTTCGGATGTCCCCTGCCTCATAGTCAACGTACAGAGGGGCGGACCCGGATTGGGAGGCATACAACCTTCACAGTCCGATTACTACCAAGCGACGAGATCCTTGGGTCACGGTGACTTCCATCTGATCGTATTCGCCCCGTCCACGGTACAGGAGACCGTTGATCTGATCTCCGATGCCTTCGACATCGGCGATAAGTACAGGGTACCGACGATGGTCCTCTCCGACGGTATGCTCGGTCAGATGATGGAGCCCGTCGTCCTTCCGGAGATGAAGGAACCGGATAACGATTCCAAGGAATGGGCCGCATGCGGTCACAAGAATCAGAGGAAGCATAACGTGATCAACTCGCTCAACACCGACCCGCCGGTACTGGAGAGGATGAACGTCGAGAGGTTCGAGAGATACGCCAAGATCAAGGAGAACGAGCAGAGAGCGGAGGAATACCTCTGCGATGATGCCGAGATCATGATCGTCGCGTTCGGAGCATCGTCAAGGGTCTCGAGGTCCGCGATAGACAAGGCGAGGAGCGAAGGCGTGAAGGTAGGTCTGATCAGACCGATAACGCTCTGGCCGTTCCCGGATAAAACGTTGAAGAAGCATGTCGACCACGTCAAGGTGTTCCTCGACGTCGAGATGAACATGGGACAGATGGTCGAGGATGTCAGACTCGCTACCGAATGCAAGAGACCGGTGGAGTTCTACGGACGTACCGGAGGTATGATCCCGACCACCAAAGAGGTCTATGACAAGATCATGTCCATAAATGGAGGGTTACAATGACGAAGATCAAGGGAGAGAGGCCGAAGGCACTGCTCGATGTCCCGTTCCACTACTGCCCCGGATGTACCCACGGTATCGTCCACAGGCTCGTCGCCGAGGTCATCGACGAACTCGGTATCGAAGGTAAGACCGTAGGTATCGCATCCGTCGGATGCTCGGTATACTCGTACAACTACTTCGGATGCGATATGGTGCAGGCTCCCCACGGACGTGCACCCGCTGTCGCGACCGGTGTCAAGAGGGCGAGACCGGACAACGTCGTGTTCACCTATCAGGGTGACGGGGATCTTGCGGCGATAGGTGCGGGAGAGACCGTACATGCGGCCGCAAGGGGCGAGAACATCGTCGCGATCTTCATCAACAACGCCATCTACGGTATGACCGGAGGTCAGATGGCACCCACCACGCTCCCGGGACAGGTCACGCAGACCACACCCTACGGAAGGGATGTCAAGGTGGCCGGTAACCCGATAAGGGTGTGCGAACTCCTCTCCTCGTTGGACGGTGTCGCACTCGCACAGCGTGTGACCGTGGATTGCGTCAAGAACGTGAATGCCGCCAAGCGTGCGATAAAGAAGGCCTTCGAGTATCAGATGGCCGGCAAAGGATACTGCATCATCGAGGTCGTATCCACATGTCCGACCAACTGGGGTATGTCGCCCAGGGACGCCATCCAATGGCTCAGGGACAACATGCTCCCGTACTATCCGCTCGGTGTGTACAAGGATGTCGGGGAGGGAGAGGAATGAAGGACCTCAACATACTCTTCGCAGGTTTCGGAGGACAGGGTGTCCTCTTCTCCGGAAAGGTGATCGCATACGCCGGTATGATGGAAGGCAAGGAGATCTCCTGGCTTCCGTCATATGGACCGGAGATGAGAGGCGGTACCGCCAACTGTTCGGTGTGCATCTCCGATAACAAGATCGGTTCGCCCCTCGTGACGAATCCGGACATATTGGTGGCCATGAACCTCCCATCGTTGGAGAAGTTCGAGAACGACGTCGTCCCCGGAGGGATGATCATCCTCGACTCCACATTGATCGATAAGAAGGTTGAGAGGAAGGATGTCGATGTCATCTACATCCCGGCCTCTAAGCTCTCCGAGGATGCGGGTGTCAAGGGTGCCGCGAACATGGTCATAGTCGGAAGGCTGTGGAAGGAGACCAAGTTCTGTTCCGAGGAGAATCTGGATAAGGGACTCGTCAAGAGCATCCCCGCGAAGAAGATGGATCTCCTCGACAAGAACCGCAGGATGATCTCCGCAGGGATGAACAGCCAATGACCGAATACAGCAAGAGGGTGAAACACCTGGTCCTCGGGGCCTCGTGCTTGGCGATATTCGTCAACCCTCTTGCTGGAAGCATGCTCAACCTCGCCCTGGGTGCGATCCAGAGCGACCTCGGTTGCAGCGAACACGAGCTGGGTTGGGTATCCAGCGTATTCTTCATAGTATCCGTGATGTGCCTCCTGCCCGCATCCAGGTTGGCGGACATATACGGAAAGAAACGTACGTTCATCTGGGGTTCGATCATAGGCTCCGTCGGAGCGCTGTGCTCGATATTCTCCCCGAACATCGTCTTCCTCTACATCTTCAGAGGTCTGACCGCCGCAGGTACCGCGTTCACCTCATGTACATGCGTATCGATGATAGCGGATGTGTATCCTCCGCACGAGCGCGGAGGGGCGTTGGGGATAAACACCGCCTGTGTGTATCTCGGAGCGTCCTTGGGTCCTGTGATAGGGGGATTCCTGACCGATATGTTCGGTTGGAGGTCCCTGTTCCTGCTGTTGATACCCATAATGCTCTTGGCGGCAGCGATGATGTCCCAATACAAGGACAACATCAGTTCGCCGGACAAGGTCTTCGACGGCACCGGTTCCGCCATCTATGTGACCGGTATTGCGATACTGATGTTCGGTCTGATATCGTTGCCTGAGATGTATGCGATAGCGATGATGGCCGTCGGTACCGTCATAATCATCGGATTCGTAAGATTCGAATCCAAACAAGAATACCCGATATTCCACGGGGAACTGTTCCGTAACACCGCATTCAGAAGGTCCATGGTCGCACTGTTCCTCAACTATGCCGCATCGTTCTGCGTCGCATTCTTCCTCTCCAGATACCTACAGGGTATCGGTCTGCTGACCGCTACGCAGGCAGGTTTCGTGATGATGATACAGCCCACGGTACAGGTCATCACCACATTGATCTCCGGCAAGATGTCCGATAGGATGGACAAGCGCATACTCCCGACCATAGGGATGCTGTCGCTATGTGTCGGCCTCGTGATCCTGTTCATCAGTACCAGCGTCACGATCAACTACCCCATGATCTACGTCTCGCAGGTCTTCATGGGTGCGGGATACGGTATGTTCGCCGCACCGAACACCAATGCCGTGATGTCCTATGTCAGAGCGAAACAGTACAACCAGGCATCCGGTATGATAGCCGTCTTCAGACAGAGCGGTATGATGCTCTCGATGGGTCTCGCCACATGCCTGATATCGGTATTCATGGGTACGGATACCGCATTGGACCCGTCCAACTACGGCATATTCGTGGATGTGCTGAAATACGCATGGGCGATCTGTATCGCATTCAGTGTGATAGGCGCATACTTCTCATGGTTCCGTGGCTCCTCTGAGCCTGATAAGGATTAAATCGCTCGAATCGATTTGGGCTGATGAGGTCATCAGATGTCGGTCCCCGAACAGATCATCGATTTGAAGTTGGAAGATTGGTACGCATCACTGAGCGATGCGGACAGGATGAAATTGACGAGATATCTTGGGAAAGCTGATCGTTCTTCGAGATATGCCCTATTCTCCTCGATGATCAGCGAAGCCTTGACGGACGAGAATCCCAAGTTCGCTGTATTCCTCTGTCTGCAGGTGTATGAGATATGCGACATGGATGACTATCAGATGTTCCTCATCAACGAGATGCTGATCGATGCCTACATCGACTCCGAGAGATACGAGGATGCCAAGGCCGCATGCGATGCGAACCTCAAGCTCTACCCGACCATCAAGGAGAGATTGCTCTCCGATAACGGAGGCATCATTCCCAAGAAGCTCAACTTCAGGAACAGATACATCGATGTCATCGTCGGTATCGATGCCGCATACGACCTCGCGTTCGATATGCTGAAGAGATATGTGGAGATGGGATTGTTGGACGAGGAGGAGTACGAGTACAGGTTCAACAGTCTGAAGACCCACAGGTTACAGAGGATCTTCGACGGTATGTACACGTACAGACCGAAGGACGAAGGTCAGTGAAGGAGGGATCTCCACCCTATGCACGGGATCACGTCGATACCCGGTTCCTCATAGGGGTGGATCCTCTCTATCGTCCTCAGCACTTCCTTGATCTCGGAATCCCTGCAGATGAATTCGATGGTGAGTTCGTCCGCAACGGTTATCTTACCTATCTCACCATTGTATGGATCGGAACCTTCCAACGATCTCCATGTCCCCGTCGATCTGATGATGCTGAAGCACCTGTCGTACCCGGGGTATAGGGGTTCGATGACCTGGTCTATGGCATCCATCAACTCCTCGGAGAAATCCTCGGGGATACGGACTATCACTTTATACGTGGTCTGGGACAATTGCTCGCCTCCAATTTGTACTCGATCTGGTTGAGGAGCAATTGTGATTTCTTCTCCAACCATCTCGTGGCGGCGAATGCACCGATGTAGGGTACAGGAGGTATGAGGTAGATACTGCCGCCTATGATACCTGCGACCCTTTTAACGGTTGAGAGGCTTAATATCTTTGTTATCAACGGATTGTCGGGCATCGGTTCGAGCTTACCGGCCAAGGCCTTCATCATCATCAACTGGGCATCGGTCACGACCTTGATGCTCCATTGGACCTGTGTGATCACGGGCGCCGGTGCTCCGCATGGGATGGTCTTCTTCTTGAGGATGGCGTGTCTGAAGTCCTCCTCACCGTATCCCTCGAACTCGGTCCAATTGTATCCCGCGGTGTATGTGGAATGCGCATCGCTACCGGATAACGCCGCCCATCTTCCGGGATTCTTATCGAATACCATCTGTGCCTTCGTGTTCGTATACTTGTCCACATGACCGCCGTTGATCGTCTCGATACCGTCGAGATCGAGGTCCTTGATCCTGTCCCTGAGACACCTAAGATAGAAACTGTATGGGTGCGGTGCCACGGCGAGCGCGTCCTGCGAACGGATCCTGTCCATGGTCTCCTCGATGGAGAGCTCCGGCGGTATCAGTTCGTTCAATCCGTATGCCAATACCTCCCCGTCAGCGGTGGTTATCTCCTCTCCGATAACGACGGTGAAGTCATCGTACTGTTTCGCATATTCCTGCGCCACCAATGCACCCTTTATGGCATCATGATCCGTGATGCAAAGGAGATTCATCCCGTTGCTCCTCGCGGTCTCGACCTGTTCCTGGGGAGTGGTCACCGACTCGGGGAACCTCAGGGCCTTGTAATTGGTGGTCCCTGAATAGTAGGTGTGGACGTGTGTGTCCGCCCTTGAAATCATACCCAGACATTTTTGTGGCTATATATATTCATTTTGTTTTTTAGCCTAGGCTAAATTACAACGTATCGATAAGGATGGGTAGGATGTCGGCATACGCCGACATCACTTCTTCCCGCTCGCGGTGGGATCGGCGTAGTAGTACTCGCCCTTGGACTTCTGCTCCCTGTCCAACCTGGAATCGGGCTTGTTGATCCTGGGTCTGTGCGTCTCCGCATCCCTTCTGAACGTGATGTCCACGGCCTTCAGGAATCTGTTCATGCCTTCCCTCATATCGAAGGGACCGTCGGCGATACCCTCGTGACCGGGGTTGCCTCCGAATACCATCATGGAATCCGAGACCATGTCGAGGAAGTACATATCGTGGTCGATGATCATCCCGCTCTTACCGGACTTCTCCATCATCCTCCTGATGGTCTTCGCGGCATTCATCCTCTGGTTGGAATCGAGATATGCCGAAGGCTCGTCGATAAGGTAGATGTCAGCCTCCTTGGCGAGACAGAGCGTGATCGCGACACGCTGCAACTCTCCTCCGGAGAGGTTCTTCACCTGCTTGTCCATGAGATGCTTGATGCAAAGGGGCTCGAACACCTCGGTCTGGAAGAATCCCGTGTCGATGACATCGAACGCCTCGGTGTAGAGGAGGTCCTTGACGGTACCGTCGAAATCGGGTGTGATGTACTGCGGTTTGTATGAGATCTTGAGCTTGGTGTCCAACTTACCCTCGTCCGCCTCGATCTCCCCTGCGACGATCTTGACGAACGTGGTCTTACCGGTGGCGTTCGGACCGACGACACCGACTGTCTCACCGATCTTTATGGCACCGGGATTCACGGTCAGGTTGAACTCGCCGAAGTTCTTCTTTATAGTATCGAATTCGACGAGATTCGCCGTGTTCCATTCCCCTCTGGGAGGTGTGGCGAAGAACTCCACGGGCCTGTCGCGGAACCTTATGTTCTCCTCCGGGAGATAACCGTCGAGGTAGACGTTGATGGCCGTCCTCACCTGACGCGAGAGCGTGAACACTCCGTACGCTCCCTCTGTACCGTATACCACGCTCACATTATCGGCGAGGAAATCCAATATCGCAAGATCGTGCTCGATGACGACGACCTGCTTCGTCTCGGAGAGGGCCTTGATCTGCCTCGCCATCTTCACCCTCTGATAGATATCGAGATATGATGAGGGTTCATCGAAGAAGTACACATCCACATCCTTCATCATCGTAGCAGCCATCGCAAGACGCTGCAACTCTCCTCCGGAGAGCTTGGACAATTCCCTGTCGAGGACCTCCGTGAGATCGAACTCCTTGGCGGCCTCCTCGACCGTCATCCTCTCCTCCACCTTCGACAACAGGTCCCTGACGACACCCTTCACCTGTGACGGTAACTTATCGACATACTGAGGCTTCGTGGCCGTCCTTATCTTCCCTTCGTACACGTTCTGAAGATAGTCGTGCATCTCGGTACCCGCGAAATGCTGCAGCACCTCCTCCTTGGAAGGGGGATCGTCGTATCTGCCGAGGTTCGGTACCTCTATGCCCGAGAGCATCTTGATCGCGGTGGATTTACCGATACCGTTGGGTCCGAGGATACCTGTCACGACCCCTTTCTTGGGGACGGGGAGTCTGTAGAGACGGAACGAGTTCTCGCCGTATTGGTGCACCATCTCGCTCTTGAGCTCATCGGCGAGTCCGATGATCTTGATCGCATCGAACTGACATTTGTTGACGCATATACCGCAACCGGCACAGAGCGTCTCCGAGATGATCGGCTTTCCCCTCTCTCCCAATATTATGCAATCCACACCCGTTCTCATGAGCGGGCAGAACTTTATGCACTCCTGATTGCACTTCTTGTTCTGACATCTATCTTTGATGACAGCAGCTATCCTCATGGGATGCGGTTATGACGTCCCCGTTATTAATGTTGTTATTAAGAGGATGGACACGTCGGACTGGATGTGGCGAATCGGTCATACTTATATAGGTCCTGGTCGTGAGGAACGGATATAGGTGTTCAAGATGGAAGGAGAGAATACCAAAGGTGTGGATACGTTACTAGGCAACCCGAAGAGAGCGGTGTTGCTGATGGCGATACCGATGATCGTCGGTCTCGTCGCACAGTCGCTGAACAATCTCATCGATGCGGTTTGGGTCGCGGGTCTCGGCCCCGATGCGTTGGCCGCGGTCGGTTTCGTGTTCCCCCTCTTCTTCATCCTCATCGGTATCGGTAACGGTATCGGTGTCGGAGCATCGTCCGCGATCGCACGTCACATAGGTCGTGAGGACAAGGCATCGGCCGACAGGGCCGCAATGCAATCGATCGTCCTCGTCACCATAGGCGGTGCCGTGGCCATGGTCCTCCTCCTCCTGTTCCAGAGACCGATACTCATAGCCATGGGTGCGGGTGACACCATCGATTATTGTGTGGAATACGGCACACCGGTCTTCCTGTGCACGCTCATATTCCTCCTCAACGGACTTTTCAGCAACCTCCTGAGAGCGGAGGGTGCATCCAAGAGATCGATGGTCACGCAGATCGTTGCTGCGGTGATCAACATCATCCTCGATCCGTTGCTGATATACAGCGATGTGATGGGTGAGGTGTTCGGTATCGACATCGGTTTCAAACTCGGTCTCGGCATGGGTATGGCGGGTGCGGCATGGGCGACCGCCATCGCTGTGGCGATATCGTTCGTCATGATGCTCTACTGGTACTTCGTCAAGAAGGACACGTTCATCAAGCTCAGGAGGAAATTCATCCCGCTCCACAAGGAGACGGATGTGGACATCCTCAAGGTAGGTCTCCCGGCATCCTGCGAGATGGTCCTCATGTCGATCATCTCCATGGTGATGAACTTCATCATAGTCCTCTCGGACCAGGGTACCAACGGTGTCGCCATCTACTCCTCCACATGGAGGTTGGTCAACATCCTGATGATCCCCCTGATGGCGATCGGTGGGGCCATAGTCCCCGTGTTGGGTGCCGCATACGGTGCGAAACGCTTCGACAAGATGAATGTCGCCTACATGTACTCGTTCAGATTCTGTTTCATCCTGATGTTGGTACTGGTTGCCATCACCGAGATATTCGCGGAGTTCATGGTACTGATATTCACATACTCCGAGTCCACGATCCCTCTGAGGGACAGCATGGTGGATTGTCTGAGGATCATCTGCATATTCCTACCGTTCGCATCATGGGGTTTCGTAGCCGTCGGACTGTTCCAAGCCGTCGGTAAGGGATTGTGCTCGTTCATATGCACACTGATCAGGAACGGTACGCAACTGATCTCGAGCGGCATACTGGTCGCGCTCGTGGGATCGTTCGTGTCGATAGTGTGGGGTATCGTGGCCATGGAGATCGCTGGTTCGATCATCGCAGGTGTCTGGAGCTACACATTGCTCAAAAGCCTCATGAAGGACAACACGAAGGATATGACCAAGCCCGTGGAAGCGTAGTCGCGCTCAAAAATATATATGAATGAGACATAGCCGGGAATCATGTCCAAGGTTCTCGTATGCGTCGCATGGCCCTATGCGAATGGAGTGATCCATCTAGGTCACATGGCCGGCTCGATATTGCCGCCCGATATATTCAGCAGATACAACAAGCTCCTGGGGAACGAGGTCATGATGGTCTCGGGTTCCGATCAGTTCGGTACACCCATCACGGTCAGTGCCGAGAAGGAGCACGTGACGCCGGAAGTCATCGCAGAGAGATATCATGCGATCAACAAGAAGGCCATCGAGGACATGGAGATCGAGTTCTCGCTGTTCACGAAGACGCACACCGAGAACCATAAGGAAGTGGTCCAGGATGTGTTCCTCAGACTCCTCGAGAACGGATACCTGTACGTGAAGGAATCCAATCAGTACTATTGCCCCAAATGCGGGAAGTTCCTTCCCGACAGATATGTTGAGGGCGTATGTCCCGACTGCGGAGCGGAGAACGTCCGCGGGGACCAGTGCGATTCCTGCGGTAAGACGTTCGAGGCAGGGGATCTCAAGAACGCACACTGCATCAACTGCGGTGCGGAACCCGAGGTCAGGGCCACGGAACATTACTTCCTCAAACTCTCGGCATTCGAGAAGCCTCTGATGGAGTATTTGGACAAGAAGGACTTCTGGAGACCCAACGTGAAGACGTTCACCACCAACTGGCTGAAGGACGGTCTCAACGACCGTGCGATCACCAGGGACATGGAATGGGGCGTCCCGGTACCCGTTGAAGGATGGGAGAACAAGGTCATCTATGTATGGTTCGATGCTGTCATAGGATACCTGAGCGCATCCAAGGAATACAGCAAGATCATCGGTAAGCCCGATTATTGGGAAGGATTCTGGAAGGATCCCGAGGTCAAGAACCACTACTTCCTCGGAAAGGACAACATCCCGTTCCACTCCATCATCTGGCCGTCGATCCTCATGGGATACGGCGGATTGAATCTCCCGTACGACATACCTGCGAACGAGTATCTCATGTTCAGGGGCGGGAAACTGTCGAAGAGCAGGGGCGGTGCCATAGACATACCCTCGGTCCTGAAGCACTTCGATGCGGATGTGCTGAGATACTATCTCTCGGCGGTAATGCCCGATACGCACGATTCGGAGTTCACATGGACCGATTTCGAGACGAAGGTGAACAACGAGTTGGCATCCAACCTCGGGAACTATTGGCACAGGAGTCTGAGCTTCACATTCAAGAACTACGGCACGGTGCCCGAAGGCAACGATGCCGAGACGAAGCACATATTGGGATTCATCGAGGAAGCTTTGAAGGAATACAAGGAATGCCTCGACGGATGCGATTTCAAGAAAGCGATCAAAGTTGTCATGAACCTCTCCAGCGAGGGTAACAAGTACTTCGCGGAGAAGGCACCGTGGGCGTTGATAAAGACGGATAAGGTCGCATGCGGTCACGTGATGAACGCCACACTCACATTGACGAAGGCGTTGGCATTGATGGCATGGCCGTTCATGCCCAAGGCATCCGAGACGATATGGGATTATCTCGGAATGGGATGCTCAATCAGGGATGCCGGATTGGATTCCGCCATGGAACCCATCGCAGTAGGTACGCAGTTGAAGGAGCCTGTCCCGGTGTTCAAGAGGATCGAGGTACCGAAGGAATGGATCGACGGTCCCGAGAAGAAGGAAGCACCCAAGAAGAAGGAGGAGAAGAAGGAGATCACAGGTCCCTTCGCCGACTTCAGGAAATTGGACATACGTGTGGCGCAGATCGTGTGGATAGATGACCATCCGGATGCGGACAAGCTCTACCAGATGAAGGTGGATGTCGGTGAGGATGAGCCCAGGTCCATAGTGGCAGGCCTCAAGGCCTTCTACAAGAAGGATGAGATGCTCAACAGGAAGGTACTGTGCCTCAAGAACCTCAAACCGAGGAAGCTCCGCGGTATCAAGTCCGAAGGTATGCTCCTCGCTGCGGACGATGAGGAATTGGGAGGATCCACGGTGCTCCTGCTGAAACCCTCGATCGATGCACCCAACGGCACACCGATCAACTCCGGATTGGACAACTGTGAGGCGAAGATCGAGTACGAGGACTTCGCGAAGGTGAATCTCAAGGTCTCCACGGTGAAGGACGGTAAGTTCAACATCGACGGTGGAAAGGATATAGATCTCCCTGAGGGTTCGCCGTCACGCATCGTCGCGATCGTCGACACGGACGGAAGCATCAGACCGCTGTCCGATGGGAAGGGATGCATCGCTACCGTCGATAAGGACATCACGGACGGGGCAAACGTAAGATGAGGGCGGATCTGCACGTGCATTCGTGCTACTCTGACGACGGACAATCCACACCGCAGGAGATAATCGAGTCTGCGATAGAGCACGGCATCGGATGTGTCGCCGTCTCCGATCACAACGAGTGGAAGGCATTCGCGGATCTGGAGGACAACGGTAGGATAATAGTGGTCCCTGCGGAGGAGGTATCCTCCTCCGAGGGACATATCCTCGCATACGGCATATCATCGAGGATAGAGCCCGGTCTTTCGATCAAAGATACGATAAAAGCGATACATGAAGCGGGAGGCATCGCGATAGCCGCACACCCGTACAGATGGGTGACGGGGATAGGCGTCAAGAACGTCATCGACGAGTTCGACGGCGTGGAGGCGTTCAACGCCAGATCATTATCCGGTGCCAACTTCAAATGCACCAGATTGGCCAAGAGATTCGGCAAGATCATCACCGCGGGTAGCGATGCGCACAGCCCCGGACATATCGGTGAGGCGTATGTGGAGATACCCGATACGTGCAGGACATGGCATGATGTCATGGATGCACTGAAGGATGGTACGGTCACCGTCGGAGGCAAGAGCCGCAGTCTGATCGGAACGATAAGATACGCCGTGAGGACGTTATCGCATTGGACATTCCGTGGGTTCAGAAGACTCTAAAATACGAGGATCGTCTGAACGATAGACCACTTGATCAATCCTACATCCGAACGTAAGGAGAAACGGACACCTGATACTGTACTCCGATAATCTCCTCGAAGCTCTATCCTTGGATGCACTGGTTACCACTCGACTCCATTTTAGGTAGGACATGAAATAACAACCGATGAGTATCACAACAAACGAGAGACACCATATATTGCCAAGATT
>CAVGUW010000035.1:0-13924 GCA_963632775.1 Bacteroides salyersiae | reverse complement strand
GATCGAAGGATACGAACTGCCCTAAACCAATTCAAGGATGTAGAAAAAGGGAATCGACCGCGAACGGTCGGTTTGTGTTCAGAGTTCACTTGAACTCGACGTCGTCGTGATCGAGGACCTCGTTCCAGAGCCTTATGGTCTCCTGAGCATCGTCCTCGTCCATGACCTCTATCGCGAATCCCGCATGGATGACCGCCCAATCGCCCACATCGGCCTCGACCATCGATACGTTCGCCTTCTTCATCACACCGCCGAAGTCTATCTCGGCGATGTCGTCATCGATCGATACGATCTTACCGGGTATTGCCAAGCACATCGATATCACTCCGTCATTATCTTGAGGATGGCCTCTGCCGGCTGTCCGCCGCATGCCTCCAACGCCTCGATCGCCTTCTCGCGGTCGCATTGCGTCTGTGACATCACCAATTCGATATCCTCCTGGGGGATCGATGTGATGTCATCCGATGTCGTGCCCGGTGCCCTCTCCGATACGTCGCCGGAGATCTGATAGGTCGTCGAACCCTGCATCGTCATCGCGTTGACGTCGGGGTTGCTGATCACGATATCCTTGTCGCGGCATCTGATGATGACCTCCACCGCATCGATGGATGCGTTCGTGATACCCATCTTCTTCATGGCTTGTTTCATCTGACGTGGGTTGATACCCTTCATTCCAGGCATGTTATCACAATATGTGGACTCCGATTAAACGTTTTTCATTCGAGAGAGCCCTTCACTGCCTCGATCAACGATCCGAGCAACTCCTCTTTGACCGATGTGTCGGTCACACCGCCCTGTGCGAAGTCGGGTTTCCCTCCTCCGCGTCCTCCGAACTTTGCAAGCGTACCCGAGAGTATGGTCTTACAGTCCACCCTCTTGTCACCGGATGCCAACAGTACCGTGAGGTTGTCTCCCGCTCCGATGAGCACGGCGACCGCTCCCTCACCTTTGAATCTCTCTGCCGCATCCGTCAGCACGGAACGGTCGGACGTGTGGAATATGCCAGAATATACATTGGTATCACCAATCCTCACGGGTTCGAGCGAATCCAATGCGGACACGGCGGATTCCTTCAGCATCCTCTTGCACGATTCCAACTCATGCTTCATGTTAGATACCGTCCTCTCGATATCGGAGGGCTTGCTCCCGAGGTCGCTGATGATCGAGAGACATGATGTGGCGAGTGCCATCGATCCGTCTATGGCCTTGTCCCCGATCTCGAAGTGTATCTCCACACCTTCCTTCCCTGCGGACGTCTTCTTGGTGACGAACAATGCACCGATCTCCTCGGTCTCCATCACGTGTATGCCGCAACAGGCCGCGAGATCCACTCCTTCTATCTCCACGACGCTGATCTCGTTCTCCTCGATACGGTCCAACTTCACGCGTATCTTCGAGATATCGGGATCGTCCCTGCTCATCATGCTCCTCCTGACCGTGTGGTTCTCGAGGATGACCTTGTTGGCGAAACGTATCGCATCGGATATCTTGTCCCATCCGATGTCCCTGTCCACGACCACATACTTGGATTCTGGAGATATGAATATCTTGACTATGTTGATCTCGGGATCCTGGCGATGCAGGGAGTTGAACAGGAGGTGTTCCGCGGTATGTCCCTTCATGAGGTCGTAACGTCTGTCCCAATCCACGCTGCACCATATCTTGTCGCCGACCGAGAATCTGTGACCCGGGACCTTGTGCAGTATCTCCCCTTTGGATTCCTTGACCTCGACCACCTTGACCCCGCCGATGATACCGGTGTCGCACACCTGTCCGCCGCCTCCGGGATAGAACGCTGTGCCACCGAGTGTCACATAGTCTCCATCGACGGATGTGATCTCGGCCTCGAACTCCGAAACATATGCATCATCTCTGAACAGTTCATCGGTCATGATATCGGCCCCTCATCTCTCTCATCGTTAATATCTTCGACTACCTGTAGATGATACGAGTTCCCCATCGCATCCTGCGACGTAGGCCCTGTCATCCTTCCTATCGGGTGCTATGCCCTGTCCCGATTTCTTTCATATTCCGCACACATCACATCCGATAGCAGATATCTGCGGAGCTCTTCCCTGCACACGTCCTCGAACACGAAGGCGACAAAAGGCCGAAGGTCGAGGGGTATCATTAATTAGACGTTTGACATATGGATGTAGCAATAGGGTGTACATATGGCGGATTTCAGTGAATTCGACGAATTGGACAGGCGTATCATCGATATGCTGTCCGCCTCCAGTCAGGGGTCTTACAGGCAGATCGCCAAACAGTTGGGCATCCACCCGACCACATTGATCCAAAGGGTCAAGGCGTTGGAGACGAAGGGAGTCGTCAACGGCTATCGTGCCAAGATCGACTACATGAGGCTGGGATTCGACTTCATGGGTATAATCCAGATCTATGTGGACAAGAACATGTTGGGCGTGCAGGAGAAGATAACCGCCATACCCCAGGTCATCGCCGTATTCGATGTCACGGGCGAATGCGATTCCATCGCATGGGTCGCATGCAGAGGGAGGGAGGAGTTCTCTAACATCGTCAAATCCATCCTCATGATAGACGGTGTCAACAAGACGAACACATCCGTCGTCCTCAACATGATGAAGGACCCTATGGACTACATTCCGCCGATCATGGACGAATGATGACGGGTCCGATCATGACCATGACCTAAATCCTTTTATTATCCCTCTAGGATGGGGTCGCGTATAAACCTCAAAAGAGGGTAAATGAAATGAGAAGAACGCACACCTGTGGAGACCTCAGATCATCGGATCTGGGAAAAGAGGTATGCCTGCAGGGCTGGGTAAGATTCTCCAGGGATCACGGAGGGGTCGCTTTCATCGACCTCGCCGACAGATACGGGATCACCCAGATCGTATTCGACCCGGAGGACCTTCCTGCCGGGACGGACGCACAGGCACTTGCCAATGTTATGAAGACATTCACCCGTGAGTCGGCAGTCTCTGTCAATGGTATTGTCAGGAAGAGGGTCGACGGAACGGAGGACGCCCGCAATAAGACGGGTGAAGTCGAGGTCCTCATAACATCTGCGGAGCTTCTCAGCAAATCGGAGGTACCGCCGTTCGAGATAGGGGACCAGAAGGAGGGTGTATTGCCGTCCGAGGATGTCCGTCTCGAGTACAGATATCTCGATCTCAGAAGGACCGAGATGATCAAGGCGATAGAGTTCAGGAGCAAGTTCGTCCACCTTGCGAGGCAGTATCTCGAATCACAGGGATTCCTCGAGATCGAGACGCCGATGCTCGCCAAATCCACGCCCGAGGGAGCGAGGGACTACGTCGTACCCTCCAGGGTGCACCCCGGTACGTTCTACGCACTCCCCCAGTCGCCCCAGCTCTACAAGCAGATGCTGATGGTCGCGGGTATGGACCGTTACTACCAGGTGGCGAGATGCTTCCGTGACGAGGACTCCAGGAAGGACAGGCAGCCCGAGTTCACGCAGCTCGATATGGAGATGTCGTTCATCGAGGAGAAGGACATCCAGGACAACATGGAGAGGATGTTCGCATACATCTGGAAGGGATTGTACGGAGAGGAACTCCAGATCCCGTTCCCGAGGATCTCCTACATGGAAGCGATGGAGAGATACGGTTCCGATAAACCCGATCTCAGGTATGGATTGCCTTTGGAGAAGCTCACCGAGGTCTTCAGGGAGACCAACTACGGCATCATGAAGAAGATCGTCGCCGAAGGCGGCATCATCGTCGGTATGAACCTCAAGAAGGACATCGCCGGCGATAAGATCGGAAGGAACGATGTCGACAGGTACATCGCATTGGCGAAGAAGTTCGGACTCGGAGGACTCACATGGATGAGGGTCGTCGACGGGGAGTTGGACAGCAACATCGTCAAGTACTTCACGGACGACAACAAGAAGGGCATCAAGGAGACCATGAAGGCCGAGGAAGGGGATCTCATCTTCCTCATGGCGGGTCCCTGGAAGAGGACGCTCGAGGGAGCGGGACTCATGAGGAGGCAGCTCGCAGCGGATCTCGGACTCGTTCCCGAGGGTACCTTCCAGTTCCACTGGCTCGTCGATTGTCCGATGTTCGAGGTGGATCCCGTCTCCGGTAAGAAGGATGCGTTCCACCACCCGTTCGTACTTCCCTATGACAACTACAAGAAGGGAGCATGCTTCGACATACTCCTCAACGGTAACGAGCTCGGTTCCGGATCCATGAGGATAAACAGGCCCGAGGTACAGATCGAGGTCCTCCACCAGCTCGGACTCTCGGACGAGAGGATCGAGGAGAACTTCGGTTGGTTCATCAAGGCCCTCAGATACGGTGCACCTCCCCACGGAGGTATCGCCATCGGTGTGGACCGTGTGATCGCGATACTCCTCGGAAAGGAGACCATCCGTGACGCCATAGCCTTCCCGAAGAACAAGAAGGCGGAGTCGCTCATCGACGGTTCACCCGATAGGATCGACGACGAGAAGCTCGAGGAACTCCAGCTCATGTCCTTGGCCATGGACGACATCGACATCGATGCCATGGAAGAGGACACGGAATGAACATCTTAGCGGGAGTCACACTCCCGCAACATCTTCTTCTTAAGGTGGTCCCACGCAGAATCTGATGGCCAAGTACCCCAGACCGATCATGTTCATCACAATGTGCCTGTTCGGCCTGATAGGTGTGTTGGCCGCGGGCGTTGAATTGCCATCATCGGTGATGGTCCTGTTCAGAGGACTCATCGGTTCCCTGTTCATCGTCCTCGTGATGCTGTTGACCGGGAGCAGACTGTCCAAGGAGGACGTACGTTCCAATCTCAAGATGCTGTTGTTGTCCGGGATGTTCCTCGGACTGAACTGGTTGGCATTGTTCGAGGCGTACAAGCAGACCACCATATCCCTCGCGACATTGGCGAACTATATGGCGCCGGTGTTCGTGATGATCGTCTCCCCGTTCCTGTTGGGCGAGAGGTTCACCCTGTCGAAGCTGATATGCGTGATATTATCGATATTGGGATTGGCAATGGCATCCGGTGTGATACAGCAGGGCATGTCCGGGAGCAGCGACATCTATGGCATATCATTGGGTCTGTTGGCGGCGTTGTGCTACTGCGGCATGGTCATGTGCAACAAGAGATTGGGTACGATCGGAGCATGCGACAGGACACTGATGCAATTGTCCGCAGCGACCTTGATCCTTCTGGTGTACTGTCTCGTGACCGTGGACTTCGGTTCGTTATCCTTCACCGCGGAGGATATCGTACGTCTGATCGCATTGGGTGTGATCACGACGGGTTGCACGTTCCTGATGTACTTCGGAACGATGAGATACCTCCCCGCACAGACCACCGCCATCTACGGGTATATGGAGCCGGTGGTGACGCTCTCGCTCTCCGCATTGTTGCTGGGGGAGCAGTTGGGGGCCACGGGATGGATCGGTGCCCTGCTGATATTGGGATCCACATTGGTATGCGGTTCCCTGGACAGGGACTCGGACCCTATCCCGGAGAGTTCATAACCTCTCTTCGATGAGTCTCTTCGTGGCATCCACGATATCGGATGAGGAGTACTGTCCGCCGGTCTGTTTCATTATGATACCGATGACCCTGTTGGCGGCCTTCTCGTTCTTCCTGTAATCGTCGATGACGGTCGGGTTCTCGTCGAGCACCTTCTTCACCAACGCATCGAGGTCGGCACAGCCCGCAGAGGCCTCTTCCACGGTCCTTCCTGTCATCAGGGCCTTCAGGCGTATGTTACATTCGGTGTCGGTGATGTTGCCTTCATGGTACTCTCTGACGATGCCTACGAGCTCGTCCATCTTCTCATCCGCATTAGGTTCGAAGACCTTCCAGTTGGCGGTGATCGTACCCGACACCCATGTGGTGGCGGTCGGGACATCGGTCGCTTTGACGATGGTCTCGAAGACATCCGCCAATCTCATGGATGTGTTGACGATCTGTTTCGCCATCCTCTCCTCCATGCCGTACTCCTTCTGGAATCTGGCGATCCTCACCAATGGTGACTCGCGGAGTTGGATGGATTCTGCGATCTTGGCTATGTGATATATCCCGAGATCGGGCTCTCCGATGTATCCGTAATCGGCCTCGAACTCCTTCTTCCTGGCGGAGAACGTGACCTTCTTCTCCTCGTCGAAACGTCTCGTCTCGCGCTCGACCTTACCGCCCGCCTTGAGCAGCTTGGTCTGTCTCACTACCTCGTATTTCAGGCAGGCCTCTACGTTCTTGAGTCCGGTGACGTTCTTGACCTCGCATCTCTCCTTGCCGACGGATATGTTGCAATCGCATCTGACGCTCCTCTCTCCGTTGTCGGCGAGATCGATGACGCTCCTTATCTCCGTGAGCAACGCGGAGAGGAACTCCCTTGCCTCCATGGGCGTGGAGATGTCCGGTTCGGTGACTATCTCGACCAGGGGTATCCCCGATCTGTTGTAATCCACGAGGGACGATCCGTCGCCGACCCTCTTGGTCTTACCCGGATCCTCCTCGAGATGTACGCGCGTGATCCTTATCGGTTTCTTACCGAGATAGAACACTCCTCCGAGACCTATGGGCATATCGTATTGCGTGATCTGGAAATGTTTACACAGATCGGGATAGAAGTAGGTCTTCCTCGAGAACCATGTCGTATCAGGAACGGAACACCCGAGCTTCTTGGCTATGGTCAGTCCGAGGATGACCGCCTGTCTGTTCAGGGACGGTTTGGATCCCGGGAGACCGAGACAGACGGGACACACGTGCGTGTTGGGGAGGTCCGCACCCGTCGTGGGACAGGAGCAGAACATCTTCGATCTGGTAGGGAGCTGTACATGTATCTCCAATCCGATCTTCATGCCTTCACCTCCGCATGTCTTACCTCGAAGGCGGAATCCCATCTCTCCGCTATGTCAATGAGCACATCCTCGTTCCAATGGTCGGATGTGAACAGCAATCCTATGGGCATGCCCTCCGAATAACCGCATGGCACGGACATGTGGGGCATACCGGTGATGTTGGGCGGTACCGTGAGGAAATCCGCCTTGTACGAATCGAGTGCGGACATCTTGGAGATGTCGTCGAACCTCGGTGATACGAACGGCATGGTCGGTGTCACCACGGCATCGAACCTCTCGAACTGCTTCTTGTAATCGGCGATGATGGCCTCCCTAACCTGGAGTGCCTTGTTGTAGTACCTGTCGGCATATCCGACCATCCTGGTGAACGTGCCCAACAATATCCTTCTCTTGGCCTCGTCACCGAAGTATTTGGAACGGAACGATGTGAAGTAATCGTCGAACTTGAGCGTGAGATCGCCATCCTGCTGACCGTACCTCATACCGCAGAACCTCGCAAGATTGGTGGATGCTTCGGATGTCGCTATGACGTAGTATGCCGGGATGGAATACTTCAGGGTGGGCATGCTGATGTACTCCACATCGATCGACATGGACCTGAGCATATCGAGACTCTCTTCGAAGCCCTTCATGACATCCTTGCTTATACCATCGCCCTCGACGGCCTCCTTGGGGACGGCCACCGATCTCAGTTTCCTCTCTCCCAGTCTCAATTCGGGCTGTACGCATGACGTGGGGTCGTGGACATCCTTGCCGGATATGATCGGCAGATACCTTCTGAGATCGGATGCCTTGAACGACAGCAATCCGACCTTATCCAACGAGTTGCCGTAGTCTATCAATCCGTATCTCGAGACACGTCCGTATGACGGTGCCAATCCGTACACTCCGCAGAACGATGCGGGACATACGATGGATCCTCCCGTGGATACACCCAATGAGACATGATCGTCCAACACGGCGGCCGCACATGCCGATCCTCCGGACGATCCTCCGCATGACCTGTTGAGGTCGAAGGGGTTCTTCGGTATCCCGAACGCACTGTTCGTACAGAACGTACCGAATCCGAACTCATCCATGTTGGTCTTTCCGATGAGCCTTCCGCCCGCTTCCTTCATCTTCTTGATCGGGGTGGCATCGAACGGTGCCCTGTATCCCTCGAGGATCTTGGAACCTGCGGTGGATTCGAAGTCTATGGACGTGAGATTATCCTTGGCGGAGAATGTGAATCCGTCATCCTGATCGGATTCCGAGAAATTGACGAACATCTCGTACTTGTCGTTCAGAGCCTTGAGATCCATGCTCATGCCAATCTCGGCCCCCTGATGTATCCGTCGTAGGTCTTCATGCCCTTGGTGCATTCCTCAGCGGGGATCTCCATGTTCGGTTCATCCTCCCTGAACGCATCCGCGATCTCCACAGGATTGAATCCTATGTTCTCCATACCGGGTGCCTCGTCGAGCATCTCGAAGTATTCCAAGATCTCCCCGAGGTCCACACTGTATTTGTTCAATTCCTCTTCCGTGAGGTCGAGGTGTGCGATGCGTGCGACCCTTTCAACTATTTCTCTGTCCATTGAGACCGTGGCTATGATTTCGACGGACCATTATAAACATTATCGCGTAAAAAGAAAGAAGCCCGGCGTATGCCGGGCAGGGTTTCACTTTTCCTCTTTCATCCTCATGTACAGAGGCACCACGATGGCGACGACGAAGAGTATGGCGAAGAGTCCCACGAACCATGGGGAGGTCTCCTTCTTCTCGTCATCTCCGGCGGCATCATCCTCTGCGGAGGAGAAATCGACATCCGCGACCGCGATCGCGGGAACGACGATCATCGCCGTCAGGAGCAGTGCCAACATGACGTTCTTCGACTTCATGCGGACGCAACCCCCTTCTTCTTCTCGTTGAGCATCTTCATTCCGTACAGGATGGCGACCATCGCGATGATACCGATGACGGTTACGATGTATGAGTTCCAGAATCCTGCGATGACGTAGAACACGAAACTCACTATGGCCACCAATATGGCGTACGGGGCCTGGGTGGACACGTGGTTGACGTGACTGCATTCGGCACCTGCGGATGACATGATGGTGGTATCGGATATGGGTGAGCAGTGGTCACCGAAGACCGCACCGGCCATGGATGCCGCGATACCGATGATCAGGAGGTCCGTGTTACCTGAGAACACAGGGACGACGATCGGGATCAGGATACCCATGGTTCCCCATGACGTTCCTGTGGCGAACGAGATGAAACATGCGACCAACATGAAGATCGCAGGCAACATGTTCTTCAGGCTTCCGGCATCCGAGAGGAGGTCCTCGACGAATGCGGATGCATTGAGACCGTTGGTCATCGCACAGAGCGTCCATGCGAAGATCAGGATCAGGATGGCAGGGACCATGTTACGGAATCCCTGGGGCAGTGTGTCCAACAGGACAGGGAATGCCGCGGCCTTACGGATGATGAAGTACACTATGATCATGAGCAGTGCCATGATGGATCCCATGGCGAGACCGCTCGAAGCGTCGGCGTTGGAGAACGCATCACGGAGACCTACACCGTTGAAGAATCCGCCGGTGTAGAGCAGAGCGACGACGCATGAGATGATCAGGAGCACGATCGGAAGGACGAGATCGATCACACGACCGTTACAATCGTATGTCGTGTTGTCCGATACGTTCTCGTACGGTCTCTCGGGTGTGGTGTATATGTCGCCCTTCTTTGCATTGTCCTCATGGACCTTCATGAGACCGAAATCCACATCCATGAGACAGATGCAGACGATCATCACGATGGTGAACAATGCGTAGAAGTTGTAGGGGATACACTGGATGAAGACATCCATGGCATTCATTCCCTCGGGGAGTGTCGTGTTACCGAGACTCGATGCGACCGCTGCGGCCCAAGAACTCACAGGTGCGATGATACAGATAGGTGCCGCTGTGGAATCGATGAGGTATGCCAATTTCGCACGGGAGATGTTGAACTTGTCCGTGAGAGGACGCATGACCGAACCGACCGTTAGACAGTTGAAGTAATCGTCCACGAAGATACAGACTCCGAGGAGGAACGTGGCGAACTGTGCGCCTCTGCGGCTCTTGATGTGCTTGAGTGCCCATTCTCCGTAGGCCTTCGATCCGCCTGATTTGAAGAGCAGGACACCGATGACACCGAGGACCACAAGGAACACGAGGATTCCTGCATTAACGGGGACACCATCATCATCAGGGATACCGAATGATTCTGCGAATCCTCCTGTGGCCGCTGCGATTGTTTGTTCTAAGTTGAAGTCACCTAGGAACAATGCTCCTAGTACAATACCTACGAATAGAGAGGAGTAGACCTCCTTGGTTATGAGAGCAAGGATGATAGCAACGAGTGGAGGTACCAATGACCACCATGTCCCGACGAATCCGCCCTCAGGCTTGAAAACGAATGCCGCGATGATGACGATCGCTAGGAATAGTATGATGCCTAGCGCCCTCGTCCTCGATGTGGCTTCGTTCGTGATCTTATCTACCGACATATTAACCACTTAATATGATGTACATTTCGAGTAGCGGTTAATCATATATAAAAGAAGTAGGAGCTCGTTGATTGAATTCGTAGCTATAATACGGATATCATATACATAATTACGATATTCGTTGAAAAATCGACGAAAAAGACTGTTTATAGTACGATGAATAATTTTTTGGACAATCACATCACGGGTATGCGGTCGCCTCATTCCGATGTCCATTCCCTCTGTGATCGATAACATCTTGTGATGGTCGGATCCGGGGGTGCCGTGTTAACTTGTTAACTGTAGCATCCGGCTCTTATCATCATCGAATGGATGGTCATGATCATCAGGGATGAAGTCCGCATACGTGGGCTTCTACCCGTATGCAGACGAACTCTCTGAGTAATTCAAGGAGGTGACAAGATCGCCGATGAGAAGAAGGATCAGGAAGTCTGGTTGCAAAAGGCCTCCCTGATCCTCCAATTAATCCGCCTTATCGTCGAATTAATTGGACGGTAAACCTCTTACGGTCGCCGAAAGGTGACCGGTTCAAAGTTCGATTATATCATCGTATATGGGATATTTATCGACTTCGCATCGGCGTTTCCAGAGGCAAGATGCGGTAGAGACGTAGGCGGATCATCATCGAATCGAAGGGCCCTGTCATCGAGTTGTGAAATAGGGCGCGGTCACCGTAATCGTTTATAAGGTAGAGACCTTAACTGTGTTCGATAAAGATGGCAGATGACATCTCAAAGAAATTGGCGGCCGGAATGAAGGCTATGGATGAAGGAGACTTCAAGAAAGCGTACACATCATTCAAGAAACTCTGTGATGAGAACCCCGATAATGCCGAGTGTTGGTACTACAAGGCTGAGTGCGGTAACATGGCAGCAGGTATGTTCGGTGCCAAGGTCAAGGACGAGGACATCATCGAAGCCTACAACAAGGCGATCGAATTGGATCCGCAGTGCGATTACTACGAATCATACGGATTATACTGCATCTCCATCAACAAATACGACGAGGCCGAGAGGGCATTCTGCGAGGCCGCGGAAGCCGACGAATCCAGATCCGCATCGCTCTACTCCGAGTTCGCCGTGGAATACTTCAACAACGTCATGGCGACATACGGTGAGATCATGGAGGATCCCAAGGCGAGGGCCCCGTTCGCGAAGAAAGCCCTCGAATATATGCTCAAAGCCCTCGAGATCGAGCCCGAAGAGGCAAAAACACTTCTTTGATGATCATCTGGACCGTTCCCCCGATATCCGGGGGACGGTCCGATGGATGTTCAGTTCCTGAGTTCGCCCAAGGTGGCTGTCCTCTCGGCGAACGCATTATGCTTATGGATGGATTCTTCCGATTCGCTCTTGACGACGATCCCCACATCGTCCGGAAGGTCCGTGTACTTATCGACGATCTTCTTCAGCACATCCCTGACCATGTCCTCGACGAACTTGGGGTTCCTGTGCGCATTGATCACGACTGCCGCCTCATCATCCCTCTTGAGCACCTCGAACGTGGGTGACGAGAACGATGAGTTGATCAGATCGATGAGGTCGTCCGCCTCCACCATGTACTCATCGTCCATGGACATGTACACCGTGCAGACATTCCTCTGGTTGTGCGTGATGACGGGCCACTCCTTGGAACAGTTGAGCGTCTGTGCGACGTTCTCCTGTGCGCAGGGACATGCGGTCATACCGACGGCCTCCACACCTATGGTCTTGGTGATCTCTCCGTCACGTTCGCATCTCGCCCTACCATAAAGGTTGTAGACCTCCGTCGTGTCCTTGCCGTGCGGTGTGATGTTGTCCTTGAAGTATTCCGCTACGATGTTGACATTGGAGAATCTTGCGTACTCATGCTTCTCGAGGAGCTTCTTACCGATCATGACGGCAAGGTCCTCGATACCTGTCGTAGGCTCCCTGACACATTCGGACACGACCGCCCTGATGACCTCGAGGTTCCTCGACATGTGGGATCCCTTCTGATCCGCGGGGAGATCCACGAACACATCGATCACACAGACCAACGGTTCGTTGCGATGTTCGTCCGGTCTCTTGACATGGACCAACTTCCTGACGCCGGTGACACCGACCTTTGTCAGACTGAAACCTGTCTCATTCTTACGATTCTGAACATCACATATTGGGATCATATGCGGGCCGTTAATACTTGATATAAATAAAAACTCGTTTATCAACAATTTTTTTGGTAGATGTATAACTTCCAACGGAGATGTTATCATCATGGGATGACATCACGCATCATGATCTGCGGTGTCGATGAGGCAGGCAGGGGCCCGGTGATGGGTCCGCTGGTCGTGTGCGCTGTTTATGTCGAGGATGAGTCCCCCCTCGCCGAGATAGGTGTGAAGGATTCCAAGAAGCTCACGCCCAAGACCAGGGAGAGGATGTACGACCGCATCATGGAGGTGGCCGATGACTATCGTCTAGAGATCGCATCCGCAAGCGATATAGATGCGTTGATGGCCACCGAATCGTTGAATGCCATAGAATTGGGCATGTTCGCCAGAGCGGTGTCCAAGAGACCCGTATCCGCGATATACGCCGATTGTCCCGACGTGAACGAATCCAGGTTCTCCACACAGTTGTCATCCATGGTGAACGGGGAGACCGTGGTCGGGAAGCACAAGGCCGACGATACGTATCCCGTGGTCTCCGCCGCATCCATCGTGGCCAAGGTCACGCGCGACAGGATGATCGAGGAGATCGCGGACAGGTTCGGCGTGGATATCGGCAGCGGATATCCTAGCGACAGGAAGACCATGGATTTCATCGAATCATGGGTGAGGAAGAACGGCTCGCCACCCCCGGATGTGAGGAGGTCCTGGGAACCAGTAAGAAAACTACTTATGGTATCGAAAAATACGCGCATTACGGATTGGTGAATAGATGAGCATGGAGCCCGAGATTCAGAGGATGATCGATAAGTTCAGGAGAAGGATGGAGAAGGATCCCGATACCAAGGCCAAGGTGGAACCCATCACGAAGACACTCAACATCGATCTTGGGGACGAGTTCTATTCGATGAAGATCGAGCATGCCGACATCGTTGACTATAAGGCAGAGCTCATAGATGACCCAGACATCACTGTCACCACCACGCCCGAGAACCTGCAGGCACTCATCGACGGTACGCTCAGGCCCATGAGGGCATATGTGACGAAGAAGGTCAAGGTCAAAGGTCACATAGAGGACATACTGCACCTGAAGTCCCTGTTCTGATCCCGGATATCCGATGATCGGGCGGTTGGATGGCAACGGATCCATCGAAGATTATTGCTGTTGATCCGAAGTACGCTTTCACATGGTAGGTGTGGTCGTAAGATCGGTTCAGATTGTTTCTCACAGGGGTCGCAGCGATTCCACGTCATTCATGAGCCAGCATGATAAGATATGATTCATTCTCACATGGCGGTATGCTGTCGAACTATTCTGGTCATGCGACATGGGCGAACGCGTCGAACCCAACAAAAATATAAATATGATATGGGAATAGGTGGAATCATAGCGAGGTAGGGTAGCCAGGATATCCCGTCGGGCTCATAACCC
>CAVGUW010000034.1:14156-14806 GCA_963632775.1 Bacteroides salyersiae | reverse complement strand
AACAACTCGCGGTGAATATGCCCCTGCTCCTTGCACACACCGCCCGTCAAACCACCTGAGTTGGGTTTCAGTGAGGCTATCTCTCTTTGGGGTATTCGAACTGAGATTTAGCAAGGAGGGTTAAGTCGTAACAAGGTATCTGTAGGGGAACCTGCAGATGGATCACCTCCTACGCAGAGTGGGGTTAACCCCCCACTCTCAAACATATAAAGCGAATTTACATTGCAAGGAAGTCTCAAACGAGTACTTCCCGCAATTCCTTGGTAGTTTATCACGCACTAAACGTAGCATCGAACGTCACATACGTCTTCTTTTCTTTCATTTCTTCAATCTGTTCTGTCATCATTCTCGATTATCATCTACGATCCATGTAGCATCGAACATATGCTCTGATCTGCAACTGTCATTCCATCTCATCAATGATGATCCAAATGTCATCAGCCGGAACGAGAGCTCATACATCCATGTATCATCCATATACGACTCGAACCGCACGAGCTGTCACGATGATTGAGATCAGCGACACACGTAAGAATAGGGGTCGGGGCGGATCTTCACAGAACCACAAAAGTATGCTTCACCATTTCAAGCAAAAGTTGGTAGTCCCGTCCGGATTCGAACCGGAGTCACCGGCTCCAAAGGCCAGCATG
>CAVGUW010000034.1:681-14088 GCA_963632775.1 Bacteroides salyersiae | reverse complement strand
ACCGGAGTCACCGGCTCCAAAGGCCAGCATGATTGACCACTACACTACGGGACTATTGGTTCGCCCTAATTAATCAAATTATATAATCATTGATGGTCGACGATCTTTCCGACCAGATGGGTGGGTGCGCTACCGGTGATCTCGACATCAAGGAACGTTCCGATCGGGAGATCCGTCTCGATCCCAACCGGTCTGTAGTTCCTGTTCCTTGCGATCATCGTCCCGGGTTTACCTTCCTCCGTCACGAGTACCCTGTATCTCTGACCGATGAGCGTGCTGTTGATCTGACCTTCCACGGACATCTTCGTTTCCGTGAGTTCAGTGGAACGTTCCTTCGACACATTGCCTTGGATCTGATCCTTCATCGTTGCAGCATCGGTCCCGGGCCTGACGGAGAAACGCGTTATGTTGACGGTATCCGCATGCAGTTCCTTGATGAGCTTGATGCTCTTCTCGTGATCCCTTTCGGTCTCGCCGGGGAATCCGCATATCATGTCCGTCGCTATGCTTATGTCGGGGTATCTCTCCCTGAGGCGGTTCACGATCCCCATGAAACGGTCGACCGTGTAATGTCTCCTCATCCCTTCCAGGACGGAGTTGCTACCGCTCTGTACGGGTATGTGCAGGAACCTGTACACCCTCTCATCTTCCATGACATCCATCAGGTCGTCGAGTATGGGGTCGAGATTGTTGGGATTCATCATACCGATCCTTATCCTGTATTCCCCTTCGAACTCCAGGAACTTCCTGAGCAGTGTGGGGAGGTCGGTGTCGGTATCGCGACCATAGCATGCGGTATCCTGTGCCGTCACCAATATCTCCTTGGCACCGGCATCGAGCATCGATTTGAATTCGTTCAGAAGATCGTCCTCGGGATAGCTCCTCAGGACACCCCTGGCGAATCTCGTTATGCAATAGGAGCAGTTACCGAGACAGCCCTGTGCTATCGGTATTATCGCAGAGGTACCTATCTTAGGTTCCTCACCACATGGTGCGCAACCGAATGCGCTCTCCACCTTCCCGGTGAAGAGGTCGTATTGGTCCGGCGGGATGATCATCGATTCGGGCAGGCGTATGGATATCCTCTTCGGCTGAACCTTCGCCATGCAACCTGTCACGATGACCTCCTTGCCTTCGCGTTTGAGCTCACCCATCCTGTGGATCATCTTCTTCTCGGTGGTGTCCACTACCGTACAGGTGTTGAGGATGACGATGTCGGCCTCCTCGGGTGAATCCACCCGGGTGTGGCCGAGACTCTCCATCTTCCTGGAGAGCTGTTCACCCTCACCGAAATTCATCGTGCAACCATATGATTCCACGAAATATCTCATAAGGACCTCAGCGGGTCGCTGCCTCTGTGGTCAGTGCACCGAAAGCTGTCTTCGCGGAGATGTTCGTGATCTTCGCGTGGACGGTGGTGCCCTTGACGGTCCCGGGAACGATGACGATGTAGTCCATCATCTTTCCGATACCATCGCCCTTCTTACCGACATCACTGATGAAGACCTCGACGATGTCGCCCTCTTTGAGTCCGTTGTGCGAGTCGGACCTCGTTCCCTTCTTGACATTGACGGGCCTGTGGGCACCGCATGCCTCACATTCGAGGACGAGGGTCCTTCCTTCCTTGACCATCTTCGTATCGGGACGGCCGCATTCGGAACAGATGACGAAGGTATCCGTGTATGATTGGATCTTATCGGAGATGTGTCCGGGGCTGATCTTGGATTTGAGAACGACCCTGCGACCTTCCAGGTTACCGGGCGTACCCAACTCCCTGAGGAGGTATTGGAGCACGTGCTCGGGTTCCCTTCTCAGTGTATCCGTGACATCGATGAAGTTCCTGATCACCGTGGTCTTACCCTCTTGAAGTACATCAAGTTCGGGTATTACGAATCTCTCGTGCGATTCTGCCACTTCAGGCAACTGTTCCTTGGCTCTGTCGAGCAATGCGAAATAATCTTCATCTGCTGTCATAAGGATTCCTCTTGCCATCCCATATATATCGTATTTAAAAATCTTATGCGCGCGTGAGGACATGATAAAGTTATCGTTGGATGGGACCATCCATCTGACTCGGATAGCAGTTATATACGTGGTGATTATAGGCCACATCACATCACGTCCGAAAGATTGCATACTCTTTAAATAGAATGACAATAATCGCGACGTTACTTCAGATAATACTATGAGGTGAAAAATTGGGTAGAGGTCTTTATACCGCAAGAAAACTCAGGACTGACAGGCAGCAACATCGCTGGCTGGACAGGGCATACAAGAAGAGAGTACTGAAACTTAGGGAGAAATCCGATCCTCTTGAGGGTTCATCACAGGCACGCGGAATCGTCCTGGAGAAGGTCGGAGTCGAAGCGAAACAGCCTAACTCCGCTATCAGGAAATGTGTGAAGGTCCAGCTCATCAAGAACGGACGTCAGATCACTGCATTCGCGGTTGGAGACGGAGCTATCAACTTCATCGATGAACACGATGAGGTCATGGTCGAAGGTATCGGTGGAAGGATGGGCCGTTCATACGGAGATATTCCTGGAGTCCGTTACAAGGTCATCAAGGTCAACAACGTTTCGCTCAATGAAATGGTCAGGGGAAGGACTGACAAACCGGTAAGGTGAATTCAATGGAAGAGAAAGCACTTATGTTCGGAAAATACGATCTGTCCGAGGTTACAGTCGCCGATGGCGGACTGGCAAAATACATAGACCTCACCCCCACAAATGTTCCTCACTCGGGCGGAAAGCATGCTAACAGGTGGTTCGGAAAGTCAAAGCTCTGCATCGTTGAGAGACTCATCAACAATGTCATGAGGACCGAGAAATACACCGGAAAGAAGCTCAAGGCATACGCAGCCGTATCTGAAGCATTCGATATCATCGCTCAGAAGACGAAGGAGAACCCCGTGCAGATCCTCGTCAACGGGCTTGAGAATGCAGCACCCCGTGAGGAGATCACAAGGCTCCAGTTCGGTGGTGTCTCAGTTCCTAAAGCAGTCGATATCTCCCCCCAGAGGAGGCTCGACATCGCACTTCGCAACATGAGCACAGGATGCGTCAAAGCATCAACCAAGAACAAGAAACCCATCGCAAACTGCATCGCAGACGAGATCATGCTCGCTGCGAAGGGAGATATGACATCATTCTCGGTCGCTAAGAAAGAAGAGATCGAGAGGGTCGCTCAGTCAGCCCGCTGATCCTAGATAAGGTGGAATCATGGGAAGAAAAGAGGACAATGTCAAACACGCAGTAGACCTGATGAAGACACAACAGTTCATCAGGAACATCGGTACTGCAGCACATATCGACCACGGAAAGACGACATTCTCCGATAACCTGATCGCAGGTGCGGGAATGATGTCATCCGAACTCGCCGGAGAGCAGCGTGTTCTCGATTACGACGAGCAGGAAGCGGCACGTGGAATCACAATCAACGCGGCATCGGCATCGATGGTCCACGAGTTCGACGGACAGAAGTATCTGATCAACCTGATCGATACCCCCGGACACGTCGACTTCGGTGGAGATGTCACAAGGGCGATGAGGGCACTCGATGGTGTCTTCATCCTATGCTGTGCAGTCGAGGGAATCATGCCTCAGACCGAGACCGTCATCAGGCAGGCACTCAAAGAGCGTGTCAAGCCTATGCTGTTCATCAACAAGGTCGACAGGATGATCGTCGAGCAGCAGGTCACGCCCGAGATGATGATCGATAAATTCTCGCACATCGTCGCAGAGTTCAACAAGAAGATCGCAACGATCCTTCCCGCACCCCTCAACAAGGAGTGGCAGGTAAGTATCCAGGACGGAACCGTCGCATTCGGTTCAGCCTACAACAACTGGGCTATCTCCGCACCTTACATGAAGAAGAGCGGAGTCTCGTTCAAGGACATCTTCGAGTACTGCGGAAAGGAAGGCGGACAGAAGGAGCTCGCAAAGAAGATCCCTCTGCACGAGGTCGCACTCGAGATGGTCATCAGGCACATCCCGAACCCCGTCGATGCACAGAAGGTCCGTATCCCCACGATCTGGAAGGGAGACCTCCAGTCGACGATCGGAAAACAGATGCTCGCTTGCGACTCGAAGGGTGACGTCTCACTCATGATCAACAAGATCATCATGGACCCCCACGCAGGAGAGGTCGCTATCGGAAGGCTCTTCTCAGGAACGGTCAAGAAAGGAATGACACTCTACATCTCAGGCCAGCCTGCACCCCAGAGGGTACAGGGTGTCGCACTGATGGTCGGTGCCGACCGTATCCCGATCGAGGAATGTGAGGCAGGAAACATCGTCGCACTCACAGGTCTCAAGGACGCGATCGCCGGTTCGACGGTCTCAACGATCAAGGACATGGAGCCTTTCGAGAGGATGGCCCACTACTCCGAGCCTGTCGTCACCAAAGCCATCGAGGCTAAGAACATGAAGGATCTGCCCAAGCTGATCGAGGTCCTCAGGACCATCGCGAAAGCCGACCCTTCACTCAACATCGAGATCAACAACGACACTGGAGAGCACCTTATCTCCGGTATGGGTGAGCTTCACCTTGAGATCACCGAGTACAGGATCATCAACGAGCAGGGAGTCGACATCGTCTCCTCCGCACCTATCGTCGTGTACCAGGAATCGGTCAAAGGAAGGAACCCGTCAGAGTTCGAGGGTAAATCACCCAACAAGCACAACAAGTTCTACTTCTACGTAGAGCCTCTGGAAGAGGGTGTCAAGGAGCTCATCCGCAAGGGTGACATCGACCCCGATGCGAAGATCAAGGACCCCAAGGCACTCGCAAAGCTGCTTACCGATGCAGGTATGGACGCTGACGAGGCGAAAGGTGTCGTGGCATTCAAAGGGAACAACGTCCTCCTTGACTGCACGAAAGGTATCCAGTACCTCCACGAGACCATGGAGCTCATCAAGCAGTCCTTCGAAGAGGCCATGATGAAGGGCCCCCTCGCAGGAGAGAAGGTCGCCGGAATCAAGATCAAACTCATGGATGCTAAACTCCACGAGGATACGATCCACAGAGGTCCCGCACAGGTCATCCCCGCAGTAAGGGATGGTATCTACGGAGCCATGTGCGAGGCAGGAAGGATCCTTCTCGAGCCTATGCAGAAGGTATTCATCTCGGTTCCCCCGGACTACATCGGTGGAGCTATCAGCCTGATCAGCCAGCGCCGCGGAACGATCCTCGACACAGGTACGGATGGTTCGGATTCGACAGTCTCCGCATCATGCCCTGTCGCTGAGATGTTCGGATTCGCCGGAGATGTCCGCGGATCCACACAGGGACGTGCTATCTGGTCGACAGAGAACGCAGGCTTCCAGCAGATCCCGCCCGAGCTTCAGAAGAAGGTCGTGACCGAGATCAGGACGAGGAAGGGAATGACGCCCGAGCCTTACGACTCGAAGTACTACGCAGGTATCTAAGGCTTAAACTTAAATACAAAACACTATATGGAGCAATTCAAGCTTAAATAATCCTATAAAGGAGGAAAAAGAACATGGCAGACAAAGAGCACATGAACTTGGTCATCATCGGACACGTCGACCACGGAAAATCCACCCTTACGGGAAGGATCCTTCTCGAGACCGGTGCAATCGACCCGCACATCATTGAGAAATACAAGAAAGAAGCAGAAGAGAAAGGTAAGGGTACCTTCTATTTCGCCTGGGTCATGGACGGACTCAAGGAAGAGAGGGAGAGGGGAGTTACCATCGATGTCGCACACAAGAAGTTCTACACCGACAAATACTACTTCACAGTCATCGACGCACCTGGACACCGTGACTTCGTCAAGAACATGATCACAGGTACCTCACAGGCAGATGCAGCAATCATCACATGCTCTGCGATCGAGGGTCCCCAGGCACAGACAAAGGAGCACATCTTCCTTGCCACCACACTCGGTGTCAAGCAGATCATCGTCGCCATCAACAAGATGGACGCAGTCAAGTACGACGAAGCCAAATACAAAGAGGCAGTCGACGGAATGAAGAAGCTCTTCGCAATGATCGGAAACAAGGCAGAGGACATCCCCTTCATCCCCGTTTCCGCTTACATGGGAGACAACATCAAGACAGCTTCAGCCAACACACCCTGGTACAAGGGCCCCACGCTCATCCAGGCACTCGACAACCTCAAAGTCCCCGCAAAGGAGACCAACAAGGCACTCAGGCTTCCTGTCCAGGATGTCTACACGATCACTGGTATCGGAACCGTTCCTGTCGGACGTGTCGAGACCGGTGTCCTCAAGCCCAAGACAAAGGTCGTCTTCATGCCTTCCAACGTCGTTGGTGAGGTCAAATCGATCGAGATGCACCACGAGCAGATGCCCGAGGCAGTTCCCGGAGACAACGTCGGATTCAACGTCGGTGGAGTCGCCAAGAACCAGATCAAGAGGGGAGATGTCGCAGGACCTGTTGACAACCCGCCTTCAGTCGCAAAGACATTCACAGCACACATCATCGTGCTCAACCACCCGTCTGTCATGACCGTCGGATACACACCTGTCTTCCACGTTCACACAGCACAGGTCGCATGCCAGCTCGTTGAGATCGAGTCCGCACAGCGTGCAGGTAAGAAGCTCGAGGATCTCAGCTTCCTCAAGAACGGTGACAACGCAGTTGTCAAGTTCAAGCCTACCAAGCCTCTCGTGATCGAGCCCGCTAAAGACTTCGGTCCTCTCGGAAGGTTCGCCATCCGTGATATGGGACAGACAGTCGCAGCAGGTGTCTGCGTCTCTGTTGAGAAAGCTTGAAGGTAATCTCAATGTCGCAGCGTGCAAGGATTTCACTGAGCGGAACAGACCCGCAGAAGGTGGACAGTGTCTGTACACAGATCAGGGGAATCTCTCAGAAGACTGGAGTTCAGATCCGTGGACCGGTTCCGCTTCCCACAAAGAAGCTGAAGGTCGCCTGCAGGAAATCACCTGACGGTGAAGGCAGCGAGACCTGGGACCGCTGGGAGATGAGGATCCACAAGAGACTCATCGACCTCGATGCTGACGAGCGCGCCCTAAGGCAGCTCATGAGGATTCAGGTTCCCGATGGCGTGAACATCGAGATCGTCCTCCGCAACGCATAAACCTGTTAACCTAATTCCAAAAGGGGGGTCTTCCCCCTCTTAGGAATATATAAATTCTAAGATTGTTATTATTTGCCCATGATTGACGTCAGTGGGTATCGACAATTATCTCCAGACAGCAAGAAGTCGATGTACATCGGGAGTTCCATATTCTCCTTGATCTGCATCTGTGCCGCATTGGCAGCATCCTTCTTCATCAAAGGTGCGGACTTCTACCAGTCATGGATGTTCTACGCGATCGTCGCTCTGGCGATCGTTCTCATCGTCTATTCGATGATACGCCCGGTCCTGTTCTATGATCATTATGCGTACATCATCGATTCCGAGAAGGTCATCGTCAGGAGGGGCATATTCACCATAAATACGACGATGGTCCCGATCGAGAGGATCCATCAGATCGAGATAAAGAAAGGACCCATCAACAACCTGTTCGGATTGTCCGATGTGTATGTGATCACCGCCGGAGGTTCCGCATCGATCCAATATCTCAAACAGGATGTGGCCGAGGAGATCGCCAACGAACTGAACAATGTGGTCAACAGGATCATCAGGAAAAGGAATGGACAATGATCGAATCAATCAGGAACCATCCATCCGTCATCTTGAAGAACTGCATCACTACGGTTGTGCTCTTCTTCTTCCTGTCCTACGTTTGGGCAGGGGATGTGAAGTTCATGCTTTTGCTCCTGGCCCTCGCCCTCGTCGTCATATTCATCAATGTGAGAGCATGGATGCTCACGACCATATCCTTCATGGATGACCGTATAGTCGTCAAGAAGAGGACGATCTTCAAGAATGATAAGACCGTGCCGTATGAGAGACTGTCCGCCGTTAACGTCGTCAGAGGCGTATTCGAGAAGATATTCGGTACTACCACGCTGCAGTTCAATGTGAACTCGGGCGTGAACGCTGCCGTTCCGGAGGTATCGATCTGCGTCAAGAAGGATCAGGCCGAACGTATCAAAGCATTCGTCACTATGCATATGTACGACCATGATCCCGTGAGCGAGGAGAAGGTGAAGTATGAGGCCATAGCCTCATTCTCACCGATACAGGTGATAGCGCACAGTATCTTGTCGCAGCCTACACCATCCCTCCTCTTAGGTATGTTCTTCCTCGTCTATGGTATCGTAGGCGCCGTATCTGACTCCATAGGCAGTGCCGCGATAATGTCGACGACGTTGTTACTGTTCGTCATACAGACCATCGTACCCGTATTCGTCCAGATCATCCGTTACTATGACTTCAAGGTCTATCGCGATGGAGATACGATCTATCTCCAGCATGGTCTCCTGACGAACTATCGTTCCTCATTCGAGATCGACAAGGTCAATGCCTTCACGATAAAGAGGCCGTTCTTCGCAAGGGTATTCGGCCTTGCCTATCTGGAGACGGATGTCGTGGGTATCAATGCCGTATCGAATGATGTGACGCCCACGCTCTGCCTCGTAACGAGGGAGAAGGAGCTGAACGAGATAATCGACCGTCTGATACCCGAGTTCGTGTATCAGCAGGATGTCATCAAGCAGTCCGACGGTGCCGATACCCTCATCTTCGGGAAGACGGCACTCGGCATCATCATCACGACGATCGTCGCCGCATCCGTATACATCATATCGTCGATGGATATGTACAGTGACTTCTGGGGCTCGAATCCCATGTTAAGGACGATATTCAATGCCACGATCGTTGCGGTCTATGCTGTCGTCATCGTATTGTTGGTCGCTGGTTGGAGGTCATCCCTCCGGAATAAGGGATATGCGTTCTGTGAAGACAAGCTCACGTTCTTCATCGGAGTGCTCGACTTCCAAGAGGTGAGGATAAGGTACGATTGCATACAGGTGCTCACGACCGAATCGGGATATTTCGCAAGGCGTAAGGGACTGTCCAAGTGCACGGTGTCGATGTTGTCATCATCAGGGATGAGGACTGTCAAATCAGGTTATTTCAGAACGGAGATGTTCGATGACATCGGTGAGGAACTGTTGACGAGGATCAGGAACGGTCATTACTACGGAGAGAAGGATAGCGCCTGAAACCTGGCCTCGGCCAGGGGACTTCCTTCATCCCATCATTCCGGAACAGTGATTTTGGAATGATATCTTAGGATCCAGTCGCCAGAGCCATAAGAAAGTTTATATAGAGTCCATCTATCACAAGAAATATTGGGCTGGTAGATCAGCTGGAAGATCGTCTGCTTTGCAAGCAGGAGGCCGCGCGTTCAAATCGCGCCCAGTCCACCATCTTTTGTCATCATTCCAACTCTAGCGTATGCTCTTCGTTCTTTCAAGATCGATATGTCGAAGTTAAGGAAAAAGGAAGAAGATTGTGGGAAAAGGTTTATCGCTGTCGTTCAGAACTTTCCGACGACCGCCTTGATACGCCTGACACCTGCGGCAGAGCTCTCTTCCTTCAGGATCTTGAATCCCTCGAGCTCGCCCGTGTGACTCACATGGGGTCCGCCGCAGAGTTCGCTGTCTATATCGCCTATGATGTAGACCTTCACGATATCTCCGTATTTGTCGTCGAAGACACCGATGGCACCGGATGCTTTCGCCTCCTCCTTCGGCATCTCCTTGCAGACCACGGGGATGTCCTGTTTGATGGCATCGTTGACGAAATCCGTGATCTTCTGCAACTCCTCAGGCGTGAGCTTCCTGTCGAAGTTGAAATCGAATCTGAGCCTCTCGGCGGTGATGTTACTGCCTTTCTGCCTGATGCTGGGATCGACGATGTTCCTCAGTGCGGCGTGGAGGAGGTGCGTAGCCGTATGGAGCTTCGTGGTCTCCACACTGTGGTCGGCGAGACCTCCCTTGAACGTCTGGTTGGAATCCATCCTGGACTTGTCCTGGTGCTCCTTGAACCTGGCCTCGAAATCCTTCATATCGATCTCGAGTCCCTTCTCCCTGGCGAGTTCTGCCGTGAGCTCCACCGGGAATCCGTATGTATCGAACAACCTGAAGACGAGTTCACCCTTCATGACCTTGGAGTCACCGTTCTCGGCCACCATCTCATCGAATTTCCTGAGGCCCTTGGTGAGTGTCTTCTGGAATTTCTCCTCCTCTGCCGTCAGTGATGCGTAGATGGAGTCCTTGTTCTTCACGAGTTCGGGGTATGAATCTCCGAACTCATCCACGACGACCTCTGCGATCTTCTGCATGAACAGTCCATCGTAACCGAGCTTGCTCATGTTCCTCGATGCCCTTCTGATGAGCCTCCTGAGGATGTAACCCTGTCCCACCTTCGCCGGTACTACGCCATCCGCGAGGATGAACGTCGCTGCTCTGATGTGGTCGGCGACGATCCTGAAGTCCCTGATGTAGGGTTCCTCATACGGCTTGCCGCAGATCTCGGAGATCTTGGAAATGATCGGCTGGAATACCGTGGACTCATACACAGACGGGACTCCCTGGAGGATACGACAGACCCTTTCAAGTCCCATTCCCGTATCGACATTCTTCTGTGCGAGCGGGGTGTACTTCCCATCCTTGTCCTTGTTGTACTGCATGAACACGTTGTTCCATATCTCCGTGTACTTCCCGCAGTGGCATGAAGGTCCGCAATCCGGACCGCATTTCGGTTGCCCGTTGTCGTAGAATATCTCCGTGTCAGGTCCGCAGGGTCCGGTCACACCGGCAGGTCCCCACCAGTTGTCCGCCCTTCCGTAGAAGAAGATCTGATCGTCCTTCATACCGTGTGACTTCCAGATCTCCGCGGTCTCCTCATCCTTGGGGATGTCGCCCTCACCTGCGAATGCGGTGACTGCGAGTTGTTCCTTCTTGAATCCGAGTACTTTGGTCAGGAAATCGAAACTGAATCCGATGGACTCCTTCTTGAAGTAGTCCCCGAGGGACCAGTTACCGAGCATCTCGAAGAATGTGAGGTGACTGGCATCTCCCACATCATCGATGTCCCCTGTCCTGATGCATTTCTGATAATCCACGAGTCTCTTACCCATCGGGTGCTTCTCTCCAAGGAGGTATGGGACCAGAGGGTGCATACCTGCGGTCGTGAATAGTACGGTGGGATCGTTCTCCGGGACGAGTGATGCGGAACTGATATGTGCGTGTCCTCTCTCCTCGAAGAATTTGATAAAAGCCTCTCTTAACTGTTGGGCATCCATGTGCTCATCTCTAATGATGCCGCGGATGTGGTACTTATTTAAATATAATTCCACGTGTGGCAGATCACGATCATTCGATGGGTCTTTGGAGCAACTTCTCGATCCTCTCGTCGGAGATGATGACCTTCTTCCCCTCGGATTCGAGCATTCTGGATGGGGCGGGACCTATCTCCTTGACGATGATCGTATCGCAATCCTTCAGCTTGGATATTATGTCCTTCAGATGCTCACTGTGCGGTCTGCCATAGGTGTTGCAGTTGGTGTCGATATGTACCTCGTCCACGACCTTGCCATCCTCGTAGATGAGGAATCTCTTGGTGTTACCGAATCCGCTGTCGACCGTGATCCCCGATTCGGATGCGATGGCCATCCTCTTCGAGACCATGCTGTCGGAGCTTATGATGTTCGAACTCGGTCCGCAGCCGGAACCGCAGGGATTGGTCCTGATGAACTCACCGGACCTGTCCTCGCCGAGGAGTCCGATCGCATCGGCCCTGCACTGTCTGCAGTGACGCATCATCTTGATATCAGAGGAGCAGAGATCGAGCAGCCTCTTCCTCTCTTCGGATGTCGGGGCCTCGATATGTGAGAACTTGGTGCCTTCGACGGGTATGAGTGGGAGTATATTGACTATGTAGACACCCATCGCCTTCACCTTCTTCACGACCTCGGGTATATGGTCGTCGTTGATTCCGGGGATCAGTACGATGTTGATCTTGACGATCATACCCTTCTTGACACAGAGGTCGATACCTTTCAATTGGTTCTCCAGGAGTATCTCCGCAGCCTCTCTGCCTTCGTAGCGTCTGCCGTTCCATATGACGCTGTCGTAGACCTCTTTGGTTATCTCGGGGTCCACACCGTTCATGGTGACGGTCACGAACCTCACACCCGATGAATAGAGCTCATCCGCATATTCGGGTAATCTGAGGCCGTTGGTCGAGATGCACAACGACATCTCGGGGTATCTTTCCTTCACCAGCCTTATCGTTTTTAATGTGGATTCGTTGGCGAGGGGATCACCGGGTCCCGCGATCGCTATGACACTGAGGTTCGGTATCCTTTCCTTCACGACGGCGATCTTCTCCATCGCCTCCTCTGGCGAGAGGACCTCACTAGTGACACCGGGCCTGGATTCGTTGCAGCAATCGAACTTCCTATTACAGTAATTACATTGTATATTGCAATTAGGAGCGACAGGAAGATGCATCCTTGCGAATCTCTTATGCGCATCTTCGTTGAAACATGGGTGCGTTCTGAGCGAATCCATCAGTGATTCCGGCGGCTGCATACAACCGACATACACATCGTTCTATAAATTCACATTGTTAAGTCCTGTATTCTCACTCTATTCTTGTATTATTATAATATAAGTATAGAGAGAATACAACATCCTGATGAACGGTGCTCAAGGGATCGGAAGGATCATGTCCGATATCAATGCGGATGTCCCCGTAAGCAAGAGGACATTGTTGGAATGTATCGATGGGGAGAGGACATACAGGACGAGGTCCGGACTCACCGTCGAGATGGATCCTCAGGAGATCGAATATCTCTCCACCGTATGCGATCAGATCGATCGTATCTCCCTCCGCCTACCGATCATGATAACGACGGATGCTGCCGGCGAAGGTATGTCTTGGAAGGTGGACGGGCGTCTGGAGTCCAAGATCATCGCCAAAGTGCTCGGACGCGAATGGCATGACGGGAATTCGATGAGGATCTTCCATTCGGATTACCGCATTTTGTTGAAAAAGATGCCAACTACCACCGCAATCCTCTATATCTGATGGCTGGGTTTCTTGTTCCTTAGAAACCTATAAATAAGAGTTGATAGTACAGGGGTATGCGCGATGTGTACCATCGTGTGGTTCGCTAAGAAGCGAACTATGAAATCACTGTGAACGAACCTGGTTCGTCGGAAGTATTATATACTACTCCGATAATCGGGAAATTCGCCGGAAGTCGCAAAGACTTCTGAAGTAACGATCAAGTGAAACATGCACCCGACGAGAGGTCCTCGCTCGGGGAAGTGGCATAGGGCTCCGTATATGGAGGATGAGAGCGGAATTAGCCCGATGATTGCCAATCATACGCAACCTGGACGTGTGCTAGATCATACGCCAGCGGCGATGCTACGCCGCATGGGGGATGGTTCGGCTAGAGCGCTGAAGAAGGTCGTGTCAAGCTGCGATATG
>CAVGUW010000034.1:0-586 GCA_963632775.1 Bacteroides salyersiae | reverse complement strand
GGAAAAGAAATCAACAGAGATACCGTTATTAAAGGCGATCGAACGCGGTATAGGACAAACTGAATCCCCATATGAAAGTATGGGGAGATGTGGTGTTTTGGACTCTTTTACTCCTTAGCAACAAGATTCAAAGTGTGCTGGAAAGCACTGCCATAGAGGGTGATAGCCCCTTAGAAGAAGTGTTGTATGGAGATTTTTGAGTATCCAGAGTAACGTGTGTCGGATATCACGCGTGAATTCGGGAGACATTCACTTCCAATCCTAAATACGTCTCTAGTCCGATAGTGCAGTAGTAGCGCGAGTGAAAACTGAAAAGTACCCTTTACGGGAGGTTAAAAGACCTGAAACCATGCGGTTAAAGATTTATATAGCATCAAAGGGAAGAAACCATAATGGTGGACCAGTGTTATATTGTTCGTTTCGAAAAACGAACCATGGAGTTCTGATCATTGGCGAGGTTAAGTACTGAAGTACGAAGCCGAAGGGAAACCGATTGTCCGCAGTTTTTAACGAGGGACAAGGTGTGCTCGCCTGGAGTCAATGGTGCGGATACCCGAAGCCGGTCGATCTATGCCTGAGCAGGATG
>CAVGUW010000033.1:0-14826 GCA_963632775.1 Bacteroides salyersiae | reverse complement strand
TCATGGGTCATTTCAAAGTCAGGGACATAATGACGACGGATGTCGTAACGCTTTCACCGAACAACACTGTCAGAGAGGCCGTGAGGAAGCTGGCCGTGGAGAACCTCCAGGGTGCTCCCGTTGTCGATGACAACAACCACATGATCGGTATCGTAAGTCAGAACGATATCCTTGGATTGATCCTGAATCACAGCAAGATGCTACAGAAGAAAGGAGTGGCATCTGGCAGTCTCCTCGCATCGTACATCGATGGCGACGACATCACCGACCCAGAGGTCGCGAAGGCCACCGAGACCATAGCCAACACCAAGGTCAGCGACATAATGGTCCGCACCGTCCTCATGACGAGTCCCGACGATCTTGTCCTGTCGCTTCTCAAGGCCATGGTGGACATGGACGTGAGCCGTGTCCCCGTCGTGGATAGAGGGGTGTTGTTGGGTATCGTATCGAGAGGGGACATCCTGTTCTCCATATACAAGAAGAAGCTCATCTGATTCGAAAGGCGTTTCGGGATGAGCGTAGAGGTACACATACTCGCAAGCGGTAGCGACGGTAATTGCACCGTGGTCAAACATGATGACAGGGCCGTGGTCATCGATGCGGGATTGAGTTGTAAGAGATTGCTCTCGTTGATGGATGTCAACGGGTTGGACAAGGAATGCATAGATGCGATACTGATAACGCACGAGCATACCGACCACACATCCGGTGCGGGTGCTTTGGCGAGGAAGTTGGACGTACCGGTCATGTGCAACGAGAGGACGTTCCGCGCATGCGAACTCGGAGATGTCAGATATTCTCCGATATCGATGATGAACAAGTTCAACGTTGCAGATATGGATATCATATCATTGCCCACATCCCACGATGCGGCCGAGCCGTCGGCATATCTCGTGGATGCGGACGGATTCAAGGTCCTGGTGGCGACGGACACGGGAAGGATCCTCTATCCCGTGGAGCATGCGTTGGAGGAGGCGGACATCGCGGTCATAGAATCGAACTATGACAAGAGGATGTTACGGGATGGTCCGTATCCGATCAGTCTGAAGCGTCATATCGACAGCGATATCGGCCATATGTGCAACGTCGATACGGGGGAGATCCTGAAGAGGACGATGAAGAATCCCAACAGGAGGATATTCCTGGCGCATCTGAGCAGGCACAACAACACCCCCGATATAGCCAGGGAGACCGTCTCGGAGATAACCGGGATAAAGAGGTTCCAGATCGATTGTCTCGAATGCAAGGGCGACACGCGCATCATGCATGATTGACGATCTTCGCAAGGTTCCTGTTCACGAGCACCTTGGCCAACATCTGCGGCATACGGACGATGTCCTCTTTCTTGAGTGAGTAGGTGCGGTCGATACCCGAGATGTCCTCGTCCAGATCCTCCAGGATGCGTACGATCACCATGCTCATGGGATCGACATCGGCGGATTGTACAGATTCCTTCTTCGGTACGACAGGTGTCTCCTCGGGGACATCTATGACTATGTTGCGGGGATCCTCATCCTCGTCCTCGGGTATCTCCGAGAAACCGTCGTCTATGGGGATCGCATCGGACTCGGGAGGTACGATCACCTCCATCTCGGGGGTGTCGCTATCGCTCTCGGTGACATTCTCCACCGTCATGCCGATGACCGTCGGTTCCTCCTTCGCCGGTTCGGGTAGGACGTCCGGTTGGGTGATGTCCGGTATCGTCACCTTCTTCTTCCTCTCGAGGAGTGCCCAATGGGCCTTCGCCGCATCCACGAGCGTATCGTACAATACCTGCTCCTCCGGCGTCAGCATATCGGTGACGTTGTTGCTACCTATGCCCGTCCTCAGAGCGAGCTCGAAGATCTTCTTCATACGTTCTTGGACGATGTCCTTCATGGTGCTGAGGGTCTTCCTCTTCATGTCGGATGCGCCGTCGAACAGGATGGAGTCGGCATTGGTGCGTATCAGTCTCTCGCATTCCTCTGCCCTCTTCTCATACAACTCGGCCATCGCACGGTACAGATCCTTCCTTACGGCCGACAGGCTTCCGCTACCCTTCTCTATCCTGCTCAGTGATGTGAGGTCGCTGTAGTCCATTTCGTCCGATCCGATGGCCATATGCGCTTCAATGGGATGTCCGTTATTTTACCTTTGGTATCGGTGCATATCGAGTCACCCGATCGCATATGTCATGTTACGGTCGATAATTCGTATATGTGTAATAGAAGGTGCCGGATGCCCCCGTGGGGGCACCCGGACATGGGTGGGTCGGAACGATATTCCGACCCGAAGAGCCAGATCACTGCTCTGCTGCGGCAGCGGCCTTACTCTGCTTCTCTTTCATGTATCTGTCCGCTGCGATCGTGTAGTACGCATCGGCAGATGAGTTGAGAGCGGTCTCGAACGAATCCTGGATGACTCCGATGATGAATCCGATCGCGACCATCTGCATGGCGACGGTGTCGGAGATACCGAACAGCGAACATGCCATGGGGATCAGGAGCAACGAACCGCCCGCGATACCCGAAGCACCGCATGCACCTATGGTGGCGATGACGGACAACGCGATGGCCAACCAGATCGGTATATCCATACCGAGTGTGGCAGCAGCGACCATCGTCATCACGGTGATGGTGATGGCCGCACCGTTCATGTTGATGGTGGCACCGAGCGGGATGGAGACGGAATAGAATTCATCCTCGACCTCCATCTTCTCGCAGAGCTTCATGTTCATGGGGATGTTGGCCGCCGAGCTCCTTGTGAAGAATGCGGAGACAGCGGAGTCACGCAGACATACGAGGAGAAGGGGATATGGATTCTTCTTCAACAGGTATGCGACGATCGCAGGGTTCGTGATGAACGTGACGATCAGCATGCATGATACGAGGATGAGGATCAGCTGTCCGTATTCGGTGAAGATCTCCATACCGTTGGTGGATACCGCGGTGTATACGAGACCCATGATACCGAAGGGTGCGAAGCTGATGATCAGTTTGACGATATCTGTGACCAACATGCTCAGATCGTTGACGATCTCTTTCGTGGAGTTGGAGCAGAATGCTTTGATGATCAATCCACTGAGTATGGCCCAGAAGAGGATACCGAGATAGTTGCCTGTGGTCAGGGCCGTGATCGGGTTGGCCACGAGGTTCATCAGGAGGTTGTAGATGATCTCACTGATGTCAGTGGTCGAGTCTCCCGATGCGCTTGCGATATCCAATGTGACTGTGACATGGAAGATCGAACATGCGACGACCGCGACGATCGCAGCGATTATGGTACTTATGAGGTACAATGCGATGATGAGGCGGAAGTGATTCTTGTATGTCGATGTCGATCTTGCCAGGGAATTCAGAACTAGGATGAAGACCAAGAATGGGGCGATCGCTTTGAGTGCTCCGATGAATATGTCACCGATAGCCGATATCAATAGTACATTGGGTATAACCAATGCTAGTACGATACCGATGATCAGACCTACGATGATCCTCAAGATGAGACTGATGGAATTCCATTTTTCATAGATCTCCTTGAGTGTCATGTTCCTCGGGTATTGTGGGAAATGCTTATATATGTATTGGTACGGACATCGTGTAAATACGTCTGTTGATTACTGTTGATATGTACACAGGATTGTTCTATTTCAGACATCATATCGATGCGACGGGTTTGAATCAATCTTATACGGATGATACATATGACGTGTCATGGACATATCCGAGGCCGTACGCAGCGTCAGCGGAGGGACGGAGGTGGAGATCTCCGTATCCCCGAGATCCGACAGACCGGGTGCTGACGGTGTGGACGAATGGAGGAAGAGGCTGACCGTGAGGGTCAGGGCACCTCCGTTGGACGGCAGGGCGAACAAGGATGTCGAGGAACTTTTCAAAGAACTCACAGGATTCAAGTGCACGATCGTACGCGGTCAGACCAGTAGGCAGAAGACCGTTCTTGTCGGTGGTGATGTCGATACCGTACTGCAACGTCTGAGGGATGCCTTTGAACGATGAGGAGAGGTTGGAGAGATTGGATGAGATCCTCGACAGGATCCAATCCATGGCATCCGATCATGTGGTATTGGTCGAGGGAAAGAACGATCGTAAAGCATTGTCGGAGTTGGGACTGTCGTTGGAGACCATCGAGATACAGAAGGACGGAGGTCCGTTACGTGCGGCGGAGATGGTGTATGAGAGGGGGAAGAGGGCGATCATCCTCACCGATTGGGACGACAGAGGGGACAGATGGGCGAAGGACCTGTCCGAACAATTGTCCGCATTGTGTGTACCGTACGATCTGACCATCCGCAGGGATCTGAGGGATGTCTGCGTCAAGGACATAAAGGACGTGGAGAGCCTCCATTCTTTGTATGGGAGATTGGAACACGGTCGCAGATGAGTGTTCGATGATGATGTCTTTATATCCTCGGAAATTTGTGTAGATCTACACATTTTTCCGACTACATATCCTGGACGACATTTAGACATCGATGCATATGTCGTATATCGGCGGAGTGGATGTACACGATCGCCCATGTGCCCATTATATAAGTGAGCAGGCCTTAGCGAGGTCCGATGAACAGCCCCATATTCATAGTGCTCGAAGGCATAGACGGCTCCGGTAAGACGTCCGCCATATCCAAGGTGAAGGAACACCTGGAATCCTTGGGGCACAAGGTCATGATCACGATGGAACCGACCAAAGGTGCGATAGGCAACCTCGTAGCCGGAACGGACGACCTCACACCCGAATCGGAGGCATTGCTCTTCACAGCGGACAGGGCGTGCCATACGAAGGAGATATCGGGATGGTTGGAGGAGGGATACGATGTCGTCTGCGACAGATACTATGCTTCCACATTGGCGTATCAGTCCGCTTCGGGACTCGACCGTGATTGGCTGTATTCCATCAACTCCAAGGTGATAATGGAACCAGATGTCCACATCCTCCTCGACATAGATCCCGAGGTCTCGTTGGCACGTGTCGACAAGAGAGGGGAGAAGGTCAGCAGGTTCGAGAGATTGGATTATCTCAGGAAGGTGAGGGCCGCCTATCTGGAGATAGCGGAGTCGTATGACCTCACCGTATTGGACGCATCGAGGAGCAAGGATGATGTACTGAAGGACATCATCGATATGATCGACAGGAGGATCTGATCATGCACCCGGCCGAGGAGATCTATTGCGAGAAGAGTAACAAGCTCAAGGGAAGGACGATCGTCATGGGGATAACGGGGAGCGTAGCGGCCGTGGAATGTTTCTCGGCCATACGCGAACTGATAAGGCACGGTGCGAAGGTGATCCCCGTATTGACGGAGGCGGCATGTGACTTCGTCACACCATTGTCCATGGAATATGCCTCGGGGAACAAGCCTGTCACGGAACTGACGGGTGCCACCGAGCATGTGAGTCTGATGGGTTCGGATGCGGATGTGCTGTTGATATATCCGGCCACGGCGAACACGATATCGAAGATCGCGAACGGTGTCGATGATACACCTGTCACATCCATGGCGACGGTGGCGTTGGGATCCGGATTGCCGATAGCGATGGCACCTGCGATGCATGATGCGATGTTCAGGAATCCCGCTGTGCAGAGGAACATCGAATTGTTGAGATCATGGGGCGTGACGTTCATAGGTCCGAAGACCGTGGGTCCGAGGGCGAAGGTCGCTTCCAAGGAAGAGGTGATAGCATCCGTCTTCAGGCTGTTGTCGAAGGATGACCTCGCAGGTAAGAGGATATTGGTCATAGGCGGAAGGTCGGAGGAACCCATCGATTCGATGAGGATCGTCACCAACCGTTCCACGGGACTGATGGCCGTGAGGATCGCCGACAGGGCGATGGAACGCGGAGCGGATGTGGAGCTGTGGATGGGCGGTTGCAGCGTACCGATCCCGGATTACATGAATGTCAAGAGATTCGATTCCGTATCCGATCTCATAGGGATGATCGATTCCATCGATAGTGATATAGTGATAGTCCCCGCGGCACTGTCGGACTTCGCACCCGCGGAGAAGGTGACCGGTAAGATCTCGAGCATGGAGGGTTTCGATCTCGAGCTGAGACCAGTTCCCAAGGTGCTCCCGTTACTGTGCAAGAGATGCAAGCATGTGATCGGATTCAAGGCGGAATCGGGACTCTCGGAGGAGGAACTGGTGAAGAGGGCCAGGTCCCGTATGGATGACTATGGCCTATATGCGATAGTCGCCAACGATATAGATTCGGCAGGAAGGACCTCATCATCCGCGATAATCATAACATCCGACGGACAGAACAACATAACCGGTCCCAAGGACAACATCGCGGATTCCATATTGGATCAGTGTTCGAGGATAGCATGACATCGGTCTTCTGCCCAGGTCACATAACGTGTTTCTTCGAACCGTTCAGATCGAACGCGATCATGGAGACGGGATCCAGGGGAGTCGGTATCAAGCTCTCCAAGGGAACGACGGTGACGTTGGAGGAGCGTTCGGACGATAGATTGGAGATCGTCATGGACGGGAAGGAGTGCCGTTGCGATATAACGAGGGCCGCGATACTCATGACCTCCTCGAGAGGCTATGATGTGACGATCGAGAACGATCTCCCCGTCGGTCAGGGATTCGGGATGTCCGCCTCCGGCGCGATAGCCGCAGCATATTGTGCATGTGCATTCGAAGGGAAACCACTGTCCACCGCATTCCTCAACGCACATATCGCCGAAGTGGTCGGCGGAGGGGGATTGGGGGACGTGTCCGCATTGATGTGTCAATCCCACGTACCGATAAGGGTGGAACCCGGATTGCCACCGGAGGGTGAGCTGAAGGATTCGGGATTGAGATTCGAGAGATTATCCATGGCGGTGTTGGGAGGACCGTTGGATACCGGTTCCACATTGAGCGATAAGGCCACTGCTAAGAAGATAGGCGAGGCGGGTTCCAAGCGTGTGAAGGAATTCGTCAACGATGCGAACATGGATTCGCTGTTCGCATTGTCAAGATCATTCTCCGCAGAGGTGGGGTTGGAGACACCCGCGATAAGGAAGATACTGTCGGAGATACCGAATGCGGGCATGTGCATGCTGGGTCACAGCATATTCTCCGATTGTCCCAAGGATGTGCTGGAGGACAGGGGATTCGAGGTCTTCGAATGCTCCTCATCGGATGCGATGCCATTCATCTGTAAAGAGTGAACAATCTCTCGTCGCAATCCACGTCCCACAGACCTATCCTGGCACCACAATCCAACCAACCGTGTGCGTAGTTGACGGCGGCGAATGCCGTGACGAAGTCACCGTTCGCGCGGAACGTGAGCGCATCGTTGTAATAGCATTGGGCCATCTCCAGGAAACTGTCCGACAGGTCCCTGGCGAACGAGCGGTCCGGTGTGACCACCTTGAGCTTGTCCAGAGCCTCCTTCGTTATACCGAGGTATCTATCGATCTTCTCTTCCGTTATCGTGTCGTTCATCAGTCATCACCCAATATCCTCACGCCTGCTCCGCCGTGCCTGCTCTCCCTAGGTCTGACCTCCACCAGCAGAGGGGATTCTATCCCTGCCCCGACGACCATGGCCATACCTATGGGCATGGATTGGATGTCGTCGCTCATACCTGTGGTCAATCCTTCGATGGATGCGGTGATCGCCTTGAGGTCGTTGGGATTAGTGACCTTGAGGATTATCTGTGTTCCGCATTGGCTGAGCACGTTCTTATCGATCTTGGCGGGTCTTTGACTTATCACCATGAGTCCGAGGCCGAACTTCCTCCCTTCGGATGCTATCGTCGCCAAGGGTTTGGACGACATCACATGTTCCGCCTGGGGACAGTAATTGTGTGCTTCCTCCACGACGAACATCATCGGAGGGATGGAACCTTTCTTCCTGAGTTCGAACATGAATGTGGCCAGACGCTTCACTATCAGCTGTTGTATGTCCGGAGGGACACCCTTCAGATTGATGATGGTGGTCTTCCCGTTCTCCACCAGTTCGTCGATACGGTTACCCCTCTTGGCGAATATGCCCATGCTCTCGATGTATTCCAACTCGGTTATGAGCACGGCATTCTTCGCTCCCCCGTCCTCCTTGAGCACGTTGATGAGGTCGGTGACCGAGTATAGCTCACCCTCCTCCCTCAGTGTCTCTATCGCCCTCTTGGTGGGCGGGAGGAAGGACCTCATGTCGGTCTTCCTCATCAGTTCCAATATCTCCCTCGGTTCGAGGGATTTGAATGTGAATCTCAGCGGTCTGATCGGACCATCCGTATCCTCTGTCACACCGAACTCCTTGATATGGTCGGCATAACCGCGGGGTTCCACGTTGAACCTCGCATCCCCTGCCTTGCCGGCCTCGCGCATCGCACCGTACTCCCCGTGGGGATCGATGATCATGCAGGTGACGTTATGCTTCATCAGTTCCTCGATGATGTCTCCCGACATGTAGCTCTTACCGCCACCGGTCTTGGCCAATATGCATGCGTGTCTCTGTATCAGCTCGTTGATGTTCAACGCCACGGGTATGCCGTGTCCGTGCAGCAGACCGATGTACCCATCGGTCTTCGGATTGACCCTCAGCCCCAATATGGATTTGACGAGTTCCTGGTCCGCACGTGTGACCTTGGAACCGGCTCTGAACGTGGTCCTCGGGGTCATCAGCAACCCCCTGTTGTCCCTGTATCCTATGACATCGATGTGCGCGCTGATCACATCGGCTATCTTGTCGATATCTGCATCGTTGGCATCCTCTAGCGTGAGATTGGATTTCCTGACCAGGGTACCTACCTGACACAGTACGGGACCGTAGTCGTCGTGCACGACGGATACATATTCGGAACGTTCGAGATGCTCCGCGGATACGCGACAGTCGAAGTATGATGTCCCTGCCTTACCGTAGATGGTACCGACCACCTCTCCGGTCGTCGTGTGAGGCATCTCATCCACCGTGACCTCCTCGAATCCCTCGATCCCGGTATCCTCCTCTACGACCGTCCTGATGTTCTCGACACCGGACAGGGGCTCACAGGTGGTCTGTGTGCATTCCTCGAATCCCGAGTCCTCGTGCAGATACTGTTTCATTATCTGCTTCTTCCTGTCGGTACCCCTCTTATCGAACATATCATGCATCCCGATGGTCAATCGCCGATGTGCGTTATATTTCTAATGTCCGTCATGTGGTCCGGATGTGTCGTTGACCCCATGGGAATATGTCTCCTGGGGTGACTATATGGGATTCGAGTACCTCACGATATGCTGATGAAGTGTAAGGACAGCAAAGGACACAATATCGTCATTGATGCAGGGGCCGCACCAGCGTATACTTACCAATTAAGTATAAGAGAGGGCACGGATTACGGACAGGCATGATAGTCGTAGGCGGTTCGACATCCAGAGACCTTGCGAAAGAGATCGCATCGATCATTGGTTGCAGATACATCGAGGCTGCCACCGTCAGGTTCCCCGACGGTGAGTGTTACACAAGGATCGTAGAAGAGAGACTGGATGACGATGTCGCGATCGTCCAGAACACATATCCCGATGAGAACCTCGTAGAGATGTTCCTCATCCAGGATGCCGTCAGGAGAGCGGGCGCCAAGAGCGTCACCCTGGTCATACCCTATTTCGGATATGCGAGACAGGACCGTGTGTTCAAGGACGGCGAACCCGAATCCGCCAAGGTCATGTGCGAGCTCCTATCGAGGGTATGCGATTACGTCATAACCGTCGATCTCCACAAGGAGGCCGTATTGGATGCGTTCAGCTGTCCGCACAAGGATGTGAAGGCCGCCAACGCCATGGGCGACTACTTCAAAGGTAGAGATATCGACATGGTGTTCTCACCCGATATCGGTGCGGCAGGACGTGCCAAGATGGTGGGGGAGAGGATGGGCGTACCGTACGACCATCTGGAGAAGAAGAGACTGTCCGGAACGGAGGTCGTCATACAACCCGCCAAGTCGGATGTCAAAGGTAAGAGCGTGCTCATCGTGGATGATATGATCTCCACAGGTGGGACGATAATGACCGCCACCACACAGCTCAAGGCCGCAGGGGCTAGGAAGGTCACGGTCGCATGTACGCACGGTGTGTACGTGAACAACGCATTGGAGAGGTTGAAGGCATCGGATATAGACGATCTGCTCTCATGCAACACATTGATGTCGGAGACATCCCGCATACCCGTCGCAGGTATGATAGCCGATGCGATCAAGGAGAGGTATTGACATGGATAAGACAGCCGAGAATTACAATGAATGGTATCTCGATATCGTCGAGAAAGCGGGACTCTCCGATAAGAGGTACCCGATCAAGGGAATGAACGTATGGACACCCTACGGTTGGAAGATCATGAGGAACATCGACACCTACATCCGTGAGGAGTTCGACAAGGATCACGATGAGGTATCCTTCCCCCTCCTGATCCCCGAGACCGAGTTCAAGAAGGAGAAGGACCACATCAAAGGGTTCGATTCCGAGGTCTATTGGGTGACGCACGCCGGATTGGACGAACTGGATGTCAGGTTGGTCGTGAGACCTACCAGTGAGACCGCCATGTACCCCATGTTCTCGCTGTGGGTGAGGTCCCATCAGGACCTCCCGCTGAGGATCTATCAGATCGTGAACACATTCCGTTACGAGACCAAACAGACACGTCCGTTCATAAGGGTCAGGGAGATCCACTTCTTCGAGTCGCACACATGTCACGATTCGGAGGAGGATGCGCAGGATCAGATAGAAGCGGATATCGAGATATTGAAGAGCTTCATGAAGAAGCTCTGCCTTCCCTACTATCTCCTCAAGCGTACGGATTGGGACAAGTTCCCCGGTGCGCATTACACCGTGGGTATCGATACCGTCGTACCCAACCTCAGGACACTGCAGTTGGGTTCGATCCACCACTACAGGACGAACTTCTCCGTACCGTATGATATCACATACGAGGACGAGAACGGGGAGCACAAGTACGTACACCAGACCACGTTCGGTATGTCCGAGAGGCTGTTGGGTGCCGTGATATCCGTACATGGTGACGAGAAGGGACTGTGCCTTCCGCCGGCGATAGCACCCTTCCAGGTGGTCATCATCCCCATCCTGGGAAAGAACAACACCGTGGATGTATCGGCTGAAGCCAAGAAACTGGAATCACAGCTCAAAGAGGCGGGATTCCGCGTGAAGTTGGATGACCGTGACGTACGTCCCGGAAGCAAATACTATGATTGGGAGATCAAAGGTGTCCCGTTGAGACTGGAGCTTGGTGCGAGGGATATCGAGAACGGTGTGGTATCGTTCGCAAGGCGTGATACAGGCGAGAAGGGAACCATCGATATGAAGTCCCTGATACCCGGTGTACAGTTGGTGTTGGACGAGATAATCAAGAACCTCTCCGACAGGGCATGGAAGTTCCAGATGGATGCGATCACCGATCTGAAATCGATGGACGATGTACCTAAGGATACGGATGATGCCAAGTTACATGTCTACAGGTTCGGATGGTGCGGATGTCCGGAATGCGGACACAAGTTCGAGGACGAGCACAACATCAAGATCCTCGGTACACCTTACGTCCCGGAGGAATACGACGGGGAATGCATCGTGTGCGGTAAGAAGGTCACGACACCTGCCTACGCAGCACGTACGATGTGATCCTTAAAGGGGGACTCCGTCCCCCAAAGGGATCATTTCAAGAATGATTTCGCTTCGGAATAGATCCTATCGGCGGTATCGGTGGAGATCCAATCCGGTTCCAACTGTTTCAATTGGAGATCGTATTTATTCACGAACTTCTCGCACTCTTCCTGGAAATGTTCCTGATCTCCCATACCCGTGTCGATCTTCAACGCATATTTGTAATCGGCCAGGTCGAGCATGAACTTCATGTATTCCTGCTGAGTCATCCCTGTGGATTCGATACCCTGGAAGAGTTCCTGTGTGGAGAAGAACTCGTCCTGACTGCAGGCCATGGCGGGCGTGAGATACATCACACCGGGGTATCTCCTCACCAACTTCAGATAATTGTCCGAACCGCCGAGCGGTACGCATATACAATCGTCGCATACCCTCCCATCAGGGCCCTTGAATATGGTGACGGGTGTCTTGAGCGTCTCCTTGCACCAATCCATGATCCCGAACAGTCCGTTACCGCATAATCCGTAGTACAGGGCGATACCGTCCACCTTACCGTCTATGCGTATGAGCTCCTCCTTGATCGCCTCGCCGAGGTGTTTCGGGTCGGAATGGAGCCCCATGCTCATCATCCATATGACGATGGAATATCCGTCGTCGGCGATCCTGACGGAACCCTTGAGGAAATCTCCCTCGTCTATCCCGATGTAATCTATGTTGTGATGTTTGAGTTTCGGTATGAGCGTGACCGTGTTCTTGTTCCTGAGGAGATAGATCTTCTTCTCCTCGTGATCCTTGAGGATGCTGTATACCATCTCATCCTCCAGGATGGGGCAGGCGATCATCGCCAGCGTTCCGTGTGTCATGCCCTATGAATCTGGATGCGGATTTATATGGGTTAAGTATCACGGATGATACTTACCATGTGTCGATCTTGAAATCCATGTCTCCGTTGGTCTCCTTCTTGATCCTCTCGGATATGGAGTCGACGGTGTTCTTCAGGAGTTCGTGCGCCCTCTGGATGTTGCCTATGTCCTGTTTCACCATGAGGTCGCCGTGCATTGCGACGGAGTCGTTGATTATGTTCATCGCTATGCAGAGGTTCTCGACGAAGGATGCGCTGCGGGCGATCCTGTCCATGTCCTCCTTGGTGTACTTGGATGGGGAGTCGGTCTGTTCCATGGTGGAGGGATATGGGAGGATGGGATAAAGGGTTGCTCATTGATGTTCTCAGAGGTACACCATCAACCCTTCGTACTTCTCGCTGTATTCGGCGACGAGTTTCTTCTTCTCGGTGAACGGTGACAATCTACCCAGGCCTTTGAGCCTGATCCTTCTGTTTATGCACAATGCCGAACCGAATTCGTTCGGTCTGATGGTCAGCATCTTCGTATCGGGGGAGATGTGTACGAAATACCTGTGATCGGTGAACGATTCACTGAACAGTGTCTCTTCCCCGATCCTCTCGACATTGTACGTCATGTGAGGTACCTTCTCTCTCGCACCCATCATCCTTATCTCGGGCATACCGGGCGAACCGGCCTTGTACGTGTTGGGTATCTTCGGTGCCGTCGGCACCCTTACGGATGGTACCTCGGGTTCCGAACACAATGATACGGAACCGAGTTCGATACATCCCCCATCATCCGGATCCGAGCCGAGTTCGATCATCTCGGGCATCGGTGATGCGGATAACGATCTGTTCAGTATGCGACCCTGCTCCAACTGGTTCTCCAGACTGGAGACCTTACTCTTCAATTCGTTTATGATCCCATCGAGTTCCGCTCTGGCCTCTTCTATGGCCGTATTGTGTATCTCGTCCTTGTATCTCTGGGCGAAATCACTCTCGAACATCCCTCTGTTACGTTTCCACAATGAATCGATCATCTCTTCTCTCAGTTCGGAATCGAGGTTGATCAGGAAGGATGCCGTGATCTTGTAGATGGGCATCGCATAGTTGACATAGTTGGTACCTTCGGTGACAGAACATATCCATATGTCGCCGATCTCGACATTCCCTGGGAATTTGGAATCGACGAAGGTCACCTTACCATTGACGTGCGATATGACATTCGTCTTCTTGTTGTCAAGACCGAAGGTCAGCATATGGATCTTCTTTCTGCCGTTCTCCAATGATTCGAGGGCCTCATCGTAATTCATGCCCTTCATCATCATCTCTCTGCGGAGATCGTTCAGATCTATCTTCTCACCGGTCAATAGTCCACCCCCATGCTGTCGTTCGGTGACGACATCGACATGATCGGCATCTTATTGATCAGGTAATAGACGTCCGCTGCCCTCTTACATTCATCATTGTATACGCTCTCGATCGCGGCGACCTCCACTCTCTTCCCTGCCGCCTGCACCCTCTGGATGGCCGGAACGAAGTCCCTGTCACCACTCACGATGATAGCCACGTCATAATGGTTCAATAATGCATGTTCGAGCATCTCGCAGGCCAAAGAGACATCGACCTCCTTCTGTTCGGCCTGACCCTCTGTACGGAAGACGATGGATTCGCGTGCGATCACACGGAATCCCTGTTCCCTAAGTCTATCATGGGTGGCGAGAGTGGTATCGTCCTTATCGGGGATCCGTTTCCTTGCGTCGAAGACATAGGCACCGACCAGTTCTCTGGAACCGACCAGTATCTGTGTCAGTCTGTACAGATCCAATCTGACATCATCACCGAGGAATTTCACACTCTCGTATATGTTACGGTAATCGATGAAGACCATCACTCTGCTGTAACTATTCTCGGTGAACAATGTCATGTTATCGACTGTATGGTATGATTCATTGGATTATTTATCTGATTGTCGACGATTTCGTAGTTCTGTGACATCTTTTTATCCACGCATTCGAATTCTGTAGCGTTATCATGACTGATGGTTTCTTAAGGGCTATGAACGCGACGATCTCTCCCGAAGAGATGGCGAATATGATGCCGAAAGCTGATGAGGGCGAGGTCAGGAAGAAGAGGAAGAAGGCACCCATCAATAAGAGTGTTCCACTGCCCAAGAAGGTACCCGTTGAGAAGGGGCATTTCGAGGCCATCAAATCGAATGTCGAAATGATGCCCGTGTCCGAACACGATGAGAAGATGAAGAAACTACAAGATAAGTACGACAGATTGGAGGGGAAGTACAACGATCTCAATGGGACATATAAGAAGGAGAAGGCAGAACTCACGAAGGTCAAGAAGGCGTTAGAGACCGAGAGGAAGAAGAGGGAGGCAGCAGATAAGAA
>CAVGUW010000032.1:0-15456 GCA_963632775.1 Bacteroides salyersiae | reverse complement strand
GTCCTCCATCCTGATCTCGTAGGCGTTGTTGATCGTGAACGATTCGATGCTCTCTTCGAGCGTCGGTGCCTCGACGGCATCGGGCGGACTCATGTCCGTGCTTCCTGTGGGGAGCCTGGTCATACCGACCTCGATGGACACGAACGGAGATGGCAACCCGTCCGCCACAGGGAAGTCCGAACCCTGTCCGTATTTACAACCTACGTCGATCAAGGAACGGATCGGGTACTGGATCCCGACGATGTTGGCTCCGAGGTACTTCTTGTACTCCTCATTCCTGACGGTGTGCCATGCGCCGGTCGAGTTGACGAACGCATTGAGGCGTCCGGCCCTCTCGATCTGTCCAGGCTGCCATGTCTGACAGTGGGATATCGTCATGCGCGTGTCCGTGTATCCGGCATCGCGGATGGCCTCGAGCATGTCCAGCGCCACGATGTTCGTCGCATCACCGATCGCATGCATGTTGAGATCGTATCCGTGTTTCGCGACCAGCAGACCGATCTTCTTGGCAGTCTCGGAGTCGAAGTTCGGGACGACCTGTTGACCATTGTCATAGGGGGCGACCATGGCGGCACTCCTCGATTCGATGATCCCGTCTCCCAGGATCTTGAAGAACCTGAATGCCACACGATCGGTGTTCAGGAGGTTCCTCGCCACCTCGGCGGCGCCGTCGATGACCTCTTCCAGGTCGTGTATGTTGGTGGCGATGTAGAACCCACCGACGATACGCTGGGTGAACTCGTCGCTGTTCAGGAAATCCACGAACTCCTGATCGAGGGAATCGACGACGAAGCTGAACACACCGCAATCGGCGAATGCGGTGTATCCCATCTGGGCGAAGTTCTTCCCGAGGTCCAGGATGGATCTGTTGAAGACCTCCTTGGGGAAGTAATTGGCACCCATGGCGACCTTGATGTAGCAACTCTCGATGCACCTGCCGGTGGGGTTTCCCTCGGCATCCCTCACGAAGTAGTTGGAGCCCGGAGTGATGTCCGGAGTGTTCTTGTCGATGCCTGCGACCTCGAATGCCTTGTGGTTGCACCATGCACCGTGACAGGACGATGCGACGAGGAGGATCGGCTTGTCGGGGCAGATGGCGTCGAGCGCATCGGCGGTCGGGTGGTAGGCTGTGAAGATCGAATCCTGGAATCCATGTCCGAAGTACGTCTCCTGATCCGGATGCGCCTCGACGTATGTCCTGACGGCATCCAGGATATCCTTCTCATCCTTGCATGTCGCAAGCTGGACCCCGGACAGGAATGCGGAAGCCATCAAGGGGTGGATGTGTCCGTCGATGAAGCCGGGCATCATCACCTTACCCTCAAGGTCCTGCACTACGGTCGAGGGACCCTTCATGGAGAGAGCTTCCTCATTGTTCCCGACGTAGGCGATCTTGTTCCCTTCAAGTACGACGGCCTCGGCCCAGGGCTGCTTCTTGTTCACGGTGTAGATCTTTCCGTTGTGGAAAATTCTCGTGGCTTCCATTGTATCATCTCACGTATCCACACAGGTGTTTCTATCTGCGTGGATTGACTGCGCCAGTTTCTGCAACTATACAAATATTGTGACCTCGGGACACCACTAATGCCAGAACATGATAGAAGGGTTTTAATGGGACCTGTTCCAAGCGAGGGGTCGGCTTCGCTCGTCTCCTGCTCATGTGGGGCGATCGGGAGTGTTTTCATCCCATCACGCCAGACCCATAGTACCGGCGTGGACGAACATTTATATGGAATGAGTTTATTCGTGAGTTCTGACGGGGCCTGTAGCTCAGCTAGGTAGAGCGCTCGACTCTTAATCGAGCGGCCAAGGGTTCGAATCCCTTCAGGCCCGCCACTTCTAAGAAATTCATGACACTAGAGGATCCTGTCGTTCCATACTGGATCCGAACGACCTCACAGGATGTAGAAATCATAATCCCCGCCGTTCTTGATCGTAACGACGTAGGACTGATCCTTGAGGACATTACCACCGACGAGGATCTCGGCCTTGACGACTATGTCAAGGGAATCATAGGAACTGCCGAAGACATACTCATATGTCTTATAGCCAGACATACCGATGGGCACCTCCTTTACGATACCCACCTTGATATCGTTGACGTAGAACTGTACATCGACGATACCGTTCCAATCATTGCTAGCATGCATGGTCAGCGTTGCGGAATTGACCCCGTCCCCGACGAATGGATCGCCATTAGAGGTCGGCTCACTGAAATTGATGAAGCCCCAACCGAATGCTATGACGACCACTGCGATCGCCAGGATTAGGAGTGGTGTACTGTCCTTCACGCTTCGACTTACGGGGTCCTAGGTTTTTAATTCTTTAGTAAAATAATTGACCATCACTTTTTCATGAGTCTGTGAGGAAATTGCACATATGTCGTGTCATCGGATGTTCCATTCATCTCGTTAATTGCGGAAAACGCATTTTTCGCAATTAACGAAATCCATAGTTGCATTGACGCAACCAATGATGGAAATGATTATATCAGCAACACATATCCACACATCATGCAGTTCAATGTTGAACCGATAGCGAATAAGGGATGGGGCTCCGTCCTGTTGTTCGGTATCCTGACAATCATCCTCGGTATACTGTTCATAGCCATGCCGAAGGACAGTCTGAAGATCATAGTGATCGTCTCAGGTGTCTTCACTATACTCGTCGGACTTGCTAACACGTTCGAGGCGTTGAACGACCTCGGAGATAAGAAACTGAAACTTCTGCAGACCGTCCTTCAGGTCGTATTGGGAATCGTGATGATCGTGATAGCGTTCGTCAACGTCGACATCCTGATGTACGTCATGGCGGCGTACCTGATCATCTTCGGAATCTGCGCACTCTTTGGCATGGACATGCCCAACTCACCCATCGGCAGCGTCGCCAAGGTCTTCGGTATCGTCATGATCATACTCGGTATCCTGATCGCTGTATTCACCGGTACCGCAGAGGATGTCATAATGATCCTCACAGGTATCTTCTTCATCATATGCGGTGCATCCGCTGTGGTGGGTGCGATGAAGATCAGGAGCACCGCAGAGATGCTCCAATGAAACTTCTCGCCCTTCCCGATAGGGAAGGGCACAACCCTCTTACCGTTATTCTTTAATCGATAACGAACATACATCATCAAGGGATGATATTCTGTCTTTGATCACGATGGATACCTTCGCATCAGCTATGCTCACGGTGATGATACTCTTGTTGATCACATCGGTACCAACGATACTGATCACCGTCAGGGGTTCGTCCAAGACCATAAAGAGATACATCATGCTCAGGTCCGTGGACAAGATCGGTGACGGCATACAGCCCCAATTGGCCAACGAATGGAGTGCGGTCAAGACCCCGATCGTATACATCTCGATAATAACCGAGGAGCTGGAGAAGCTCAACGGTCTCAGGAACCTCACCACGCAATGCATGTTGGCGATCCTGATATCCATAGTACTGTGGTTCTATCCCGGATACGATCCATCGTTACAGATCCCGGTGATCGTCGCCGACATAATCTCCATACTCGCGATAATCTACGGAAGGTTCTACAGATCCGTATACGAACAGGAATACCTCAAGATATTGAGGGAGACCAGCGAGAAGGAGGAGTCCGGTGCCGCCGACGGTATGTACGGATGAGTGTCGACAATTTATTATCCCGAACCCCATAACATGTGAACATGGCAACAACAGTCGTTCTGCACACCAATGTCGGAGACATTAGGCTCAAGATGTACAAGGACATGCCGATCACGGCAGGTAACTTCGTGAAACTCGCCAAAGAGGGATTCTACGACGGGATCATCTTCCACAGGGTCATCGACGGATTCATGATCCAGGGCGGGGACCCCACGGGTACCGGCATGGGCGGACCCGGTTACAACATAGAGGATGAGTTCGTGAAGGGACACTCCAACGTCAGGGGTACCATCTCCATGGCGAACACGGGACGTCCGAACACGGGCGGAAGCCAGTTCTTCATCAACACCGCCGACAACAAGTATCTCGATTGGGACGATATGAGGACACCTTCGAAACACCCCGTATTCGGAGAATGCGTGGACAAGGAGAGCTACGAGACCGTACTGAAGATCGAGAGGTCCGAGACGGATTACAACGACAAGCCCCTCGAAGAGAAGAAGATCCTGTCCGTAGAAGTCATCGAATGATGTGATATCATGACCAGACATGTTATGGAGATGCTTGGGATGTCCAAGGTGACGATAGAGGATGGTAAGGTCGTCGATGTGACCGAACCCAAGGTCAGATATTGTCCCCTATTCAAGAAATACCGTAACATAGACGAGATCGACTGCGCTTCCGTGAGGAAGAACGCAGAATATCGCATAGAGAGATTCGGGATGTGCAACGAAGATAGGGAGACGAGGATGAAGGATTTCCTCAGTTTCGGCGTGTCCGAGATGTTGAGTCTCGCATTGACGGAGCACATCATAGATGCCGCCGTGATAGCGGCGGACGGTTGCGGTACCGTCGTCCTCGACGATCCGGAGATCGTACAGGGGATGGGCGGACGCATATCCGGTATAATCGAGACGGAACCCATCGAGAAGGTGGTGAACGATATCGGTGCCGAGAGGATCCTGGATCCAAATACGGCGAAGATAGATCAGTTCGAAGGTGTGGCGAAAGCATACCATATGCGTTATCACACCGTCGCCGTGACTGTCTCCAACGCCAAGGATGCGCAGGAGATCAGGGACTGCTTCGGCATGACCACCGTGATCATTGCCGTCCACACCACAGGTACGTCCGAGAAGGATGCCGAGAGATTGTTCGAGACCTGCGACATCATCACCGCCTGTGCCTCCAAATACATAAGAGAGGTCGCCAAGGAGAAGGCCGTACTTCAAGCGGGTACGAAGGTACCGGTGTATGCGGCATCCGAGGTGGGTGCGAGGATCATGAAGGCAAAACTCGATCAACTGGGCAGGACACCCGACACCACGTTGGATGAGAGTCCCGAACCGCTGATCTAAACCCTTTCCACGACCAGATGTGTCCCTGAACGAAGATAGATCAGGGACACACCGACCTTTCTCAGTCTTCCCCTCAATATCTTATCGTTCGTCAGGACGTACCCGCCCGTTCTCAGAGCGAGCTCTATCACAGCATTGTCCCCAGTGGCCTCGGTCGGTATGATCTCGTACTTCCTGGCGAGCGTCAATGCGGCACCCGCATATTTGTTATCAAGATGCTTCAATTCACCGACCAACGGTCCGGGTACGACGAATCTGACGTCTCCGAGCAGATTCTGCACGGAGAGGTCCAGATTCATCCTCATTTCAAAAGGCATGAGTAAGGCGTTTGTGTCCAATACGACGGTCTGCATGATCACAGCTCGACGATACCGTAACCGATGAGTCTCCATTTGTTGGAGATCCTCCTCGATATTGCTACCCTCTGACCCTCGGATACGCATACCGGGATCTTAAGGACGACCTGGATCGAACCGCCCTTACCGCTCTTGACGATACCGACGGTGGTCGCCGTACCGATGGAGAGCATCAATGGTTCGTTGCTCTTGATCTCGTCGACCTTCAGGTCCGAGGCGGAACCGACCACACGGTCCAAGAGCGTCGTCCTCATGTTGAAATCGTGTACGACCGCTGGCAGGTGACCGGGCACTCCGATCATCCTTCCGGTGAGACCGTCCGATTTCGTGATCGATGGATCCAAAGCGGTACCGATGGAGATGAGTCCTCCGGGCCTCACGGACTTGACGGATTTTCCGCCCGCGACCAATGAGGTGACCTTCGTGGTTATCCTCTGATACACATCCTTCCCGCCGACCTCGGTCTTGATACCGGGTACGATCTCGATCTCGTCACCGATGTTGAGCGTTCCCTGGATGAGCGAACCTCCGAGCACACCGCCCTTGAGGCTGTCCGGAACGGTACCGGGCGAGTTGATGTCGAACGAACGTGCGACATGCATCAGCGGTGTCGCCTCCGTATCCCTGTCGACATGAGCGACGATGTGCTCCTCGATGGCCTCGATCAACTTGTCGATGTTCACGCCCCTGTTGGCGGAGATGGGGATGACCGGTGCATTCTCAGCTATGGTCCCCTTGACGAACTCCTTGATCTGTTTGAAGTTCTCGACCGCCTGTTCGCGTGTGACGATATCGATCTTGTTCTGAACTATGATGATCTTCTCGATACCCATGATGGACAATGCCATCAGGTGCTCCTTCGTCTGTGGCTGGGGGCACTTCTCGTTGGCTGCAACGAGGAGTATCGCACCATCCATCAGGGCCGCACCCGAGAGCATGGTCGCCATCAGGGTCTCGTGTCCCGGTGCATCTACGAACGATACCGACTGGAGGTATTCCGTGTCGGAACCGCACTTGGCACACTTGGGACTGGTTCCGTATGCTGCTGATCCTTCGCAATTGGGACACTTGTAGAAAGCTACGTCCGCATACCCGAGTCTGATGGAGATACCTCTCTTGACCTCTTCGGAATGACGGTCGGCCCACTCTCCGCTGAGAGCCTTGGTAAGGGTCGTCTTACCGTGGTCGACATGCCCGATCATCCCGATGTTGATCTCGGGCTGCTTTTGTACTTTCATCAGTTCTCCGCGGATGCCTCAGCAGGCTCTGCGAGACAATCCTCGATGGACTTGGGTCCGTATTCTGCGACTACCATGTTGATCTGGACGATGGACTGTGAGATCGTTGCTCCGCGAACGGCGACTCTCTTCCTCTGTCCAGGGTATTTCTCGTGGAATGACTGACCGTCTGCCATGAGGAGCATCCTCCTCTTGTTACCGGGCATGTCGCGCCTCATGGGGACACCTGTGTTGTCGCTTCCACCGGTGATCTTGAGCTTGTAACCGGGGAGACCCACGAAAATTCCGTCTACGATCTCTCCGATGTTTTTACCAATCAGAGAGTTCGCGTGGTGGCCTGACACGGCAACGTTGTATGATTTGCCTGTCTTTGCGTCATTGATGATTGTTTTAAAATCTACCATTTGAACACCTGTGGTTGCCGTTTATTATTATATTATTTATAAAGGTATCTGGGGTTCGATACCGTCGGTCACGGGAAGATGATGTATATAGGCAAATCGGACGATGTTTCAGAAAGGGATTAAGGGTGGCCGGCTCTCGCCGGCCTGGTTTGTAGGTCTCAGTCCTTCTGTTTCTCAACACTCACGAAGGCGCAGACACATGCGATCACCATCATGATGAATGCGGCCATCCAGAGCGTCTTGAATGAGGATGCCTCGACGATAGGACCGGAGATCAATGCGAGTATCGCACCACCCGCGAACGGGAAGAGGTTCAATGCCGCAGTAGATGTTCCGGCCATAGCGATCGGGTAGAGCTCCTTGATCTGAGCGTAAGACACGACGAAGAATCCACCAAAGAATCCGAAGAGGAAGTTGATGATGTATTGGTATGTCGTGTTGCTGACGAAGTCGGCGTTGTCACCAGTGAGCCAGATGACCGCCCATACGACTGTGTAGGCGATCGTACCCGCTATGATGACCTTCTTCCTCGAGTGGAACACCTTATCGGACAGCCTTCCTGCCAACGGACATCCGACCACCATTCCGATACCGACCATGGTGATGAACATCGCGTATGTACTGCTGTCCAGTCCTCCGACCTCACTGTAGAACGATCCCGCCTGGGACGCCTGCCAGAGCATGATGGTACCATACATGAAGAAGAACCATATAGCCAGAGGCCAGAATTTCATTCCGCTCGTGAACGTGAGCTTGAGTGCCTCTTTCGTTCCCATCTTGGCAGATGTGGACTCCTTGATAGGCTCTCCTGTCTCATCCGCGACGATCTCCTCGATTCCGGGAAGATCCATCTCACTCGGGTGGTTCCTGACGAATACCCATGTGAGGACACCGATGACGACGGTGATACCCGTGAGGATGAAGTACGTGTCGGCGAATCCGAGTCCCTGGATGAGCATGACCATCGGTGTCGCTGCTGCGATACCTCCCACGTTACCAACGAGGAGGAGGACACCGCTCATCGAAGCGAACTCGTTCTTCCTGAACCAGACGGCCAATACCTTCATGATCGGGATATAGATGACGGCCGCACCGATACCGATGATGAACTTACCTACCCACATCATCGGGTAGCTCTTGATCGACTCCAATGATGATACCGCACACAACGCCGAACCTGCTGCGAGCAGGAGGATGAATATGGTGGCGGCCTTCCTCGGTCCCATCTTATCCGTAAGGATACCACTCGGGATCTGCATCAATGTGTATGCCCATAGGTAGGCGGATGCCAACATCCCGACCTCTGACTTGGTTATGCTGAACCAGTCCTGCATCTCTCCGGAGATGGCACCTCCTGTCGTCCTGTGGAAGTACACGAAGAAGTATGCTATCGCTAGTGTCACGAATACGACCCAGCGGTACTTCAGGACCTTTGCTTTTTTCTCTGCATCAATTGCCATGTTATTCCTCTGTCACGGGCAAAGACTTCGGAACAATATGCAGAATGGATGGGGGTAAAGACGATATAATAAGTCGTACGAACATGTTCGATTCCTTTATCAATCCCATGTAACATACACGTTGGCATGCATCAGGCCAAACTTCTGATCGACAGAAGGATCAACGGGAAGTGTCCCGACGGACATCCGTGTCATGCATTGTTACCCATATCGCCCTTCACGGATAACAGGAAGGTGGAGATCATCCAGTGTTCGTTCCTGAATGACGGTGCGGGGTATTCCATGATCAAGATCACCGACCCCACCAGGGAGTTGGACAAATATTGCGGTCCGACACAGATGATCGACATGATGGGCGAATGCTCGATAATCAAGACGGGGAACTCGCAGTATCTCGCCACGATATTGAACGTCAACTGCAGATTGGCCAAGATAGGTGCCGAATCCGGCTGTTTCATCACATCCGCCGTACCTAGGACGGATGACATCATAGAATGGGTCGTACTGGCCCCTAACAAGACGCTCGTGAAGGGTCTGATCAAGAGGATGCTCGATGAGGGATACGGCGTGGAACCGCTATCGTCCATGAACCTCAACATCGACTATACGCTCACCCCCAAGCAGGAGGAGGTCCTCAAGTACGCCTACGAAAACGGGTACTACGACATACCCAAGAAGCTTACCACAGAGGATCTGTGCGATAAATTCGATTGTTCCAAATCCACGATGTCGGTCATCATACGCGACGCGGAGCGGAACGTGATAAAGTACTTCCTTGACATGAGTCACGGAAGGATAAAGAATGGATGATAGGGGTGTTACCCCCTATCGTGGTTTATTTCCTCTTGTAGTTGACGATGGTGTCCACCATCGCGCGTACATTCTCCTGTTTGATCAATGCGGACATTCCGCATCCGGCGGATATGATGTTGAATCCTGCATCCGCACTGTGCAATGCAGCCGCCCTCACGTCATCAGGAGTGCCCATGAGCAGAGGTTTGACGACACCGACGTTACCGACGAGTGCTGCCCTCTTGTTCGCGAGCTTCACTGCCTCGAAGGAATCGGTCTTCTCCTCAAGGGAGCATGCCGTCGCACCGGTAGCGATCATGTTGTTCAGCATCGGCAGCATGTTACCGCAGATGTGAAGGATCTTCATGGTCTTCTTCAGTGGTGCATACACCTTCTTAAGGTTGGGGAGTGCGAACTCATCGAACATCTCCGGCGGGATCATATCCCATGACGCGGTGGGTTCCGACATCTGTATACTGTCGATACCGATACCTTCCACGTACTCCAACCACATCTTCTCGTAGTCACCCGCATAATCCGCGAACTTCTTCGCAAGGTCCGGTTCCGTGATCGTCCAAAGGATCAGGTTCTCCGTTCCCACGAGATGTCCTGCGATCGTGAATGGTCCTGTGACACCGAGCAACGTGGGCAGGTCCTCCTTCCTGTCCTTGATGATGGTGTTCGCAGCCTCTATGATGGCCTGGTTCCTCGGGAGCTTCAACATCTCCTCGGGGCTCATGAGCTCGAGGTCCGCATCGAAGTTGTCCTTGAACGGGTTCGTCTTGACCATCGGGGTCGAGTTCTTCTTACCGAAATCGATCTGGCATCCGAGTGCCTCTGCCTCATATGTCAGACAGTACGGTACCCTGACCGATTCCAGACCGAGGAACTCGTACGCGCCCAATGCGATCTTGGCCATCTGCTTACCATCGTGGTGCGCCTCAGGCCACCATGCTCCAACATGGTCCATGAGTTCGACAGTTGCTGTCGTGGTCATACCGCAGACCGGTGGTCTGTCGGTCTCTTCACAGTGCATCGCCTGAAAGAATCTCTCTCTTGGTGTTATTCCCAATTAACTCACCTCAATCAACTGTCCTAAAGTCTTTGCCCATAGAACAAATCGGTCGGTGAGGATATAATGTGTCATACGAACATGTTCGAAATTCGTATTTTGGGGGAGGGGATCACATCCCCCAGAACGGATCCGACTTCCTCTTTATCTCAAGATATTCTTCAAGGGCCATCTTCTCGTCCTCGTTCAGATCCGCAGTCCTCTGCAGTTCCTTGATCGACGATTCCAATAGTTCTACGTAGATGACATCCTCGACGTCTATCTGTCTGCCTACGGTCACGCCGTCGATGGCCATGGCGACCTCGTCACCCTGCGAGGCATCCTTCAGCACATCCTCGCCGTCACGGAGACTCCTGACCCTACCTGCATCGGAACCGTCCTTCTTTATCAGCCTGAGATTGGCCCTGACCTTACCGGCCAGGACGCGTACGCCCACGATGGCGGGTTTGGTGGCATGGAACACACAGTTGGGCATGATCATGAACTTCGCAGGGAACGGCATCTCCATCCTCTGGTCCGCATCCTTGGCCCTCTTGGCCTCGTCCACCCATTCTTGATATTCTTCTATAAGACGGTATACGACCTGATTGGAGAACATCCTCACACCCGTGTTGGATATCTCCGACTCGGCCTCCTTGGACACGTTGGCGTTGAATACCAGCATGACCCTGTTCATGGGGTCCGTGAATGCCGCGGTCTCCACGACATCCCTCCTGGATACCTCACCGACACCGTACTTCCTTATCGGGATACCGGCGGCCTTCGCCTCGAAGGCCAATGCCTCCAACGAACCGATGGCATCCGCCTTGATGGTGATACCCTGGTCCTGTACCTCGATCTTGACCGAGGCCTCCTCGGTCATCTCCTTGATGGATGGATCCTTTTCATTCTTGACCACCCTTATGGGGGCACCTGCGATGACACCCTCCATGTTCTGACATGACAGTTTGACACCTGCGGCCGCATGCAGCTCATTGACGGAATCGAAACGATCCCTGGGATCCCTTATCTCATCCAAGGGTTTCGGTTTGAGGATGGCCTTCACCCTCGTGACCACAGGTGCGCCCCTGGTACCGAGTGCTACGGTGTCACCCTTCTTGAGCACACCATCGTAGAGGATCATATCCAACGTCTTACCGAGTCCCTTCTCCTCCTTGATCTCCAGGATCGTACCCCTTCCGGGCCCTTCGGCCTTGGCCAACTGCGACTCGAGGAAACGCTGCGCGAGACCTATGAGCATCAACAGCAGATCGGGGACACCTATCCCCTCCTTGGCGCTTATCGGGACCAATGCGACGGTCTTGGTGAAATCGTCGATCCTGTCGTACCTATCGGAACTTATGCCGTGAACGGAGAGGTCACCCATTATGGAATACAATCTCTCCTCGAATGCCGCTATGGTGTGCGCCTGTTGCTTCTTCTCGTTGAGGACGAACGGGGCATCCTTCTCCGCGATCCAACCCTGGATCGTGTCGACCTTGTTGAGTGCTATGATGAATGGCGTCTTGTACTGCCTCAGGATCTTTATCGATTCGATCGTCTGGGGCATTATGCCTTCCCTGATGTCTATGACGAGAACGGCGATATCGGCCAACGAACCTCCCCTCGCCCTGAGTGTGATGAACGAGTGGTGTCCCGGCGTATCGATGAACAGCAATCCCGGTACGTCGAACTTCTTCTTCCCGATGAGAGGTCCGCACACCTTGTAGATATGGTCTATCGGGACCTCGGTGGCACCGATGTGCTGTGTGATGGCCCCTGCCTCCCTGGCCTGAACGGATGTCCCTCTTATCGCATCCAATAGTTTCGTCTTACCATGATCGACATGTCCCAATACACTCACAACAGGTTGCCTGATTGCCATAGAATCACCTAGCATCCAAGGTTATGTGGTCACATGATATAGGCGTTTGGGAATATCGTCTGGACATTCCGAAGATAAGTGTGTAAAATGGTGGTTGGGGGATATCCCCCAGCACACATAATGCGTTTACTCGTAGGTCCACTTGTCGAGGGTCCTGTCGTATGAACAGAGTTCCTCGGGTTTGAAGAAGATACCGATCTCCCTCTTTGCGGACTCGGGTGAATCCGAACCGTGGATGATGTTCACACCTGTGACCATTCCGTAGTCTCCACGGATGGTTCCGGGTGCGGACTCCTGGGGGTTCGTCTTGCCCATGATGTTCCTGCAGATCTGGACCGCGTTGTCGCCTTCCCAGACCATCGCGAGGACGGGTCCGGACGTGATGTAGGCGATGAGGGAGTCGTAGAACTTCTTTCCCTTGTGCTCGCCGTAGTGCGTCTCTGCCGTCTCCTTGGGGATGACCATGAGCTTCATGGCGATGAGCTTGAGACCTTTCTTCTCGAAACGTGTCACGATCTCTCCGCAGAGTCCTCTCTGGACCGCATCGGGTTTGATCATGAGGTAGGTCTGTTCCATTGCCATGGGATTCACTCCTTGTTCTCGGCCTTCTCGGCTGATTTCAAACGGATCTTCTTCTCGGAGATCGCCTTGTCGGTCCACTGTGTGGTCCTGGGCACTCTCTTGAGCTCGACCATGTTCTTGTAGCACTTGTTGGTACAGAAGTTGAGGACGGTGCCGTCCTTCTTCACGTACATCTTGCCTGTTCCGGGCTCGATCTCCCTGTAACAGAATGAACATTTTCTGATCTCTGCCATTCAAATCACCTCATTCCGAGCTTTCTGGCCTCTCTCGAGGTCTCTCTGAGCATCAAGATGTCGCCCATCCTGACGGGGCCCATGATGTTCCTGGTGATGATCCTTCCCTTGTCGCGTCCGTCGAGTACACGAACCTTGACCTGGGTTGCCTCACCTGTCATTCCGGTACGTCCGATTATCTCGACGACCTCTGACGGGATGCTGTCTGTGTCGACCATTCAAATCACCATCAGTTCTTCAGTGCTTTGACTGCTTCTGCGATCTCATCACAAAGTGCTTTTCCCTTTCCGACATCGACGATTGCGATGGATGCGGTGGGCTTCTCGAGTCCGATTGCGTTTCCGAGCTCGACTTTTGCGGGAACGTAGACGTAAGGTACGCCCCTCTCTTCACAGAGTGCGGGCATGTGTGCGAGGATCTCCGGGGGCTCGACATCGACTGCCATGATGACAATAGCGGCCTCTCCTCTCTCGACAGCTTTGGTGACCTCGTTGGTTCCCTTCTTGATCTTTCCGCCATCCCTTGCCATCTCGGCGAGGTTGTAGGCTTTGTCCGACAGCTCTTTCGGTGTCTCAAACTTAACAAATACAGACATTTCAATTACCTCTTTCAGGCGCCGTGACGCCCTCATTATTCATCGGCTCTAAAGAGCAGACGGACTATTCGCTTACCTTATTTAAAGATAGAGGTGGACATCCCGCGACCCCGACGATATTCCCCGCATAGATGCTCCACCGGGCCATAGACACATCCGTTATCAGTGGTGTCGATGATGCTCATCCGACGATGATGGCGAGCCTTCATTGCACCCATCTGGGAATCCACTTAAGTCCTACCAAGTTGATAGGTAAAACTTATAGCCGACGTGGAGATAGCCCGACCCGCCACCCTGCATGGATGGGTAGGTGATAATATGACAAGCGAGAACAGGTACGGGCTCAACAAGGAACTTGCTCAGATGCTAAAAGGCGGGGTCATCATGGACGTGACGACCCCCGAACAGGCCAGGATCGCCGAGGCTGCCGGCGCATGTGCCGTGATGGCGCTCGAGAGGATCCCTGCCGACATCAGGGCCGCCGGAGGCGTGTCCAGGATGTCCGATCCGAAGATGATCAAGGGCATACAGGAAGCGGTCTCGATACCGGTCATGGCGAAATGCAGGATAGGACACTTCGTCGAGGCACAGATCCTCGAGGCGATCGAGATCGATTACATCGACGAGTCCGAGGTACTGTCACCGGCCGACGATGTCCACCACATCGACAAGACACAGTTCAAGGTACCGTTCGTCTGCGGTGCCAGGGACCTGGGCGAGGCACTTAGGAGGATCGGAGAGGGAGCATCGATGATCAGGACCAAGGGCGAACCCGGAACGGGCGATGTCGTTCAGGCCGTATCGCACATGAGGGCCATGAACAAGCAGATCGCTGAACTGAGGGCGATCAGGGATGATGAGGTCTACGAGTACGCCAAGAAGCTCCAGGTGCCATTGGACCTTGCGAGATATGTCCACGAGAACGGTAGACTGCCTGTCGTCAACTTCGCCGCAGGCGGTGTGGCGACACCTGCCGATGCAGCACTCATGATGCAACTCGGAGCCGATGGTGTGTTCGTCGGATCCGGGATATTCAAATCGGGCAATCCCGAGAAGAGGGCGGCCGCCATCGTCAGAGCGGTCACGGATTTCAACAACCCCGCAGTCCTTGCGGAAGTCTCCGAGGACCTTGGAGAGGCCATGGTCGGGATCAACAAGGACGAGATCGAGAAGCTCGAGAACATCAAGATGGCGGAGCGCGGACAATGAGCCGCATCGGCGTCCTCGCGGTCCAGGGAGCTTTCAGGGAGCACGAGGACGTCCTCTCCGATCTGGGAGCGGAATGGTTCGAGATCCGTAAGAGATCGGACCTCGACGAGACACCGGACGGTATCGTCCTCCCCGGCGGGGAGAGTACCGTCATGGGCAAGCTGACCAGGGATCTGGGTATGTTCGATAGGATCAGGGACCTGATCTCATCCGGGACTCCTGTCCTCGGCACGTGTGCAGGGATGATCCTCCTGGCCGAAGGGGTCGATGGGGGGATCACCCATTTCGCCACGCTCCCCATAACGGTCAAGAGGAACGCCTACGGTCGTCAACTGGGAAGCTTCTCGGCAAGAGGGGACTTCAGAGGGACCGAGATCCCTCTGGAATTCATCCGTGCCCCGAAGGTCGAGTCCTGTGGTGAGGACGTCGTCCCCCTCTGCACATACGACGGATACCCGGTGGCGGTCGCCTATGGTAACCAGATCGCCTGTTCATTCCACCCGGAACTGACCTCTGACAGGACCGTCCACAAGTACTTCCTGGGACTCGTCTGAGGGCCCTGTTTATTCGGACCCCTATGTCCGCATCCCTGTGGTATACAACTTTGACATTTCTGGAAAAATTTTAGAAATGTCAAAGTTGATTCACGTCAGG
>CAVGUW010000031.1:0-15809 GCA_963632775.1 Bacteroides salyersiae | reverse complement strand
GATCGGAAATGAGAAAAGAGACGGGACGGGAGACCCGTCCCGAAGGGAAAAGGCGGGACTCAGTCCCTCTTGAACCTGGTGATACCGTCCATGATCGTCTCGTGGACCTTCACATCGTGGATGGTGTAGGGATCTATCTCGAAGAGATTCTGCTCCAGGACCACGATATCGGCGTACTTACCGGCCTCGATGGAACCCAGCTTGTCCTCCATACGCATCTGGTAGGCGTTGTTGATGGTGTAGGCCTCGATGATCTCCGAGATCGTCATGCACTCCTCGGGTTGACTGATGAACGCATCCCTCTCACCCATGGGTTGCCTTGTGTGCGCACACTCGATGTTGGGCATGGGCAGGAACGTGGTGGGATCGGTCGGATAATCCGAGCTGAGGGATATCCTGGCGCCGGCATCCCTGAGGGACTTCATGGGATATGCCTTGGCCTGGGTCATCTTATCGATCGTCTTCAGTGTCTCCTCATCGGGGATCGCCGAGAACCAACGTCCCGTACTGTTGGCGATGACATCGTACTCCCCGAACTTGTCCACATCGTCCGGGAACACGTAGGCGGAGTGGGAACAGACGATACGCATATCCTTGTAACCGGCGGCACGGAGCCTGCCTGCCGCCTCGAGAAGAGCGTGGACGGTCAGAGAGCCGATGGCGTGGACGTTGAGATCCAATCCCGCCTTAGCGGCCTCTTCACCCCAGTGGAAGAGCTCGTCTGCGTTCATTGTAGGCTGGATGGCCTTGTTCCCGGGGTATTCGCCGGGTATGGCGGCGGAGAAGTTCTCCAAGGTACCGTCGTTGAGGATCTTCAGGAAGGTGCAACGGATCCTGTCGCTGACATACTTCCCTTTGAGTTTCTTGGCCTCTTCGAGCACGATCTCGATATTCTGTTTGTTACCGATGAGCCCGCAGCAATCGAGACGTACAGGACACTCCTTGTCCTCCACCACATCGATGAGCTCGTCATCCATGAGGAACTCGGTGAAATCGTAGTTCCCGCAATCGATGAGTGATGTGATACCGAGCTCGGCACAATCTGAAGCGAAGTTTTCCGCACACTCGCCAAGCAACGAAACGTCGACATAATTGGCCGCGGAGAGGATCGTATTGGACGTTGCGCTCTCCTTGAAATAACCGGTCGGGTTGCCATCGGCGTCACGGTAATAGATGTGACCGGCCTGTGGATCGGGGTCGGGCGTGTCCTTGGAGACGTCGGCCACCTCCAGGGCCTTAGAGTTGCACCAACCGCAGTGACCGCTGGCCGAAAGGATGGTGATGGGTTTGTCGGGACAGATCTCGTCCAGAATGGCCTTGTTCGGACCCGATTCGCCGAAGTATGTATCCTCCCATCCCATACCGAGATATGCATCGAGATCGGGGTGAGCCTCCATGTACTCCATGACCCTCCTCTTCATATCATCGAGTTCATCGGTGGGAAGGATGTTGATGAGACTCCTGTAAACGATGGACATTATGGCGTGAAGATGTCCGTCGATGATACCGGGTATCGCGAGCCTTCCGCCGAGGTCCTCGACCGCGACTCCGTCCTTGACGTACTTCAGGGCCCCTTCGTTGTCACCTACGTATGCGATCTTGTCGCCATCGATGACCACTGCCTCGGCCCAAGGTTGTTTCTTGTTGACTGTGAATATCCTACCGTTGGTGAGTACTCTCGTTCCAATCATTATAAAGACTCCTTTCGCCCGATACGGCGAGCAGATGATAACAACGAGTCTGGCATCCTATGTAAGGTTTCTGCCAATCGTTTCCAATAATCCACCATAGATCCGATGTTCCCTGGATGTATGGGACATCGAATCTACAGGATATCCATCCCGAGCCATGCATGGGATCCCCTGTCCCACCTCTATTGGAATATTGGTGATACGATGGGGATCCGGATGGTCACTGACTCTCCAACACGAACTTCTGATAGTTGTTGTCGGTGCCGAAGATCTCGGACTTCGTTATGACGTAGGTCCTCTTCGTCGCACCCGATAACAGGCCGATGAAGAATCCGTGATTGAACGATGCGATGGATTCGATCGATGTCGGGACCGTATCGTAATGCCTGATTATTATCGTCAGAGGCATGAACGTGTATATGCACACCTCCCCGATCGCATTCCTCTCGTAGAATTCCTGTATCCAACTGATGACATCCTCCAATTTGTTGGACGGGAGTCTGGTCGAGATGTATGTCGCAAGATCCTTCCCCATGTCGTATGTCAACGGTGATATGTCAAGGCCGGAGACGTTCAATCTCAGTAGCAGGGTGATCAGGATGTCCTTGTAGAATTCCTTGCTCTCCATCAATTCTTCGAACAATCCGTTCAGGTCGTCCTTCGGAACATCGACGGTATCCTTGGATGATGCCATCTTCTTGGAGATCAATGTGAATATCTTCCTCCTGCTGTCGTTCTTGTCGAACTCGCATGATATCAGATTACGGTTCACCAACTGCTCCATGTGCACCGAGAGCGTCGACTGGGCCTTCCCCGTGATCTCTGCGATCTCGCTCATCGACAGCGGTGTCTTGGACAGCTCGCTCAAGATGCGTACGTGCAAGGGATCGGAGACCTGCGTTATGCTCCTGATAGAACCGTCGTCAACGGAATATAACTCAAAAGCACCGTCGACAACCTTCTTCGTCCTAGCCATAGACAGCCACGGACGGACGTAAATATAATGATTGTCCCGTGTTCATGCTTGTCATACTGTGATAATCCATGAAAAATATGGCATCATATGCATATCCGACGGGGTCTTTGGAACGGGTCCGACAAAACCATTAAATATGGATCACACATGCAGAGTCTCGGTACGACGGCCATAGCGGCGGTGTAACACCCGGTCCCATTCCGAACCCGGCAGTAAAGCCCGCCTGCGTCTCTGACTGTACTGTATTGCGCAAGTGTACGGGAACTCAGAAACGCTGTCGGCCACTTCTACATTTCTATCATGATATCGTGAGATAGGTGTACGACCAATGCCGTACGAATATTATTTATTAACATAATCCTACGGCAACGACCGATGATAATAATCAAACTCGGTGGGAGCATAATCACTGACAAGACCGATTATCGCAAGTTCAACAAGGATATCGTCGCGAGATTATGCAGGGAGATCAAGGATTCCGGGCAAGATGTCATCATCGTACACGGTGCCGGCTCGTTCGGACACATATTATCTAAGAGATCCAAACTGAACGACGGTTTCGTCTCGAAGGATCAGATCCCTGCGGTCGCACAGGTATGCCATGACACAAGGGATCTAAGCTCCATGATCATCAAGGAACTGATCGATGTGGGCATACCCGCCATATCCGTACCGCCGGGTTCAGCATTCTACATGGAAGATAGGGTACTGAAGATGGGTGATGCGCCTGTCATCAGGATGATGGTGGAGAAGGGACTCATGCCCGTCATGTTCGGGGATGTGGTACAGGATAAGAGACTGGGATTCGCCATATGTTCCGGCGATCAGATAACGGAACTGTTGGCGAGGATGTTCGATGCGGAACGCGTGATATTCGTATCGGACATCGACGGATTGTTCGATTCCGATCCCAAGACCGACCCGGATGCGAGATTATTGTCAAGGGTCAACAAGGATACGCTCTCCTCCGTGGATATGAGCATCGGGGTCGATGACGTCACCGGAGGCGTACGCGGGAAGATCGAGACCATGCTCGACATGTGCTCCAAAGATAGGGATTGCATATTGGTGAACGGTATGGTCGAAGGAAGACTGCTCTCCCTCCTGAGAGGAGAGGATGTCGTGTGCACAAGGGCCGAAGGTGAATGATATGGCTAGGATCGAAGGAAGGAAAGCGGACCACATCAACATCACATTGAACGAGGATGTCACCCCGGGATACAGATATTGGGATGACATCAAACTCATGCACGAGGCATTGCCCGAGTTGGATTACGATGAGATAGATACATCATCCGTGGTCTTGGGCAAAAGATTGGAGTTCCCGTTGATCGTGAATGCCATAACCGGAGGGTTCGACGGTGCCACGGCCATCAACGAGAACATCGCGAAGGCATGTTCCGAGGTCGGTATCGGAATGGGCGTCGGATCCCAGAGGGCGGCCGCCGAAGGCATCTGTAAGGAGAGTTACAGCGTGATCAACGATTATGATATACCGTTGGTCATAGGGAACGTCGGTGCACCACAACTTGTGGAACAGAAGAGGAAGCATGCGCTCACGAAGGACGATGTCACCGGCCTCATGGAACTGATATCCGCCGACTACATGGCGATACACCTGAACTTCCTCCAGGAATCCGTACAACCCGAAGGGGATATGAACGGCAGGGGATGCACTGATGCCATCAGGGAGCTTGCCAAGGACATCCCGTTGATCGTGAAGGAGACGGGTGCGGGCATATCCTCCGACACCGCGAGGAGATTGAGCGGTATCGGCATCAGAGGGATCGACATAGGTGGAATGGGAGGCACCAGCTTCTCGGCCATAGAGATGTACAGGGCGATGAACGAGAACGATCCCATCAAATCGAGATTGGGAAGGACGTTCTTCGACTGGGGGATACCGAGCACGGTGTCATTGCTGACCATGGATCGCGGATTGCCGATCATCGCATCCGGAGGCATAATGAACGGATTGGATGTGGCGAGATCCATCGCCATGGGTGCATCCTGTGCGGGTGCATCGTATGCTGTATTGAAGGCCGCGACGGAATCGTACGAAGCGGTGAAGGAGATTTTATTGACGATCAAGGAGGAGTTCAGGACGGCCATGATGCTCACCGGCTGCTCCAACATAGAGGATCTATCGAAGATAGGATTCATAACGACCGGAAGGACCAAGGAATGGATGGAGGGATTATGATGGATGCTAGACAGGAACTTGCAAGGATGTCGGAGGAACTCGACGGTGCCATAAGATCATACATAAAGGATGAGGAACCGAGCAATCTCGTGGAGGCCTGCAGACAGTACCCGTATCACGGCGGGAAGAGGATGAGACCGTCCATGGTCATCGCCGCATGCGGTGCCGTGGGTGGGGATAAGGATAAAGCGGTACCCTTGGCGGTGGCCATCGAGTACATCCACAACTTCACGCTGATCCATGACGACCTCATGGACGGGGACGAGAAACGCCGCGGGATGATCACATCCCATGTCAAATACGGTATGCCTACGGCCGTCCTCGCAGGGGACGGACTGTTCGCCAAGGCGTTCGAGATCATATCCACATTGGACATCCCCTCGGATGTCATGAGGAAGATCCTCAACATCGTGTCCGTGGCGGTATGGGACCTTGCCCGCGGTCAGCAGATGGACATCAACAACGAGAACGGGGAGAAGGTCACCATGGAACAGTACATCGAGACCATCCGTCTCAAGACCAGTGTGCTCTTCGCATCCGGTGCTGCGGGCGGTGCGTTGATCGGTGGTGCGAACGATGACGTCGCCATGGCGATACACGACTATGCCATGTCGTTGGGCGTGGCGTTCCAGATGTATGACGATATCCTGGGTATAGTCGGGGACCCTGCCAAGACCGGTAAGTCCGCAGGTAACGACATACGCAAGGGGAAGAGTACGGTGATCGTGTGTCACGCACTCAAGAACATCAAGGATGCGAAGGATCTCGAGAGGTTCGAATCCATCCTCGGTAAGATCGATGCGTCGGAGGACGAGATCGAGATCGCAAGGGACATCCTCAAGAGGACCGGCAGCATAGATTATGCGATCGAGATGGCCGACAAATATACCAAGGATGCCATCGCCAAACTCGACTGTCTCGATGACAGTAAGGATAAGGAATTCATGATCGCCCTTGCGGAATACGCGATGGACAGAGAGGTCTAATCGCCTTCGATACCCGTCTCGGTGATGCGGTAGTTGGCGGTCCTGCCCTCGGGGAGGCTGCGGTGCTTCACTATGTAGGCCGTACGCCTCCCGGCGGACCTCTTGTCCAAACGTATTATGGTCTTGGCGTTGTGATGCAACGCATGACCTCCGAGGAACTCTATCACTCCCGAGCCTATGTTCGTGTAGACCTGTGATGTCATGATCACCGCGATATCGTTCTGTCTCGCGGCCTCCATCAACATCTCGATCTGTCTTATGAACTCGTTCCTCACCAACATATCGTCCGAATGCAGACGGTAGAACATGGTCATCGAATCCACCACGACCAATCCGATCTTATCGTTGGCGGAGCACAATCTGCAGACCTTGGAGATCCTGTCGGTCTGCTCGTCGAAACCGTGGACCTGGAACACCAACAATTCCCTGTGAGATCCGGGATCGGTGAATATCTGGGATATCCTGTCGGATGACAATCCCTCGGTGTCCACATATGCGACCTTCTTACCCGATCTGACGACGTTGTATGCCGTCTGCATGCATATGTTGGTCTTACCGGTACCGGCCTCGCCGTAGAGCAATGTTATGCTGCCCTTCTCGAGACCTCCGCCCAACAGGGCATCGAATGTACTGCATCCAGTAGGTATCCTTTCCACGACATCACATATGATTCACAAGATAGAAAACAGTTTTCAAGATGTTTGGGAGAAGGAGTGATCGCTCACTCCTTCTTGTCGTCGTTGCGTACCTCTTTGACCGATTTCACATCATCGAGATCGTAACTGGCATCATCCTGGTATGATTCGCCCTTCTTGATGTAGAAGGGTATCGCCAGTACGGCCGCGAGGATCCATATGGCGACTGCGACCACAAGTATCGCACCGATGATTATCAGTATCGCATATACGACGTTCTCCAACACATCGGGATAGGTCGCGAACACCCAAGCGACCACGCCTATCACCGCTACGACGACGATCACCAGCAACAACAGGAACAGTCCCGATTTGGTCGTCCTTTCCGTCTTGATAGAGTTCGGATCCATGTTATCACGTGTTCTTCGGCATGAACGGATACAATGCCATCGCCATCTCTCCGAGCGTCATCGATTGGATGACGATCTTGCCCGGACCGGTCAGTGTCGTCACGAACAGTCCCTCTCCTCCGAACAGTGCCGTCTTGGCGCTTCCGGATGCGGTTATGTCGTACTTGACGGTCTCTTCCCATGCGACCGCCTTCCCGGTGGACACCTTGTACTGCTCCCCGGGTCTGAGGTCCACGACGTTGAAGTCACCGCATGCCCCTATGAATGCGATACCCTTTCCGCTGAGCCTCTCGAGTATCAGCCCCTCTCCTCCGAAGAGCATGCCTCCGAGCTTCTTCTGGAATGCGATATCGAGGTCCACGGTGGGTTCGGAACCGAGATATCCCGTCTTCTGGACTATCCACGGGCATCTCGTCACATCAATGTCCATGATCTTTCCGGGAACGTCCCCTCCGAGTCCGACGATACCTGATCCCCCTTCCGCATAATACCTCACAAGGAAGAGCGACTCGCCCGAGAACATCCTCTTGACGCCCTTGAAGAGACCTCCTTCCATCTTGGCCTCCATCCTCACGTTACCTGTCATGTAGCTCATGGAGCCGGCGGATGACATCAGATGCTCCCCGGGTTCCAATTGTACATTGACGAACTGAAGATTGTCGCCGGTTATGGTGTACTTCATATCGAATACCTCAACTTTGGAGAGACCTTTCACAATTAATAAGAATGACGATGTGATGTCACGGCATCATGGAGAACATCGAGATCGGAAGAGGGGCGGAGGCGACCGTCTACCGCACCGAATATCGCGGACGTGATGCCATCGTGAAGCACAGGGAACCGAAGGGTTATCGTCATCCGGATCTCGACAGACACCTCAGGGTCGCAAGGACCAGGACCGAGGTGAGGGTGATGATCGATGCTAGAGCTGCAGGTGTCAGATCGCCCGTGGTGTACGATGTGGACCTCGAAGAGGGGAGCATAACCATGGAGTACATCAGAGGGATGAGCGTCAAACAGGCATTGGACGAGCATCCGGAGGATGCGGATGCCATCTGCACCGACATCGGAAGGATGATCGCAAGGCTCCACAACGGAAGGATATGTCACGGCGACCTCACGACGTCCAACATGATCATCAACGGGAACGGCGAGATGTGCCTGATAGACTTCTCGTTGGGGGATACGCGCATAGGATTGGAGGAGATGGGTGTTGACATACGTCTTCTTGAAAGAGCGTTCACCTCCGCACATTCCACGATAGAGGGTGCGTTCCACAATGTCATAGATGCATATTGTAAGGATATGGATCAATCCAAGCAGGTACTTGCGAAGGTCGAGGAGATCAAGGGCAGGGCGAGATACACATGAAGCTCAAAGTGATAACATCGAATCCGGGCAAGGTGAAGGAATATCAGAGGTCCTTCGATGATATGGGTGTGGAGATGGAGCATCTGCACCTACCGTATGACGAGATACAGACCTCCGAGTTGGAGGAGGTCGTCAGGAAAGGGATGGATGAGATCCGTTCCAAAGGTGTCAAGGATTTCATCATAGACGATTCCGGTATGTTCGTCAATGCCCTGAAGGGATTCCCCGGGGTGTATTCGGCATACGGGCAGAAGACCATCGGCAACAAGGGTGTCCTGAAGCTCATGGAGGGTGTCGAGGACAGGACCGCGGTGTTCAAATGCTGCATCGGATGCGATATCGACGGAAGGACGATCATAGTCACCGGAGAGTGTCCCGGATACATACTCGAAGAGGAGAGGGGGAACGAGGGATTCGGATACGATCCCATATTCAGTCCCGATGGGAAGAGATCGTTCGCGGAGATCGGCATAGAGGAGAAGAACAGGATTTCCCACCGCGGTAATGCTGTGGCACTCCTCAGAGAACGCCTGATATCCGAAGGTCTGCTGAGAGCGAAGGATTAATATCCATCCCGTCATTCCGCTGATTGATACGTGGGCCTATGGGCTAGCTTGGTATACTTGTGGCTTTGGGAGCCATTGACTCCGGTTCAAATCCGGATAGGCCCACTCATCATATGTCTGGCTATAATTCAATAAATCCATTCTCAACATACAATCACATACTCTATTTCTAATCAACATGTAGACTAAATTTGGACTAGTGCTATCATGGAAAAGATCCTATTTCGATACACCGTCCAAATATTATGCAACAGATGTCGGAATAAGGAATGCAAGACTCAATTTCAGACAGATCGAAGAGACTCACCTAATGGAGAATATGATCTATAACGAATTGAGATCAAGAGGATACTCCGTCGATGTCGGTGTAGTGGGCTTCACCGAAACAGTCGATGGAAAACGTATGATGAGACGTGTAGAGATCGATTTTGTTGCCAACAAAGGAACGGACACACAAGGTCGTCAAAGATTACAATCTGTCCTGTTACGACCGCGACATCCTGTCACGGTCTAGATTGGAAAGGTTAGATTCCAGCACCCCTGTCCGTTCCGTCTTCCTATGAATTGAACCTTCTTCAATGACCTCATTGAACTTGATACCCTGTATCAGCCACAGATAATTCATTGCACGAAATTCCGATCAATGGACAAGATTATCTGAGGGCCTACGGGATTCTAGTCTTCATTCAAACTTCGTTGAAATTCTAAGAAATTTTTTGATAATTTCAACGATATCTATCTTTATGCATTCAGAGAAGATCATGGTCCGCAAAAAATACCTGGATAGAATCAGGCTGTACTATGAAACGGATCTGATCAAGGTCCTGGTCGGGCCGAGACGTTCAGGCAAGTCGATGATCCTCATGACCATCATGGATGAGATCGAGGCCGATGATAGGACGATCGAACGCGAATTCGGAGCATTCTCGCCGATCAAAAGTGCCAATCCCAAATATGTGATGTCATTGGACGAATTGGATATGTCCAAGGACGGGATCGTCCATTACAATATAATCGACTTCCTAGATGGCAAGGTGGACCTATATCTGACATGAGAATGGAGATTGTTCTAAAATCAATTTATTCAAAAATTGATTTTGAAAACAATTAACATAGAAATTGATTTATAATCAATCTTCGTTCCACATATCATGTCGGACGGAGACTTCAAAGGCAGAGAGAAGGAGTTGCAGTATCTCAACGGGCTATGGGATTCCGATGGACTTGTCACATGCTCGGTCTGGGGTCGCAGGAGGATAGGTAAATCCCGCCTACTCAGGGAATTCTCCAAAGGGAAGCGTACTATCTACCTGCAAGCCGTCCAAGGATCGTACTATGAGAACCTATCCACACTCTCGATGGATATCTCCTCATTCTGCGGACGTGACATAGGAAGGGTGGAGGATCTGTCCCACCTCATGGGCATCATAGAGAGATTGTGTTCCGAGGAGCATACGCTGGTCATAATCGATGAATTGCCATATCTCATCGATAGCGCACCACAGGCCGCCTCCGTCATACAGAAATCGATAGACAGAGGATTCGACGGTGTCGACTGCATGTTCGTCGTCTGCGGTTCATCCATATCGACGATGCGCAGGGAGACGGAGAGCTACGACAGACCACTCTATGGAAGATTCACGAACGTTCTGCAAGTGAAACAGATAGATCTGAAGGGATCCATGGATTTCCATCCGGAGATGGATGCGTATACGGCACTGAGATGGTACACCACCGTGGGTGGTATCCCCCAATATCTGAAGGCTGCACAGAACGGCACCTATGAATCGAATCTGACAAGATCGTTCTTCGGACCGGAATCACCCTGGAGGGATGATGCTCCACAGACCATCCTACAGGAATTCAAGGGGAATCACAACTACACAGGAATAGTGAAGTGCATCGCAGATGGTTCCGTGAAACAATCGGAGATAGCGGATAGGCTCGGCATAGATCGCGCCGCATGCAAGAGGATGCTCGATGATCTGGAATCCATAGGGGTCGTTGAAAGAAGACATCCGATGATGAATGCTCCCAAGAGGCCCGTTTATAGGATCGCGGATCCGTTCATAGCATTCCACTATGATGTCATCTCCAAGAACTCCATGCTCATAGATACGTCGGAATCTCCGAGTTCTACATACAGGCTGCTGAAGAACAAGATCGATTCGCACCTCGGACACGTCTTCGAGACCGTCTGTGCGAGATGGATATGCGATCATCTCACGATAATCGAGATCGGCTCGTGGTGGGGAAGGGATTCAGAAGAAGGTATCGATATCATAGCGAAGGTATTCGATGACGATATCATCTATACGCTCGTATGCGAATGTAAATTCAGTAAGAATCCAATGGGATTCACGGCGTTGAATGTCCTAGAACAACGTTGCAAGGATGCCCTCATCAAAGAGAATGTGAGATATGCCCTGTTCTCCGCAGGCGGATTCCAGGACGACCTACGCGAATACGCCGATGAGAACGGCATCATGTTGATCGACTGCGAGACCATGATGGGTCTCAAGAACGCACCGCCGATATCCTTCAGGAATGGTCGGTGATCATAAGGGCCGGGCATCGGAGGGCCGATACCCGGGATCGTAAGAGGGATCAGACCAGGAGCCCTTCTGTCTTGGACAGGAGCTCGTAGATCTCCTTACCTTTGGTGGTCAATTCCACGTTCGTGGGGTAACCGTGGTGCACGACGACGACACCTGCCTTCTCCAGATCGGACAGTTTGTCAGGCATCCTAGGGTTCTTGGATACGTTCTCGTATATCGTCGTCTTGGCCGCCATGCCGTGTTCCCCGAGGAACATTATCGTCGACAATACGTGCTTCCCTTCCAGCGACCTGATCTTGTAATCGTTCATCTTGATGCCTCCTGTTATCGTCGTGTGGAACACTCATCCACAATGATTATGATTGTATTGCACTGATAGTATTTATCTTCATTCTTAGGTTGTTATATGTTAGATATGTGCCCTTTCCAGATGCATCGATGTAGATGGCCAGACATGATCTGGATCGCATCGAATCTGACCGTTCGACAATCATTTACACTTACTTTCCTCATTAAATTTTATAACTGGCTAGAAAAATATATTTGTCATGTCCATCAAACAGAAGAAGGTATCGATAAGTGTGACACTCCCAAAAGACCTAATAGATTTTCTCTCGACCAAGGTCGAATCCCGTGAATTCGCCAGTTTCGCACATGGTATAGAACTATGCGTGCTAAGGTACCGGGATACCGATGAAAGACTTTTCACCCACCCTGGAGAGCAGGAATGATGTTCTGGTGTGTGCATGTCCCGAGGGGGACATGTACACATGTTCACAACCTATTCTTATGATATTGTAACGTGGTGTCGTCACCCGATGCGAGACATACCAATTCCGTGATGTACAGGACAGGGACACCGTCCTTGAACATATCGTACCTCGCGAAGCATGAACCGCAACCGACGATCACCGCATCCACATCCTTCAGCGACTCCTGCCTTTCCTTCATTATCCTCTCGGAGATCACGGGTACGGCTTTTCCACAACAGCCCTGCTCCACATCCGCCAGTTCGCATCCGCATGCCTTGATGACCTCCTCGAACTCCTTCACACGGTGTCTGAGGCTGCAACCGGGTAACGATGCCACCCTCAGGTCCGTACCCTTGAGGGACCTTATCGCTTCGATGCCTCTGTACAACGGATCGATCACGTGTTCCGTATGACATACGGATGCCATCTCGTCCCTGCATCCGGGACAGATCGTGAACATATCCCCTATATCCTTACCGTCGGTGATCCTGTGCTTGATGGTATCCCTCTCGTCATCGGTCATCGACCTGTACGCTATGGGGTATGTACAGCAACCTCCGTCGAACCTCCTGACCCTCTTACCTATGATATCCAACGCCTTGACGGCGGAGTACTCGAGATAGGGCGTGAAGGCAACGGTCATACATCCGGGCATCAGCACATCCTTGGAATCGTCATCGTAATCCGGTACGGGCAACCCATCCGTAGATGCCGGCGGTACGTTGTATCCCGTATCGTAGAACGTCTGCGGTATCTTGACGTCGTTGGCGATGCATGCGGCGTACATCATGACCTTCTTCGGTATGGTGTTGCTACAGACGTCGTTGCACAGTCCGCATGTGACGCATCCCTTCGCCCTTTCCAGGTTACCCAACATCACTTCCTTCGGGTCGCAACCACCGTAACGGTATGACGGACATACATCCCTGCACGAACCGCATTGGATGCATCTCGACATCAGATCGTCGATATCCTTCCTGCAGGACATTCAGAATCCCCTGATTATATCGTCAGTATCGGTGATCTTCGCACCGTACACTTCCTTCAGGTACTTCAGACCGGACTGATAATCCTCCTCGGTGAAGGCTTCCACACCGTCGGTCGGGATGATTATATCGTATCCTCTGTAGTACGCATCGGCGGATGTGTGACGTACGCACATGTGTGCATGCATACCCGTTATGATGAGGGTGTCCACCTTCAGTTCCCTCAGCAACATGTCCATGTCGGTATCGTAGAATCCGCTGTACCTCCTCTTGGGGATGATGAAATCACCCTCAACGGGTTCCAGTTCGGGGATGACCTTGGCACCTTCGGTACCTGCGATGGCGTGATCTCCCCAGAGCTTCAGCTCGTGATCCACGCCCTTGATGTGGGAATCGTTGGAATAGATGACCGGGATACCTCTCTCCCTCGCATTCCTGATGAGATCGGCGATATGGGGGATTATCCTCTGTGCACGGTCGCACCTCAGGGAACCGGTCACGAAATCATTCAGCATATCCACTATGATGACGGCTTTTCCACTGTCGCTGTAGGTCATACGGAGAACATGCCCTTCCCAATATTATAGCTCTATGGACGGTAGACTGTACGTTTTAAGTAACGACAACACGGTCTTTCTTCCTAAGAATCGGATGGTCGCATGGATACATCATCGGACGTCCGGTGTATGATGGAATGATAACCATGGAAAGAAGGTACAAGATCATCCTCTTCGCACTGATCCTAGGTTCATTCATGACTGCGTTGGACGCTACGATCGTTGCGGTTGCTCTACCCACGATAGCACATGACATGGGTGAGGCCGGTCATGACACCTCCAACATCTCATGGGTGCTCCTGGTCTACACACTCATGTTATGCTGTTTCATCCTGTTGTGGTCCAAGATAGGTTCCAATATAGGATACAAGAAGGTCTTCATCGTCGGTATACTGATATTCACCATATCCTCGTTCGCGATCGGTATGTGCGGATTCATGCCCGAATTGGGATTGACCGCGATAATCATATTGAGAGGGATACAGGGATTGGGTGCCGGTATGTCCATGTCCATGTCCCTGGCGATGGTGTCTTCGTACCTACCTGCGGAGAGCAGGGGTTCGTGCATCGGTGCCGTCACGTTGTCGTCGTCCGCAGGTACGGCGTTCGGACCTGCCATCGGAGGCATATTGACATCCATACACTGGTCGTACATCTTCTTCATCAACGTACCGATCGGACTGATCTGTCTGTTCCTCTGCCTGAGATACATGAAGGTCGACGAGGAGCTTCCGGCAGGTAAGAAGAGATTGGATATCGTCGGTGCCGTATTGATATTGATCACGCTGTTCTCGATGACATACTACCTCAACGAGGGCGGTAACCTCGGATGGATGTCCGATGCGGGTATCGCATTGCTCGCGGTGATGTTCGTCGGTGCAGGATTGATCGCATGGTGGGAGCAGAGGGCCAAGGACCCGTTGATCTCCATGTCCATGTTCAAGAACGAGAACATCCTGAAGTCGAACCTCATCAACACATTGTTATTCATGGCCATAAGCGGTTGCTATCTCCTGCTACCGTACTATCTGCAGTATGTGCAGGGGATGGAGACCATCGAATACGGATTCATACTCATAGCCAACTCGCTCGGTATGATGGTGGCGGGACCGATCGTCGGTAAGGTCACCGACAGGACCGGCAACAACAAGGTCTTCGTGATCGCAGGTTCGTTGTTGGCGGCATTGGGATTCGTTATGATGATGAACTTCGGACAATCCACCGAGAAATGGTACATCCTGCTCACACTGTTCGTGATGGGTGCCGGTATGGGTATGGCGTTGGTCGCAGTCACCAACCACTCCTTCGGATTCATCAAGAAGGGTGAGGACGGATTGTTGTCCGGATTGACCAACACGTTCAGACAGGCCGGATCGTCATCCGGTGTGGCGATATTGAACGCTGTATTCATGACGTTCATCCTCACGCCTGCTGCAGGGATGACCATCGGCGAGATACTCATGCCGGGATTCAGACATGCGTTCTTCGTGGCGGCATTGATGTCGATGTTCGCATTCGTGATCGCGATGAGTCTGAAGCAGAAGGAGGATGTCGAGTGAATACTCACTGTCCGGGATACCATTCCAGGATCCCGGACAGGTTCCTCTCGTCCACGAGATCCTTGCCGACGGTGACCATCTCCAACGCCAGATCCTCCTCCGGTGTCCTGTTCTCGATGGCCTCCAATTGTGCCCTCATCTTCTTCATGACAGGCCTCATCACGAACTTGTAGAATCCATGTAATCTGTTGGGATCGAAACCGCCCTGTAATGTGAACAACGGGATATCATCGGATATCTTCGTCTTCTTCCTTATCTCGTCGATCTGACTGCCGGTCGGCCCCATGCACACACCGCATACGGCCTTGATGTCATACATCCTCGATGCCGTGTCATATCCCTTGATCACACTTGCGGCCACCCATCCGAGATAGATGACCTCGCTCTTCTTCGGGAGACCTATCGAACGTAACGGACGTACGGGCAACCCCGTCCTCTCTCCGAGGAGTTCCGCATACTTCTTCGTGAAGCCTGTGTTCGATGTGTAGACGATCGCAGATATGGTCATGCGATGACCATCGCGAAATGTGTATTTCCGCATATCGGACGATCGTTGTAG
>CAVGUW010000030.1:0-18548 GCA_963632775.1 Bacteroides salyersiae | reverse complement strand
TTGTTGACCTGTGAATACTCATAAAGGTTCATTGAGGTCGATACGGCCAAGTCGTCATTGAAATAACATTTCGCGTGAAGATTCTCTACATAGCACACGAGCACATTGGAAAGTGTCTTCAACCATCTGATCTCGTCCTCATCGAGATTGGTCTTACCATAGACGAATACGATGTTGACACCATTCCTGTCTGCACCCTCGATATATCTCCTTATCTTGGCACAAGTCTTCAGATATGGGCTGATGAGTATCAGCCTCTCTTTTGCACCCATGATCACATCCGAGACCGCGAGATTAAGTGACTCTGTATCGAGGAAATCCGCCATGCAGACAGCATAGGGCATCGGGATTTTGTTTGTTTCGGAATCTTCCTTCCAGTCAGACAAGAAACTCCTGGATCACGCGACTTTCTATGAACGACCCATCCATCTATTCGAAGCACTTCAAGTCCGATGGTGAGTCTCGGTCGGAACCGTACAAAACGAGGATTGGTCCAAAACTAAGGTTCCGAGATATCGTCAGCGGTTCCCATAGGAATCATGGAGGATGACCGTGTTCCTCCCCGTCTTCTCATCGAATTTCAACTCAGCATCGACGTTGAAGACTATGCGCATGTTCTCCGGCGTCAATACCTCCTCCGGAGTACCGATCGCATGGATCCTGTGATCGTGGATCATCAGTATCCTGTCACAATACCTTGCGACCATCGGTAGGTCATGGGATACTATCACCACGGTGAGCCCGTTCTCCTTCGCCAATCTGTAAACGAGATTCAGGGCGTCGAACTGCATACTGATATCCAAGTGTAAGGTGGGTTCGTCCATCAGGATTATCTGCGGTGTCTGAGCGATCGCCCTTGCGATTATCACGCGCTGACGCTCCCCGCCGCTCATGGTGTTTATGTGACGGTCCGCCAACCTCTCGAGACCGGTCTGTCTGATGGCATCGTCGATTATCCTCTTGTCATCATCCGATTCGGCCGCCAACATACCTTGGAACGGCATCCTGCCCATGGAGACGATGTCCCTCACTGTGAATGAGAAATGGATCTCGTTGGTCTGCGGTACGACGGCGATCTTCTTCGCTATGTCCTTCTTCTTGAGATCCTCTAGATCGCTACCGTCCAACATCACGCAACCGCCCTCGGGGCTCAGGTTCTTGTTGAGATTCTTCAACAATGTTGTCTTCCCGCAACCGTTCGGACCCAATATGCCCAGGATCTCCCCCTTCGCGACGGAGAACGATATCCCGTCGAGGACGATGTTCTTCGCATACCTGTATGTGACATCATCCGTCTCCAGCGTCAATTCCATCCCACCTCCTTCTTCCTACGGATGAGCAGGTAGATGAACACGGGTGCACCGATCAATGCCGTGACGACACCTATCGGCAATGTACCGTACTGCGGGGCTATGATGTTGCTGAGATAATCACAGATCAGTATGAACGAGGATCCCGCGATCAGACTTATGGGCATGATGATCCTGTTGTCGGGACCCAGTACGATCCTCAGGATGTGCGGTATCACCAATCCTATGAATCCTATCACACCGGTGAACGAGACCGCGGATGCGACTATCACCGTGGTGAGGATGAGTACGAACAATCTGCAATTCTTCACGTTGACACCGAGATCCATGGCATGCACATCTCCCAACATCAATGCGTTGAGGGATTTCGCCTGCATCACCAACAGAATGGAGCATACAAGGATAACGGGTGCGGAGAACGCTATCTCACTCCAATCCGCACCACTGAGACTGCCCATCGACCAGAAGACGATACCTTCCAGCTTATCACCGGAGATGAATGTCAGGAACGATACCAATGCCGATAACAATGACGAGACGGCGACACCCGATAGGATCAACGTCTCCGTTCTTACCACACCACCGACACGTGCCATCGAATAGACGATGACCATTGTGAGGAAACAGGTGATGAACGCCATGACGGGTGTCACGAGCATCATCGGGATGAGCGGGATGGTGAACAGCATCGATATGCATGCACCCAAGGATGCACCGGATGAGAGACCCAGGATGTACGGGGATGCCAGCGGGTTCCTGAACACCGCCTGCATCGCGGCACCGGATATCGCCAACCCCGCACCTACGAATATACCGATCACCACACGCGGGAGGTTGATGTTCAGGATATTCGTCCTGGAACCCCACGTGCCTCCGCCTGTGAGCGTGTCCCACACCTCTTTGAATGTGTAGGATTTGTTGTCCGAGACCCAGGATAGGTCCAGGAAAGCACAGATGATCGCTGCTATGATCAAGAATATGACCATTATGACTATCTTCTTTCCTCTGGACACGTTACCTGAATCCCGGCTTTCACGTTTAATACTTCAGTTGCGTCTCATGAAGTAGACTGCGGCACAGAGGATCAGTACGACCGCACCGACCGCTGCGCAGATGTAGATAGCGATATCCTTGCCATCAGAGCCTTTCGATTCCGATGTGTCCCACTCGGGGAAGTAGTCGGGATACATGGCACCGGCCATGGTCTTGACACCCTCCATACTCTCGATGGAGTAGTTGTTCCAGAGAGGATTCAAAGCTATGATCTTGACCTTGTCACCGACAGCCGTTCTGAGCTGTGTCATGTAGTCATCGTTGCTGACGATCGTGTTGTCGGCGAATACTACTACATCCGTACCATACTTCTCGATGATCTCGGTGAGGTTCGCACTGTATGACTGTCCGCTCTTGGATGGATCTATGGTGATCGCATTTCCACCGGCGGCCTGGATCATGGATGTAGCGATGGATCCGCTGTTACCGACCATGAAAGTACTGCTGTATCTGACGAAGAACGCCTTGGTCTTCATCGATTCGCTGACGCCCTTGTCTGCGAGTGTGGTCGTGATCTTCTCACTGACGGCCTTCATCTCATCGACGACGGATGACACCTCACCTGTAACGATCAGAGAGATCTTGCCGACGAGATCGATGATATCACTGTACTCATACACATCGTTCCATGCGAGTACCCTGAATCCGAGATCCTTGAAGTAGTCGATAAGGCCCTCTTTCACGAGATATGTGTCACCTCCCGTAAGGAGTATGACGTCCTTGTTGATGTCGAACTTACCTGTATCCGCCGCATCGACGACTTCTCTCTTCAATGCGTCACGACCCGAGGTGTAGATCGTACCTCCTGCCGTAGCATCACCATTGTCGACCCTCGTTCTGAGGCCATCGAAGACGGATGATGAATCGGTGAGGGAATAGTTGTCCGCTACGACGATCTTGTCCACCTGTCCCAATTGGATGGTCGTGGCGGTGACACCTTTACCGATGGTTATGATGTGGTCGACGGGTCCGTCGAATTTCACCGTGTTACCTTTCTGGTCGGTGATCTCGAATGTCGAGTCCGCATCCGTATCGATGGGGACGATCACCAACGCCGATAGCATGAACAGACCTGCGATGAACAACGCCATACAGGCCTTCGTTGAAGTCCTTGAAATCATGAGGACTCAATCGACGATGATAGTTAATAAATTTTCTAAATTAGTATTACTCAGTTCCATACCAGCTTATATAATCCCTCTTGGAATAGGGTATTCCATGCGTTCGATGCTTCGCAGCAAGATACACAGAGCAACCGTTACGGAAAGGAGATTGGACTACGAAGGTAGCATAACGATCGATATCGACTTACTGGAGAGGTCCGGCCTCTGGGTCGGAGAGAAGGTGCTCATAGCCGATGTGAACAACGGTAACCGCTTCGAAACCTATACACTACCCGGCGAGAGGGGTTCTGGTATCATATCCCTGAACGGTGCGGCCGCACACCTCTGCGAGTTGGGCGACAAGATAATAATCATGGGATTCGAGATCACGGACGAACCCGTGAATGCGAAGGTCCTTCTCGTGGATGAGAACAACAAGGTCAAGAGGGAGCTCACCTACTGATGTCGTTGAAGATCTATTCCGACGGGGGTTCACGCGGGAATCCCGGCAAGTCCGCATTCGCCGTCGTGGTGACCAGGGATGGGAAGATCATCGACGAATACACCGAATTCTTGGGCATACACACGAACAACTATGCCGAATACAGGGGATTGATCTGTGCGATAACCAAAGCCCTCGCACTGAAGGACGATGATGTCGAATTCATAATGGATTCCGAACTCGTCATAAAACAGATGAGAGGGGAATACAAGGTGAGATCTCCGGACATGAAGGAACTGAACGATGATGCTAGAGCATTATCATCACTGATCCCACATGTCAAGTTCACACATGTGAGAAGGGAGAATCCCATGGTCTCCAGAGCGGATCATCTCCTCAACGAGACCATGGATAGGAACTGATTCACTGCCTAATCTTGAGTTCCTCTACGAGGTCCTCTATCTTAACGACCTTCTGCTCACCGGATGCCATGTCCCTCACGGTGACCGAACATGTCTCCAATTCCTTGGCACCGATGATGATCGCGTTCCTCGCACCGATCAGTGAGGCGTATTTCATGGCCTTCGCCATCTTACGGCCCATGATGTCTATGTCCGCCCTGAGTCCTTCCCTGCGGAGCATGGTGACTATCTTCGCGGATTCCAGTCTCACGTCATCCGAGACGGGTACGACATATGCGTCCACACCCTCCTTCTCGTATGTCTGACCCTCCTTCTCCGCCGCCAACAGTATCCTGTCGAATCCTACGGCGAATCCTGTGGAGAACACCTTCTCCCCGCCGAAGAGCTCCGACAATGTGTACGATCCGCCTCCGCAGATCTGCTTCTCGGCACCCAATGCGGGTGCTTCCGCTTCGAAGACGATACCTGTGTAGTAATCCAATCCCCTGACGACACCGAGATCGATCTCGGGATCCTCGACACCCATGACACGGAGGAGTTCGATCAATCTCCTAAGATAATCCCCTGCCTCTCCGGGTACCTTGTCGAGGACCTCCGGTCCTCCGACGGTCTCCGTCAGATCATAGAGGTCGTCGATCGCATCATCGGTCACTCCCATGGACTTCAAGAGGGGTGTGGCCTCCTCGTAGTTCTTCTTATCCAACTTCTGGAGGACCTCCGCCATCCTCTCCTTGGGTACGCCCGCATCGGACACCTTCTGTCTGAGCACGCCGATGTGTCCTATCCTTATCTTGTAATTCTTCAGACCGAATGCCCTTATCATCGCACCGGCCATGGAGATGACCTCCGCATCGGATTCCACATTGGGATTACCGATCAGTTCCGCACCGAATTGGAAGAACTCCCTGTAACGTCCGCTCTGCGGCCTCTCGTATCTGAAGCATTGGCCGAAGTAGAACATCTTGATGGGTTTGGGATCGTTGCTCATCTCGTTGACGAACATACGGATCGCAGGTGCGGTCATCTCGGGACGGAGTGCTATCTCCCTGTCGCCCTTGTCCTTGAACGCATACAATTCACCAAGGACGTTCGGACCGGACCTCAGTATGAAAAGCTCCGATTCCTCGAAGATCGGTGTAGCGATCTCCCTGAAACCGTATGTCTTCGCGACATCCCTCAGAAGTCCTTCGTAGTGTCTCCTCCTCTCCATATCGTCTGGGAGGAAATCCCTTGTTCCGCGCGGGCGTTGGATCATGGGTCGTCCTAACATCCTGTCCCTATAATAATGGTGTGATTGCCCGTATGGATTGTACACGTCAGAAGTTCTTCTTGACGATGATGCAGACTATGTCCTCGTCCATGACCACATGATCTAGACCGACGGTCTGTCCGGGGAACTTGGCACTCTTTCCCCATACCATCGCATACCTGAAGTTGGAACGGAACTGTCTGTGGATCAACTCGCACACGTCACCGACGGTGTTACCGCGTTTGACGATCAACGGCACCTCGAGATCCGCCTCCTGACCCTGGGGTTTGAGATAGATACGGATCATGTCGATCGTATCGTACAGACCCTGTTTCAGCTCCTCCATGCCGAGTCCGGTGGCCGCGGATACCGGGAAGCACCTATAGATGCTGTTCAGCTCCAACGCCTTATCCAACTCGTCGTGCTGGACGATATCGACCTTGTTGATGGCCATGATCGCCTTGATGTACACACGGTTGCCTGCGAGGATGTCGAGCATCTGTTCCACGTTGATGTCCTCACGTACCACGACGGTCGCATTGACATGTCCGTATGCGGCGGTCATGTCCTTGATCGTCTCCTTGGTTATCTTGGTGAGCTTGACCGTGGGTTTGACGATGATACCGCCCTGATCCCCGCCTGTGATGGTCACATCCGGCCTCTTCTGGTTGAGACGGATGGCCGCATTGTACAATTCGTTGTAAAGGACGGAGATATCCGGATTGAACACGTCCACGACGAGGAGGATCACATCGGCGGACCTGGCGGCTGCGATGACCTCCCTTCCCCTTCCCTTACCCCTGGATGCATCCTTGATGAGTCCGGGCATATCCAGGATCTGGATCTTGGCGTGGTTGTAGAGCATGACACCGGGTACGACATCCAATGTGGTGAAGTGATACGCTCCGACCTCGGATTTGGCACCCGTCAGTTGATTGAGGAGGGTGGATTTACCGACACTGGGGAAACCGACCAAGGCGACGGTGGCGTTACCTGCCTTCTTGACGTAGAAACCCTTGGTGTTCCCTTTGGATGATTTCCTCTTCTCATCCTCTTGCTGGAGACGGGCTATCTTCGCCTTGAGCTTACCGATATGCCCTTCGGTGGCCTTGTTGTATTTGGTCTTGGAGATCTCCTCTTCGAGCTCTCTTATCTGATCCTCAATCGCCATCGATTCCCTCCTTATCATGTGCATATATGCGGACTATTTAAGAGCAATGCAGATAACGACATCCTATGGGTCGTGATGCCGACATCGTGGTCGGATGCGACCTGTTTTTCGCGAACGATGAGGACATGACTTGGGTGTCGGTGATATGTCGGTGATATGTCGGTGATATGTCGGTGATATGTCGGTGATCTACTTACTAGTGACTATCTCCCACTTACCTGACTTGACATTTCCATCACGTTTCACTTTCCCTTCTGCCTTCAACTTTGACAGATATCTCTCCACGGTCCTAGATGACAGTGACAGGACCTTCCCCATCTCAGATGCAGAGATATGGGGATCCTTTAGGATCAATCCGATTATCTGCTGTTTGATATCGACCGCGGATGTCTCACTAGGTACCTTTACAGCATCGGTGGTCACGACCGCACCCTTCATCCCAACGTCACAGTCGATGACCTCCCTCTTGTGCAGGACGGCAAAGAGAGCACCGGTTGCGATGAAGAACTCCGGCAACGGATTTCCATTCGATTCACATGCGGCAATGACCTTCCCTATACCCCGTCCCAGACCCTCCATGAAACCAGCATCATGGAAGACGGTCGCCAGGACATCATTACGCCTTACGGACGTATGTGTCCTGAGGAGATCATCCGGAGTCCAACCGGTGGGGAGTCCTCCGATAGAGGCTATCTCCATATGATCCGGGTATACGGCGACCGTTATCGGTTCTTGGACACGATAATCCTTGTGAACGACAGCATTGACCAACAATTCCCTGACGGCATCCTTCGGATAGATGTCCACCACGGAGCGCCTGGCGGATATGTCACCATATCCGAACAATGAGGGGATGTACCTCTCGTACAGTATACGCATCGCCTCATCCGGGATCTGGATGCTCGGGACCTCGACGTAGTCCTCTCTCCTGAGTATGCCCTTCTCATCGAATTCCCCGATCTTCAGGAATGCCCCGTCATTCAGACGACGGGGTTCCCTACCGAAGAGGATACCGGCTGACAAGGTCAGTCTCCCATCGATGACGAGATCGTATGATGATAGTATTCCGTCGATATCCTTGGGATCCACGGAATCGCTGATACGACCATGTTTCTTTCCATTCTTAACGAAGAACTCTATCGAATCCTCTGACAGATCCTCCTTCGTGAATCTACGGGTCCGATCCATCCGCGGGACCCCTCTATCACTCGATGATGCAGATCTCGACCCATCGCATTTGGATCCCTGATCCGTGTTCCCGACCCTCGTATAGAAAGATCCGTCAAGAGATGTCATGTCCTTACCGGACGGAATAACAACGACGACACATTTCAACCCATCGAACTCATCGAGAAATCACGATCATGATGATCCGCAGAATGTGACGGTCCTGACCCTACAATCGATGGTGTTGACCACATCCTGGCTCTTACCGCACCACACAGGTCGATCCTGATCCTCGGACCGATGATGGATATGGATTGGATCGACGTCGGGTTTTCCAGACTGCTTATATATTGACATGTAATGCGTCGGACAATGGATGCCAAAGAACCGCTGACCGGTTTCAAGAAATTCGCGAAGACCCCCTACGGGCTCATCGTGGGTATATTGATCTCATCGATCTGTACCATCGGACTCTACTACTTCAATGTCGAGCAGTCGCTATGCGGCATGGGATTCGTCCTCATCGCCGGATTGATATACATCATAATGAAGAGGTTCGGCTGCGACAACAACAAGAAGATGCTCATAACGGCCCTAAGCGTGTTCATCATCGTGACCGCTACAGGTATGTTCGCATTCTCCGTTCCGAACCTACAGAACGATTGGGAATCCTACGACAGCAAAGGCGTGACGATAGACAGCATGACGGTCGATGGCAGCGATCTCAACATCACCATGACATACAGCGGCGACATCACCGTAGACAAGATCACAGTGAACGTCGCACCTCTCGGATTCGCTTGCTACAACTTCTACAATTACGAGAAGAAGGACGATGTCACCATGTCGGTCTCCGACGGCAAGTACACCGCGACGATATCCAATGTCGCATCCGATGTCGTACTCGTGTACCACTTCAGCATCTATGAGAAGGATAAGGATCCGATCGATACCAAGAACGGTTTCTATGTCAACGGTCCGGATTCGTGCGTGATAAAGAGCGCATTGATGGGTAACGCATACCTGGTGTCGCTCTCCATACTGATGTTCATGATCCTCACGTTCTTCATGCTCCGTGCATCCAAGAACCTCGAGACCACCAGGGCGAGGATGGAATCGGAAGGACGCCTCTATCCCAAGGGATACGGTCGCTGCAAACAGTGCGGTACCGTTGTACTCCCCGGTGAGACCGTGTGCAGGAAATGCGGTGCGTACATAGATGTGCCCGATGAACTCAGGCACAAGAAGGACGATTATTTCCAGTGCTCCGAGTGCGGTGCAGAGGTCCCCGGAGATTCTACGGTATGTCCGAAATGCGGTGCGAAGTTCGACGAGGACGACGAGACCGTGATAGTGGAGAAGAAGGAGTGAGCATCACTCCTTCCTCCCAAACCCCTTCATCGATCATTCATCCTTTCTTCGAGATATCCACGATATCCTCACTGTTCCACATCCGTCCGGATGTGACGGAGCCACAGTTTTAAAACATTTATAGTAGGGATAACATCGCTCCCGTTGGATGTGCCCTGACGAAGTGACAAAGAAGGGGCCTGCGGCTGGTACCAAGACCACGCCCACGGCCGAAAAGATGGCTAAGAAACAACAGGAGATCTCCGTCACGGAGTTCTTCGAGAAGAACAAACATATCCTCGGCTTCGACTCACGTTCGAAATCATTGTTGATGGGTATCAAGGAGGCCGTGGACAATTCATTGGATGCCTGTGAGGAAGCGGGCATACTACCGGATATTTTCGTGAAGATGACACGTCATCCTGATGATGATTATACCGTCCTTGTGGAGGATAACGGACCGGGTATCGTGCACAAGATGATGGGTAACGTCTTCGGTCGTCTCCTCTACGGTTCCAGGTTCCATGCGTTGAGGCAGTCCAGGGGACAGCAGGGTATCGGTATCTCCGCCACCGTGATGTACGGTTACATAACGACGGGAAAACCTGCCCACATCCAATCAAAGATCGAAGGGGATGACGAGGTCGCATGGGGCATGGACATAATCATCGACACGAAGGTCAACAGACCTATCATCACCAACGACAAGCCGTTCACCTGGGAAGGGAAGGAGCACGGGACCAGTATCGAGTATACGATAAAGGGAAGGTACATCACAGGTAAACAATCCATATTCGAGTACCTCAAGAACACGGCCATCGTCAATCCGCATTCCAAGATCACATTCATAGACCCCGAGGGGAAGACGTTCATATTCGAGAGGGCGACGGATGTCCTTCCGGAGAAATCCAAGGAGATCAAACCCCACCCGACGGGATTGGAGATCGGCAGTCTCCTGAAGCTCGCTCAGGTATCCGAGCAGAAGACCGTGAAATCGTTCCTGACCAATGATTTCTCCAGAGTGACCCCGAGGATAGCCGACGAGATAATCGAGAAGGCGGGTATCAAAGGAGAGATGAAACCGTCCGCCCTGAAGCACGACGATTGCAAGAACATCATCAAGGCCATCGAGACCGTCAAGATCATGGCACCTCCGACGGATTGTCTCTCGCCCATCGGTGACACCCTCATCAAGAAGGGACTGATGCATGTGCTGGAAGGACTCCGTCCCGATTATTATGCACCGCCGGTCACGAGGGCACCCAAATCCGTCAACGGTAACCCGTTCATTGTGGAGGCAGGTATCGTTTACGGAGGAGAGATACCCTCCGACAGTCCGGTGAGCATACTCAGGTTCGCCAACCGCGTACCGTTGCTGTTCCAACCGGGTGCGTGCGCCATCACCAAGGCCATCTCCAACATCGATTGGAGGAGATACGGATTGGAGCAGAGAGGAGGTAAGGGAGTGCCCTTCGGACCTGCGATCATATTGGTGCACATAGCATCCACCAAGGTACCGTTCACATCCGAGGGTAAGGAGGCTGTGGCCGACCTCCCTGAGATACAGAGCGAGATAGAGTTGGCCCTCAAACTCTGTGCGAGGAGCCTCAAGAGCCACCTCAACAAGGAGGAGAGGAGGAAGAAGACCCATGCCAAGTTCGAGATCGTACAGGAGATCCTTCCCGAGTTCGCCGAGAAATCGGCTACATTCTTGAAGAGGCCGGTACCGAATCTCGACATGACCATATCGAAGATCATGAACGTGGTGTGGATAGAACCCACCGAGAGCAGGGACAAGAAGAAGAAACTGCGCTCGATCAAGTACACCATATACAATTACACCCAATCGGAGAGGAAGATGAGCCTTCACGCCCAACTCCCGAAGGATGCCGTGAACCTCACGCTGTTCAGCGGGGAGTACTTCACGGAGATGAACGATGAGGGTAAGGTCACATGGACCGTACCTTCCATACAACCCGCCAAACATGTGGAGATAGATTTCGAACTCTCCGGTGACATGGGGGATGTGTTCTCATCCGACGATATCTACGTCTCCGGTATCAACCCCGTCATGGTGATGGGTGCGGAGATGCTCCCGGGAGACTGGGGAATCAAGGGAATGGAGATCACCGAGTTGGACTCGGATTATGTCGCTGACGATACGGATGCAGAAGAGGTAGAGGAGGTCGAGGATCTTGGAGATGAATGAGAGACAACAGGCCGCGGTGAACAATCTCACCGAGATCATAGATTCGCTGTACAATCAATTGGATCAGGGAGATATCCCGACGATGACCCTCCCGCTCAGGTCGAAGAAGAACATCGAATTCGATCCGAGATATGATGTATGGAAATACGGCAGCCTCAAGACCAACCGTACCGCCAAGACCGTGCAGGGTGCGACGATGATGCTCAGAACGGTATACACCGTGGACTTCATCGAGGATATGATCAGGAACAACAAATCGTCCACCTTAAGGGAGATGTACTACATATCCGAGGGATGGGGACACGCCAAGTTCCACACACAAGATGAGAGTAACCTACTGGCTGAGGATCTGGAGACGGTGTCGAGCTGCATGAGGGAGGACTTCAAGCTCAGGCCCGAGGAAGGAAGTTCGCATGTATATGGGGATATCAACTTCAGGACGATGACCAGGAAGGGTATGCGTCAGTTCAACTGCATGGACGATGTCGCCGAGACGGGATTCGGAATACCATACTCGGTGGAGAAGGAGACGTTCGAGATCGTGGATCCCAGCGTGGATTTCGTCATGGCCATCGAGACAGGAGGAATGTTCGCCAGGTTGATCGAGAACAGGTTCCCCGAGAAGTACAACTGTGCATTGATCCACCTGAGCGGTCAGCCCACGAGGTCGACGAGACGTCTCATCAAGAGATTGAATGAGGAATACAACATACCCGTGACGGTGTTCACCGATGGTGATCCATGGTCGTTCCGTATCTTCGCATCCGTTGCATACGGTGCGATCAAGACCGCGCACATATCCGATTATCTTGCGACACCGACGGCACAGTTCATCGGTATCACTGCGTCGGATATCCTGAACTACGATCTCCCGACGGACAAGCTGTCGGACAAGGATATCGGTGCGCTCAATGCCGAATTGTCCGACCCAAGGTTCAAGGACGAGTTCTGGGTGAGCGAGATACAGGCGATGCTCGACATGAAGAAGAAGGCTGAGCAGCAGGCTCTGGCGAAATACGGTCTCAACTATGTGACCGATAAGTATCTGCCGGAGAAGCTCACGGATATGGGCGTTCTGCGTTGAATGTGATGTGTCGGGATTATTCCCGACACATCCGACCTTCCAATTTGATGTGTTATAACATATCAAATTACAAATCGTTTATAAACTGATGTTCTACAACACATCATATGGATAATTCACCGATCCCGCCGGAGTACCGTCGTATTATCAAGTGTCATTGAGCATCATGGATGGAGCTACCAGAGAAAGGGAGATCCGTCCGCTGAAAGCGATCGATGACAACTACCCGAAGACGATCATCACATACGAGAGATATCCGCTGGATGATATCGATGGGATAAGGATCGTCCAATTGAAGGATTGGTTGTTAGAATGATATATGACGAGGGGGCTTCACGCCCCCTCGTATATGTTCACTGCGAAGCCTCGTTGAGCCTTCCGATCACGAATTCGGGATCCATCGACTCGAGGAACGGTCCGAGCCTCGGGCCCTTCGACATGTTGATCAGGATCTTGTACATCGCTTTGAACGCGGCCTTGTTACCGATCGGTGCCGCGGCCTCGACGATAGCGGAATTGATCGCTTCGCCATTCCAGTCGATCGACCTTAACTTCTCGGCCAATGCCTTGAAGAATGCCTTCTCGCCATCGTTCACATCCACTGCGGGCATCTCCTTGCACAACGAGAACTTCACCATATCGGGTGCGAAACCGTTCAACCAGTATCTGACGCACTCGGACCTGCGTTCCAATCTTGCAAGGTCCACATCGTTTGCCTTCGACAGATCCTCCTTGCGTTTGAGGATATCCAATACACCGTCGAAGTCATCCGCCATCTGAACAATATTAACAAGATGTCTGCATGAGACCTGCAACGGCATGGTCTTGGGGACCTTGTTGTGCTGTGCGATCTCGTATGCACGTACGGAGTTCTCCTCGACATCCGTCGCTCCTCCGTTGTAGTAGAGACCTTCCATCCTGTCGTACTCATCCTCCATATCGAGGATACCCATTCCATAATCGAAATCGATGGCCTTACTGGGATTCACACGCAGGAACAGGTAATTCAACACCTCGGGAGGTGTCATGCCTATCGCATCCAATCCCGTGACTGCGGAACCGGTGGACTTGTGCATCTGCACGATCTGTCCATTCGACTTCAACTGAACGAACTCGTACGGGATTGGGTACGGTGCCTCTCCGCCGAAGATCTCCTTCACGATGACCTTACCCGTGTCGTACGATCCGCCTGCGGCCGCATGGTCCTTACCGAAGGGTTCCACCGCGGTACCGAATATCTTCCATTTCGCAGGCCACTCGAGCCTCCACGGCAACTTACCTTCCATCTTGCGGACATCCGCTTTACCATGGTGACCGCATTTGCACAGGTATTCGACGTAAGGGAACTCGTATGTATCCAGGATGGGTTCTGTGAAACATCCGCACTCCTCGCACAGAGGGTTGTAGGGGGTGAACTTCTTATCCCTTCCGGACACCTCTCTGAGGATCGCTTCGACCTTATCGACGTTCTTGATCGAGAGATCGATCAGTTCGGCGAACTTGCCATCCCTGTATAGTTCATGGGTCCAGATGATCTCGCAGTTGACACCCAACGAATCCACCACATCCAGGAACGGCTGTATGAAATGGTGGGCGTAATTGTCATGCTCACCGCACGGACAGGGGATGTTGCAGATGGGCATCCCTACGTACTTCTCGAACTCCTCCGGAAGGAATTCGTATCTTTTCCTGAGCGGATCGAATGAATCGATGAGATAGATCAGCTTCACATCCGAACCCATCTCCTTGAGGGCGCTGCGTACGGACTCTCCCGTGATTGCCTCCCTCAGACTCCCGACGTGAAGTATACCTGTAGGACTGATACCGGTGGCGATGATCGGATGATCGTTCTTCTCCGCCACCTCTTTAGCGATTACATCTGCCCAGTGCATGATTACCGATTGGCGATTGATGACCTACTATAAAAGAGGGTGTAGAATGAATTGTTTGTCACAATATACGTGGGTACGGGAAACCATAATAACGACACCACAGGCTGGTTCATATCAAGGTGTTACGAATGAACGATAACGAATTCAAGGAAGCCATATTGGAGGCGATCGAGAACAATGAGGAATTCAAGAAGGATGTGCTGAAGGCGCTGAAAGCGATCAAAGAGGAGATATACCAGCTCAATGTCGATGTGAACATCACCTGGAAAGGACACAGGTGAACATCGGAGAACATGGTTTGGAGACATCGTACGATGTCCCCGTGAGCAGTTCACAGAAAACGTGTGTGTATCGGACAAGTCCATAATCTTAATATATGGACTTCCGATACTCTCCGATATGGCCAAGAAAAACGACAGTGGTTTCCAGTCACAGGCAGGACTTGTCAGGTACTTCGATACCGAGAATGACAAATCCATCAAGATTAGCCCTAAGCTGGTCATCGGTATCGCGATAGGATTCGCAGTACTCATAATCCTTCTCGATGTGCTCGTTCCGATGAACTGAGACCATCCAGTCACATCTTTTATTCTGCATCCTAGCGGATGCTTTCTTCGTCAAATATAATCGAGGATACAATAATCGACACATTCTCAAGGATGTATGGTCGATATTACCATTCTGAACAATTGAAAAAAGAGATCATCACACGGGCCCCTTCCGGGGCCCGTATCCAGTGGATCACTGGATGATGACTCCGTCCTTGTACTTCCTACCGAAAGCTATCGACAGTAGCGGAGGTGCGATGATCGTCGTAGCTACGGACATCAGCACCACGATGGTATACAGCGGAGAGAATCCGCTTCCGAATATCCCCAATCCGATGGTGGCGACGATGATACCGACCTCTCCCCTGGGGATCATACCGATACCGATGATGTTCATCGATGTCGCATCCATCGACTTCTCACCGAGCTTCGCACCGAGTCCGCATCCGATGTACTTACCGATGATGGCGAGGATGAGCACGACGACGAAGGACACTATGACCTCGGTGTTCACGGCACTGAGGTCCACCATCAATCCGACGTACACGAAGAAGAACGATACGAGGAATGTCGTGATACCTTCCATCTTCTCCTCCAACTTCCACTCCGATGCATAATCGGCGAACAGCATACCTGCGAGGAACGATCCGATGATCGCAGCGAGTCCGATGAACTCCGCCAACCAGGCGAATCCGAAACATGCGGCGATCGCAACGGCCAACATGTTCAATCTCAAAGGTCTGGTCCTACCCGCATTCCTTGCCTGGACAGCATCGTGGATCTTGGGGACCACCTTACCCGCGACGACCATCATCGCTATGACGAAGACGAACGCCTCGACGGTGATCAGTATTATGTGACCTACATCCACATCTCCCGAGGAGCTTGCCATACCGGAGACGATGGCGAGGACGATCATTCCCAACACATCATCGATCACGGCTGCACCGATGATGATCCTCGATTCCTTGGCCTCGATCAGATGCTTGTCCTTGATCACACGTGCCGTGATACCGACACTTGTTGCGACCATGGCCGCTCCGAGGAACAGGGCATACTGCGTGTTACCCTGCATGTACACCATATCGACGTACAGGAATCCGAAGATGAACGGTACGATCACTCCCAAGAGAGCGACCAGGAATGCCGTCTTACCGACGGACATGAGGTCCTTGACACGTGTCTCGAGACCGACCGAGAACAGGAGGAACATCACACCCAATTCCGCCAATACATGGAGGATCTCGAAGTTCTCCCCTTCCACACGTACCCCGTCCCGGATCTCATACAATCCGAGGAACTGGGCGATCGAGCTGTCGCCTATACTGATGGCCAGGATGATACCGACCAAGATCTCCCCTACCAGGCCGGGGATACCGAACCTGTTGAAGAGGAGGGATGCCAACTTCGCTGCTACGAAGGTGACGAGAAGCATCAATAGGACACTCATTAGTTCCATGGTATGTCCGTATATTCTTTCCCTATAAAACGTAAAGGGAATAGCTTCGTTCGTTGTTTCGAATAACGTAAAAAATCAACGAAATTCGAAATCCATTATATATGATGATAATGAAATAAATGGAATGGATGGGTAAATGGTTTGATGAAATGTGATCTCAGTCCTTGGGTCCGTTTATGAACTCGTCGACCTTGTTCCTCTTCCCCATGCCGAAGGAGAAGCCTGTCCTGCCGGGCATGGATGTGGATGCGAATCCGAATCTGAACGTGGTGGTCGTGGTGACGTGATCTATGATCGGTGATACCTCTACGACAGGTTCCGGTACATCGATCTCTGTGATCTCCTCGGCGGGTGATGCGATCTCCGATATGACGTATTCCGGGACATATATGACAGGTACATCTATCACCGTCGATATTTCGGAGGGTGACTCTATCTCGGATATCACGTAATCGGGGACGTATCTCTCGGGTACGTCGATCACTGTCGATCCCTCTTCGAACGATCCGATCTCCGATATGACGTACTCGGGAACGGATGCCCTCTCCTCTGCCATGAGTCTTGGCATGATGTCGTACACGATGCATTCGGCAACGATGTCCTCGTACAGATCCTTGAAGTCGACACCGTCATCGATGGATTCTGTGTATGTGTATGTATCAGAAGGATCGGCATCTTCGTCGATGAACTGATGGAACGACGGCATGGTCTCCACGGCAGTAGAGGTCGATGCCTGAATGGGCATCTCGGGTACGGCCTGGATCGCTATCTTCTCGTCGAATTCCGTATCGCCGGTGGGTCCACCGTATGATATCTTATCCTTATCATGATACTCGGTCTCGGAGAACGGCTGCTCCTCGATGATAGGCGTGTCATTGATGACATCAACCTGTATCGCAGGTACGTCCTCTGCGACGAGATTTTCTGTGACAGAGATCTCCTCCACTATATTGTCACTTATTGGGGATACTTCCTCCGCGATGACACCATCTGCTGTAAGGATATTTTCGCTAACGGCCCGTTCTATCGCAGGTACCTCTTCCATCTCTTGAATGTGAACTTCTTCGGGAACGACGATCGGCTCTACGATCTCCTCGACCTCAGGTATGGATACATGTTCTGTCTCACTGACAGGCGATACCTGATCGTATCTCCTGATGTCCATACAGAAATCGGAACCTCCGGCCAGATGTATGCCGTCATCCCCGTGCTTCAATTTCCTTCCGGTGGATTCCTCATATGTGGTCAATGCCGAATCCACGAATTCATTCAGCTTATCCGTGGCATTCCTGAGAATGTCCTTTGCAAAGCTGAAGCTACTACTTAGGTTTCTAGAACCCATGCTAATCCCATCCGTTTTAGACAACAGAATGGCCGTTAATAAAGACTTCGTTCGATACGATCCCGGCTGCGATGCGGTTTGCTAGGGGCATTCTATAGATTCGATATAGATATATATTCTAAGTTCTATTGAATATATACATAAGGTATTAAGTGTATTACACTTAGAATGAACATACTCGTTCCGACCCGATAATTCTCAACAGCTAGCTATACCTCCGGGAAGGGCGAGTGTATGTTGCCTATTATGGAGAGGTAAAAATGGAAACGAATAGGAAGATGATCCTAGCGTTGGCTGCGGTCGCATTGATGGTGGCGGTGGCCTTCGTCGGATTCGTCGCCGTAGGTGGAGAGGAATCGGATGCCGATACCATACCTACTGGTAATGCGACTCAGACCGATAAAAGTGTCGCATCTCTCACGATCGATGGTGTTACCACCTATTTCGACTCGATCAACGATGCGGTTAAGGCAGCACAGCCTAATGAATCAGGCAATGTAGCGACCGTGATGCTCCTTAAGGATACTACGACCACAGGTGCCTTATCATTCACCAAGGCTGGTGAGTATGTACTTGATATAGGCAAGAACAAGCTCACATACGGGGCCGGGTCATACTTAGTGACCGTCGGAGGCAATAGTCCGCCCGTATACCCGATCGATACGATCAACACTAGTGCTAAGCTCACCATCAAAGGTACCGGGACCATAGAGTCAACAAAGACTGCATTCAGATCGTACGGTACGA
>CAVGUW010000029.1:0-18941 GCA_963632775.1 Bacteroides salyersiae | reverse complement strand
ATATCAATCCAAGAATCTTCTTATCGACATCATCCAGCGTTGTAACCGTCACAATCGACCATCGCCCCTCCCCTGGGTACATCGATCCTGATGCAATTCTTCCCTTCGATGGAGATCAACCTCACATCCGCCTTGATGCGAAGCTTGTTGGATATCGTGTCGGATATGGATTTCAGAACCTTCTCAGGACCCTCGACACCCACGATACTGCCATCGTCCCGGCGACCGATGGTCATCGTACCGCCGGCAGTATTGTAGAATGCAGCAATGGTATGGACATACTCACTCTTCCAGAGCTCCTTCCATTCCTGAGAATAGTTTTCGAAATCCGTTTCTGTCATGCTGAAAAGGATGTGATATCACACCTATAATGGTTCGTGACTGTCCCACGATTTCCCATTCTATGATGTTTTGGTACCCATACATACGTCGGATCTATGATGTCCTTGGGCATCCTTCGGACAGTACCAATTTATATATCATCATGCCTAACGACCTTCTGCGCAAGTTTGATTGCGACGGAAATGTACCCTAACGGGCGAATCCGAACAGGTGATTAAAATGTCTGAAGAGACAACACAGGAAGTAAGGTCTGTGAAAGGTAAGAGCATGTACTCCTACATCGCAGACGCATGGAAGAACCCCTCGAACTCATACCTTAAGGACCTCAACAAAGAGCGCCGTATCGCATGGAGAAGAGAGGAGAACTTCGTTCGTATCGACAAACCGACAAGACTCGACAAGGCCAGGAACGTCGGATACAAGGCCAAACAGGGTTACGTCCTCGTAAGGGGAAGGGTCAGAAAGGGATCCTTCGGAAAGAGGAAGATCAAAGCAGGAAGGAGAGCCAAGAGAAAGGGTATCCTCCAGATCACAGTCGGAAAGAGTATGCAGAGGATCGCTGAGGAGAGGGCTCAGAAGAGATTCCCCAACCTTGAGGTTCTCAACTCATACTGGGTCGGTGCAGACGGACAGTACGAGTGGTACGAGATCATCCTCGTTGACCCCGCACACCCTGTCATACAGGCAGACCCCAAGATCAACTGGATCTGCTACAACACCCAGAAAGGACGTGTCTACCGCGGTAAGACCTCTGCTGGACAGAAGGGCCGTGGAATGAGCGTCAAAGGAAAGGGTGCTGAGAAGGTCAGGCCTTCCGTCAGAGCTAACGGCAGAAGGGCGAAGTAATCTTTCTAACAAACTACTTCCCTCCCATCCTTGGGAGGGGCGGATCCTTTCCGCTTTCTCTCAATATCGATATCACATCAATAAATACGAAGAATATCATCCACGATATATTGGACTATACATCCAATAATGATATAGGTGTGTGAGATGGTGGAGATATTCGAACCCCATGCGATCGAGAAGAGGAGCATGGAGATAATCACTTCAGAATTGAACGGGAGGACCTGGCCGGAACCACAGTTCTCCATAGTGAGAAGATGCATACACACGTCGGCCGATTTCGATTATGCCGACAATCTGAGATTCTCACCCGATGCGGAGAAGATCGGTGTCAGACTCGTCCGCAACGGTTGCAACATAGTGACCGATACCAAGATGGCATTCTCCGGGATCAACAAGAACCGCCTTGAATCCTACGGCGGGAAGGCATACTGCTTCATCAGCGACGATGATGTGATCGAGAAGGCGAAGGAGAGAGGATGCACAAGGGCCACCATGGCCATGGAGAAGGCCACGGAACTGGAGGGTCCGACGATATTCGCCATCGGCAATGCACCGACTGCCCTCATCGAGATTGATCGTCTGATCAAGGAGGGTAGGTTAGAACCGGCATTGGTCATCGGTGCCCCCGTCGGATTCGTCAATGTTGTGGAGTCCAAGGAGATCATCATGGGATCCGGTGTCCCGTACATCGTGCCCGTGGGAAGGAAGGGCGGGAGCAACATCGCGGCGACTATCTGCAATGCCATGCTGTACTACAACGGCGAAGTTTGAACGGATATCCCGATCACTCCTCATTCTTCGAATATCAGATTGCATCCAGACGATGGTCCACACATCTTACAGTATTACTAATTCACATATGGTGGATAAACAGTATTACGAATTTACATAATATTATTAACAACAATCCCCATCGTGTGCACCATGAGACGGATTGCCATCTATGGTAAGGGAGGGATCGGGAAATCGACCACCTCTGCCAACATTACCGCCGCACTGACCGACGAAGGACTGAGGGTGTTGCAGATCGGATGCGATCCGAAATCGGATTCCACAAGACTCCTGCTGAACGGGAGGAGACAGACCACCGTCCTCGATGCCATGAGGAGCGGTGACGGGATCGAACTCTCGGATGTCATCCACGAGGGATATGGCGGATGCTTCTGCGTAGAATGCGGAGGGCCCAGACCGGGCACCGGATGTGCCGGCAGAGGGATCATCGCGGCATTCGAGTTCCTGGAATCGAAGGATGTCATCAAGGAGCTCAGACCGGACGTGATCATCTACGATGTCCTCGGAGATGTCGTCTGCGGAGGATTCGCGATGCCGATAAGGAACGGATATGCGAAGGATGTCTTCGTCGTGACATCGGGGGAGATGATGTCCCTCTACGCCGCCAACAACATCGCGGAGGCCGTGAAGGGCTTCTCGGACAGCGGATATGCGAGATTCTCGGGATTGATACAGAACTCCAGGAACGTCGCCAACGAGGATTCGCTCATAGATGCCGCTGCATCGGAGATCGGTACGGACGTCATCTTCAGACTCAGGAGGGACCCCGTCGTACAGACATGCGAAGGGAAGGATATGACGGTGGTAGAAGGCGACCCGGGATCTGACATGGCATCGGACTACAGGAGATTGGCTGAGGTCATCATGTCGAGATCCGATGATGTTGAAGGAGGAATGAGACTGTGAAGGCGTTGGTCTTCGATATAATCCATGGCGGTGACCTCATCGCCGAGGAACTGATCAAGAGAGGATACGACACGTATTGTGTCGATGTGTACAGATTTGCGAAACAGGAGATCAAGGACAGGGTCATCGAGATAGGTGCACACCTGTCCGAGGAGGCTCCCGCAGGGGATTATCAGATACTTTTGGCACCGTCGCACTGCCCCGTGGACAGGTTCATCAAGGACGGTGTGAACGTCGAAAGGAGGCTCACATTCCACCAAGCGGTCGGCGAGTTCATCGACGACGACAGGTTCAGGATCGAGGTCACCGGCGTCAAGGGGAAGACATCGCTATGCTACATGCTGGCCCACATCCTGGACAGGGCAGGGAAGAAGGTGTTCCTCCACACATCACGCGGACAGGGCCCGTATGTCGATGGGGAACATCACATCGAGAGACTGATGAGCATCGCACCCACGTCGTTGCTCGTACTCCCCAAGGGCGATTATGACATCATGGTCACCGAGGTATCCTTGGGCGGTTCCGGTAAGGCGGATATCGCCGTCATAACGAACCTCCTTGAGGATTACGGCATAGCCAAGAACACAGGTAAGGCATCCGTTTCCAAGGCCACCATACTCACGGACAACATCAACATCGTGGAATCATCCGAATGCGAATTCTGGAGTGGATTCGGCAAGGACGTCATAGGATACGGAGGAAGGGTCAGGGTGAACGGTTCCCCGAGACTCGGCGAACCCCTCGATCTGACCATAGACTATGATGGGGAGCACAGGATCGGCTTCGGGAACGGATTCCTTGGACTCGAATACATACATGCGATCGATGCCGCCCTCACCATATGCGAACAGATGTCGATCCCCAAGGGGATCGTGATCGATGCCCTCGGAACGTTCCGTGGCATACCCGGAAGGGGAGAGATATCGAAGGAGGACGGTATGTGGGTGGTCACCGAGAGGAACCCCGGCATATCGCACATCTCCATCGATTCGACACTATCCACACTGAAGAGCATGGATGCATTGGACGGACTGACCGTCATCCTGGACCCCGTGAACAGGAGGGTCTGTGACAAATTGGATATCGATCAGATCATGGATGTCATCGAAGGATATCATGTGAGACTGATCCTTCTGAAGGATGATAAGACCGTCACGATACCGGAAGGTACGAAGGTCGTCCTGAGACTTGTCAAAGAGGGATTCCAGTGAGCATGCATCCTCGCCCGAACCCCATCGTCGCCGCGATGTACACGCTCAGGGACCTGGATGTGGACGTCATAATAGTGCACGGTCCGGCAGGATGCGGTTTCATGGCCTCCAGGATGTTGGAGGAGGCCGGTATCAGGGTTGTCACGTCAGGTCTGGTCGAGAACGACCTGGTCTTCGGCGGTTCGGAGAAGCTCATCAGGACGATCAAGGAATCGTACGAGAGGTTCCACCCGAAGACCATCGCCGTCATCGGTACATGCGCCAGCATGATCATCGGCGAGGATATGAAAGCGGCAATAAGGAAGGCAGGCGTAGATTCGATGGTGTTCCCCGTCGACTGCCACGGATGCATGGGGGACAACACCGCAGGTGCCGCCATGGCGATAGGGGCCGCACGCGATGCGGGACTCATCTCGCCCGAGGAGGCGAGCAGACAGATCGACAACATGAAGGCCGCCACCGAGATGGAGAAGAAGGCAGGCATGGCGAGCAGGGAATATCTCTCACCCACCAGAGGTCCCACCAAGATGACGGTGTGCAGGGAGATCGTATCCGCACTCTCCGAAGGGAAGAAGGTGGCCGTGATAATGATCGCCAAGAAGGAGTTGGCGTACCGTTTCGCGGATATGTTCCTGGCGATCGAATATGCCAAGAGGAGATTGGGCGGGGAGACATACTATGTCGCCAACCTTGACAGGGACAAGGGCCTCCCGCGCATCAGACGCTATTGCGACGACATCCTGAACGAGCTTGCGGAGAACGACATCTCCATCGACAGTGTGATCGGAGGATTGGACGAATATGCACTTTCGATCGGAAGGAAGGCCAAGGAATCGGCGGACACTTTCGGTGCCGATCTGACGATAATCGTCGGGATGCCTCATGCTTATCCGGAGCTCTCTCCGGACCACGTTCTGATAACGGATCAACCGAGACAGCTCGCGAACCTCCTGAGCAAGGGGTTCGAGAGATCGCTGGGAGAGATATCATCACATTCCATGGTCATGGGAACGGATCACATAATCGCTATGGAGACCGGAGACACGATCAGAGAACTGACAGACGAAACGATTTCCAAGTTGTGATACAATGACTAAGAAGGCCACATTGATCGTAGGACACGGGTCCAGATACGAATACAACAAGAAGATTATGGAACTCCAGAAGGAACGTCTGGAGGAGATGGGATTCGAGAACGTGTACATCGGATTCAACGAGACATCCCATCCGTTCATCGAAGAGACGATGAGACAGATGTCCGAGGACGGGGTGGACGAGGTGATCGCGATACCGTTCTTCATCGCATCCGGTCTGCATATGACCAGGGACATCCCTCCTAAGCTCGGTCTCGAGGGTGACTGCAAGGAGATGACCGTGTCCGTTGACGGACACGAGATGATGATGCACTTCGGAGAACCCTTCGGCGAGGATCCGTTGCTCGCGAAGATCCTCAGCGAGAAGATAGATGCCGCAAAGAAGGCCGACAACACAGGTATCCTGGTGATCGGACACGGATCCAAGCTCCGTTACAACAAGGACATCATCTCGCTGAACGCCAAACGTCTGACCGACATGGGGTACGACAATGTGCTCTATGCCTTCAACGAGTTCAACGAACCCATCATAGAGGATGTGCTGGAGGATCTGCTCTCGAGGGGCGTGGACGAGGTCCTCGTCCTCCCGCTCTTCATATCGTTGGGCGACCACCTGAAGAACGACATCCCTCCGAAGATCCACCTCGTGGATGGAGTGAATGAGGGGACATACGATCACAACGGCAAGGCGGTGAGGATATGCTACCTCTCACCGATCGGTGACGATCCCCGTCTCACGGACCTCTTCGCAGAGAAGGTCAGGAGCTACTGAGGGGCAACATGAAAGGCGTCGTCATCGCCGGGATAGGGAGCGGTGTCGGTAAGACATCGATCACCACCGGCATAATGTCGGAGCTCTCGAGACAGAAGAGGGTACAACCGTTCAAGGTGGGCCCGGATTTCATCGATCCGATGTACCACACCCTGGCATGCGGGAGGAGGAGCAGGAACCTGGACACGTTCATGGGTTCCAAGGATGTCGTCGAAGGCATCGTCTCCCATGCATCGGAGGGTGCGGACCTGTGCATCGTGGAAGGTGTGAGAGGACTGTACGAGGGACTGACAGGGACGACGGATGACGGTTCGACCGCAGAGGTCGCCAAGACGCTCGGATTCCCCGTGATCCTCATCCTGGATGCGAGATCGTTGGGAAGGTCCGCGGCCGCCATGATCAACGGATTCAGGATGTTCGATCGGGACGTGGACATCAAGGGCGTGATACTCAACAACGTATCCGGTCCGAGACACGAGGAGAAGCTCAGGTCCGCCATCGACAGGTACTGCGACGTACGTGTGATCGGTACCGTGAGGCATCGCGATCATCTGGAGCTTCCGTCGAGACATCTCGGTCTCGCGACCGTGGACGAGGGTTCAAAGGAAAGGATCGCGGAGCTCAGGACACTGACGGATGACCTGGACATGGATGCGATCATGGATATCGTCGAGACCTCGGAGGACCATGTGTGCGACACAGGGGATCTGTACACCGAGCACGACTACTCCATGAAGGCCGCGATACCCCTCGACGATGCATACTGCTTCTACTACAGGGAGAACATCGAATGCATGGAGGCCGCAGGCATCTCCGTGGAGACGTTCAGTCCGTTGGACGGGGACGGTCTACCGGATGCCGATATGTACTACATAGGAGGGGGATACCCCGAACTCCATGCGGAACGCATCTCCGAGAACAGGGATTTCCTGGAGGGACTGAACAATGCGGTCGATGAGGGAAGGATCGTCATCGGCGAATGCGGCGGACTCATGACCATGTGCGATTCCATCACAGGTAAGGATGGGATCGGACACAGGATGTCCGGGATCTTCGACGGCGATGCTGTGATGAGCGGCCGTCACGGACCTACATACAACATATTGGGATCAGAGAAAGACGGCTTGTTCGGAGGGATGGACATACGCGGACACGAGTTCCACTATTCCGAGATAGAACTCGGGAACGACAGGGACTTCGCATTCTCCGTGAAGAGAGGCGTCGGGATCATCGACGGTAAGGATGGCCTGACCAAGAGGAACGCCGTCGCATCATACACACATCAATACGCGCTATCCACGAAGGATTGGCTCAAGAACATAGAGAAGGTACTCAAATGAATGCTAAGATCATCGCGATCGCAGTTGTTGCGATCATGGCCGTCGCAGGCATAGCCGCCGTGGCCGTGAACATGAACAACGGTAACAACGATTCAGATACAGTCACGATAACCGATTCCAACGGGAACGAGGTGAAGATCTCGCTACCGATCGAGAGGGTTTGCATCCTGAACCTGCACGTAGGCGAATACATGCACATAATGGGAGTGAGCGACAAGGTCGTCTCCGCGGACAGTTCCACCATAAGCATGGCGAACTCCGTGTATGGGGATGTGATCAACGTAGGGGACAACAAGAAACCCACATCGGAGATGATCATCAGCTCCACACCCGACATCGTGATCTACCAGCCGGCGAGACCGCTCTCCGATGCCATGATCAACTCGCTCAAATCGAACGGGATACAGGTCGTGACACTGGGATGCTACGGAGAGACGATGGACAGGGATGCGGAGGAACTCTCCAAACTGTTCGGAGATGACGCAAAGGCGAAGCTCACCGAGTTCTTCAGCTGGTATGATGCCGCCGAGGCGAAGATCCTGAGCTCTGCGGAATCCATCGAGAAGGGACAAACATTCCTGTTCTACTTCGCAAGCCTGAAGAAATACTACAACGCGAACTCCGAGGTGAGCGTAACGCTCGAAGGTTTCGGTGCGGTGAACGCATTGACGGATATGGGTATCGAACCCGGTTCCGGCGTCACATCCTCACCATCCGCCGAGGCCATCTACGATTACGACCACGCCAAGGGGATCGATGTCATCATACTGAGGTCCAGCGACGGTAAGACCCTGGATGCCGCGTACGAGAGCTTCATCAGTTCCGGAGACCAGTTCGACTACAACGAACTGAATGCCGTCAAGAACCACAAGGTGTTCGTGATCAACACGAACGCATTGGCAGGTCCGAGGGGTGTCGCAGGTCTCGCATGTATGGTCGAGGCACTGTTGGGCAGCTCGCCCGACGTATCGGCGGACGATCTCATGGCCGAATACAACGAGAAGTTCGGATTCAAAGAGAGCATCAGCCCCTGCATAAAGTCATTCGGAGCATGATAACATGCCGATGTCCACCAAAGAACTGTACGAGGCCTCGACGAGGAAGAAGAGAGGGTTCATCATCGGATTGATAGTGGCCCTCCTGATCTCCTGCGTACTGTCCCTCGGCATAGGTACGGTGGACATCGGTTTCCTGGATGTCATCAGATCCGTGGCCCACAGCATCATACCGTCCATCCCGGGTCCGGAACATTCGTGGTACACGACCATAGTCATGAGCGAGAGGTTCCCCAGGACATTGTTATGTCTGTTATGCGGATTGAGCCTCGCCATCTCGGGTACCGTGATGCAGAACATCCTCCGCAACCCGTTGGTGAGCCCGTTCACACTGGGAGTCTCATCGGCCGCATCCTTCGGGGCATCCATAGCGATAGTCCTGAGCGGTACGACACTGGCCTCCCTGGCCGCGGTATCGTTCGACATCGGTAACATCTCGATAAGCATGGATACCATATTGACCGTCGTCCTCGCATTCGTCGCAGGATTGGGCAGCATATGGTTCATCCTGCTCCTTTCGAGGAAGAAGGACATCTCCCGCTCGACGATCATCCTTTCCGGAGTGATAATCAGCTACCTGTTCCAAGCAGGGATATCGTTCATGAAGTACATCTCGGACGACGATGCCCTCAGGGAGATCACCCTGTGGTTGATGGGTGGTATGTGGAACGCCTCATGGGGCGTGATCGCATTCATCTTCCCCGTGGTGATGATCGTCGCCATAATCTTAGAATCGTATGCGATGAACATCAACGTCCTTGCGGCGGGTGATGATGTCGCCGAGAGCCTAGGGGTCAACGTGGAACAGCTGAGGAAGAGATCCCTGATCCTTTGTACATTGATAACATCCATATGCATCTCGTTCACAGGTGTGATCGGATTCGTCGGATTGATCGCACCACATGTATGCAGGATGGTCATCGGTAACGATAACAGATACCTCATACCCGCCTCGGCACTGTTCGGCGGGATCATACTGTTGGTATCTGACATAATCTCCCGTATAGTGATCAGACCCGAGGAACTCCCCGTAGGGATCATCATGTACATCCTGGGCGGGATATTCTTCATATGGCTCGTGACCACCAAGAAGAAGGAGGTGAGGATGTGAGCCTCAAGATAGAATCGTTGTGTCAAGGATATGGTAAGAGACTGATATTGGATGACATATCGTTCGATGTAGGTGACGGTGAGATCGTGACCGTCCTCGGACCCAACGGTTCCGGGAAATCCACACTCATCAAGACAGTATGCAACGTCATCAAACCTAGGTCGGGCACCATATATGCGGATGGGGAGATCATCTCCAAGGCCGATCCCAAACAGTTCTCGAAGACCATAGGCTATGTGCCCCAGAGATACCAGACCATGGATTTCATGAAGGTCTTCGATGCCGTCCTGATCGGAAGGGCACCCCACATGAGCTGGTCCTATTCCGATAACGACTTCCAGAAGGCACATGATGCCATGGAGACCATGGGCATACTCGATCTTGCTGACATGAACACCAACGACCTCTCCGGAGGTCAGATGCAGAAGGTCACGATAGCACGCGCATTGGCTCAGGAACCGAGATATCTCGTCCTGGACGAACCTACGAGCGCGTTGGATCTGAAGAATCAGTTGGATGCGCTCAGGGCCGTGAAGGATGTGGCAAGGAACAAGGGCACCGGAGTCCTGATGGCCATGCACCACCTCAGTCTCGCGATGAAGTACTCCGACAGGATACTGATGCTGAAGGATAACAAGATGTACGCATACGGCACACCCGATGAGGTGATCACCGAACAGAGCATATGGGATGTCTATGGGGTGAGGTCCGAGATAATGGAAGGCCGCGACGGGATGTTCGTACACATCTGCGATGATTGAACTCATCCGATGTGATGCATATGACCGTTGGTCGGGGACACCATCGTCAGCTTCCCCCTCAACACGCCCTTCATGGTCGTGAACTCGGCGGATACCTTCTTCAGTTCGCTGAGCCTTCCCCTGATGAAGAATGAACCCATGAACTTCTCGTCATCCAACGATATGAACGATGAGGACAGCATCTTGTCGCCGAGGGCATGTTGGATGGTCATCATCCTGCTCATTATCCCTGTGGTCCTATAATCGAATATGATGATGATCGACCCCACCATGTATTGGCCGTCATCCTTCCATTCGCTCTCCGAGAGATCGTCCCTTATGAGATCACGTATGGCCTCGCTACGACTGACGTATCCCCTTTCCGAGATATGCTTATCGAAGGTCTCCAACAATTCAGGGTCCAGAGATACGCTGATACGTGATACTCCATCCATGTGCTTGTCATCAATTTTCGAAATTATAAGCCTTATTACTTTTTCAAGATTCGTGTGCATCACCACCTTACATCCACCCCTCGTCGCATGCTCTCGGACAATCGTCCATTTATAACCATCAACGATGGTCATCACATCGGTCAACATCTAATCATGATTCAAATGATTAGACAAATGTCTAATTCAAACGAAAAAATGTAAACATACATTCGTTAAATGAGAAATCTTTATATTCTATACACTTATACGAACGAATCATGACAAACGGCAGACTTGATGCAGTCGAAAGTGCGTGCAGAAAAGAACCTGTGGTCGCCGAACCTCCGTCCAAAGCAACGTCGGACTATTTCGGTTGCAAGGTGTTCAACAGATCTGCGATGAGGAAGTACCTCTCATCGGATACGAGAAGGATGGTCTATGAATCGATAGAACAGGGAGTCACACTCGACAAATCCGTCGCCGAATATGTTGCGGCCGGAATGAAACAGTGGGCCATGGAGATGGGTGCCACCCACTACACACACTGGTTCCAACCATTGACGGGTGGAACGGCCGAGAAGCACGATTCATTCGCGGAACCCTACGGTCATGACGGCTCGTTGGAGGTGTTCAGCGGAAAGCTACTCTGTCAGCAGGAACCCGATGCATCATCGTTCCCGAGCGGCGGATTGAGGAACACGTTCGAAGCAAGAGGATACACGGCATGGGATCCTTCCTCGCCGGCATTCATACTCGACGATTGTCTCTGTATCCCCACCGTGTTCATCTCATACACCGGTGAAGCGTTGGATTACAAGACACCTCTGCTCAAATCAATATCAGCGGTCTCCAAGGCAACGAAGGGCGTACTCAGCTACTTCGGACTCGGTGACGAGATGGTACAGTCCTACCTCGGTTGGGAACAGGAGTACTTCCTTGTCGACAAGGAACTGTTCTCCATGCGTCAGGACCTCATGATGACCGGACGTACGCTCCAGGGTCACAACAGCTCCAAGAACCAACAGCTGGACGACCACTACTTCGGAGCCATCCCCGAGAGGGTGTTCGAGTTCATGAAGGAACTCGAGTACGAGGCATACAAACTCGGTATCCCGGTCAAGACGAGGCACAACGAGGTCGCACCCAACCAGTTCGAGATCGCTCCCGTGTACGAGGAGGCGAACCTTGCGGTCGATCACAACCTCCTGTTGATGTCCCTGATGAAGGATGTCGCAGAGAAGCACGGATTCGAGGTACTTCTCCACGAGAAGCCCTACGACGGCGTGAACGGTTCCGGTAAGCACTGCAACTGGTCACTTGGAACGACGAGCGGTATCGGACTGCTGTCACCCGGTAAGACCACCGAGGAGAACCTCAGGTTCCTCGTGTTCATGTCCAACATCCTGAAGGCCGTGTACGACAACAACGCACTGCTCAAGGCATCGATCATGACCGCCACCAACGCCCACAGGCTCGGTGCGAACGAGGCTCCGCCTGCGATCATCTCGTCATTCCTCGGAAAGACGGTCAGCGAGGCATTCACCGAACTGCTCAACAGCAAGGACATGGTGAAGATCAAAGGGAAGAAGATCTACAGTCTCGGTATCCCTCAGATCCCGGAGCTCCTCGTGGACAACACGGACAGGAACAGAACGTCACCCTTCGCATTCACCGGTAACAGGTTCGAATTCAGGGCAGTGGGTTCATCGGCCAACTGTTCCGCACCCATCGCGGTACTGAACACGATCGTCGCGAACCAGCTGTTCAAGTTCAAGGAAGCCGTCGACAAGAGGATCGAGAAGGGAGAGGATGTCATGTCCGCGATGCTCAACGAGACACGCGAGACGTACAGGGCATGTCAGAAGATCTGCTTCGACGGTAACGGATACTCCGACGAATGGAAGGTAGAGGCGAAGAAACGCGGTCTCGACTGCGAATCATCCGCACCTGTGACATTCGATGCGTTCACATCCAAGGGATCCATCGAGGTCTTCAAGGACACCAACGTCCTCACGGAAGTGGAGCTCAGAGCGAGGAACGAGGTCTACTGGGAGATGTACAGCAAGAAGGTCGAGATCGAGGCCAGGACCCTCAGGGACATGGCGCTCAACCACCTCATCCCCGTCGCGGTCAGCTACAAGGCGGACCTCATGGACATCATCTGGAAGGCCAAGCAGATCTACGGTGACGACTATGCGACCTACACCAAGTACGAATCATCCCAGATCGCGAACATCTCCAAGATGGTCTGCGACGTGTACGAGTACTGTGGCGAGATCGATAAGGTATGCGACGGACTCATGAAGATCGAGAGCCGCGAACAGGCGGTCGGATTCCACGATGAGGTCATACCCATCATGGACAAGATCAGAACTGAGCTCGATAAGCTCGAGATGATCATCGACGATCAGATGTGGCCGATGCCGAAGTACAGGGAACTCCTGTTCATCAGCTGAAGGTAATCCGATGCAACCCGGGAAAGTGGGTCTCTATGACCCGATGAACGAGAGGGACTCTTGCGGTGTCGGACTTGCACTGAACATCGACGGCACGAAGAGCCACCGCATCGTCGAGTACGGCCTTAGGATCCTCGACAACATGGAGCACCGCGGCGCGGAGAACGCCGACGGGAAGACGGGTGACGGTACCGGTATCACGGTACAGATACCTCACTCCTTCTTCGTGTCACTGGGGATCCACGTTCCCGAGGTCGGAAGATATGGTGCAGGTAACATATTCCTGCCCAAGAAGAAGAGCGAACGCGACGCCTGCCTCTCCATCATAAAGGAGGAATGCGAGAGGTACGGCGTCTACCTCATATTATGCAGGGACATGCCCGTGGACCATACGGCCCAGGGGCCGATGGCAGAGAGGAACGAACCGTACATCGTACAGATCTTCCTCACCAGCTACGACAGCCAGGAGACCCTCGAACGCAAGCTCTATTCCATAAGATTGAGGGCCACCAACAGGGTCGCATCCTCCGATATGAAGGGCAAGGATGATTTCTACATCTGCAGCCTTTCCACACGTACCATCACGTACAAGGGTATGCTCACACCGAAACAGATCAGCGAATACTACCTGGACCTCTCTGATCCGAAGTTCGAGAGTGCCATAGCGATGGTACATTCAAGATTCAGTACGAACACCTTCCCGATGTGGAAGCTGGCACAGCCGTTCAGGATGCTCTGCCACAACGGGGAGATCAATACGATAAGGGCCAACAGGTCATGGATGGGTGCGAGGGAGAGCGTCCTCGATACGGAATTGCTCCCGGACCTCCCGGAACTGTTCCCCGTGATCCAACCGGGTATGAGCGACAGCGCATCGTTGGATAACGTGTTCGAATTCCTGACGATGGCAGGCAAGAGCATGCCAAATGCCCTCTCGATGCTCATCCCGGAATCGTGGAACAACAAGAACCCCATCCCCGACTCGCTCAAGGCATATTACGAATACAACTCCATCCTCATGGAGCCGTGGGACGGTCCCGCGGCGATACTGTTCACGGACGGTAGGTTCGCGGGCGGTATGCTTGACAGGAACGGACTCCGCCCCGCGAGATACACCATCACGGACGATGGTATGTTCATATTGGCATCCGAGACGGGAGTGATACAGTTCCCGGAATCGGAGGTCAGGGAATCGGGACGCCTCAAGCCCGGTAAGATGATCATGATCGATACCGTCGAAGGTAAGATACTCCGTGACGGGGAGATCAAATCCACATTATCGTCCGCATACCCGTACAGGGATTGGTTGGACAGGAACCGTCTGAACATAGACGAGGTCTCATCAGGTAGGGTCGTCGGCCGTAAGGTCGAGGATATCGACAGGAGACTCTCCGAGTTCGGATACACACAGGAGGACATCAACAAGGTCATGATGCCGATGATGCTCCAATCCAAGGAACCAGTGGGTTCCACGGGATACGATACGGCATTGCCGATAATGTCCGAATCCAATCAGAGGCTGTTCAACTACTTCCGCCAATCATTCGCACAGGTGACCAACCCCCCGATAGACCCGATAAGGGAAGAGTTGGTGATGTCACTTACCGGATACATAGGTTCGATCCACCACAACATGCTCATGCCCTCGCCTGCGAACTGCAAGATCGTGAAGGTCAAGCATCCTGTGATCACGAACAGGGAATTGGATCTCCTTATGAATCTCAAGTACAGAGGCTTCAAGACAATCTCCATCCCGATGGTGTTCACGAAGGAGGAGGGTCTCGAGAAGGCATTGGACCGCATATGTTCGATGGCCGATGATGCTGTGAAGGCTGGAGGTTCATACATCGTACTGTCCGACAGATGTTCGGACGAGACACACATCCCGATCCCTTCCATACTCGCCGTGTCGGCCGTGCATCAGCACCTCGTGAAGAAGAAGCTGAGGTTGCAGACGGACATAATAGTGGAATCAGGGGAACCGAGGGAGGTCATGCACTTCGCCCTCCTGTTCGGATACGGTGCGAACGTCATCAACCCGTACATGGCATACGCCATAATCGAGAGGACCGTCGCGGACAACCAGGACATGAGGATCGATGTCGATACGGCCGAACGCAACTACATATCGGCGATCGAGAAGGGCATACTGAAGATCATGTCGAAGATGGGTATCGCCACACTGCGCTCGTACAGAGGATGCATGCTCTTCGAGGCATTGGGTATATCCTCGGATGTGTGCGACAGATATCTCGGCGGCACCGTCTCCAACGTGGAGGGACTGACGATCGAGGATATCGAGAAGGAAGCTATCGCAACGCATGAGAATGCGGTCGCGAAGGGCGGTGCACTCGCCGATCAGGGATTCTACGCATACCGCAAGGGCGGAGAGAGACACTCATGGATGCCATCCACCGTGAAATCGTTACGCGAAGCGGCATCCAACAACGACATGGGCGCATACGGCAGATTCGCCGATGCCGTCGATTCCGATCACATATTCATACGCAACATCATGGATTTCAAGACGGCCAAGGCCATCCCGCTCAACGAGGTCGAGTCGGCCGAGAGCATAATGAAGCGTTTCGTCGCCGAAGGTATCTCCTTCGGTGCCATCAGCAAGGAGGCGCACGAGACCATCGCCGAAGCGATGAACTCCATCGATGCCCAGAGCAACACAGGGGAAGGAGGGGAGGACCCTCGCAGGTTCAGACCCATCGACGGCAAGGACCTGTCATCGAAGGTCAAACAGATCGCTTCCGGAAGGTTCGGTGTGACAGCTGAGTATCTCGTCAATGCGGAGGAGATACAGATCAAGGTCGCACAGGGTGCCAAGCCCGGAGAGGGAGGACAGCTGTTGGCCCACAAGGTGGATGTGGTCATCGCCGCCACAAGGCACTGCATCCCCGGCATCACGCTCATATCGCCTCCGCCTCACCACGATATCTATTCGATCGAGGACCTCAAACAACTGATCTATGATCTGAAATGCATCAACCCCTCTGCGAGGATAAGCGTCAAACTCGTCGCGGAAGCGGGAGTGGGTACCGTCGCCGCAGGTGTCGTCAAGGCAGGTGCGGACGTGATACTCATATCAGGTGCCGACGGAGGTACCGGTGCAAGCCCGATATCGTCCATGAGGTACGCAGGTATGCCGTGGGAACTCGGTCTCGCCGAGGTACAACAGACACTGATACTCAACGACCTCAGGAAGAAGGTCAGACTCCAGGTGGACGGACAGCTGAAGACGGGAAGGGACATAGTCATCGCCGCACTGCTCGGTGCGGAGGAGTACGGTTTCGCCACATCCCTGATGGTATCCATCGGATGCATAATGTGCCGTAAATGTCAGACCAACACCTGTCCTGCCGGTATAGCCACCCAGAACCCCGAGAACAGGGCCAAGTTCAGAGGATGTGCTGACGATATCCGCAACTACCTCCGTATGGTGGCAGAGGATGTCAGGAAGAATCTCGCATCGCTCGGATTCAAGACCATCTCGGAGGCCGTCGGACGTTCGGATAAATTGGTACGCAGACCTGCCGAAGGTCTCAAATGCGACAGGATGGACCTCTCCAAGATACTGACGACCATCAAAGGGACACAGTCATGTACAGAAGGTCAGAGTGACATCGTCAAGGATGTGCTCGATAAGAGGATCATAGCCGATGCCATGCACTCCGTACAGTCGGGAAGGAAGGTCAATCTCACATACAGCCTCATCAACGTCGATAGATCGGTCGGTACCATGCTCTCCGGAGCATTGATCAAGAACGGTATCGAGTTGGACGACGACGCGGTGAATGTCACATTCACGGGAACGGCAGGACAGAGCTTCGGTGCGTTCCTCTGTAAGGGTGTATCCTTCAACCTCACTGGGCAGGCGAACGACTTCGTCGGCAAAGGATTGTCGGGAGGCCGCATCGCGATATCCCACAAGGAACGCGACCCGATGGAGAACGTCATCGCCGGTAACACCGCATTGTACGGTGCGACATCCGGTGAACTCTACATCGCAGGTGCCGTAGGTGAAAGGTTCTGTGTCAGGAACAGTGGGGCGATCGCCGTAGCGGAAGGCGCAGGCGATCACTGCTGCGAATACATGACAGGCGGACGTGCGGTCATCATCGGTAGCGTGGGAAGGAACTTCGCCGCAGGTATGTCGGCAGGTATCGCCTATGTGCTCAACGATTCGGGTGACTTCGACCGTCACTGCAACATGGACATGGTTGAGTTATCCCTCGTGGAATCCCCCGAGGACATCGACGAGCTGAAGTGCATACTGGAGAAGCACCTCAAGTACACCGGAAGCAGGAAGGCCAAGGAACTCCTCGACGATTGGGAGCACAACGTCACAAGATTCCTGAAGGTCATGCCCATAGGCTATAAGCAGATCCTCGAACAGAGGGAATGATTCAGCTGAATCTCGGCCCTTCCGGTGGCCGATCCATCTCCCTCATGAACGCACATGCGAACATAGGGTAATGCTCGATGCCGTCCTCGTCCACACGGATGTTCCCGTCCTCCAACATGATCCTCCGGGCCACATCGAACAGGGACCCTACCTTCTTCAGGGAAGGTGCGGACCTGTCCTTGCCCGATCTGACCCCGATCACGGCGACACCGTCCCAGAATTCCAGGACGAAATCCAATTCCATGCGGCCCTCTCCCTTGTCCTTGCGATAGTACATCGGTTCGAGACCACACTTGAACATCTCGGATGCGACGATATTCTCGGCCACTGCGCCCATGTTGTATGAGCTGTCTCCCTGATAGACGGCCATCTTGGCCTTGTCCCCGTACGAGCTCAGGAGCATTCCGGTGTCCGACATGTACACCTTGAACGAATCACGGATCACGAATCTCTTGAGAGGCAGTGCAGGCTGTTCCAAACCGTAACAGAACACCCCGTATCCGGCATCCTTGATCCACAGCAGATTCTCCATGTAGCGATCGGACGATCTGCGGGACTTCCCTCCTCTTATGCGGGAATACATGAATTTCTTATTGGATTCGGCCAACTGGTAAGGGATGCTCTCAAAACAATCTGCTGTTCTGATCCTGTCAATACCTTCATTGTAGCGGTTGATATCACGCATACACGTAACGTTGATCTCCTTCAAAATCGCATCCGCTGGGCGGAAATCGTTAGTTGAAATGTATGCATCGACAGCTTCCGGCATACCTCCAACTATCGTATATTCTCTGAACATCTTCGTAATCCTATCGAACAGGACCTTCTCTATCGGCTTCCTGTCACGTACACACGAACGGATCTCGTCGATGGAATCCTTCGGGATCTTCATTGCCCACAGGAATTCCTCGAAATCGACTGGATGCATGACGACCGTCTCCTGATAACCCAGAGGAATCAATGGTTCTCTCTCTTCCTCATATCCGTTCCTCTGAGGTATCTTGACCCCCAAAAATGAACCTGATGCGATGACATCTATCTTCCCATAGATGGAGAGTTGTTTAAGAGAACTATATGCACGTCCACATTCCTGTATCTCATCGAGGAACAGGAGAGTGGACCCGTCCACTATGGAATCGGCGCCGAACCTCAACGTCAACTTCTTGATTATTTCAGTAGCCGTCGTATCGCCATTGAAAATCTCCTTCAGTTCAGGAGTGTCATCGAAATTAATGTACACATAATGTTCATACTCGGCCTTGGCAAAGGCTTCGATGATGTAAGTCTTGCCTACCTGTCTCTGACCTGTCACCACGAGACACTTATGCTCCCGACTCTTCCATTCCAAGAGGGTTTGATAGATCTTCCGTTCGATCACGATACAACATTATTCTAGGACTATTTGTACAGATCTACATAAAGTAC
>CAVGUW010000028.1:0-19556 GCA_963632775.1 Bacteroides salyersiae | reverse complement strand
GCCGGAGGGCCTCCGCAGCCTCGAGAGGGACATAGGGTTGAATTCGAGGAACGGGCACTTCAGTATCGATATGGATATCGACGAATTCGTCTGCACGATCAGATGCAACGAATGGGAGGTAGTGCTCACACACGGTCAGGCCGGAGTGATATTCGAGATGCTCAGCCATGTATACGGTATCGACAGTGTGGCACGGTTCGAGAAGAATCTCAAGAAGAAGGTGGTGGAATGAGATTCATCCACACCTCCGACCTCCATCTGGGCAAGAAACTCTGCGGCAGATCCCTCATCGACGATCAGAGATACATCCTGGATGAGATCGTGAGGATATCGCAGGACGAGGGTGCCGATGCCGTACTCGTCGCAGGGGATGTCTTCGATGACGGTAACAACATGACGTCTGAATCGATCAAGGCGTTCGACGACTTCATGACATCCCTGTCCGGCAAGGGGATCAAACTGTTCGTCATCAGCGGTAATCATGATTCTATGGAAAGGTTAGGGTACGGGAGCAGACTCTTCCAGAGCAAGGGCGTGTACATAGCCGGCGAGTTCGACGGAGATGTACAGAGCGTCGATCTCGGGGACGTGGTCATACACATGATCCCGTTCGTGAAACCTGCATTCATAAGGAGGGCGTACGACTGCGATGCGATGTCGTACGACGAGGCCATGTCCGAGATATTGGAACATGTGGATATGGTCGGAGGGAAGAAGCACATCCTGATGACGCATCAGTTCGTCGTCAATGGTGCGGAGGGCCCGGAGAGACGCGAGTCGGAGAGGTCCTACGTCGGTGGGACGGAGAGCGTCAACTCATCATTGTTCAAGGACTTCGATTATGTGGCATTGGGCCACATCCACTCACCTCAATCCATAGGCAGGGATAACGTACGCTATTGCGGTACACCGTTGAAGTATTCCCTATCGGAGAGGAACGATGTCAAGACGGTCACCGTGGTGGATGTAGGCGATGATGTGACATTCCGCGAGATCGAACTGAAGCCGAAGAGGGACCTCGTCCTGATGGAGGGTATGTTGAGCGATATCCTCGAAATAGGCAGGACGGGTAAGCACAGGGACGACTACGTCTACATCAGACTCAGCGACCAGAACATGAACGACATGGCGAGACTGAACGAGGTCTTCTACAAGCTGATGGAGGTCGATTACGTCAGTGTCGATAACGGATCCGTGATCGTGTCCGGGGAACCCTATGAGGCGGACATAGATCTCATGGAGGAGTTCGAATCCTTCTTCAGGAAGAAGGTCGGGGAGGATATGAATGAAAATCAGAAGAGGATCGTCAAGGAGCTCTTCGAGAAGTGCGGGGTGGTATTCTGAGGCCACACGTGTTGACGATGACGGCCTTCGGCCCCTATGCGAACGAGCAGGTGGTGGACTTCGACAAGCTCGGAGGGAAGGGACTGTTCCTCATCACCGGCGACACGGGTGCCGGGAAGACCACGATATTCGATGCCATCACGTACGCATTGTACGGAAGGATGAGCGGTGACCGTGACGATGGTTATGTGAAGAGTCATTTCGCGGATCCGAAGACGGTGGCATCCGTCAGACTCACGTTCGAACATGACGGGAAGGAATATGTCGTATCCCGCAGACCTGAGCAACTAGTCCTCAAGACGAGAGGGGAGGGTTTCACGAAGAAGCCTGCGGAAGCGGAGTTGGACGGTGACATCCCGAGACCGTTGACCAAGATCAAGGAGGTCGACAGGGAGATCGAGAGCATCCTCGGGATAGAGTACGAACAGTGGAGACAGATAGTCATGCTGGCTCAGGGTGATTTCGTCAAGTTGTTGACGGAGACCACGATCGAGCGTACAAAGACGTTCCGCATGCTGTTCTCGACGGATCCCATCAGCAGTTTCCAGGAATCGTTGAAGGCCGAGAGCGGCAGATTCGAGGATGAGTACAAGCTGGTCGAGACCCGTACGAATGAGAAGATACACGCCATCGACATACCGGAGGACAGCGATCTGAAGGGAAGATTCGATGCGATCGACGGGATATCGTTCATCGATGAATACATCGCCATATGCAAGGAACAGTGCGATAGGGACGACGGTTCGGTCAAAGGACTCGGAGAGGAATTGAATCAGTTGGACGGTAAGAGGACATCTCTGATCGAGGAGAGGACCAAGGCCGAACAGATCAACAAGAGGATCGACGACTACAAGGGGAATGTCGCACGCAGGGAGGAGCTCGAGAAATCGAGGGAGGAGATGGAGTCCCTTAGGCACGAGTTCGAGATGATCGACGACGTCTCCAAGAACTTCAAGACATTGTTCAACGACGTATCGTCCGCCGATTCGTCATTGTCTGCGGCGAAGACATCGAGGGATGATGCCAACGGAAGGCTGACAACGGCGGATACCAATGTGAAGGATGCGAAGGCCAAGAAGGCTATGGCCGATTCTAAGGCATCGGAACTCGAGGGGAAGCGCGAACGTCTGATAACACTCAGGAACAGCGAGCAGACGTACAGGGACATCGAGGGATTGAGAGAGGATCTGAAGGGATCCACCGAAAAGAAGTCGGAGATCGATGGGAAATTGGAGACGGTGGAAAAGGCACTGGAGGATCTCAATCAGAGGACCAAGGAATACCGTGAGTATCTTGATGGTACAGAAGGTGTGGACGGAGAACTCGAGAAATGCAGGGCGGAGATCAGATCGATCGAAGAGGACAGGACGTTCCATGATGTCAAGAAGTTCATAGCAGATCACAGGAAGGTCACCGATCAGCTGAACGATCTGAATGGAAGTCTATCCAAGACGGCATTGGAATTGAACGATGCGATCGACAAGAAGGCCCTGATCGAGAAGAGATACAACCTCGCACAGGCAGGTCTCCTCGCATCCGATCTCGAAGAGGGGAAACCATGCCCCGTATGTGGATCCACGCATCACATCAAACTGGCGGAGTTGCAGAGCGATTCGCCGAGGAAGGAGGATGTGGATGCCGTAGGCGAGAAGGTGTCGGATCTGCAGGTCATGATGGCCGGGATCGAGAAGGACATCGAGAACGGTAAGCTCAAGGCGAGCGAACTGTGGACAAGTATCGTGGATGCATTGGGCAGGAAGGATGCCGTCGTGAACGACATCGATGAGGCCGAATGCAAGTTGAAGGAATTGATGGAACAGGTCAGATCGAGGATGGATGAGCTGTCGGAGATGGAATCGGATCTGTCATCAAAGGCGGAAAGGAGATTGAGGATCAACAAGGAGTTCAAGGACAGGATCGATCCCGACAGGGGCAGATTGGAGCCCGAAAGGAACGGTCTTCTCAAGGAACAGGCCGAGGTCTCCAAGGATATACAGACCATCACTGGTAAGATGGAGGCCATGGGCAGGGATCTGGAATTCGGTTCATTGGCGGAACTCCACTCGGAGATAGGTGCTGTGCAGAGGATCGTCGATGAGATAGGCAAGGAGATGCAGGATGCGGAAGAAGGGTTCAAAGCGGCCGAACAGGAGTACGCTCTTGCGACAGAGGCCGTTCGGAATGCCGATGATCTGGTGAACGAGCGCACCACAACGTTGGAGATCGCCAGGTCGAAGCTGTCCGAGGCACTCTCATCAAGGGATATGACCGAGGAGGTATGCAGGGATCTTCTCTCCAAGGAATCCCAGTCCGGGGACATGAGATCGAGATATGATGCGTACATCTCGGACATCAAGGTGGCCGACAACAACATCGAGAATCTGAAGGATGTCGAGGGGAAGGAGAGGATCGACACCACATCCTTGGTGGCGGACATAACCGCGATCGAGGAGAGGAAAACGACGATGGAGAATGCATCGAAGAGCATCGAGATGAGGTCCGTGAAGAACAAGGGTCTGATGAAGGATCTGACCAAATGCAAGTCGGACATGGAACGTCTCGACAGCGAATGCAAGGATGTCAGGGAACTCAGCAGGGTCGTCCTGGGGGAGATCGGCAGCAAACAGACATTCGAGGCGTATGTGCAGTCGCTCTACTTCAAGAGGGTCCTCGCATTCGCCAACAAGAGGCTCGGCATAATGTCCGGTAACAGATATCAGATGAGCGTACGCGATGTCTCGGACGGTAACAAGAAGGTCGGACTCGACATCGATATCGCTGATCGTCTGACCGGTGAGAACAGGCCCGCCACCACCCTTTCGGGAGGGGAATCGTTCAAGGCTGCACTCTCGTTGGCCCTCGGACTCTCGGATGCCGTACAGCATATGAATGGCGGTGTGAGGATCGACACGCTCTTCGTCGACGAGGGATTCGGTACGTTGGACGAGAGATCGTTGGAGCAGGCGATGGATGTCCTCCATCAGCTCTCGGACGGTAACACATTGATCGGTATAATCTCCCACGTCGCGGCGTTGAAGAACGAGATCGACAGGAAGATAATCGTCACCAATTCGGATCCGGATAGGAAAGGCAGCACCATATCGATGGAACTGTGAGATCATCGGCATCCCGCATCCTTGGCCGAGGCGTATGCTCTCCATACGAGGATGAGGGATGTCATCATCAGGATCGCGAACATCAGATATGCCCATGAGTAGCTTCCGGATGTGTCGAATATCAGGCCGGGGAGGAAGGATCCCGCCATTATACCGAACTGATATCCCATCTGCAATCTCTTGAGGTTGACCGAATAATCGTCCATCGTCGTGAAATCGGCGGTCCAATTCGGGTATCCGAGGGATATGATCGGATATCCGATACCCATCAATGCGAGGGACGCGAACATCAACCAGTTCTCGGTGACTGTGGAGACCATGAAGGCACCCAAGAGTCCGATGACGATGAACGAACCGAAGAGCAGTGTGGAGAACAGTGTACCTTTCCTGTCCACGGCCTCACCGAACATCAGTTTGCTCACCAACAATATGATCCCGAACAGCGATATGCCCAATGCGACCGTCATATCGTCGAGACCCGATGTGGTGAAGTTCAGAGCGAAATGGGACGTGGACGGGAAACCGCACACACCTGCGAAGGTGGCGGCGACCATGAGCATGACCACCGCTTTGTGGGAGAGATGGAATCTCTTCTCCCTCTTCTCGTTGGATTCCGTCGCCTTACCGCCGAGCGGTTCCATCCCCATATCTGATGGATCGTTCTTGATGAACAACAGTATCAATATGGCCGTTACCGCCATGAATACCGCTTCTACCATGAAGGATACACCAAGACCTATGTTGTCGATGATCATCTCCAACACCGGGGAGCCTATGGCTATGGAGAATCCGGAACCGGAGGAGCATATCGACAATGCCAGAGCACGGTTCTTCGTGAACCATCTCCTCATGAGGATGGATGCGGGTAGCATGAATCCGAGTCCGTATGTGATACCTCCGAACAGCGAACCGATGTAATAGATGTACTCCACACCATCCGCAACGGCGTAGATGATGAACGCTACGCATCCGGATGCCACTGCGACCAACATCCCGTTGCGCAGACCCAGCCTTCTATAATATCTGTCGGCGAAGCAGGTCGATACGAACGCCATCGCACTGCATACGGTGATGATGCCCGAGGTCTCGGCACCGGACATCCCGTAGTCCCTGTGCAACGCGTTTATGCCTATCGACATACCCGTGCTGACCAATGAGGCGCCGAAGATCATCATCATGCAGACGGCCACGATAAGCCATCCGTAATGTATCCTGCCCCTCATGTACGGTCATCGGCAATCGAGTATTTACCATCATTTCATCACCCCGTCGCCTATGCGACCCCCTAGGCAATGTTATAAATGCATTATCCGTTCCGCCCTTTCATGAAAGCATTGGAAGAGTACGTGACGACCATTCCGGACTTCCCGAAGAAAGGGATAATGTTCCGCGACGTCACGACCATACTTAGTGATAAGGATGGATTCAAATTGGCGATAGACAGCCTCATCGAGGCGTTGGAAGGTGTCGATTTCGATCTCATCATCGGTTCGGAATCCCGTGGATTCGTCTTCGGTGCACCGGTCGCATATGCTATGAACAAAGGTTTCATCCTCGTCAGGAAGAAAGGCAAACTGCCGAGGGAGGTCATCTCCGAGGATTATGACCTCGAGTATGGTACGGCGACTCTCGAGATGCACGTGGACTCGATAAAGAAGGGTCAGAAGGTCGTCATCATCGACGATCTCGTCGCAACGGGCGGTACGACCGAGGCCGTGATCAGACTCGTGGAGAGGGAAGGCGGAGAGGTCGTGAAGATCGGCTTCGTCATGGAGCTCGAGGGTCTGAAAGGAAGGGAGAAGCTCAAGGATTACGATGTGTTCTCCATCATAAAATATCCCGGTATCTGAATGGGATGACGGGTCGTACGACCCGATCATTCCCTCAGTGCCGGACGCAACTTCTTACTGGTCTTCTTACGGTTCATCACGTAATTTATGAGGTCGTTACCCGTGAGCTCCACGCTCGACGGTCCGGAGCGTACGAAGAACGTCTCCGTCTTCTCCTTCGTGTTCTTGAGGAATGCGGGTGTCGATGTCGGGGTGCAGTCGAACCTTATGACCACCTTCTCCCTACCGTCATCCCTCTTGCCGTAATCCACCTGTTCGAACTTTATGAACGGGATGAACTCGTTACCGATCTGTGCCGCGATTATGTTGGTGATGTGAAGATTCATCTTATCGCGACTCTCGAACCTCTCTATGTCGACACCTCTGATGTTGCCGTTATCCTCCACACCTATCAGCAACGTACCGCCGTCGGTGTTCAGGAATGCTGTGACCGTCTTCAGCACAGCCTTCTCCATCCTCTTGTCCGGTTCTCCCGTCTGTAGGTTGGTCATGAGCGTGGATTTGAACTCCAACGTGGCCGATTCCCCTCTGTCGATGATATCCATCGTCTCCTGGGCCTCGTCGATCGATATTCCCATGAGCGTGGAGTTGTTGGTGAGGAACCTGTCGACGGTGCTCGTCATGAGCCTGTTCTTGCTGTCGAGCAGGTACAGGGCGGCTATGGCGACGCATCCGAGGGATACCCATATGGCATCGTCCATGAGCGCGTAGATGTCCTTCTTTATCAGTTCTATGTTCACATAGTTCACGTAATGGACGACCATCATCCATATCATGAACATGGCGAGACCGAACGTCAGGGCCTCGATGGCTATTATCACCGATTTCTCGTTGAGTGCCCCCGGCCTCTTACCAAGTGAGATGTATGCGGTTATCAGGCCGATCAACGAGAGTACGACACCTGCGAGGAACGAGCATAGGTGGTTGAGTGCGATCGAGTTGGGGACCATGGATGCGATCAGTGACAGGACCATCGTCACTATGACTATGAATATCAGCATCGGAGGTACGTGGATGAACTCCTTGTCGTAGAACAGCATCATCACGGTGATCAGGAGCGTCGGGACCGCGATCACGACATCCCCTATCTGTCCCACGTACGAACCTATCACGATGATGGCGGCGGATATGGCAGCGAACAGTGCATACCAAACCCTGGTCATCTTCGGGGTCCTCTTCAGCCTCAGTGTCTCCCTCGCGGCGGATATCGCATCTAGTGCCGTATCTGCGGAACGTCCCTCGTCATCCATGGTATCGCCAATCATCATAGTCCGTATAAATTGAATGTCATTGCCCGTTCTCTTCTAGGTAGGCCTTCATGCTCTCCATGTACAGGGTCGGTTGGTCCTTCCCTATCACATGACCTGCATAGGGTATCACAGATAATCTGGAACCCTTCACCGCCTTCACGTACTCGTTGATGGTGTCTATGGTGACCTCGTCGCTGTCACCGCACATGAACAGTACGGGGACATCTATCTTGTTCAATTCAGGTATGAGGTCGAAATCCTTCATCGTACCCTCGCATACGAGGTCGTTGGGACCCCACATGGAGAGGAAGACATCGTTCTGAACGCTCTGTCCCGCTGATACGGCGATCTCCCTGTTGACCTCGCGTGCGAACAGGAACCTCGAGTAATATTCCGACATGACATGTTGATAGTTCTCTATCGTACCCTCGCCGTTCATGAACGCATCCATCTCCCGACGGTATCCCTCAGGCAAGGATTGCATATTCTTCATCTGATCCGATGTCCATCTCTCGGATGATATGAACGGGGATGGGAGGATCATCAGCTGTATCCTCCCGCAACCGTATCTCACCGCATAGCCTATGGCCAACCCAGCACCCCATGAGGCACCTATCAGTATGACCTTCTCGAAACCCATACCCTCGATGAACTCGTTAAGTTCCGTGAAATAATCCTCCTGATCCCAGGAGGAGAGGTCCTCGATCCTGTCGGATCTTCCACACCCCATCTGGTCGTATGTGTAGATCGGGTGTTTCAGATGCATCTTCCTTCCCCTCGTCGTACCGGCACCGTCGCCCGGACCTCCGTGCAGGAAGATCACCGGTACACCGTCCAAGTGGGTGTTGTACGCATAATATGCGATCGTACCCTTGGATGTCCTGAACGGTTGTGCATCGTTGTCATCGTTGTCGGACACCATGTCCCACACCTGCTCGTCTATCCATGCGGATATCTCGGATCTCAGTCCGTCGAAGGATAATGCCCTCCCCTTCTCGACGAACTCGCACACTCCCCAATAGGTCCTGTCGGTCTTGAGGGATACGGTATAGGTGAGCCTCTTGTTCATCCTGACCGTACATAGGAATCCGTTCGCATACGCGGTATACCTTACCTTTCCGAGGGACCCTCCGTCCCTCCTCATGAGGAACATGCCCGTATCGGCCTCGATGTAGAATGTGTCGGGGAATTGCATCATATCGTCACATCCGATACGATATCGATTGGATATAGTTTACACATGCTCCGTCCGACGGTAACGTTTTTAGCATCAGCTTGCTGTCGAAGGGGTATGATGAACATCATCTATCGCTACGGGAGCACATATTACATCAACATGACCAATAGGTGTCCGTGCAGATGTGTGTTCTGCGTGAGGGACTCCACTCCAGGTCTCGGCAGTGCGGATACCCTATGGTTGGAACGCGAACCCACCGTGGATGAGATAATAGATGAGCTGCGCAAGCTCGATCTCTCCAAGACGGAGCAGATAGTGTTCTGCGGATATGGGGAGCCAACGATGCGTTTCGACGATCTCAAGGAATGCGCACGCAGGATCAAGGACGAGTTCCACAAGTCGGTGAGATTGGATACGAATGGGCTTGGTAACCTGATCAACGGAAGGGATATCGTACCGGAGATGGTGGGATTGATAGATGCCGTATCCATAAGTCTGAACGCATCTGATGCGCAGGAGTATCTCGATGTGACGAGACCGTCCTTCGGATCCGGTTCATATGAGGCGATGTTGGAGTTCGCGAGGGAGTGCAGACAATCGATACCGCACGTGACGATGTCCGTGGTGGGCGGTTCCATAAGTCAGGAGTCGGAGCGCAGATGCGCAGGGATAGCCGCCGACATGGGAGTGTCCTTCAGGGTGAGATGAACCTCTTACGGTAGGTTATTAATAAAATGGTCATGATGAATCGGGTGATATGATGTCCTCGAAGACTCTGACCACGATAATCCTAGCCGTCATCATATGTATCTCGGCAGGTGTCATAGGGACCATTCTGGCGAACAATGGCGGTAGCAGCACTGAGGGTACGACCTATTCGATAACGTACGAGTTGAACGGCGGTATCGCAGATCCGGATTCACCTTCCGAATACATCTCTGGTAAGGTGACCGACCTAGGTTGTCCGACGAACGAGAACGAGGATCTGATCTTCTTCGGTTGGTATACGGACGAGGAGTGTACGAAGAATCTCCTATACATCCCGTCGACCATGAGCGGTGATCTCAAACTATACGCATTGTGGGATACGATCCAGGGACACGGATTCAAGATGGACACGTATACCTTGAGGGAGGACGTGATCTTCGGCGATCTCGTGAGCCAGACCGAGTTCTTCGGAACGTACACGATGATCTATCTCAGTGAGATCGAGAACGATGATTATCTCTATCGTGACATCAGGGAGACGAGGTATGCATCCGGAGAGATCAGTACGACCAACACCGTCAAGTGGGCATCCGAGAACGAGGATCAGGGGAAATACGAGACGACCGGTCCGGAGCAGATCACGTTGGACATCGACGGTTGGAACGTGGTGACCGAATGCTACACGCTGACGTTGCAGGGTGACGGTACGGCGACCCACGTGGAGAAGCAGTACTACATCTACGATTGGTTACTCGTGATGGTCGATTCCACATATTCGACCACCTACACATCGATCTCGAGCACATATCGTATCGACAGCATCGTATCGGAGGAGACCAGCGAGGAGTACACGATCGAGGTGTATGCCGGAGATGGCATAACGGTCACGGGTGCCGGTACATACACCATCGGAACGACAGTGGATCTCACGGCCACGGGAACCGATTTCCTCGGATGGTATGACGAGGCAGGGAACCTCCTGACCACCGACAGGACATATCAGGTGAAGAAGGTCCTCACGGATCAGTCGTTCTATGCATACAACTCGAAATCCTATGACACGACGAGCGAGCGTGGAGAGACATTCACAATATCCGGACAGGGAGTGGAAGGTGTCACATGGACGCTTCGCGACTCATCCAAGAACGTAGTGGATGAATCCAACGATTCGGAATACACATACGTGTTCGATAACGTGGGCATATACACGCTGACATGTTCCGGTGTGAAGGATGGGGAGTCCTACGGAAAGATCCTGGCGATCCTCGCCGACGGTACGGAGGAGAGGACCTACGATTGGTCATATGGTGGAAAGGATTACACCATGACGCTCGAGATAAGGTACTCCGATTACTATGCATACCTCACCAACGACATATCGAGGAGTCAGGGTACGGCCGAACACGATCTGGAGTTCGTGACGTCCGATGACAAGTATGTTGTGCAGGTCGCAGAGAACATGGCGAAATTGACCGCAGGGCTCAGTAAGGCCGATGCCGTCAACGTCCTCCTGAGGTTCACTCAGACCATCCCGTACGTCACCGATACCGAAACGAACGGTCAGGACGAGTACTGGAAGTTCCCGTTGGAGACACTGTACGACAACGGCGGTGATTGTGAGGATACATCGATCCTCTTCTGTGCCGTCGGAAAGGCCATGGGATACGATACGGCGCTGATGATCTTCAACGGACATGCCACGGGTGCCGTGAGCATCACCGATATGGGATACAGCTCGACGGATGTGAAGGTGAAGACGGAGAGGGTCGGATCGGGATACTTCTCCAGGATGATCTCGTACTACGTCATCGACAACGATGACATGTCGACGTACATCTATGTGCAGAAGGGCGTGTCGGGAACATCATCATCCTACTATCTCTACTGCGAGACGACGGTGATAGATGACGGTAAGGGCAACGAGTTCACCGTGGGTGACGTCCCGTCATACACCGGCAGGGCATACAACGACCTGTACAGTTACATCAATGCCGTCAAGGTCATCCCGTGCTGATGACACATCGGGGTACATCCGCCCTTCCGGGCGGATACCCCGATCACAAACCGCTTGATACCATTTATATCACATACAACAATCACCGCACCATGGTGAAATCAGTCAACGCTGCGCACATCCTCGTCAACAAGGAGGATGACGCGAGGAAGATCATGGACCGTCTCGAGAAGGGAGAGGATTTCGAGGCACTCGCCAAGAGGTTCTCCAAATGCCCCTCGGGAAAGAAGGGCGGGAATCTCGGATGGTTCGGTAAGGGCGACATGGTGAAGGAGTTCGACGAGGCATGCTTCAACGGTAAGAAGGGAGATGTCATCGGACCCGTCAGGACCGAGTTCGGTTACCACGTCATCCTGATCAAGGATCAGAAGTGATAACATCACCCGATGATGCTTCCACGCATCATCGGTCGAAACATCTTACGATATATCATTCTGTATCGATGGTACATGATATGCCATCGTATCCCCATAGGTAAGCGGTTAATATTCGTGCACCCATCACCACACAAGTGATAGGATGGCGAAGGAGAAGGCCAAATCCAAAGGTAAGGAGCTCGAGGAGAAGCTCCTGAGGAAACCCAAGACCATCGGGGAGATCAGTCCCGATTTCCTGAATGAGTCGATGGAGTTCTGTGAAGGTTACAAGAAGTTCCTCATGAACAAGACCGAGAGGGAGGTCGTGGATTACACCATACCCCTCCTCGAGGAGAACGGATACAAGGAGTTCGTCCCCGGAAGGAAGTACAAGAGCGGTTCCAAGATCTATTTCAACAACCGCGGCAAGAACCTGATCATGGTCACCGTCGGTAAGAAGGATGTGTCCGAGGGAGTGAGGATCGGAGCCAGTCATATCGACAGTCCCAGGCTCGACTTCAAACCCGTGCCCCTGTTCGAGGATTCCGATCTCGCATACATCAAGACACATTACTACGGAGGTATCAAGAAGTACCAATGGTCCGCGATCCCCCTCGCACTCCACGGTGTGGTCGTGCTCAAGGACGGCAAGAAGATCAAGATCGCGATCGGAGAGGAATCGGACGATATCACGTTCTGCGTGACCGACCTCCTCCCGCACCTCGCCAGGGATCAGATGAAGAAGACCGCCTCCGAGGTCATCACAGGTGAGCAGCTCAACATACTCATCGGCAGTTGGCCGTTCAATGATGATGAAGCGTCACAGAAGGTCAAGCTGAACATCGCCAACACGATCTTCGAGAGATACGGCATCGACGAATCCGACTTCCTCTCCGCAGAGCTCTGTGCGGTACCCGCATTCAAGCCCAAGGATGTGGGATTCGACAGATCAATGATCGGAGCATACGGTCAGGACGACAGCGTATGCGCATATGCGAACATCATGGCCGAGATCGATACCAAGGATCCCGACTACACGACGGTCACCGTCCTCGCCGACAAGGAGGAGACGGGTTCCGACGGACCGACGGGACTCAGCTCGATGTTCCTGATCGACTTCATAGAGGAGTTCGCCTCCGCATACGGTGCGGAATTGAGGCATGTGCTCGCGAAATCCATGTGCATCTCGTCCGATGTCAACTCGGCGTACGATCCCGCATTCGGAGAGAACTACGAGAGGATGAACTGCTCGTACCTCAACCGCGGACCCTCGATATCCAAGTACGGAGGGGCCGGTGGTAAGTATTCGACCAACGATGCATCCGCCGAGATGATGGCATTCATCCGCAAGACGATGGATGAGAACGGTATCGTATGGCAGGTCGGTGAGCTCGGTAAGATCGATAACGGCGGAGGAGGGACCGTTGCGATGTACATCTCGTCGCACAACGTGGATACCGTCGACTTCGGTGTCCCGGTGCTCTCGATGCACTCGCCCTTCGAGGTCACATCGAAGGCCGACATCTACATGCTGTACAAGGCGATGAAGGCATTCTATCTCGCCAAGGACAGCAAATATTGAGGACATTCGGGCGGGCGATGCCCGCCCGATCATCCTCTGTGACCATATTTTCCCGTCATATCTTCAACATCTATCCTCACGACAGCGGTCCTGTCGAGCGCGCTATCGGGCATCTCCTTCCCGGAGAGATGGGGCGTGTACTTGCGGACGATGGCACCCAACGCACCGCGTCTCTCTGCGGTATCGGATATGACATGTGCCTTACCCCGTACGATCACACTGGAATATGCCGTGTTGGTCCTGCACGGTCTGCCCTCCGGATCCAGGACGATATCGTCCATCCGGTACACTGTGAGGCATACGCGTGCATCCGCCGCTATGTTATCGATCTTCTGACCCGTGGGCCGACAGTGGATGTAGATCGCATCGTTCCAGGGTACGAAATGTATCGGTATGCCGTACGGTGTACCATCTGGGCCTATCGTCGAGAGTACCCCGACCGGGATCTCCGCAAGGAGATCGTCGATCTCATCCTTCGAGAGTTGGTGTGTCATCATCTTCTGTTGCATGATATCCGCTCATGACGATGTGCAGGATATCCGTTCCGGACATAAATCGATGGTCCTCCGTCCGCATCACGTGGCTTATCGCCAGTCGTGGGTTATTTATCATACATGCGTATTGTGAGACTAGAGGCGAAGAGATGACCTTCAAGATGGCCGTACCAAACAAAGGAAGGCTTCACGACAGGACCATTGAACTGCTCCTCAAATCGGGACTCGATCTCGGAGAGGACTGGGGAAGGAAGCTGTATGTGACAGCCAAGAATCAGGACATAGAGATATTGTTCGTCCGTGCACAGGATATCCCGAGATTCGTAGCGATCGGTGCAGTGGACCTCGGTATCACCGGACAGGACCAGATAGCAGATTCTGGATCCGTGCTCAAGGAGGTTCTGGAACTGGACTTCGGACATTGCCGCCTCTCCGTAGCCGTACCGGAACAGTCCGACATCAAGACGGTGGACGATATCAAGGACGGATGTCGCGTAGCCACATCCTTCCCCAACGTGACGAAGAGGTTCTTCGATTCCAAAGGGAAGAAGGTGGAGATCGTCAACGTGTCCGGAGCGGCCGAGATCATGCCGTACATCGGCGTATCCGACATAATAGTGGATCTTGTCTCCAGCGGAGCGACATTGAAGACCAACAGGCTCGTGGAGATCGAGACCTTGGTGAGATCGCAGGCCGTCATGGTCACATCGGATAAGGCGATGGAGGCCAACGGTACGAAGATAATGGACATCGTCAACTCCGTCAAGAGCGTCATCGACGCGGAGAACAAGAAGTACCTGATGGCGGACGTCCCCACATCCAAATTACCGGAGATCGACAGACTCTTCCCCGGTGTCGCCGGACCCACTGTCATGAACATCAGCGGAAGGTCGGACATGGTCGCGATCCACGTCGTCGTCGACAGCAAATCGGTGTTCGATTCCGTAAACCAGTTGCAGAAGCTCGGTGCGAAGGGGATACTCACACTCCCCATCGAAAGGTTGGTGCAATGATGTTCACAAGGGATGTCATGAGGAGCACGACCAGAGGGTTCGGGAGATACTACAATCCTGTCGTCGGAGATGCGATCAGGTTGGATACGAACACGAACGTCCTCGGCAGCAACCCTGCCGCCTACGAGTTCCTGAAGCATCCCATCGAGAACCTCGACGGATATCCGAACACATATTCCGACAATCTCAGGGATGCATTGGCAGGATTGTACGGATTGGAGAGGGAGAACTTCGTCGCAGGCAACGGTTCGGACGAGATGCTCGATCTGATATTCAAGACATTCACGGAGTGGGGAGACACATCCACGATACCCGTCCCCTCCTACACACTGTACGATTACTTCATATCGGTGAACGGAGGGAAGACATGCTTCGTCGATCTGACGGAGGACTTCCAGTTGGATGTGGATGCGATGCTGAGGCCGAAGGCCAAGATAATGCTCGTCCCCTCACCGAACAACCCCACGGGTAACTCGTTCAGGCCCAAGGACCTGGAGGAGATATTGACCAACTTCGACGGTATCATGGTCGTCGACGAGGCATACGCCGAGTACGCGGACGATTCGATGGTCAAGAGGGTCAACGAGTTCGATAACCTGATAGTGCTGAGGACGTTCTCCAAGGCCTACGCCATGGCGGCATTGAGGGTAGGGTATGCGGTATCCAACCTCAACATCGCCGGTATGATGAACGATGTGAAGATCCCGTACTCATTGGACAAGATAAGCGAGTTGGCCGCCACCGCGGCCGTCAAGGACCAGAGCTTCATTCAAAAGAGTGTGTCCATGGTCAGGGAGCAGAGACCGTTGCTCATCGACGGATTGAGGAAGCTCGGATTCGAGCCGTATCCCTCGGATTCCAACTTCGTCCTCGCGAAGGCACCGATAGACCACAAGGTGCTCGTGGACGGACTGAAGGAGAAGGGCGTACTGATACGTGATTTCGGATCCAAGAGGAGGACGGAGAACTGCGTCAGGATGACCGTCGGTACCAAAGAGCTCAATGACATGCTGTTGGAGAAGATGGCCGAGGTGATTGACGGATGTTGAACATAGCCATCGCTGATTACGGCGTTGGCAACCTCCATTCGCTCAGGAGGGCGTTGGAGAGATGCGGTGCCAATGTCGAGGTGACGTCGGACATGAAGAGGGTCGCCGAGGCGGACTGCATCGCATTCCCCGGTGTGGGAGCTTTCGATAAGGTCATGGAGAGCATCCTTCCTGAGAAGGATGACCTATTGGACAGGCTCAGGTCGGGAGTACCGTGCTTGGGCATATGCATCGGTATGCAGATACTGATGGACGGATCGGATGAGGGGAAGCTACCGGGACTGGGATTCATAGGCGGAAGGGTCGAGAAGTTGAAAGCCAGACAGATCCCCCAGATGGGTTGGAACTCCGTCATGTCCGACGATCCCATGTTCGAGGGCATCGATAACAGATTCTTCTATTTCACGCACTCATATTACGGCAATCCTACGGAGAAGGGTGCGATCAAGGGATACTGCGAGTATGAGGGTACCGAATATCCCATATTCTTCAGGAAGGGGAACTTCGTCGGTTCGCAGTTCCATCCCGAGAAGAGCAGCACATCCGGCATGAGGTTCCTGAGGAACTTCATCGAGTTCGCGGAGGAATCTCTATGATGGTCATACCCGCGATCGACATGCTGGACCACAAGGTCGTACAGTTGGTCGGAGGCGTCCCGGGAAGCCAGAAGGTGGTCATAGACGATCCGCTGATGGTGGCGAGGTCATGGTTGGAGAAGGGTGCGAGATATCTGCACCTCGTGGATCTGGATGCCGCCTTCGGGAAGGAGAACAACATACCGGTCATCAAGAGGATCATAGCGGAATCCAACGTACCCGTGGAGGTCGGCGGAGGCATAAGGGATGAGGCCACGATAAAGGAGCTCATCGATGCCGGCGTCGACAGGGTCATCATAGGTACCAAAGGCATCAAGGAACCGGACTGGTTGGCCGAGATGGCCAACAGGTATCCCGGGAAGATCGTGTTGTCATTGGATACGAAGGGCGGTAAGATAACCGTGAAGGGATGGCAGGATGTGGCATCGATATCCTTGGACGAGATGTTCGACAGGATCAGGGACCTTCCGCTCGCCGGTGTACTCAACACCAACATAGACGTGGAGGGTCAGGGCAAAGGTATCGATCGCGAACAGGCATCCGACTTCATCAGGAGATGCCCTCACGATGTCATCGCATCCGGCGGTGTGACATCCTTGGATGATGCCAAGATACTGGATGGTTGCGGTGCACCTGCCGCGGTGGTCGGTATAGCTATCTACACAGGACTTCTGGAGCCTTGGAAGTGGGACAGCCCCTGGATAGCCAAGGCATAATCGCTGTTAAGTCATATTTATGTATCAATTCGACAATTCGGATGACCATGAAGATGCCTTGTGAGCTGATAGTCTCGGAGATCCTGCCTACGGCAAGGGGGGAGTTGGCGAGACAGTTGGTCACCGGGCACGGCCTCACACAGGCCAAGGTCGCGAAGATGTTCGATGTCACGAGCGCGGCCGTCTCACAGTACATCAAGGGTCTGAGGGGCGGTAACGTATACATCGAGAACAGCATCTATCGGACCATGTTCTATGACAGGATCGCAGCATGTGCGGAACTGATGGTCAACGGTGCGGATTTCGCCGATGTCCTATGCGATATCTGCTGTTTCGTCAAGAAGATCGGAATGGTGGACGAGATCTATGCGATGCAGGGTTCGAAGGAGGACCTGAACAAGTGCCTAGAATGTCCCCGTGACAACTTCAATCCATGAACATCTTCAGGACAGCCTCTCCGTCGGGAGTGATCCTCAGCATCCTCTTGGATGTCCTCTCCGCCCAACCGTTGTGTATCCATTTGTCGACGAAGTTACGTTGATAGTTCATCAGTGTATTCTGATCCGGTTTTCTGGAGTTGGCGTATACGCATCTGATGATCCCCAGTTCGGAGAGTTCCGGTATGACCGCGGCCGCACTGATGGGTTCCTTGTTGATGAGGCGTCTCCTCAGCACCCATAGGCCCTTGATCTGATTCTGATCGGGTTTCTTCATGGTGAACGTGGAGATGAGCGTGGGTTCCTTCACCGACATGGAAAGACCGACCGGACGTCCCTCGTTGAAATAGACCTCCCTTATCATGTCCGGAGGCACGGTATATCTCTCGGTGGATACGTTGAACGGCATCACACCCTCATGCATCATGGATGCCATCAACGATGCCGCGGAATACTCCGATGTCCCTGCGGACACGTTGACGTAGATGTCGGGCATGATATCCGCCTTATCGTTCTCGTCCTCGATGATCCTGGAGACGACGTTCATCATCTTCGCGAAATCGTACACCTCATCGTTGTGCTCTATGATCTCGCACCTAGGTATCTCCTTGGTGATGCGCGAGCAGACCTCGTCGTAGAATTCCTTGTAGATGGTGTCATCCGATCTTGCATAATGTATGAGATGTGCCTTGCTGGCCTCATAGTGGAGTATCGGCGATACGACCTTTGCAACGTCGAACGTGACGCACGAAATCACGATCCTGTCCTTCTTTCCGGATGCCATCCGAACCTCGATTCGATATAACGCTATATAGGTTATCGTCTCGGATGTACTGGATGTCCGCAATTCATCGACGATCCGTCCGAAAGTTCGTGTCTTTGATGATCCTGTGTTGTATGTTCTAGGCGTTGGTCAGTAAATTATATAAGTTGGATTACTAATCCAACCATAGGGAAACTCACCTACATCCGTCGCTCAACATCTATTCCTCCAATTCCTTGTGACGGATGGAACTCTTCCCATTCTGCTTTGATCCGTATGATCGGTTCTGAATGCCCGTCGATGTCCTGATGCGAGGTTCGTTCGCATACCCCGCAGTCTCCAAATGGATGGCGGAAGGCTATTTATCCAATCGATCCGATGATGGAACGAATGAGTTGGAGGACCAGGGAGACTTTTTGAAGGGTTGTTCCCTGGTCCTTCTTATCATTGGTGATCATCTCACCTCCTTTGAGAATTCTCAGGGCATCTGTCCGCAAAGAGTCAAAAGTCCTCATATGCGGACTTCGACCCTGGCGATTGATGATTATTCGTTCAATGTCAATATAAGCCGCATGTTACAGTTAATGGTTAATAGGATTCTCAAGATCGATCCAGTCTCCGGAAAGATTGGGAGATCTACGAATCGATCCTTGTCGGGATCGCAAGATGTGATGGGCATGCGGACCATGATGACGGAGTCGATAAATACTCAGCCGGTGATAATCATTCGAAACTTTGACCGATCCCCTTTCGGGGACCGTAAGAGGTTTTACTTCAATAGTTCAACCACAAGGCGAACTATTTGAAGGACCAGGGAGACTATTTGAAGTTGGACCCCCTGGTCCTTCCTATCGTCGGTGATCATCTCACCTCCTTTGAGAATTCTCAGGGCGTCTGTCCGCAAAGAGTCGAAAAGTCCTCATCTGCGGACTTCGACCCTGGCGATTGATGATTATTCGTTCAATGTCAATATAAGCCACATGTTACAGTTAATGGGTTAATAGGGTAGGTCGGGGCCCATCGGTAATAGAATGAAGGGAAGGGGTTTGGTTCGGCGGACGTATCCCGTCGTATCGCATCAATCCCTGATG
>CAVGUW010000027.1:0-20846 GCA_963632775.1 Bacteroides salyersiae | reverse complement strand
ACCAACCAATGATATGACGCTCTATGCCCAATGGACTGCCGATACTGCACCGGTCATCGATCCAGATGATGATACTGATTCGAAGACCAAGGGATTGGATACGAACGGACAGTTCCTGCTGGTGACGTTCGCTGTGATCATATCGTTGGCAGCGCTCGCATTGATCATCACCAGAAAACGCTAATGAGGTGACGCTCTCCGGTCTCGTGCCGGAGGGACCTCCTTTTCTTTTATGATCGATCACAGACTCCATCTTCAAGCCATTTGGGATTGTTTTTATATCCACAAACGAATCCATTTTCGATAGCTATGGTCGAGAATGATTTTTCCGAATCCCTACTGAATATCGTACTTGACGAGATAGACGACATAATAATCATCCTGGATACGGACCACACCATAGTATGGATCAACCGTGCCGGTCTGAACGCATTCGGCGTATCATTGGATGATTCCATAGGAAAGAGATGTTACAAACTGTTCGGAAGGGTGAGTCCTTGCGAGGATTGTGATGTATTGTTGTATTCAAGCGGGGCGACGAGGGACAAGAGGATCAAGATCATCCCGAGGACCGGCAAGGAATATGTCTGCACATCCACACCACTATACAAGCACGACACGATCATGATGTACGTCCAGCACCTCACCGAGGTCAAGGACGGTATCGTCGACTGAACCGATAAATACCATTTATGTGATGTGGGAGTCGATTACAATGGAGTACGCAGAGTTCGTATACATCATCGGTGTCAGTGTGGTCTATCTCGTTTCTGTCCTTGTGTACAACAAGTTCAAGAAACCCAGGGAATACACCTACGACGACTGATCCTTCTGAATGATCGATGTTGCACCGGAACGGTGCGACACGTTCACTTACCTTATCTTAGATTGTCCTTTGCAAAGGTGTCATCATGACTATCTGGAAGCGTACGTCATCATCGGGATGTGATGTCCATGTGGTATGACGAACGCGGTATGAGGACAATATTCTACATAGGCGTCATGCTGTTCTGCATAGGCCTCGGCCTCTACATCCTCGAGCTCAAGATACCTGCGATCATATCGATATGTGTAGGCGTCGCCGGCATCATAATAGGATTCAAGGGCCTGATCTTCAATCTGAAGATATCGGCCAAGAATAGAAAATAAAGGAAGTGGGGTCTCCCCCATTCGGGATCAGAACCTTCTGCGCCTGTCCTCTCTCGGAGGAGCATATATCGCATAGCATTCCTTGCAGTACACCGGTTTCCCTTCGGTAGGTTTGAAGGGTACCTCACACTCCTTGCCGCATGCCGTGCATGTGGTCTTGAAGAATTCGCGCGGTGGTCTGTTCCTGAAATTCCTGTCGCCGTAGGCCATGATATATCCTCTATAACATCCGAATAGAACGCCACATGGGCGAACAATGTGGGATGCATCCATTGTATCATCCCGTAAGTAGATAAGTTCTGCCGTTAACGGCCATGATTCAAGCAAACGCACGGTCGCACAATGATTATCTACATGATCGTCGGATTCGACACCGATGACGGATGGTATCAGTCAAAGAACGGGGATACTGATCGGAGAGGACGGCGTGAATGCCCTCAGGGATGCCTATGTGGTCCTTGCGGGCGTGGGTGCCGTCGGCGGTTATGCGTTGGAAGGACTGGTCAGGGCAGGCGTGGGACATATCAAGGTCATAGATGCGGATGTGTTCAACGGCTCCAACCTCAACAGGCAGATACTGGCGACCGTGGACACCATCGGACGTCCGAAGGCGGATGTGGCGATCGAACGTGCGAGATCGATCAATCCGGATATCGACATCACCGCGGAGCGGATGTTCGTGTCCGAGGATACGGTGCCGATATTCATGGAGAGGAGGCCGGATGTACTGGTGGATGCCATCGATACGATACAGCATAAGGTATCGCTGCTCAGATATGCCGCTGCGCATGACATCATCACATTTTCGTCCATGGGTGCCGCATTGCACATGGATGCGGGGAAGGTACGGATCGCGAACGTCATGGACACCAAGGTCTGTCCGTTGGCATCGAGGATAAGGCATGAATTGAGGGATCTCGACACAAGGAACATAAAATGCGTCTATTCTGAAGAGAGGCCAATCCATGTCGACATGGATCGCGACGAGCACGGCAAGAGTGTGCTCGGTTCACTCTCGACGATACCTGCGATATTCGGTATGACCCTGGCCAACGAGGCCATAAGATATATCATCACTAAAAAATGAAAGGATGATGGTGGGATACCCACCATCTTCAGAGTTTCTTCACACCTATGGTGATGTCCTTACCGGTGACATCCCAGGTCTTCACCTCATCGCCCGTGGGCTCTGCGGTGAACGACATGGACTTCGCCCTGACCTCGTTGGAGATGAAGTCCTTCCAGGTCTCGAAGTACTTGGTGAGCATCTCATCCGCGTTGACCTGGATCTCGATGTACTGTTCGACATTGAGCTTCATGTCCTTACGCATCTGCTGGATCCTTCTGATGAGCTCCCTGGTGTATCCTTCCGCCTCGATCTCGGGCGTGACATCGAAGTCGATGACGATCTGACCGTCGGTGTACTTCACAGCCTCCTTGTCGCGCGGGAGCATGTCGGGCGAGATGTACTCTATGCTCTTCACGTTACCCTGTTGCTTCAGGACATCCTCGAACATCTTCACCGCATCGTAGGATTCCGCGGACTTGCCGACGATCGATATCCTCTTGAGGGGCCATCTGAGCTTACTGCCCATCTTCGCCCTCTCGGTGGCGATGATCTCCACGAGCTCCTGGATGATGCTCATGTTCGCCTCTATGTCATCGGCGATGAACGCCTCGTTGGGTGTGGGCCAATCCTCCATGTGCACGGTGACCTTCTTACCGCCCATGTGCTGGTAGATCTCCTCGCTGATGTGGGGTGTGATCGGTGCCATGGCGATGGCGGTCTGCATGATCGCATAGTACAGTGTGCAGTATGATGCCAACTTGTCGTTCTGCGAGTCCTCGTCCTCGGTCCAACTGCGGTCCCTGATGAGCTTGACGTACCATTTCGATAAGTCTTCCAATATGTAGTCCTCGATGGCACGTGCGGCCTTGTGGAGCTCCCTGGAATCGATGCCGTCGCGTACGGCGGCCTTCATCTTCTCGGTACGGGAGAACATCCACTTGTCCTCGTATCTGAAGTGGTCCTTCATGACCTCGGGGGTGTACTTCTCTGGATCGAAGTCATCGATCTCCATGTACATGGATGCGAACTTCACCACATTCCAATACGTGTTCAGTACCTTCCATGCGTTCTTGGGACCCTCCTTCATCGGCGGGTTCTTCTTCACATCCCACTGGAAGCATGTATCGTCCCAAGGTGCGTTCGCTCTTACGGAGTACAGCCTCATCGCATCGGCACCGAACTCCGATGCCACTTCCTTGGGCTCTACGACGTTACCCAATGATTTGGACATCTTCTGTCCCTTGGTGTCGAGCATCCAAGCGTGCATCATCACCTCATCGTAAGGTGCCCTGTCGAACGACATCACACCCGCTCCCAACTGGGAGTAGAACCATCCTCTGGTCTGGTCGTGGGCCTCCACGATGAACCTGCAGGGCCACCATTTCTCGAACTCGTCCTTCTTGGCAGGATATCCCAACGATGCCCATGCCGCCACACCGGAATCGAACCATACGTCGAGGATATCGGACGTCCTCGTCATCGTTCCTCCGCACTTGGGGCATTTGAACGTGACCTTGTCGATCCACGGTCTGTGGATATCCATGCCCTCGGTGTATCCGTCCCCGTCCTTCAGTTCGGAGACCTGACCGATGATCTTCCTCTCGCCGCATTTGCATTCCCAAACGGGGAGCGGGATACCCCAGTACCTCTGCCTCGAGATGCACCAGTCCCTCGCACCGTCCACCCAGTTCCTCTCTCTGGTGGAACCTGCCCAATCGGGGACCCATTTGACCCTGTCGATCTCCTGGAGCATCCTCTCCTTGACCTTGGGGACCGCGAGGAACCACTGTCTCGTGTTCCTGTAGATGATGGGTGTCTTGCATCTCCAGCAGTGACCGTATCTGTGCTTGATCTTCTCGGAGTTGAGCAACAATCCCTTCTCCTTGAGGTATTTGATGATGTCCTCGTTGACGGTCTTGACCTTACGGCCGACCATCATCGGGAACTCCTCGGTATACCTCCCCGAACCGTCCACCGGACAGAAGGGTGAGATGCCGAATCTCTTACCTGTATCGTAATCGTCCGGACCGAATCCGGGTGCGGTGTGGACCAATCCCGTGTTGTCCTGTTCGACATAATCCGCGGTGACGACCTTGTAGACGTACTCCGTCCTCTTGAGGTACTTCTCGTCGATCTCGAACGGCGGTACATAGGCCATGCCGACCATGTCGGATCCCTTGTATGTCTCTACGACACTGAGGTCGTCGAATCCGCCCTTCTGTTTGATGTAATCGATCTGTGACTCCATGCAGATGATGTTCTCGGTCTCGCCATCCTTCTTGAATGCGACCTTCGCATAGGTCATCTCGGGATGTGCCGCGACGGCTGCGTTGGCGGGGAGTGTCCACGGTGTGGTCGTCCATATCAGGAGCGATGTCGACGGATCATCAACCAACGGGAACTTGACCATCACCGAGGGATCGGTCTCGTCCCAATACTCTATCTCCGCCTCGGCGAGTGCGGTCTCGCACCTCGGACACCATGTGACCACCCTGCTGGAGGAATCCAACAATCCCTTCTCATGGGCCTTCTGTATGGTCCACCATGCGGATTCGATGTAATCGTTCCTGATGGTCTGATAGGGGTGCTCCCAATCCATCCACACACCAAGGTCCTTGAACTCCTCGGTCATGTCCTTCTGCAGTGACAGTGCGTGCTCCTTACAGGTGTTGACGAAGTTGTCGATACCGATGATCTCCTCGATCTCCTTCTTGGATCTCACACCGACCTCGTCCGGTTTACCCTCCCTGTTGACCCTTCCGGGCACGGAGATCTTCTTCTCCACCTGGACCTCGATGGGCAATCCGTGCATATCGAATCCCGGTTGGTCGCGGACGTTGTATCCGTTCATCCTCCAGTACCTGATCAGGATATCCTTGATCGTCTTGTTCAGGGCGGTACCCATGTGCACATGGCCCGATGTGTACGGCGGACCGTCGACGAAATAGAACCTCTCGCCGTTCTCGCGTGCTTCCTTGGTCTTGTGGTACGCATCCTCGGAGTCCCAATAATCGCGGATCTCCTTCTCTATCACTGGCGCTGCATAATTGTCGCGGACTTGTTTTATCATCACGAGTCTCTCCATAATCGGAACTATCTTGTCCGATGGGACGGGTTACGTAAGTGCATTATAAAAACATGCACGGTCAGAGACTGTTACCGCAGATGGGACATCTCCAGCTGCCTTTGTTGTACGTCATCCTATTGCCGCAACGGTCGCAGTCCGGTGCGTTCATCTCGGCCTTCGGCACATCCATGGATATCTTCTTCGTCCTGATGTCGTGCAATGCCCATATGAACAGGTCGTTGACCTCGTCGTATGCCGATCTCGCCTCATCGGAATAGTATCTCAGGTTCACCTCTTCGTTGAAGAGCCTGATCTGTATCTTCTTGAGTGCCTTGGCGATGTTGTTGTACATGTTCGAGGAGATCGTATCCTTCTCGCTGACGTTGTCCCTGTATCTTATGTCAAGATAGACGATGGTGTCGTCGGCGAACTTCATGAATCTGCTCTCATCGGGGAATACGGGAACGGAGAGGAGCATGCGTTTCTTCTTGGAAAGACTGGGTATGCGGTCTATTATCCCCTCGAGACAGTCCCTCATCTGTTCGCGCATCTCACCGTCCACCTGTCCGTAGATCTTGCGCAGTTCGGGTATGTCCTGTTCCCTTCCCACGGAACGCATCCTTGCGGCGGCGTTCCTGAACTTGGAACCGCGCTTGTGCTTGAGCGTGTCCATCAGATCCGGGATGTAGTCGTCGGAGGTATCCATCGTGTACAGGAAACCGACGCATGCGTTGCTGACGTTCTCATTGGATATCATCCTGAGTTCCTTGATGTCACCGATCGCCTGTCTCTCCCTGAGGTTGGTCAGGAGCGTTATGATCTCTATCTTAACCCTTTGGTCAGGATTCCTCAGATGTTTCTGCAATATGTCGTAGTATGTGGGATCGTATTCGGCAACGAGCTTCCTATCCTCGGATATGGCACCTCTCCTTCCGGAGGATACGAAGTCCACGCAGTCGAGGAAATGTTGAAGATAGTCCATCCTAGCTGACATGATCCCTGCTCAGAATGATTTGAAGGGGTTGGTCCTGCCCCATGGGCAGGATGTTGTGGTTTCAGAGTTCTTCCCTGGAGTCCAATGCCTTCTTGAGGACGGCGGTCTCCTCGGGTGTAAGCGTGATACCTTTGCTCATCTTGCTTCTGTCGGGTGACCATTCCCTGATGTCGTATTTGGGATCCTTGTCATTCCAGCTGATGAGGTTGAGTTCTTTGGTCCATCCCTTGTTGGATTCGGACAATACGGCGATCATCTCGATGATTTCATATTTGAATTGGTCGGCCATGATAATCTATCATCCTAGTAGTCGAACTTATTATTTAAAACTCTAGTAAATAAAAATAAGAGGCGGATGGAACGGTCCGCGGATCGATATACATGATCTATGCGCCGTACCGCGGATCACATGATGCATATGTGTCCTGTAACTGGATATTGTATCTTCCCATCATATCGCAGGAACCCAGCGGTCCCGGTCCTGAGAATAATTTATAAAGTAGTCCAATCATGGGTTGAGTATCCTTACGGATCAAGAGGAAGGCGGATGGCCTTCCGATATGGCAGGGATTTAATAGATGGATACTCAGTCGGTGACGTTCGCAGCTTTTGCGGTCGTCTTATTCATATTGGTCTTGTTATCCGCATTCTTCTCGGCATCAGAGACTGCATTCACCAGCTCTAACAAGATAAGGCTCAAGAACTATGCGAACGATGGTAACAAGAAAGCCGCCAGGGCCCTGAAGCTCCTGGAAGATTATGACAAGCTCATCACCACGATCCTCGTGGGTAACAATCTGGTCAACATCCTCTCATCATCAATCTGTACATGGTTGTTCACGACGTTGTTCGGCGGATTGGGTGTCGCATATGCGACGGTCTTCATGTTCGTCGTCATCCTACTGTGCGGAGAGATCACTCCCAAGAAGCTGGCGAAGACGAACGCAGAGAGGTACGCATTGGCGTTGGGCGGTCTGCTAAGCTTCTTCATCATCGTATTGACACCCATAACGGTGTTCTTCAAGATGATCAACAAGATGACTCACACCAACGTCGTCGAGGACGACGTGACGTTGACGGAGGATGAGCTGGTCGTGATGATCGATCAGATCAAGGACGAGGGTACGCTCGAGAAGACCGAGAGCGAACTGATCAAGTCAGCGATAGAGTTCGACGACAAGGAGGTCACGGAGATACTCACACCCCGTGTGGATGTCGTCGGTATAGAGAAGTCTGCCAGCATGGATGAGTTGAAGGATGCGTTCATCACATCGGGATTCTCGAGGATCCCTGTCTACGAAGGTACGATAGACAGCATCCTCGGTGTCATATACGCCAAGGACTTCTATAACGCATACTTCAAGGAGAAGGGCGAGGGAAGGATCGTCGACATCATGCGTCCGGTCAAGTTCATACCGGAGAACACCACCGTCGCCAAGGCACTCACCGAGATACAGAGATCGATGGTCCAGATGGTCGTCGTCGTGGACTCCTACGGCGGGACCGTAGGTATCGTCTCATTGGAGGATGTGCTCGAGGAGCTCGTCGGGGAGATATGGGACGAGAGCGATGAGGTGCAACATTTCATCATGCGTGAGGAGGACGGTACGTACGCCGTGCTCGGTGACACGAACATAGATGACCTGATGCAGGAGATCGGTGTCGAGTTGGATCTCGGCGATTACGACGAACCCACCGTCAGCGGATACATACAGTACAAACTGGGTCGTGTACCGGTGAAGGGGGACAGGATCGAGGACGAACACGTGAAGATGATCGTCAGGTCCGTGAAGAACCGCCGTGTGAAGATGCTACAGGTCACTGTGAAACCTGAGGAGTATCAGAGCGAGTCAGCTTGATGAGGTAATCCCTCATCAGGCCCACCGCTATCTCCTTCTTGGCGGGATGTGCCGCTATCTTGGCCGTGATCGATATCACATCGCCGCTGTGGGATAACTCATACTCACCGAGCACGGCCTTCTGTTTATCCAATCTCATGTAGAAGATGTCATCATCGTCGATACGCTCCTCGAGTTGGGGTTCGATGGATGTCAGTATATCCTTCCCGAGATTCTTGAACACCCTCTCGCAATCCTTGTTGTGGGTGAGGTTGGCATCTATGACGGTTATCGGGTTGCCATGTAATCCTTCCGATATGTCGACATCGTATGCCTCATCATCCTCGATACCCGTGAGCTTCACGATGACATCATGGAGGAGATCCTCGTCTTCTGTAGCGTAGCATACGATCTTGACCTTAACCCAGTGGAATACAGGAGCCATGGTCCTTCGTAAGGATGGCGTTCTTATTAATGCATTCGCATAATCGGTGATGGATATCATCCATATCCATGTGGCACTCCCCATCCAGATGGGACGTTTACGAAGATTGCAATAGTTTTATTTCGACAATCGTCGTATACAATTCCTACGATCGATCGATGAAATCGTGTGTTTTTCATCAAAATGGTACGATTTTACGCATATATGAAGGGCATTCAGCGAGATCGGGGGGCTAACTCTTTTATGTTCGAATACCACGTTGTCGTATGCCAAATTCAGGCAAAAAGAACGTCAGTCGTCTTACTGACCCCGAGATATCCATAGAAACGGTCGGGGGTAAGGCGATAAATCTTGCACAGATGACGAAGGATGGGTTCAGAGTACCCCCCGCATTCGCGATAACCGTCGATGCATACGATTCATTCATCACGGACACCGGACTCAGGGAGAGGATAGGTGCCGAATTATCAAAGATAGATTTCGATGACGAGGGATCGCTCTCCGCAGGTACGGAGAGGATACGTTCCATGATCTCCTCGGAGGATATGCCCGCATCGCTCGTCGGTGAGATCGATACCCTTCTTTCAGAATATGGCGATTCGTACTATGCCGTACGTTCCTCCGCCGTTGCGGAGGACCTCCCCGATGCGAGCTTCGCGGGTCAGCAGGACACGTTCCTGTTCATCAGGGCGGCGGATGTGTGCAGGATGGCGATACTCTGTTGGGCATCGTATTGGAACGAGCGTGCGGTGAAGTATAGGCACGATACGGGAATAGACCATCTCTCCACCGGTATGGCCGTCGTGGTACAGAGGATGGTCTCCTCGGACACGAGCGGTGTCATGTTCACCGTCAATCCCGTGGACGGGAGTGACGATGTGGTCATAGAATCCGCATGGGGTCTCGGGGAATCGATCGCCTCCGGAGTCATCACACCGGACAGGTTCGTGTTGGGACGCGACGGTACCGTCAAGGAGAGGAGCATAAGGCATAAGGTCAAAGGATATTTCCTCAAGGACGGTTCAAATCAGCTCATAGACATCGAACCGTCGAGGATGGATTCCCCCTCATCCGATGACGGTCTGTTGAAGGATGTCCTCGATCTCGGTCTGAGGTTGGAGGAGCACTTCAAGGCACCCCAGGACGTGGAATGGGCCGTCGAGGACGGTGTCCTATATGTGTTGCAATCAAGGAACATCACCACCATCACCGATCCAGAGGAACACGACGATATCCTGTGGACGAGAGGATACGGTGATGAGTATTGGGCGGATGCCACCACACCCATGTTCTTCGACGTCATGGGTAAGATGCTCACGAAATACGTGAATCACGAGGGTGCCAAGATGTTGGGTTACAAGGACCTGACATCCGGTCCGTTGATCAAGCTCCACAAATCGAGGGCATACTTCAACACATGGGTGTTGGAACGTGTGTTCTCCTATTATCCAAGATTCGTACGTTCCAAGGAACTGTTGAACTATTTCCCGTTGAAGGACCAGGAACGTATCTCGAAGTGTCCTACGCATATGGGGAAGGCGGCATGGTCACAGGTCAGGGTCATGTTCCTCGATCCCGACGGTTCCATGCTCCGTACGGACCGTGCATACAAGAAATGGGCGAAGGGATTCATGGATGTCTGTAAGCAGTTCGATGACACCGACCTCACCAAGATAACGGATCAGGAACTGTTCGATCTCTACAAGGGAGTGGAGAAGGCATCGATAAAGCACTATCAGCTCATCCGTTACGGTATGGTGTCGCATTCCATCGCCACCAACCTCATGATAAAGAACTGGTTGATCAAGTGGATCGACGACAAGGATGGATCGTACTATGCGGGATTGATCTCCGGATTGGAGAACAACAAGACCGTTGAGACCAACATCGGATATTCCGAGATGGCCAAGACGGTCAGGGCGGATCCCGAGTTGAAGAGGAGGATCGATTCCATGTCCTCCGAGGAGTTCGTCGATTGGCTGGAGACACAGGATAACAGATTGAAGGAACAGTTCGACGAGTTCATCGAGACCTACGGTCACCGTTCCAACACAAGGGAGATGTACTACCCCAGATGGCGTGAGAACAGACCATACGTGGTGGATGTGGTGCGTCTCCTCTCACAATCCGAATCCGATCTGAAGGAATTGGAACAGAAGAGACGTGAGGAACGTCTCGTATTGGAGAAGGAGGTCAAGAGGAAGATCAGGAGGAGCGGTGTCACCGGTGTGTTCAGGTGCGCTCTCTATGGTGTGGTCCTCAAGTTGGCACAGAAGTACCTCACGTTCAGGGAGAATCAGAGGTTCTATCTCGACCATATCCTGTTCAGGGAGCGTCTCGCCATCCTGGAGATGGGGAGGCGTCTGGCGGAACGCGGTGTGATCCCCACCAAGGAGGATGTGTTCTTCCTGTTCGAGGAGGAGGCATTGGACCTGTTCATATCCGGTTCCACCGAACCCGTGAAGGACATCGAGGCGCGTAAGGCCGAGTTCTTCAAGTACACTCACATATTGCCACCGAAGTTCGTCAAGAACGGTGTGGATTTCGATGATACGATCGCGATAGACTCCTCCAACCTGGTGTACGGTACGGCATCCAGCCCCGGTGTGGTCACCGGAAGGATACATGTGATCGAGAGCATAGAGGGATTATCGGAGATCGAGGATGGGGACATCCTTGTGACGAGCAACACCGATCCCGGGTGGACGGCGGCCTTCTCCAGACTCGGAGGATTGATCACCGAGACCGGAGGCATATTGTCGCACGGTGCTGTCATCTCCAGGGAATACAGGATCCCCGCGGTGACGGCGGTCATGGGTGCGACCAAACTGTTTAAGACGGGTCAGACGGTCACCGTCGACGGTAACGACGGTATCATCTATCTGGAGGAGAAGGAATGAAGGACCATATCGAATACAATGAGAGTCTGTACTTCAACTATCATGACGAATCCAACGATCTCACGGCGTTCATGAGGATCGGTAACAAACCGAACAAGAACGAGAAGAGTCTGTTCTATGTGATCATGACCCCCGACAACATCTACGGTTTCAGGCATGCGACCCCATGTGAGGGCGATCCCAACTCGATCGGTGGATTGACGTTCTCCAAGCTCCCATCGGGAGCATGGTCGCTGAGATATCAAGGTATCGTAGTGGATATGAAGGTCAAGGAACCCAAGCCGATACCGGCGATGATGGACATCGAATGGATGCCTAAGAATCCCGAGATGGATTACAAGAGATGTGTGAACGAGGCCCAGGCGGAGATGTCGAGCAAGGTCGCATCCGAGCACTTGGAACAGTTCGGTATAGCGGACGGTACACTGACGATCGGCGACAGGACGTACAGGATCCACGGTACCGGCGAGAGGGACTTCAGTGCCGGTGTCAGGGACTGGGGATCGCCCAAGATGTGGGCTTGGATCAATTCCGTCTTCATGGAGAAGGAGGCGTTCAACATCACCAAGCTCTGTACCGATATGGGCGATGTGGATGCCGGTTACTTCTACACCAAGGACGACAACCAACCGTTGAACGAGGTCGGTATCGATCTCGATTATGAGAACGGTATGCCGTCATCATTCAGATTGGCCATGAAGGATGTGTCCGGTGTTCCATATGATGTCCAGGGTAAGGTCATAAGGTTCGCCATGTTACCGATGGGCAACAACAACGAGATGATGCTCGTAGAGACCATATCCGAATACGTATGGGACGGGAAGAAGGGATTCGGTATCGCCGAGTTCCTCATCCGTAGGGATTGAATATCGATGGTCCTCAGGGACCATCTTTTTTTTAGAATCTGAACACTCCGAGGATGAACGAGATCAATGCCACGACCATGGCCTTCTTCGCCATCTTCTGGCTTCTGTGGGGATCCTTGAAGACGTATGCGGCACACATGACGAACATGATATCCGCGATGACCACTGTGTAATATAACACACCATAGGTCCCTGCGATCATGGGCTGTATGCTGAGTATCGGGCCTGCGATGTAGAACACGCATGCCAACAGTGAAGCGTTCCTCACGCCGATCCTCATCGGCAACGTGACCCTCCCCTCATCGGAATCCATATCCTCGATATCCTTCGTGATCTCCCTTCCGATGGAGACCAACATGGCCATCGCAGCGACGATCAGATTGTCCGTCATGTTCCCGACGACGGCACCTCCGAGGAGGAACATCATGCCCGTGAGGACGGCGATCGTTATGTTACCGATGAGCCCCCTCTGTTTGAGACATGTCTCGTATGCCACCATCAGGACACAGGCGACTATCACGATGATTATGCATTCCAGATCCTTCGTCAGGAGGGATACGAGGACGGAACCGAACATCATTATCAATCCGGCGTACAGCGCATTCTCCCTCTTCATCCTGCCAGAAGGTATCGGACGTTCAGGGTGTGCGGTCTTATCGATCTCATGATCGACATAATCGTTGATGGCGTTCCCACCACAGATGAACATGAACACGACCACGGCCGAGATCATGAGGTTCAGATACTCGTTCGTGATGTCCAATCCCGCTGCCATGAAACAGGCCACCAGGACACCGATCACTCCCATCACGGCATTGCCGGTCCTGAAGAGCTGGAGATACATGTTCATGCTCTCAGAGATGGATTCCCATTATAATATCGTTTTACTTCGTCGAAAAACCGCCTCAAATACGATATTCGTAACGGATGTCGTTGAAGGGTTTTTCTATGATTATGTCCGTACGGCGATTGCACATGGAGACCCAGGATATCATCGCATTGGCCTTGGTGTACGGCATCATAGCCATATCGCTGATAACAGCGAACGTATTGGAGAGAAGAGGCATCGATTGTGACGTACGTAAGGTCGTCCATATGGGTGTAGGTTTCTTCGTCTTCGTATGGTGGATGTTCACCGAGAGTTGGATAATGTTGGTGTTCTTCGCGATACCCTTCGTCATAATACTGTTCCTTGCGATGTTGGGCGACAAGGTCATGCCGATCCACAAGCTCAACGACCTGACCGCCAACAAGGGTCACAGGACCGGGCTCCTATTCTATGCGATAACGATCACCGTGATGATCCTATTCTTCTGGGATCATTGGACTGCGGCTACGATCGGTATCGTGGCCATGACGTTCGGTGATGCATTCGGCAGCATCATAGGGAAGAAGCATGGCAGACATAAGATAATCAACGGAAAATCCCTGGAGGGTTCCATCGGGGTGTTCGTGGCAAGTGCGGTCATGGCAGCGGTGATAATCCTATTCTATGGATGGCTGACGACGGCAGGATACTACCCCAGAGGGAACAGCATAGCGATCATCCCGTTCTGGGCGGTCGCCATCATCGCGGGATCGTTGTCCATGGTGACGGAAGCGGTATCTCCCGGGCAGTTCGACAATCTCGTGACACCGATCACGGTCGCATTGGCCATGGTCGCATTGGGTCTGTGATAACATGGTCTGGTACGTCGTGGATGGGATGGATGGTTGTGGCAAGAGTACGGTCGCCAATCTCATCAAGGATGAACTGGAATCGAAGGGAAGGAAGGTCCTGATCATAGAGCATCCCAACAAGAACATCCTCATAGGTAAACTGGAGAGGGCATTCCTCGAAGGGAACAGCAAAGCGCATGTGATGATGTCCACCATCTTCTACATAGGCGATGTGCTGCACTCACTGATAGTCGTCCGCGGAAGGAAGTACAAGGATTACGACGATGTGATATTCGTGAGGTACAGCATGGCGGTCGCATACATCTCCGACAGTCTGTGCCAGTTGGCCTATGATGTGATAACCCGCATATTGCCGGCACCCGACGTGAAGGTCCTCGTGGATGTGGAGCCGGAGACGGCACTTTCGCGCATCATGAGCCGCGGGGAGAATCTCGAGATATTCGAGACCGACGATAAGTTGAGGATCGTCCGCAGGAGGATGCTCAGTATATCCGACGGTTGGGCCGTGATCGATAACAGCGGCGACCTCGAATACGCGAAGGGACAGGTCTGTAGGGTATTGGATCAGGTGTGATATCATCACGTTCCGATATCCAATGTGGTGTTGTTCGCATCGATTCTCTCATGTACCGATTCACTGGATTATCTGTGTACAGGAAGTCAATGTCTCTCTCGTGAAACATCAATAGATCGTCCTCAAAATCTCTGTTAAAGTGGTTTTGATCTTTTCATCCATAGATGAGGATCTCCGATGAAATCATGGATTGATAAAATCCGCTCTTTCCAACATCGTCTCTGCAGACCACATCGACTTTGCAATTCAATACCGATTCCAATTCATCGATGAAATTCAAATAGTCCTTCAATCTCACAAGATTGCCCTGATCGATAGACAGATCGTAATCACTGTCCTCTGTATAGTCGCCTCTTGCTCTGGAACCGAAGATATATACTCTTTCCACTCCGTATTTGGCGGCAATGGGAGAAATTAATCTTGACAGTTCTCCAATATCTGTAGTCATTTGAATCTGTATTCTAATCGTTCTTCTTTTATTTGACAATACGGATTTTTGTACTCACTATCGTTCAGAACCAAGTATTACAGAAGATACGAGTGGTGGTCCCATTGTGATTTGAACACAAGACCTTCCGGTTATCAGCCGGACGCTCGAACCAAGCTAAGCTATGGGACCACTTGGTAAGGCTGGATAGATACATGTATAATAAATATGTTTTGGTCAAGTCATTTTTGACCGGGTTATTGCGCGATGTCTGGGTGGTAGTGATGGAGATATGAGTGTTGGGTTCAAACGGTAATGGGCCCACCACCATCCATCCGATGGATCACTTTGCAACTCTTAGTCGCACCATCGATCATTCAATCAATCTCTGAGACATCCTATCGGTATCACGAGCACCCCATCGTCCCTACGGTATCCATATTCCGTTGCGGTGAGAACGATCTTCAAATCAGGCGGCCTTATCGGTACCTGTTCCTCGTTCTCATTATGTTTCTTGATGAGTTCCTCGATCTCACACAGGTGTTTGGCACCCTTCTCGATCTCGTTACCTCCTAACTTCATCTCGATGAGTGCATATCTTCCATCACCGAGATGGAGTACGGCATCGGCTTCCAAATCATATCTGTCACGGTAATAGGAGATGGTACCATGTTGTGTCATTGAATATACCCTCAAATCACGTATGCATAACGATTCGAATAGGAATCCAAGTGTCTTGAAATCGGCGTCGAAATAATCGGGGCCGACATCCAACGCTACAACCGCCAGCGAAGGGTCGATGAGATACCTTTTCTTCGATGAACGTATGGCCGTCTTTGAACGGATGGGTGGGGACCACGCACCCACATCCTCCATGATGTATAATCTTTTCAAGGCACTGACGTAATCATAGAATGTGGTCTTGCCTATGTTCCAATTGGATGAGACGTCGCCGAATATCGTACTTTCCTTAGAGAGTGTACACATGTTCCTCGCATAGGATTTGAGTATCGCATCCACCCATCTCGGGTTGCGTTCAACGTCATCAATCGATGATGCATCCCTGTTGCATGTCTGTTGATACAGGTCCTTCGCAATCTCCAACGATGCATCCTTGGACTTCTTGATCACTGCTGCAGGCCATCCGCCACGACAGATCGCATAGATGAGGTCATTCATCGGTAGTTCGGACTTACATCCTTCGAAACCGTTCGGATCCGTGAACAGACCCTTCAATGATACTGTGCCGTTGGATTCACCGCTCTCGAATAGACTCATGGGGTACATCCTTAGAGTGGAGATCCTCATTGTTCCGGTATGTGGCGTCTTGATCCTCTTCGAGGTCGATCCGGTTAGGATATATGCACCACACAATTGTTCGTCATCGACGGATTTCCTTATTGCACCCCACAATTTCGGAGCATCCTGCCATTCATCGAATAACCTTGGTCTATCCCCGATCAATAGTCTCGAGGGCATGGTATCTGCTACGGAGAGATACTGGTCGCGTTTATCTTCATCCTGAAATTCGACAACGCTCTTCGCTTTCATCTTGGCGGTCGTTGTCTTTCCACAACCTTTCGGTCCAACTATTTGCGTAGCACCAAAACATTGTAATTTTGATTCCAATAATGCATCTGCGATCCTGGGCCTATATTCCATATGTTCCACCCATCATTCGTTGTTGTGGTTGAACGAACACTTTTGTGGTTTTTTGCCGAACTATTTTGCGGTATTTTACCGAACACTTTTGCGATATATTATGTTTAGCTTCAACGAATCAGACTCATCTGGACCGACCGAACTTACCGTAAATGATAAATGTGGACAGTAAATTTAGGTATCACTAAAAGTCTTATCCAGTGTTAAAGAAGTGACGTTCGACGGAATATCTGTTGAAATATCCAATTCAGAGAACAAAGAACAGAATACGTGGAACGTAAGAAGCGGATCAAGAAGATGACATATGATGATGAAATGGCTGATAATCCCTGCATTCTACCTATTATTCTGGGGCATGTGCTTCCTCAGCACAGGGACTGACAGGAAGAACCTCAATGGTCTGCGTTCTTATCCCGATGATGTACAATCCATCGTCAGGGAATGGTCAGGGGAGAATGTTCCAAAGGTAAGATCCAAACCCATCATCCTTCTGAGCAATCTTGCCCTCTTCACCATCCTATTCTCCGCGATCGGACTGATATTCAAAGATGCATTGGCATTCGATGGATTCGTCTCAGCATTCTGGTATTTCCTTGTATTGGGTGAGGGGTTGGGATTGTTCGATCTCGTCGTGATCGATCTCCTCTGGTGGCGCAATACGGAACGTATACGCTTCTCATTCCTGCCCGAGAAGGATCGCTATCAGGATCCGACCAAGCATATCGGATCATTCATACGCGGCATTCCTCTGTTCGCAGTGGTCGCTGTATTGAGCGCTGGGATCGTCACCTTGTTCTGAGTCTCGATCCCTTCATATCCACAATCATCATATCATTCTTCGATCAGGTCGTAATGGCGCCTGATACGGTCGAGGAATCCGTCACTGAACCCTTCAAGGTCGTTGTATTCGATGACTCCATCATTGATGAGTCCGGCGATATACTTGATCATATAGCTCCTTTTCATCTCCATGCCGATCCATGCGGATCTACTGTCCTCTCTGATCCTCTCTTTAAGTTCCCAGAATCTTTCCGAGGCTTTCACATCCTTTGAGATGATCTCTGCATATTCCTGTATGAGGCGTTCCATGTATCTTTCCTGCCACGCTGTGATACGCTGTCTGAATAGTTGCCAATCCGTCTCGAATTCAAAATCACTCCTCATGATATGGGTATCGCCCGATCGTTTGATAACGATGTTGTCAGAATGATATGTGTGATGTATGTTTCCTTCTATAACCGAAATTGTAGCAATAATCTCTCATTGTTTCCGGGTATAACCGAAACATGGACTATATCGAACATCCGCTCCCTCGATCGTATCAGATCATCTGTGGGGGATGGGGATGTGAAGATCATAACGAGGATCGGAAGATCCGGTAAATCCATGATGCTGAAGGAATTGGATGGGGTCATCGACGGTAAGATAATCTGTGATCATTCTATCTGGCTCTTCGCCTCATTTGTGATGTTGTCTGTTGGTATATTCCCTTGATCTATTGGGGAAAATGACAGTGGTGTCAATTTTTCACTAATGAATCAGAGAAAATCGACAGTTCAGATCTATCGGTTCATACCGACCGATCATGCGCCCACAGATCACAAAAACCCGGCGGCAATGGAAAGTGTTTTAAATACCCTATATATAGAGGGCCCAAGGTGAATTGATGGCTAAAATGAACATCGAGAATGTTGTAGCATCCACATCGCTTGGACAGGAACTCGACCTGAATGCAATTGAGGATGCACTTGATGGGGCGGAATACAATCCCCAGCAGTTCCCTGGACTTGTTTACAGGCTCAAAGAACCCAAGACTGCAACACTTCTCTTCAGAAGCGGAAAGGTCGTCTGTACAGGCGCTAAGAGCTTGGACGACGTCAAGGTAGCTATCGGAAAGGTGAAGGAAGACCTGAAGAAGGCCAAGATCGAGATCGCTATCGATCCCAAGATCGAGGTCCAGAACATAGTCGCCTCCTCTGACCTTGAACAGGAGATTAATCTCAACACGGTTGCCATCACACTTGGATTGGAGAAGGTCGAGTACGAACCCGAGCAGTTCCCCGGATTGGTATACAGGCTAGACTCACCCAAAGTGGTCGTCCTTCTGTTCGGATCAGGCAAGATGGTCTGTACAGGCGCGAAGGTCCCCGAGGACGTCGTACGCGCAGTGCAGAAGATTGCTGCAGAACTCAGATCCGCAAGTCTGATGTCGTAAGCACATCTCCCAAACCCCTTCAAACAAAACCCATTCCTTCTATTATCATATTAATATGCGTTCGTCGATAGGTCGGCCATGTTGTTCGATGATGTCCTCGGTTCCATCGGCGATACGCCGATGATAAGACTGAACAGGTTGACCAAAGGAATGGACTCGCAGGTCTATGTCAAGTTCGAAGGCAAGAATCCTGCCGGGTCGATCAAGGATAGGGCGGCATTGTCCATGATCGATGATGCCGTCGCAAGGGGTGTCCTGAAGGAAGGGGGCACGGTCATCGAACCTACATCGGGTAACACCGGTATCGGATTGTGCATGGTATGCGCCGTACGCGGTTACAGAGCGGTCATAATAATGCCGGACACCATGAGCAAGGAGAGGATCTCCCTCATGAAGGCATACGGTGCCGAGGTCATACTCACACCCGGGAAGGAAGGTATGGCGGGTGCGGTCGCCGAGGCCGAGAGGATAGCCGAGGAGAGGGGCGGTATCATAGCGGGACAGTTCGACAATCCTGCGAATCCCAAGGCACACGTCGTCGGTACCGCGAAGGAGATCCTGGTGGATCTTCCTGATGTGGATTATGTCGTGGCAGGGATAGGTACCGGAGGTACCGCCACAGGCATAGGACAGGGCTTCAGATTATATTCGTCCAAGGCCAAGGTCATAGGTGTGGAACCCGCGGAGAGTCCCCTCATCACCGAGGGCAGGGCGGGGGCACACAAGATCCAAGGTATCGGTGCCAATTTCATCCCCGGTAACTACGTCAAGGAATACATCGACGAGGTCGTCACCGTCAAAGGCGACGATTCCATAGAGACCACGAGGAGATTGGCAAGGGAAGAAGGTATCCTCGCAGGTATATCATCCGGTGCGGCGGTATTCGCGGCATTGGCGATCGCTTCCAGGGAGAAGGGTAAGAAGATCGTCGCGATATTGCCCGACGTGGGTGATAGGTATTTAAGCACAGGCATATTTGATTGAGTTGATTGATATGAAGATACGCGATGACGATCTTGCCGCGGTGATGGAGTGCGATCCATCGATCACAGACGAGGAGGAGGCCAAGGAGTTCCACATGGGTCTGCACGTCGTTTCGATGTATAGGGAGGCCCATGATCTTTGGATGCAGGGGAAGAAGAAGGAGGCCATGAGGATCAATTATGAGTGCCACAGCAAGTGCGGTGCCGATATACATCCTGGTGCGACCATCGGCAAGAGCCTCTTCATAGACCATGCGACGGGTATCGTCATAGGGGAGACCGCCATCATCGGCGATCACGTGATGATATACCAAGGTGTCACGCTTGGCGGTGTGTCCACGAGCAAGGGTAAGAGACACCCGACCATCGGCAACAACGTGGTCATAGGTTCGGGTGCGATCGTCCTCGGGAACATAACCATAGGCAACAATGTCCGTATAGGTGCCGGTTCGGTGGTGTTGAAGGACATACCCGACGATTGTACCGTGGTCGGAGTACCCGGAGAGATCGTGAAGCACAAAGGCGTCAGTCTTAGGAACGAGCTCGATCACGGCGATCTTCCCGACCCCATCAAGGAAGAGATCGAATCCCTGAGAGAGGAGATAACCGAACTCAGAAAGCAGATCTCTGAATTGAAGAGGTAAGCATCGATAGTGTTGGACAGTTCGGCCGAAGATCGCCGGATCGTTCAACATCGTTGAAGAATATCGAACATAAAGGAAACGGATACGGCCCGGGATCCTTGGGATCCCAGGCCATATCCTGTTTATTCTCAGGCTTTCACCTTATCCAACGCGGAGACGCACTTGTCCAAGATGGCTTTCACTGCGTCCGTATCGAATGCGTTCGTGAGTCCTGCTTCCTTGACGGCTTCGGAATATCCGTTGATGCCCTGCTGGAATACCAGGTCCAGATATTTCTCTTTCGCAGCATCGTAATCCTCGGCAGCCTCCACGAACAGCTCGATCGCTCCGATG
>CAVGUW010000026.1:0-20930 GCA_963632775.1 Bacteroides salyersiae | reverse complement strand
TGCTAGTGCTGTCCTATTCCTATTTTCCATTTTTACCCCCCTTCCCTATCACCAACATGGCGGGGGGGGGGGGTCGCATACAACCATGCATACCTCCCTGTTCACCTGTCGGATCCGAAGTCAAGGCCAGAAGAGATTGTACTCTTCTTGCTAGACGGGATTAGACGTTCCTCCCTTATACCCATTCGCCCCGACCCGTTCCGGATCGACATACCATCACGATGCTGATAGCCTGATCTGGAGACATATCGCACAGACACACATCCGGCACATAATGTTCTAATCATACGTCCGTATTCGTGATATCGATGAAATCCGCACAGAGGATGAGATACACCAAGGAACGTTTGGATGATGCCCTCTCCAAGGGTATCATCTCCAGGGATGTGTACGAATCGAACATCGATGCCGCTATCAGATTCGATGAGCACAAGGCCGATGTCGAACGCATGACGGCCGACGGGAGTTACGTATTCTGCAGGAGTATCGACGATCTCAATGTAGATCTCGGATTCGGACTCATCGACGAGAGGACGTACGAAGCGATCGTATGGTCGAGATCCATCCCCCGGGATCAACCCATACATGAGATCGATTCCGTGAAGATCAGATTCAACCTCATGGGACTCAAGGAGGGCGGGAGATACGACACCTTCGAGTACATATTCGATCCGGATGATCATACCATCTCCTCAAGGAAATATTGCATCCACGGTACGTTGTTCGAGGGATGCGGTAACTACAAGGCACCGGACAATGCGCACATCACGGAGATATCCGAGGATGGGTCCGATACCATCATGAGACTCGTCTCCAAACTCTACGATGACGGTTCATTGGATATGGACTATACGGATGCGAAGGGATTCGATTCCATATTCTTCGACCTCTACGTCAGGACTCCCCAAGGCACCAAGCACACGAAAGGGAGCGAGAGATTCCCTAAATTCTTAGATTCTATGTTATTGATGTTCAATGCCGACATCTGGCGTAGCCACATCCTTTTATCGGAATAGGGATATGGTCATCCGTGCCAAGACCCTCTATCGGACCAGATGAATCATTCGAGGAATCCGTCGATCGGAACATGGATGTCGAAGGCGTACCCTGCGATTTCGTAGGTTGCCCAAGACCAGTGAACGGATACTTCGAACTACGTCAGAACCAATGGAGGTACTATTTCTACTGGCGTTCCAAGCTCAGAAGGGGAGAACCCATCAAGACCGATTACGGATATGTGCGGTTACGTCTGAGCGAGATGTTCGTCAGAGGCGATCCCACGGATAACCTCAGGGAGATGAGGCTCATGTTGAAGTGCTGTCGTGCGGGTTCGAACGAATTCGACACCATCCTCTCGGCCATGTGCGATTATTGCATCATAAATGGTCTCGATGTGAAGGGATGCATCCCGCGCGACGAGGTGCAGAGGTCCGTGGTCATAGGGGAGATCCTCAGAGGGAACTTCGAGGTCATCGATCCGGAACAGATCGACATCATGACCACCGAATATCTCCCCGATGAGATCGATGATACCGAGACGTATGTGATCTCGAAGGCACTGCATGCCTTGGATGAGGACATGATCGCCAGGACCGGGATCGGTATGGCCGAGACGTTCGGTAAGGTGACGATAGAACGCTTCGTCATACCCTATTGGATCGACCGTCGTTCCGACATGGGATACATACTCACGTATCACGACTACAATGACATCGCATTGCGCAATCTGATCACCAACGTTACGAAATACGTCTGTGGTCTGTTCGAGAAGCAATCCGGCGGCAGGATGCCGTCCATCTCCAGCGCATTGACCAAACGCGAGAGGAAGATAATAGACGACATATTCTCCAACAGGATCCCCGAGTTCCCGGAACGCAGATATGAACGCGGATTCAGCATACGTCCCGCCACGGCGGACGATATCCCCATGAAGGATATGGAGCATCCCGACGAACCGCATCTCGGACCGACGTTCTCCAGACACGGCGAATTCATCCCCATGAAGGAGATGAGATCGTTCAGGAGCGACATACTGAAGTACAGGAATGTCACGATGGACGAGAGACATGAGTATGTATCCTCCAACTCACTCGGTCCGATAACGTACAGGGTCATGAGCGAGGAACAGATCGATTACTACCTATATTGGCGCACATTGGCCAACGAGCGCAAGTATACGGATTGCGATAATGGATATCTCTGGCTCTATCTCTCCGAACTGATAAATCTCGGTGAAGATGAAGAGGAGACGTTACAGCACATCGGCGATACCTTCCTCGTCTACGGCTCATGGTTGGCCGAGAAGACGTATTGCGAATACGCACTGCTGAACGGTCTCGATATCAAGATACCGGCCGTGTGCGACTCGAACGTGGTCGTGACGATGATATGTCTCGATCACCTATTCGAAACGGGTGAAGGAGGGCCGAGCTTCGGCGGTATCTTCAATCTCTGCTGTTTCGACGTGAGCAGGAAGAACGCATTCGCCGACAAGGACTACGGTGAGGTCATCAACAGGTCCATGTATCTCCTGAACAAGGAGATCGGCGGATTCAAGAAGGTCTACGGCATACGTCCGAAGACATTGGTGATGCATTCCTACGTCGATCTGATGTTCCTTGGCACCGATGCACAACGTACGGCATCGGTGAAGATCAACAACTATGCATATAACGGAGAGTTCCTGAGGGAACTCAGCACATTCATCAACAGCGTGAGACAGCACATGAACGGGTCCTCCAGCGGGAAGTACGTGAATGCGTTCGGCAGGGACTGCACCAGATTGGTGGATTCCGTCATAGAGGATATCGAGAGGGAGAGGCAATCCGTGATACAGAGGAGATTGGCGGCATCCATAGAACTGGATTCCGACTCCATCATGAGGGCGGAGGACGACCTCCGTTCGGTGTCCGAGATGATGGCGGTCTCCGATGAAGAGGAGATGCAGAGGACTGTGGAGGAAGATGTCCCCAAAGGGGACGGATGGGTTGGATTCGCATCATCCATCGATGAGAGATGCGTATCATACCTCAAGGACCTGTTGTCCGGTAAGAAGGTGAAGAAGGACAACAGGTTGGAGGATGCCATCAACGACGCCGCCATGGATACCGTTGGTGATACATTGATAGAAAACGGGATATTGGTCGAGGATTATGTGGATGACCTGAGGGGATTGCTTCTATGACGACGGTACCGAAGAGAACATTGTCAGTGCTCATGAACGCACTGTCATCGGGAGTGGTCCCGAGGAGAGGACTCGAATACATAGCGGTCGGAAGGAAGAAGGAGACGGAGACGTTCGTATCCGATCTCGAGGAGACCGCTGAGGGCGGAGGTGCGTTCAGATTCATCTCCGGCCGTTTCGGTAACGGTAAGAGCTTCATGATACAGATGGTCAGGAACTATGCCCTCGACAAGGGATTCGTCACCATGGATGCGGACCTTGCGATCAACCGCAGACTGACGGGATCGAAGAAAGAAGGATTGAACACATACATGGAACTGGTCAAGAACATGGCCGTCAAGACGAGACCCGACGGCGGGGCGTTGGAACCGATATTGGAGACGGTGGCCGACGATGTGATCGCATCCGTGGATGATGTCGATCATGACTCCATATTCAAAGCCCTGGTCAAGATGACCGAGGAGATGTCCGCGATGCAGTACTATCGCGACTTCATGAAGGTCATGGCATCGTACTGTGTGGATCACGCATCCGAGAAGGACGATATACCCTCCGTGAGATGGTTCAAGGGAGAATACGATAGCAAGAACGATGTCAAGAGGGACCTCGGTGTATCATTGATCATCAACGACGAGAATTGGTACGATATCATCAAGCTCTGGTCCAGATTCCTCAGATGCATAGGATACAAGGGATTGGTGGTGTTCATCGATGAGGGTATAATCCTTTACAAGCTCCAGAGCAAGCAATCCCGTCAGAACAACTACGAACGTCTGCTGACCATATTCAACGATATAATGCAGGGAAGATCTTCCTATCTCTCGATGTACGTGTGCGGTACCCCCGAGTTCATCGAGGATCAGAACCGCGGACTGTACAGCTACGGTGCGTTGAGGTCGAGACTCACCACGGGACGCTACGAGAACGGATACGATAACTATCTCGGACCTGTGATCAACCTCAGACCGTTGACCAACGAGGAATTGTTCGTACTTCTGAGGACGGTCAAGGGATTGCATGAGCAGAGGTACGGATACACATCGGAGATAGACGATGCCAAGATGGAGGCCTATCTGAGATCGGTGATAGCCAACTCCGCATCACCGTCGCTCCTCACCCCCAGGGAGGTGACGAGGGATTTGATAAGTCTTCTTGACACACTGCATCAGAACCCGGGATTGCGTTTCGATAAGCTCGTCAACAACAGGACGGTCACACCCGATGTCGACCCTGCGGACGACATCATCGAAGGATTGGACGTATGACCGATTACGTTGAACGTATGCCATGGTTCATCCAGGAATTCATACATGACAACAGGTGGTCCGGTTTCAGGGAGATGCAGACCAAGGTCTTCGACAGGTTCTTCGGATATGAGGATCACATACTGATCTCATCGGGTACGTCCTCGGGTAAGACCGAGGCCGCCATGTTCCCCATATTGACATCGTTGTACGACGATCCCGTATCATCGGGATTCGGTGCATTGTACATCGGACCGATGAAGGCACTGATCGACGATCAGTTCGAGAGGATAGAGAGGATCATCAGGGAGACGGAGATCCCCGTGACGGAATGGCACGGAGATGTCAGTCACAGCAAGAAGAAGAATTCCATAAAGGATGCCAAGGGCATCCTCCAGATAACCCCCGAATCGTTGCAGAATCTGATAATCACGCATCACGACATATTGCCGAATCTGTTTGGTAATATGCGTTTCATAGTGATCGATGAGGTGCATGCGTTCTCCGGTTCCAGGAGAGGTCTCCAACTCCTGTGCTGTCTGGAGACCATCGAACGCGTATGCGGATGCAGACCGAGGCGCATAGGTCTGTCCGCCACCATATCCGATGTGGAGGGGGCATGCGGATGGCTGTCCGCTTCCACCGGGAGAGATACGTATCCCGTCATCGATGAAGGAAGGAGGGATGCGGAGATATCGATCCGTTACAACCACATCCCCGTAGCGGATCCCCTCGACGGCAACAAGGCGAGGAAGACCGCACTCACCAGATTCTACAAGCAATTGTTCATTGATACAGATAAAAGAAATTGCGTCGTGTTCACCAACAGCAGGTCCACGGCGGAGAACGTCGCCTCATCCCTGAGGAGGATGAAGGATGCCCTGAAGGGTGTGAACGACATCTACGTCCATCACGGCAGCCTCTCCAAGGAATACAGGAAGGAGGCCGAGGATGCGTTGAAGGACACCTCCCGTACCGTGACCGTCGTATCCACATCCACATTGGAGCTTGGGATGGACATAGGCTCCCTGGATCTCGTGATACAATTGGAACCTCCCCATTCATGCTCCGGTCTGATGCAGAGGATGGGTAGGTCCGGAAGACGCGGATCCCCCCAGAGACTGATACTCTATTGCAACGAGGACGATGAGAAGAGATGGAACATGTTGGGGTCCGTCCCCATGAATCTGATAAAAGCGATAGCCATGTGCAACCTCATCTCCAAGGGATGGGTCGAACCCTCGCCCCCGGACAGGTTCCCGTACGGTCTGCTCTATCATCAGACCATGGAATACATGAAACGGAACGTGGGCGTACGTTTCAATCAATTGAAGGATGATGTCCTGTCATTGTATCCGTTCAGAAACATGACCGAATCAGATTACAAGGCACTCCTCAGGAACATGATCCTCAGAGGTCGCATCACCAGGATGGATGACGGCACATTGTTGATATCGCCCATGAGCGAGAACGAGGTGTACGGTCGCGATTTCTGTTCCGTATTCACCGCGGAGAAGGAGATCGAGATCAAGACCCAAGGCAAGGTCATCGGTACCGTGCAGAATGTTCCGGAGATAGGTTCGTGCATCCAATTGGCAGGTCGCGTATGGGAGATAATATCCTACGACAGGAACAACGAGACCGCCGAGGTGAAGGAATCCGACGGGGATGTATCGTCACCATGGAGATCCACACCGATAGACACCGATCGTGCGATCATGAAGGAGATCAGGAGGATACTCTCCAATACGGAGAGATATGATATGTTGGATGATCAAGGCAACGATCGTCTGGATGGTGCAAGGGCATCCGCATCTGATATACTGGTACCGTTCTCGGATATGAAGAGGGGATGGAGACTGTTCCCGTGGACCGGTACCAAGGAATACGATACGATCAGAAGATTCCTCGAGAGATCGTATCTCACATATCGCGTATGGTGCTTCCAACCGTATTTCATAGACGTGATGACGGATTCGTCACCCGAGGATGTCATGTCGTCCATAAGGAGCAACAAGGACGATCTGTCGATGCTCATCTTCGATGGTGATGACATCAACGTCGGGAAATATGATGAGGAGGTCCCGAAGGACCTCCAGGAGAGATGCTTCATCGATGCGAGACTCAGTATCGATAACGATCTGATATGATCGATGAGGGATCGTTCTCATAATCCCCCATCAACTCATCATCTATCAGCTCGTCGAGGAGCGCTATCACCCTATCGAGCGATGCCGACCCTCCGACCAGTTCTCTGTAACCGATGACGGTGTCCCTGATGTTGCACAGGAGACAGTTCTCCGTCTCATATTCGTCCAGTTCTCCGATGGTCATTGCCATGGAATGAACATGTCGCCTTTGTGTATATCAATGGAACAAGTACAGTTAATGAGTTAGTCGTGATCCTGCGATCGCGACGGCCACCTCAACGGGGTCATCGACCGTTCACGGCCAATACCTTCGTCCTCTCGATCGCTTCCTCTATCCCGCCGAGACCGCATCTCCTGCGATCCAATCTCAGCTTCAGTTGATTGGCGACATCCTCGGACATCTTCCTGTAACGTTCTTCGTCACCGATACCGTCGTCGATGTACAGGCATCTCTGATAGGACTCGAACAACATATCCAAGAAGAACTGCGGATCGATACCTTCCACGGAATCCAGGTGCAACTCCTTGATCAATCCGTCCACACCCTGTTCGGCCCAACCGGGCGATATGAACCACGTCCCGGCGCATATCCTCTTCTCGTTGGTGTATTCCTTCGTCGTGAGAAGGACATCGATGCAGTCCGCACCCTGCAACATCACCGTCGGCACCTTCAATGATTCCACCACACCATCCAACGATTGGCATGTGGCATATCCGAGGAATACCGCATCGACCTGACCCTCGTATTTGTTGACGGTCTCTATGATACGGGCCTTCATATCCTGCGGGTATTCGTGCAATGCGAATTCGAGATACTCGCGTACCACGAAATCCGGATCGTCCTTCGTCAGGAACTCGATCTCAGGCTTCAGTATGTCGCATGCGACGATGGCCAACCTCATGAGGTGTATTCCGTCGTATGGGTTGATATCACCTTCGGTCCGGAAGATGGCAGGAACATACCCAGATACGGACGATCGTCCCGTTTCGGCGTATTCAGAACGAATCGTACGTCCCCAACGCCCTCGCCTTCCTCTCGAAGAGACCGAACAGGAATATGGATATCACGAAGTACATCACGCCGAGCAACATCATCATGACGATATCGCTTGATATGGATGCTATGTCTGCCCCGTCCGCTGCCGCCCTCATTGCATTCACGCCGTACGTCAACGGAAGGATGTCCGCTATCGCCTGACACCAACCCGGGAGGTACGATAAGGGAAAGGTCACACCGCACAGGAGCAATCCGATGTATGAGACCAAGTTCGCGATGATCGCCGATGTCCTCAATCTCAACCCTACGCTACCGATCATCATCCCGAAACCCGTGAGCGAGAACACCGTTACCACCAATATCACCGCCACCGATACCATATTGGCCATGCTCAGATCGATACCGAACACGAACTGTGCGTAGCATAACGACAGTATCGAGGATATGAATCCCGACAGTATGTTCAGGAACGACATACCCAGGAATACCAAGAACAGACTGGATGGGGTCTGCATCAACGGACCCAACATACCCGTGTGCTTCTCGGTACCCGGCATATCGGATACGGAATACAGCGTGGTCGCCGCTATGCTCTGTATCACGTTGCCTATGACGACGAACCTCACCGTCACATCGGGATTGGAGACGTAATCGGCCATGACGGCGAAGAAGAACATCGTGAAGAACGAACTAAGCACTATCTGTAACAACCATAGCCACCAAGGTATCACCTGGAACTTGTTCCTGGCATAGTTGACCGCGGATGAGAATACGATGGACATCTCCGACATATCAATACCTCGTGAACGAACCTGTGGCCTTGACATTGGATACGATCCTCCTCATCAGGAACCAAGCGATCGCGAAATAGATCAAAGATAGCAACGCACACACCATCACATTCCCATAGTATCCCGGTCCGAACAGTACCTCATATCCTGTGAGTGCGGATGCCCTCAACGACTCCACACCCCATGTAGGCGGAAGTATCATGGATATCGGGTTCGTCCATTGCGGGAGAACGGTTATTGGAACAACGGCTCCCGACAGTATGTATATCGGATACTGCAGGATGCTAGTGAGCACGTAACTCCTCCTGGAGAACACGAACGCTATGGAGAAGATCATACCTATCGATGACAACGACAACAACGTCAACACCAATATCATCACGAACTCCAACGGATGTGCGATGCTCACGTTCACCGAGAACATCAACGTCGCGAACACGTACACCAACAGCATGTTCAACAATCCTATGAACGTGTTCCACAGCGACCTCCCCAGGATCACATCGTAGAGATCGGTCGGTGTCACCAGGATGTTCTCCAACGTACCGTTCATCCTGTCATACGATAGTGTGAACGATGATGCGAACAGTGTGTTGCCCCACATCCCGAGCACTCCCCCTCCGAGGACCGCCTGCAACACAATCTCATCACTCCTGTCGGGATACATGAACAGCATCACGACAGTGAACACGAACGGTGCGATTATGCTCGGTATTATCCACTGGGGATCCGCAACGAATTGCATCGATTGCTGCTTGAACGATGCGGTCACGGCCCTGAGGTTCAATCACTCACCACCTGTCAGATAGAGGTACGTATCCTCCAAGGTGGGTTCGTCGAACCCTATCGATCTCACCTCGAATTGCTCATACATCTGTTCCAACGACTGCATCGGATTGGTGCCTTTCCTGCATCTGATGCTGACGGCGAACCTTCCCGATAGCGATTCCACCCTCACATCCGTGATACCATCCACCGTCTGTACATCGGGCGTACATGATGATGGGTCCTTGGTCGTGGTTATCCTTATCATCGTATCGTCGGAGACCCTCTGCTTCAGTTCATCGGTGGTACCGTATCCCACGATGTTCCCGTGCTTCAGCAGTATCATGCGATCGCACAACTCCTCCGCTTCGAACATGTAATGCGTGGTGAGTATGATCGTCTTACCCGAATCGGATAGTTCCTTCACGATCCTCCTTATCTGCAGCGATATCTCCGGATCCAACCCTATGGTGGGTTCATCCAGGAACAGGACCTCGGGATCGTTGATCAATGCCCTGGCGATGTGGATCCTCTGCTTCATACCGCGGGAATAGTTCTCCACCCTCTTGTCGGCGGCATCCTCCATCCTCACCAGCTCGATCACCTTCTGTACGCGTTCCTCCCTTTGGGATGATGGAACCTTATACAGATCCGCGAAATATCTGAGGTTCTGCCTACCGGTCAATCTGTAGTACAATCCCCTCTCCCCGCCGGATACCACGTTCACGCGCATCCTGAGCTCCTTCGTCCTCCTGTCATCGGACACGTCTATCCCGAGGACCTCGGCCTTACCGGATGTGGGTTTCAGGAGCGTGCATAACATCTTGATCGTGGTGGTCTTACCCGCACCGTTCGGTCCCAATATTCCGAATATCTCCCCTTTGTTCACCTCGAACGATATGTCGTTCACAGCGACCTTCGTCCCGTGCACATCGCCGAATGTCCTGCGTAGATCCCTGACCTTGATGACCTGCATCCGTATCACATCCTGTCGTATGTCCTGGAAAGTATGTTCAAAGTGTCCTCTATCAGATGGACGGCACCCATCGTACCGAATATCGGTCTGCCGATGATACTGACCGGTTGTTCGGACGGTTCCCTTATCTCCACCCCTCCGACGGCCACCTTCCTGTCCACCAATGCCTTTATCTCGGATCCTGAAGCGAACGTCACATCCGTCTCGGCATCCCATATGCTGTCCGGGACCTTCGAACCGAAGAGTTCGAATCCCTCCATCTCCCTATCGGATTGTATCGCGCACGGCACCAGTCCAAGGTAGTCCTCCATGAAATGTGCCAGATTCTCTGCGAAGCATGGCGTGCCATGTACGGAGAACGTCCTTCCGCCGATCCTGACGTATCTCTTCTCCAATGTCAGTATCTTCTGAGATGTCCTCTTCCTCCATCTTATGAGATCGTCCATCGCCGGGGACGGATCCTTGCCCATGATCGAACATATCCCTTCGATCATCCTCTCGCATCCATTGAATCCTAAGGGCATGACCGAGACGTATGGTGTGCCGAACCTATCCTTGAGATGCTCCGCCACCTTCGATCCGTAATCCATATCCACCACCACATTCAGTTCGGCGGTGGAGATGTCCTCTATCTCAGCGACGGTGGAACCTGCGCAGAGGATCGTATTGACCTTTATACCGCATAACGAGAGCATCCTCCTGATCTCGTCGATGCTGTCCTGGAACCTCAGATGGAGGAGGGATATGCCGATGATGTTCACCGTACCCTTCCTCACATGCTTGCTATCCTTCGCTATGCGATCGATGATCCTGATGGCGGTGGATGAATATCCGTCGTACGAATATGATGAATACTCATGGGAACCTATCCTGACGGTCGGGATCTCGGAATCCACCCTTCCCAGGTCCTCACCCGTCAATGCAGCTCCCGGTGAGTTGATGATACCTATCATCCCCGGCCCCTGTCCTTTGACGATATCGTACAGATCCCCGAGATTCTCTGATGAACCCGCTATTATCCTCTTCGCATCCAACAGTGTGCACGGTAACCTGGGTTGATAGAAGAAATACCTCATACCCCTGCTGAACGGGTTCCTCGTCTCCACCTCCGCACCCCTGTCCACGAAGGATCTCTCCGACAGATCGGCAGGATACATCTTGCACCCTGTCGGCCCGTGGATGATGGTCATGGAATCGCGTACGCCCTCGAGTGCCATCATGCATCCGAGGAAACAATCCGGATTGTCAAGATCGAACGACATCTTCCCTCCAACCCTCCTTCCTGTATGTGCGGAACAACAATGCGACCCTCCTCACGAATGCTACACCCGTGAACGGATTCGGATTGCTGACCATCGGGATCATGACGTTCGGTATGTCCAAGCCCATATGCGCAGTGGATATTATCAGATCGGGATCCATCTCTCTGATGATATCCCTCTCCTTCTCGATATCTATGCTCTTGACGTATTCCGCATCCGGTACATCGCCCATGACATCGAGGTCGTTGCTGTAATCCGTGTGGTCGATGATCACGGTCCTCTCCCTGATCATCCCGACCGCTTCCGTGGCCTCTATCATCCAATCTATATCCCTGGATGCGGAGATCATGTGGAATCTCTTACCTTTCAGAACGTCCCTGTACACGCTCACGAGTCCGTTGAACTCTTTTCTGATATCATCCATCACTCTGGTATACTCATCCTCGCGTCCGAATTGTCTCGCCAGATACCCCAACCATGCGGATGTACCGCATATCCCCGGTCTCACGGGTATCGGAGAGGTCTCTATCCCGAACCTGTCGTTGAGATACGAACTCAACTGTATCGTGAACAGATCGGGATTTATCATCAGATTCATCCTCGCCGATGATATCCTGCTCAACGATCCCAGGTCGCCTGCGCCCGGGAACAAGCAATTGACGCCTATGCCGATATCGTTCAACAGACCGGATATCGTATCCACGACATCCATGCAATTCAATGCCAATGATTTCGTACCTACGAGATTGACGGAATCGGTCCTCTCGCAGTCTATGGAGAATCTCTCCGCTATGGCGATCCCTGCATCGATCACACCCTGCATGAAATCACCGTTCATACACCCGTCCGTCCCTATGAGCACCATCCTGCAATCCGGGTGCTCCTTCTCCACGGAAGCGACGACACCCTTCACATCGTCACCGATGATACCGGAAGGGCATGACGTTATGACGGCCACATCCTTGTGACCCGATGATATCATCGCCTCTATCCTCGATCTCAGTCCCGAGGTACCGCCGAATATCATATCGCTATCCTTCATCTCCGAACACAGGACATCCGATTTGGAGAAACCCTCTATCGGCCTCTGATGATTGTTGTATCTTCCATATGTGTGGGTGATGGTCTGTACCGTGAACTGTGCACAGCTCAGTGGTGCATGGAGAACTATCGCCAATCCCTCGATCGAAGCACATGTGCTGTATGCGCCGGAGAACGCACATCCGCCGTACGGTTCGTCCCATTGGACGTTACGGGACATGTACTTCCTCTTCGGACGCTCATGGATCTCCATCGCGATGTTATCCTTACACCCGTTCTCCCTTCTGAGCGAACGTCCCAATACGATGCGTTCCAACTCCTCCTCGGACAGGTACGTGGAGCGATATCTCTCGCCTTCCATGATCCGTTCGGCCAATCTCCTGAACTCATCGGCTATCGGACTCTTGGGATACATCTCCACCACGGTCTTCCCGTTCTCCTCGGCCGACATGAACAGTTGTGACCTCTCGAACGATGCCACGATCGGTATCTTCACAGCTTCGGAGAACCTCCTGATCCTACCTTCTTCCTCCGGATCCCCGCGACTGTTGAATATTATCCCTCCGACCCTGTTCGGATCGTAGTTGCAGATACCCTTGAGGATGTTGTTTGCTGCATAGATCGACATGAACTCCCCGGAGGATACGATGAACACGATGTTCGCATACTCGTTCCTCAACGGAACAGCGAAACCTCCGCAGACGACATCACCTAGGACATCGTAGAGCGTGATGTCCCTCCTTATGTCATCGACACCGAGATCGTGCAGCAGATCGAATGATGTTATTATCCCTCTGCCTGCACATCCCACTCCGGGTTCGGGTCCGCCTGCCTCCGCACAGAGGCATCCGCCGTATCCGACGGAGACTATGTCCTCGATCCTCCTGTCGGCGGGTGCGACGTCCTTCAGATAGTCGAGGATCGTTCCCTCCACCTCTCCGTTGAGTAACAATCTCGTGGAATCGTGCTTGGGATCGCATCCGATCTGCAACACCTTGATACCGCTATCGCTGAGTGCCGCTGTGATGTTGGAGGATATCGTCGATTTACCGATACCCCCTTTCCCGTACATAGCGATCTTCACCATAGGTCTCCTCCGGATCCATGTATGAATCTAGGTTGGATTATATATCCTATTTTCTGGGACGACGATCCGTCTGACAGTGGTTCGACTGATGTCAATATAACATGTCGTGGAATGCATATAATGACGAAGGGTGTGTGGATTCGATCGGTAACGATCCGATCACGACATGAAAGGTGAGGGATCACAACATAATACAAGAGTTAACAAGTGGTGGACAGGGCGAGATTCGAACTCGCGACCTCTACAATGCCAATGTAACGATCTTCCAACTGATCTACCTGCCCAGTGGATAACACCTTGATATTGTGGCTATAATTAAACGTTTTGTTGGTCGATGCCCCGATGTACTCGAAGATCCGAACGTTGGAAGGAAATAGGGCACATATCCGCCGTCGCATCCCATCCTAGATCCGTCACATCTAACATATCCCTGTGTTGGATGTTGGGTCACGACATGTCCTGTGATGATGAATTTGATAAATACTTCACCAATGGTATGAGAATCGAACTTTTCCTCTCGGCAGATAGACCATGCACCGAATGCCAATGAAAGCGACCGTTACATGTAATGCTGAGTCCAAATACGGGTCGTTCGATGCAATAACTGTTTATCGACCGTACGTGATGACGTGGTCATGACCCAAGTATCGAAGAAATGCGAATGTTGCGGAACATACAACGATATGTTCGCAGAGAACTGCATGTACTGCGGAGCACCGCTCCCGAAGACGGAGATGGACTTCGACGACGATGAGGATCAGTCGTAACGGTACTTCTCACCGTCTATCCTTGTCGGATAGAGGCCGTTCACACAGGCAAGACAGAGATCGTCCTTGGGCATGTCGAGTGCCTCGACGAGACCGTCGATGCTTATGTATGCGAGACTGTCCGCACCGATCGACTGCCTGATCTGCTCTATGGTGTGCGTACAGGCTATGAACTGATCCCTGGTCTTCATGTCCACACCGTAATAGCACGGAGCTATGACAGGCGGACAGCCGATCCTGACATGGACCTCCTTCGCACCTGCGGACCTGAGCAGTTTGATGAGCTTCATCAATGTCGTACCGCGCACTATGCTGTCATCGACGATGAGCACGCGCTTGCCTTCGATGGTGGACCTTATGGGATTCATCTTCATCGCCACGGCGTTCTCCCTGGCGGACTGATCGGGAAGGATGAATGTACGACCGACGAAACGGTTCTTCATGAAACCCTCCTCGTACGGTACACCTGATTCCAAGGAGTATCCAATGGCATGGGCACGTCCCGAGTCCGGGATGGGCATGACGAGATCGACATCCGCAGGGGATTCCCTTGCGAGTATGATACCGATGTTCTTCCTGACCTGATAGACGCATCTGCCATCGATCACGGAATCCGGTCTTGCGAAGTAGATCCACTCGAACATGCAGTGGGCCTTACAGATGGGATCCTTCGACCTCTCGGACAATATGATATCATCCTTGATCTCGACGATCTCGCCGGGTTCGACATCCCTGACGAACTCCGCACCCATGGACATGAGAGCGGCGCTCTCGGAAACGATGATGTGACCGCCCTCGACCTTGCCGATGCATAACGGCCTGAGACCGTGCGGATCCCTCACTCCGAAGAGACGGTTGTTGATCATTATCGCCAATGCGTATGCTCCGTCCAATTCGGACATCATGTTCCTGATCGCGACGAACGGATCTTCGGCCGAATACAGGTGTTTGGAGAGGATACGTGCGATTATCTCGGAATCCGAATCGGTCAGGAAAGACCAACCCTGTTTGAAGTATTCCTCTCTGAGCTTGTGATAATTGGTTATGTCGCCGTTGTGAGCGATGGCGACGGTGCCCTTCACGGACTGTACCGTGAGAGGCTGTGCGTTCATGGAACTGTGTGAACCTGTGGTGGAGTATCTTACGTGACCTATCCCACAGTTACCTGATATGTTCCTGAGGCTGTTCTCATTGAGTACAGCATCGACTAGACCGTTGTTCTTGACGGTCTGAAAGTTCTTACCGTCGAAGACGGAGAGACCCGCGGACTCCTGTCCGCGGTGTTGGATGACCAATAATGCCCTCTGCAGAAAAGGTACCACGTTGTAAGTCGCATTCATTCCGACTACACCGCAGCTGTGCTTCGGGCCGGCCATCTCGATTCCTCTTCCTTAATGCGTCTTGGCCCAATTGTAGGACCTGAGCGTTGCAGTCTTACCGTATCCGCAGGAGGCACAAACTCCTGTCCTGACGTGGTAAGCGCGCTTTCCGCATCTGCGGCAAGGGATGTGTGTCTTGTATTTGTTGTGTTTACCCTGTGCCGGTGTTCCTCTCGTCATATTTCATCTCTCCTTATGGTGATATGTAGATCACATTGTCTCCACGGACAATGACTGTGCTGAGCTTCCTGACGACCTCTCCCTCGACCATCTCATCCGCGTTCTTCAGAACGAGGTTCATGTGGGGGTCGTATCCGTCGAGCACTCCTCTGTACTCTCTCTTACCCTTAAGCTCAACGATAACGTTCTTACCTGCTGATGCTTGAAGTACGGATAACGGTTTCATCATTTCAGCCACCGTCAAGCCCATTATCGGTTTACTATAAAAGACCTTGTATCCCTTTATTATAAGGGATATCAGACGAACGCCCCTATGGTGGGTGCGTCCAATCTGTCCATGTCGTAGAAGATGATGGCCTCCTTGATCCCTTCCGCACCCATGCCCGTACCGAAGAAGTGATCCAACATCGATGCCCTCCAAAGGAGGTCTATGATCGTCACGCAGAGTGCTCCGTAGTACGAGTTGGCCATATCGTCCTCGTATCCGAGGTCGTCCATCATGTAGAACACGCTCCCGAGGAAGCTGTCCCTGCCGTTCAGGATCGAGATGTAGTCGGCGAGTACCTTCTTCCCGCTCTCGTCTGGCTCTTTCAACTCTATATCCTTGGCGTCGACGAATCCCTTGTGGTGCAGATCGCCCTCGTCGTCCATGACGGTCCACTCGATGGTGCTCCCGTTGGCCATGAACATGTTCCAATTGTAATCCTTATCACAATATACGGGGACGCTCAGCGGGTCGTTGGATCCCATCGAACCGAGGGATGCATCCATCGCCGCCTCGGTCAGGTCCTTGAGGTCGAACTTGGATTCTGCGGTCACCCTGTCCAAGGACATCTTGGGCTCCTCGAGTGAGAGATCCATGGCCTTAGCGATATATGCCAGACTGGTGAAGTTCTTGAGATTCTCGGATACCGACATCCTCAGCTGCGAGACGTCGCACATGACGCCCGTCTCCTTGCAGATGGAGTAGAATTCCCTGTAGACGGAGGATGCCTCCTTCAACGTCATGTTCAATCTCCTCTCGGAGGCCTGTGCCAATGCCCTCGCCTCCTCCTCCGCATCGTTGCCGTTGCCGGTCCATACGCCGCGGCAGGAGAGGTCCAATTCCACCTTTATCCTGTCGCTCACATAGAAGTGATACGGGAACTGCCTGCAGTAGGTGGTACGGTTCTGATAGATGTCGCACTTCCTGCCGTTGAGGAACACACAGGAACCCCTGCCCTTCTTCATGGCCAATGCGAAGTGCTGATCCTCGCATTTGCTCTTGACCATCATCTTCGGATATTTCGTCCTGAAGAAGTTCCTCTCCTCGGGAAGGACCTCCGGTTGGCAGAGACAGCACATACCGCATCCCTCCGGGCATTCGGCCTTCTTCCCTGCAACATCTGAATAATCAACCTCGATAGCCACTTACATCCTCTCCGACGTTACTTCCGCAGAATTCCCCGTCATCGACCTGTACCTCTCCCCTGATGATAACTGTATCGGGGAATATGGCCTCCCTGCCCTCGTACGGTGTGTAACCAGAACGTGAATGCAACCTATCCGCACTTATGGTCGTCTGCCTCTTCATGTCGAACGCTATCAGATCGGCATCGTATCCGACGGCTATCCTTCCCTTGTTGATCCCGAAGGTCCTTGCGGGCATCTCCGCGCCCATCCTCACGATGAGGCCCAACGGCACCTGATTGTGCTTGACCAGGTCCATCCATATCGGGACATCGGTCTCCACCGTGGGTATACCGCTGGGTGCGCTCTGATAGTCCTGTTCCTTGTCCACCAACGTGTGGGGGGCGTGATCGCTGCCGAACATGGTCACCTTCCCGTCGATGAACGCTTTGTATAACGAATCCCTGACCTTACGGTCCCTCAGCGGAGGGTTCACCTTGGTGTATGCGGATCTGCTGTCCTCGGCACAGAGGAACAGATGGTTCATGGTCACCTCCGTCGTGAATCCCGACGATGATGCGAGCTCCAACGATCTCGCATCCGTGACATGGCATATGTTCACCTTCATGCCCTTGTATCTGGAGAGTCTTCTGATGGCGTTATGCTCCGCTTCCACGGGACGGTCCCTCAGGTGGTCCCAGTTATCGGACTCGTTACCCCTGATTATCATCGAATCGTCCTCCGCATGTACGCTCACCACCTTTCCCGTGCGGGCGACATCCCTCATCACGTGCTCTATCTCCTCGTCATCGTTCATGAGTATGTTACCCGTGGTGGATCCCATGAACAGTTTGAATCCGCAGACCATGGGTGCCAACAGGTCCGTGTTGCAACCGGGCGTCAATGCGGCGAACAATCCGTAGTCGACGTATGCCTTGGATGCTATGGTGGATCTCTTCGATCTGAGCGTACGCACGTCCATCGCCGGAGGGTCGTTGTTCGGCATATCCAGGACACAGGTCTTCCCTCCGAACAGTGCGGACATGGTACCCGACCTGAAATCCTCCTTGTTCGTGAATCCCGGATCCCTGAAGTGTACATGGGGATCGGTGAACCCCGGGAGGATGAGTCTGTTGCCGAGGTCTATTCTCTCATCTCCACCGCGTACTATGTTGCCGATGGTGACGATCTTCCCGTCCTCTATCCCTATGGATGTATCCTTGATCTCCCCGTTTATGAAGAATCTCCCCTCTATGACGAGATCCATGTTCAGCCCTCCGTGATCTCACCGTTAGGTGATGTCTCGTGGAATATCTGACCTTTGAAGGAATATATCTCGGTGCCATCGTATCTCCACGCATCCGTGGGGAGATTCGCTTTGAGGCACAGCTGTTCCAAGAATTCGAGAGGGGTCCAACCGAACTCCACCGGGACCTGCGGCAACAGGAGACCGCTCCTCCTCCCGAACCTTATCATCAGACCGTCGCGACCTATGACTATGCTCTTCGGAAGATCATCCTTTTTCACATCCAATAACTCCGGAGGGGTCAATATCGTGACCTCCACGGTGCAGTTGTTCGCCTCCCTGTCGGTCAACCTTGGGAATCTCGGGTCGTGACATGCGGATTGCGCAGAATACACCAACGCCTCCCTCAGCGGATACACCGGAGCGGGATAACCGATACAACCCCTCAGATCCCCTTCGGGATATGTGTTGATGGTCACGAACACACCACAGGGCTCGTCGAACGAATCCGGTAATTCCACTTCGGGTGCCACACCGATGACCTCGGACCCTATGACCTCCCTGGCCGCCTTCACGGCACGGATACCATCGTCGATGTCCATGTCAATCGATCTCGATCTTCTTCGGCTTCTCGGCCCTTCTCGGACAATCCTGATTGTTGGCACAGTATTCCTTGTTGATGTTGCTCTTGATATCGGATGCCTTATCGCATGCCTTGGATACGAATCCGGGTTTCGGTATGGCATCGATTATCGTGCTGACGGCCATCATGAATTCCATACCGCTCCTGACGAGATGCTTCTGCACATCCTCTCTCGTGAATGCGTTGACGAACTCCTTCGTGTTGTTGCGTACCACGTCGAACTCCGAGTTCACATCGGCCTTGACGTCCTCTGCGACCTCGCTGACCTTCTCCGCACCCGCCTTCACGCTCTTCCTGGTGGCGTCCACGGCCTCGATTCCCTGTGTCTTCATGTATTGGACCAATCTGTCCTTGTTCTCGGATATGAACCTCAAAAGCTCCTCATCACTGATATCGCTCATCTCTCTTCCCTCCTGAATCTTATCCTCAACTCGTTATCCTTCATCTCGGCGCCTATCAACTCTTCCTTGGCTATCGTTATCGGGAGATTGATGACCCTCTTCTGACTTCCGATATGGATGAGTATGGTATCGTTCTTGGGTTTTAACAATTCTATGTCACCCTTCTCCACGAACGGTGTCTTGAGCACTATCCTGTCCTCACCGTCACCGGTCTCGAATCTCATAGGGCTCTCGTGGGCATATACGGCTGTCGGATCCGTATCCCCGTAGATCATGTCCGCAAGATGGTCCAACTTGTCCGGGCCCAACATCTCCGTGGGCATCTGATACGAGAAGAATATCTTCATCGGATCGAACGCATGGTGTATCATATCGATGTACTGCTTCTGCTCCTCGAGCTTCTTCTTGAAGTACTCGCCGTCCACATCATCAGGATATACACGGTTGCATATCAGGCACTCCACCGTCTTGTTGAAGAGACAGAGATAGGAATATGCGCGCATGGTCTCGCTGATGACCATCTTCTCCGGATTGACCACGAGACGGACGGTCGTCCTCTTCGGATCCTCCAATATGGCCCTCACCCTCACCATCTTGCCCTTGACCTCGGCTATGGAATTGAACACGGCCTCACTCGGTAACGGGATGTCCACGACCTTGCCGACGAACTTCTTCGCGAATGAGATCATCTTCTTGGCCAGGTTGAAGAGTTTATCGAGATACCATTCGGACATGTCCGGGAAGCTCAGTAACCTGAGGGTCTCTCCCGTGGGTGCGGTATCCATGATCACCACATCATATCTGTCGTTCTCCTCGAAATCAAGGATGTAGAGCAATGCGACGATCATCTCCATCCCGGGGAATATGGCGAACTCGTCCGCAGACAGGTCATCCATACCCTGTGACCTGAAGAATTCCGTGATGTATCCTTCGATATCGGACCATTTGCTCCTCAGTTCATGTATCACGTCTATCTCCAAAGCATCGAGGTTCGGACCGATGTTCGTGATGTCGCTCCCGAGTTTGATATCCAATGAATCCGCAAGGGAATGTGCAGAGTCGGTACTCATCACCATCGTCCTGTACCCCATCTTGGCGGCACGTCTTGCCGTCGCGGCAGAGATCGATGTCTTCCCTACACCACCCTTACCGGTGTTGATAATGAGCCTCATAGAACGCTCGATGGCGTGGTGATTATTTATTTTGAACGACTGCACAACCCCTCCGATCGTATCGTTCCGTTACCGCATCAGTCGGACGATAGAATCGATTGAGGATGAACGATCACAGGAACGCATCATTAAGAATGGACACAATCTCAGAGCATCTCTGAGATTATATGGGGCACCTTACCGAAGAACGAGATACCATAAAGTATCGTTTGTCCTTCGAGACCGTGGGCGTAATCCTTCTCCCTGATCTGTTCGA
>CAVGUW010000025.1:0-20936 GCA_963632775.1 Bacteroides salyersiae | reverse complement strand
GGAATCTCGATAGTTTGAATACACATGCGGTGATTCACCATCATGGCAGAATCATTGGAGAGATTCCTGGAGGACACTGAATGTGTGGATTGGACCGACATGCTCGTCACGAGGGAGACGGCACAGGCGATATCCGGATGCAGGACGGACGAGGAGAAGGTCAAGGCGATCTTCGAGTTCGTACGTGACAACATCACCAATGCCATGAACATTGATTCGGTCTCGTTGCCGTATACGGCATCCACGACGATCAGGGCGATGATCGGTACGGATGATGCCAAGGCCATGGTCCTGGCCGCGATGGTACGTGCACTGAAGATCCCGGCAGGGTTCTGCTATCAACGCCTCACCGTCGTGGATGACGACAGCGAGGGATACTATCTGCACTGTTACAACGCGGTATACCTGGACGGTAACTGGATAAAACTCGATGCCAGCGGACGCATAGGCGGTAGGGAGGTCAGGTTCTGTAAGATCGAACCCGATCTCGCATTCGTCCCGCGTGATGTATATGGCGAGAGCAACATCCCCGGCATATTCGCCGAACCCTATGCCCCGTCCGTGGATGTCATAAGGAATGCGGGGAGCATATCCGACATCATATTCGGTCTCCCCGATTCCATAGATGTGGAACCCGATATCAAGGAATGAATCACTTCAGATATTGGTTCACGATCTTGATGGCGCACACGTCGCCGCACATGGAACAGCCGTCCTCCTTCTTGGTACAACCGCGTTCCCTGTATGCCCTGGCCTTCACCGGGTCTATGCATACGTCGAACATGGTGTCCCAATCGAGGTTCTTCCTTGCGATGGCCATCCTGGTATCCGCTTCATGTCCCTTTCCGCGCATCATGTCCCCGACATGTGCCGCGATCTTGGATGCTATCAGTCCTTCCTTCACATCATCCACATCGGGAAGCGAGAGATGTTCCGCAGGCGTGAGATAACAGAGGAAATCGGCACCTGCCTTCGCCGCTATGGTCCCGCCTATCGCACCCACGATATGGTCGTATCCCGGAGCTATGTCCGTGACCAAGGGGCCGAGGACGTAGAACGGTGCGTTGTGACACAACTGCTTCTCGAGCATCATGTTACCTTCGATCTGATCCAACGGCATGTGTCCCGGACCTTCCACCATGGCCTGTACGCCTGCATCACGCGATCTCTTGACCAGGTGTCCCAATGTCCTCAGTTCGGATATCTGTGCGGCGTCCGATGCATCATCTATGCATCCGGGCCTGAATCCGTCACCCAATGACAATGCGAATTCGTACTTCTTCGCCAATTCCAAGAGATAATCGAAGTTCTTGTAGAGAGGATTCTCCTCCTCGTTGTGCAGTATCCATGCCGTGAGGAACGAACCTCCACGTGAAACGACATCCATCCTCCTTCCGGACCTCTTGAGCCATTTGACGTTCTCCATGGTGATACCGCAGTGGATGGTCATGAAGTCCATACCGTCCTTGGCATGCTTCTCGATACCGTTGAACATGTCATCCTCGGTCATCTCGACGACGGCGTTCTTCCTTGCGGCCGTCAGTCCGATCTGATAGATCGGAACGGATCCCGTCATCACCGGGCATTCCTTCAGGATGGTCGCACGTATCGCATCGATGTCCCCTCCGGTGCTCAGGTCCATGACCGCATCCGCACCATAATCCAATGCGACCTTCAGTTTCTTGAGTTCGTCGTCGAGACACACCATGTCCCTGGAGGTCCCCAGATTGACGTTGACCTTGATGCTCATGCCCTCTCCGATCGCTGCAGGCGATGGATCGTGCCTAGGGTTGCACGGGGCCACTATACGTCCCGATGCGATACCGTCCATCAGGAATCTCTCCGTCACGCCCTCGTTCTTGGCTATGGTCTTGAACTGTTCTGTGATTACTCCGTTCGCAGCATCCTGCATTATGGTGGACATCGGTATACGCAATCCTGTGGTACGTTTATTAGATTTTCTTAGAATCTGGAAAAGGAAAAGTGGCCGTGTACGGGGATTGACCCGTACAGGCCTGTGCGAAGTGGTTTATCTTCAAGGATCAGTCTTTCTGATCCTTGGATTCCATCAGCTTCAGGAGGGACTGGTTGCAACCGTTGCATCCGCCTCCGCAGTTGCAACAGGTCTTACCTTTCTTCTTACCGCTGATGAGGATGTACATCGCCGCAATAACGGCGATGGATACACCGAGTATGACGATGATGTCTCCTATACTCATGCTGTCACTTCTTTCGAATATGGTTCCTTCCTGAGGATCAATGCTACGATCGCGATGACCGCTATGATCGCGACGATCCAACCGGATACGACCGCAGTCTCACCGAAGCAGAGTGTTGCGATCACGTAGATGATCGATGCGATAGCATATGCGAACACACACTGGTAGAGCACTGCCAATCCCGTCGCCTTCCATGTACCGAGCTCTCTGTGCATCGCACCGATGGCTGCGAAACAGGGGGCGCAGAGCATGTTGAACATCAGGAACGACAATCCCGCTGCGGGTGTCGTGATCGCTGCCAATACCTCGTAGATGGCCTCTCCTTCCTCATCCACCGAGAACAGTGTCGCGAGTGTCGAGACCAGGTTCTCCTTGGCCATGAGTCCGGTGATCGAACCGACAGTGAACTGCCAGTTGTCTCCCCATCCGAGCGGCTGGAAGATGATACATACGGCACGTCCGAAGGACTCGAGTATGGATCCGGTCGTTCCGCTGTCACCGACATACTGGAATGCCGTGTTGTAACTTGCGAGGAACCAGATGAGCACCGATGAGAGAAGGATCAGTGTACCTGCCTTCTTCACGAATGCCATTCCCCTGTCGAACGTTCCCTTGAGGACGTTGATCCAGCTGGGTATGTGGTAGGGAGGTAGTTCCATGACGAACGGTGCGGGTTTTCCGGAGAGTCCCTTGAACTTCTTCAGGATGATTCCCGAGATCAGCACGGACACGATACCTACGATGTAGACGAACAGTGCGACGAGACCGTTGTTGTGGAACAACGCACCTGCGATCAATGCGATGACAGGCAGTTTCGCACCGCAAGGTACGAATGTGACCGTCATTGCCGTGATCCTCCTGTCCCTCTCGTTCTCGATGGTCCTCGATGACATGATACCGGGGACACCGCAACCCATTCCGACGAGGAGCGGGATGAATGACTTTCCGGAGAGTCCGAAGAACCTGAACACACGGTCCATCATGAATGCGGCCCTTGCCATGTATCCGATATCCTCAAGGATACAGAGTGCAAGGAACAATATGAGCATCTGGGGCAGGAAACCGATGACGGCACCCACTCCACCCACGACTCCGCTGACGAGCAACGATGTGAGCTCTTCGCTGACATTCATGCTGGCACACCAATCTGCAACAGCAGGCTGAAGGGTCTCCTCTATCCAACCGTTGAGCATATCGGTGAAGTATGTACCGATACCGGGGTAATCACCGTAACCGATGATACCCATGAAAAGGACACCGACGATCGCGATGAAGATCGGTAGTCCGAGGATCCTGTGCGTCATGATCTTATCGACACGGTCCGAGAATGTCTCCGCATTCTCCTTGATGCCCTTCTTGACGCATTTCGTGACGATGTTCTCGATGATCTTGTATCTCGCATCCGTGATGATGGATGCCGCATCATCCGCATTCTCGGCCTCGAGCTTTCCTATCGCATCGGATAGCTTGTTCCTTGAATCCTTGAGTTCGGTCGAGACGATCTCGTCGTTCTCGATGAGTTTGATCGCGAACCATCTGGCACTCTTCTCGGGCACCTTGTCCTTGATCTCCTCTTCGGCGACACCGATCAGAGATTCGATCGGATCGTTCATCTTGATCGGTTTCGATGCGATCTTCGATGAACCCGTGTCCATGACCGCTTTGCTCAATTCGTTGAGGCCCGATCCCTTCAATGCGGAGATCGGAACGACCTTGCATCCTAGCACGTCGCTCAATGCCTTGACGTCGATCCTGTCACCGTTCTTCTCGACGGCGTCCATCATGTTCAATGCGACGACGGTCGGGATGTTGAGGTCGAGGAGCTGCAATGTGAGGTACAGGTTCCTCTCGATGTTCGATGCGTCCACGATGTTCAGGATGACATCGGGTGACTCGCCTACGAGGTAGTTCCTCGTGACGTTCTCCTCGGGTGTGTAAGGCGAGAGAGAATAGATACCGGGCATGTCGACCAATTCCGCATCGGTCTTGTGTATGGTACCTGTCTTCTTCTCGATGGTGACACCGGGCCAGTTACCGACATGCTGTTTGGCACCTGTCAGTTTGTTGAAAAGTGTGGTCTTACCGCTGTTAGGGTTACCCGCCAGCGCTACTCTTATTCCCATTCAGACACCTCCAACTCTCAGATGACCTCGATCATCTCGGCTTCCGCCTTCCTCAGGCTTAGCTCGTATCCCCTGATGGAGATCTGCATGGGATCACCAAGTGGGGCCACCTTCCTGACGAAGACAGTGCATCCCTTCGTGATGCCCATGTCCATTATATGTCTTCTAACGGGGCCGCTACCGTTCAGTTTTGCGACGTGAACGGTCTCGCCGGCTCTGATATCTTTGAGAGTGGTTGCGCCACTCCCGGAATTCGAATGAATACCTGTTATCATAATTTTTAGAGATGACTAAATCATATATAAATTAGGTGCTACTAAATATATTTCGTTCTGCCTAATTTAGTACCATTCCGATGTGCCCGTCGCACGCGCGTGCATACGCGCGATTATATATTATTATAAGAATACGGGAGCAGTTAGAGATGCCCAAGGCATCAGGTGTGATCAAATGGATGGGAATAACAACGGTTCCGCATACGGCGCGGACAGTATAGTGGTTCTCGAAGGTCTCGAAGCGGTCAGGAAGAGACCCGGTATGTACATCGGGAGTACGGATACCAGGGGTCTGCATCACCTGGTCTACGAGGTCGTGGACAACAGTATAGATGAGGCCATGGCAGGTTATGCCGATCAGATCTACGTATGGATCAACGAGGACGGCTCATGCACGGTACAGGATGATGGACGCGGTATACCCACGGGTATGCACGAGAAGGGTAAGTCCGCATTGGAGTTGGCATTGACAGAACTCCATGCCGGCGGTAAGTTCAACAAGAACAGCTACAAGGTGTCGGGAGGATTGCACGGAGTCGGTGTCTCCGTCGTCAACGGTCTGTCCGTTTGGATGGTCGCCGTCGTGGAGAGGGAAGGCAAGAAGTTCCGTCAATCATACCACAGGGGTGTACCCGACGGTCCCGTCGAGATCATAGGCGATTCGGACAGGACGGGTACCACCATCTCGTTCCTACCCGATCCGGAGATATTCGAGACCGTGGAGTTCGACTACAACACCCTTCAGAACAGGTTCCGCAACCAGGCGTTCCTGAACAAGGAGGTATCCATCAACTTCGAGGACAAGAGGTCGGGCAACAAGGAGACGTTCCATTACGATGGGGGTGTCTCGGAGTTCGTACAGTACATCAACAAGACGAAGACACCCATCCACCCGAATCCCATCTATCTGCACGGCAAATACGATTACACGGACGCATCCGGTGCGAATCAGATCGACATCGATATCGCGATGCAGTGGACCAGCGATTATTCCGAGAGCATCGTATCATTCGTCAACACCATAAGCACGCCCGAAGGGGGAACGCATCTCGCAGGGTTCAGGACGGCACTGACGAAATGCTTCAACGATTTCGCCAAGGACAAGACGTTCGCCAAAGGCATCTCGTTCGAGGGTTCCGATATCCGTGAGGGATTGACCGCGGTGGTCAGCATCAAGATCCCCGAACCCCAGTTCGAGGGACAGACCAAGTCGAAGTTGGGTAACAGTATCGCACAGACCGCCGTCGCGAGCTTCATGACGGCTAGACTGTCCGAGTTCCTCCTGGAGAACCCCAAGGTCGGGGACATAATCGTCAAGAGGAGCGTCGAGGCGTACACGGCGAGGGAGGCCGCACGCAAGGCGAAGGAGACCGCAAGGAGGAAGAGCGTCTTCGACTCCAACGCACTCCCCGGTAAGCTCGCCGACTGTTCCGATAAGGATCCCAGCAAATGCGAGCTGTACATCGTCGAGGGAGACTCGGCAGGCGGATCGGCCAAACAGGGCCGTGACAGGACGTTCCAGGCGATCCTCCCCATCAGGGGTAAGATCCTGAACGTGGAGAAGGTCAGGCCGGACAGGATATTGGAATCAGCCGAGATCAAGAACCTGGTCACCGCCATCGGAGGAGGCGTGGGCAACGATTTCGATGTCAGCAAGATAAGGTATCACAGGGTCATCATCATGACCGATGCCGATGTCGACGGTGCGCACATCGCCACATTGCTCCTGACGCTGTTCTACAGGCAGATGAAGCCGCTCATCGAGGCAGGTCACGTCTATCTCGCGATGCCCCCGCTGTACAGGGTCGCCAAGGGGAAGAAGGAGATCTACTGTTACAACGATGCGGAGCTCGCTGCGGCCTCGCAGGAGCTCGGACAGGGATGCAACGTCAGCAGGTACAAGGGTCTGGGAGAGATGAATCCCCATCAGCTGTGGGAGACCACCATGGATCCCTCTAGAAGGCTCATGAAGAAGGTGGAGATCACCGATGCGCAGTTGGCGGACCATCTGTTCTCGATACTCATGGGCGATGCCGTGGAACCGAGAAGGGAATACATAATCGAACATGCCCACGAGGTAGTCAACCTGGATGTGTGATAGCATGGCAGAGGAATACGAGAACGATACACCCGTAAGGGATCAGATAGTCACACAGCCCATCGAGAGGGAGATGTCCCGTTCGTATGTGGATTATTCCATGAGCGTCATCGTCGGACGTGCGTTGCCCGACGTCAGGGATGGATTGAAACCCGTCCACAGAAGGATACTCTACGCCATGAACGACCTCGGCATACCTTACAACAGGCCGCACAAGAAATCGGCGAGGATCGTCGGAGAGGTGTTGGGTAAGTACCACCCCCACGGTGATTCCGCGGTATACGATGCGATGGTGAGGATGGCACAGCCCTTCTCGCTCAGGTATCCGTTGGTGGACGGTCAGGGTAACTTCGGTTCGGTCGACGGCGATTCGGCGGCCGCGATGCGTTACACAGAGGCCCGTTTGACCAAGATGTCAGCGGATATGCTCGCGGATATAGACAAGGATACGATCGACTTCTCCGACAACTTCGACGGTTCGCTGAAGGAACCGACGGTATTGCCCTCGAAGGTCCCGAACCTCCTGGTGAACGGTTCCGCAGGTATCGCCGTCGGAATGGCGACGAACATGCCTCCTCACAATCTGAGCGAGGTCGTGGATGCGATCGAGTTCGCCATCGACAATCCCGATGCGGATGTTCCAGAACTCATGCAGTTCATCAAAGGTCCCGATTTCCCTACCGGAGGTATAATCTACGGTCTCGGAGGCATAGTCTCCGCATACAAGACAGGACGCGGGAAGATCAGGGTCAGGTCCAAGACCCATTTCGAGGAGAAGTCGAACGGTAAAGTGATGATAATCGTCGACGAGATCCCCTATCAGGTCAACAAGGAGAGGCTCATCGAGCAGATCGCGGATGCTGTCAGGAACAAGGACATCGAAGGCATCACCAACGTGAACGACGAGTCGGACAAGGACGGTATGCGCATCGTCATCGAACTTCACAAGGATGCCATGGAGACCGTCGTGCTCGAGAACCTGTTCAAGCACACACAGATGGAGGTCACGTTCGGTGTCATCAATCTCGCATTGGTGAACAACAAGCCCATGCTCCTCACGCTCAAGGAACTCATAAACCAGTACATAGGGCACAGGAAGGAGGTCGTCACGAGAAGGACGGCATTCGACCTCGAGGTGGCGAGGAAGAGATATCACATCCTTGAGGGACTGATGGCAGCCATCAACCGCATGGATGACGTGATCGAACTCATCCGTGCATCCAAGAACGCGGAGGAGGCATCCGAGGGCCTTCAGGAGCTGCTCTCGATAGATACTGAGCAGGCCAAGGCGATCCTCGACATGAAGTTGCAGAAGCTCACCGGATTGGAGATCGACGGTGTCATCGGCGAATACAACGACATCAAGAAGCTGATGATCGATCTCGAGGACATCCTTGCCCATGAGGGAAGGGTGCTGCAGATAATCAAGGACGAGCTCACGGAGATGAAGGATGGTTATGGTGACGAGCGCCGTACGGAGATCGATCCCAACGCCATCGACAGTGACGAGGAGGACCTGATCCCCAAGGAGGATGTGGTCATCACCATCACCAAGGACAACTACATCAAACGCATCCCGCTGAGGACATACAAGCAGCAGGGACGCGGAGGCGTGGGACTGATCGGTATGCAGACCAAGGATGAGGACGATGTGGCGAACATGTTCGTCGCATGCACTCACGATTATCTTCTCTTCATAACCGACAAGGGACGTCTCCATTGGCTCAAGGGATACAGGATCCCCGAGGGAAGCAGACAGTCCAAGGGCAAGCCGATCGTCAACATGATCCCCGACCTCGAGGAGGGGGAGAAGGTCGTCAACACCATCAGCGTCTCGGAGTTCACCGATGACAGGTCGTTGGTGTTCTGCACCAAGATGGGTGTGATCAAGAAGACCACGCTCAGCGCATACGGCAACATCAGGGCCAGGGGTATCAAGGCCATCAAGCTCGACGAGGGCGATGAGCTGATAGGTACGGGCATAACGGACGGTACCAACGAGATCGTGATCGCCACCAAGGACGGACAGGCCGCCAGGTTCGATGAGTCGGAGGTACGTGCCACAGGCAGGGATACAATGGGCGTCAGAGGCATCTCCCTCGTCGGTGACGATGAGGTCGTTGGTATGGCCATCGTAAGACCGGAGGACATGATCCTCTCCGTATCCGAGAACGGATTCGGTAAGATCTCCATCGTAGACGAATACCGTAAGACGCATCGCGGTTCCAAAGGGGTCATAACGATGAAGACCACCGAGAGGAACGGTTCCGTCGTAGCGATCATCAAGGTATCGCTCGATGACGAGCTCATGGTCACCAGCAAACAGGGCAAGATGATACGCATAAAGGTCTCCGATATCCGTGTGACCGGTCGTAACGCCGCAGGCGTCAAGATAATGGACATGCGCAACGACGACAAGATCATCGCGCTCCAGGCAATATCATCTGTGAGGGATGACGATGAGGGATGTTCTGATTAAGATCCTGTTCGCCATCGAATGGGTCGCCGTCCTGGCGATCCTCATCCTCCTCATCATGTCCGAGGGCGATACCTACAGGATGACGCTGATCGGATGTTCGGCGGTATTGTTGGTATTGGTGACATTGTCCGCATATTTCATGACCAGACCGCAGAAGGTCATCGATTATGAGCATGTGGAGTATGTTCCAGGCAGTTCCGGGGCCGATGAAGGCTCGAAAGGCCGTTGAAACGGGTGGTTTTCAGCCACCCTCTTCCATCAACTTTTAATATAGATTCCTCATTGGGAGGTTTACGCCGCGGTAACTCAGCAGGTACGAGTGCATGACTGAAGATCATGAAGTCGCTGGTTCGATCCCGGCTCGCGGCACCAATCCCTTTTTACTGTTCTAGAGCATTCATATCGGTTGATAACATGGACACGGTCCTGATGGATGTGAGCGACCCCAATCTGACACTATCGCAGATAATGTCGATGATGGAGAGGTATCGCGAACAGCATCCGGACATGGAGATCTATGTCGATGGTGATGCCAGGGCCATCATGGCGAGACCATACGAGGATTGAGCATCATGGGAAGAGGAAGGATCACCATCGGTTTGTACAACTCATACGATTCACAGAAGTTCCGCGAGCCCCACAGGAGGGTAATCGCGAGGGTCGGAGGCTTGGCCATGGCATTCAATATGAATCTGGCACTCTTCGGATTCCCGTTCCCCGAGGATATCAGGCAACCGAAGGAACTGGCCGAATGGGTCGCCGGCACCACGAGCATCGGATCCCATGGAGATTACTTCATGGACCTCGCCGAGTTGGGCAGGTTCCTGAGCTTCCCGTATCCCGAGAGGGGATTCCCGCCCCAGTTGGGCGAGCCCATACTGACCACCAGTAAACCGGACGGTAAGAAATCCATAACGCTGCGTCAGACGGCCGATATGGTGTCCAACGGACAGAGCATCCTCTTGGTGTTCGGTCTCGGTCCCCACGGGGTACCGAAGGCTCCCGCCTCAATACCGAAGTACAATCTCGATATAACCGACGGTAAGTACTCACTGGAGACATGTACCGCATTGGGTGCGGTCACCGGTGCGTTGCACGCGATGTTGGATCAGTAATGCTCGTAGAGTATGTTCTCAGGTTCGAACAGCACTCCCTTGCCTTCCTCTACGCGACCGACCACGAACGCATTGTCATATTCGTTGGCGATCGATTCCGCATCATCCGCAGGTGCGATTATGTCGAATCCCATGCTCATGTTGAGCGTCTGATAGATCTCCTCGGTGGTTATGTTACCGAGTTCCTGTATCTTCTTGAAGATGGGTGCGGGCTCTATCGGATCGTCGATGATGTACCTGCATGATTGGTTCATACGGAGTATGTTCCTCAATCCTCCGCCGGTTATGTCCACCAATCCATGGACCTCGAACTTCCTGATGATGTCAAGGACTTCCTTCACATAGATCTCCGTGGGTGTGAGCAATTCCTCTCCCACCGTTCCGCTGAGACCGGATACCTTGTCCTTCATACCGTATCCCGAGTTCTCGAAGACCTTCCTCGCGAGGGTGAGACCGTTGGAGTGTATTCCCGATGATCTCAACGATACGATCACATCGCCCTTCCTACAGGCCTGTCCCGTGATCATCTTATCCTTGGGTACGAAACCGAGACATGTACCCGAGAGGTCGACACCGTTCACCATCTCAGGCAGTACGGCGATCTCTCCGCCCACGATCTCCATGTTGGAGAGCTCGGCACCCTTCTGAAGACCTCTTCCGATGGCCTCGGTTATCGCATCATCGGGCCTATCGATCGCTATGTAATCCACGAACGACATGGGTTCTGCACCCACGCATATCGTATCGTTCACGTTCATGGCGATACAGTCGATACCGACGGTATCCCATATCCCCAACTCCTCTGCCACGAGGAGCTTGGTACCGACACCATCGGTCGCCATCGTGAGATAGTTGTCGCCGAAGTCGATCAGACTCGCGAAGAGATTCTTCATGCGGACCATCTGTCCTATGCCTTCCCTCTTGAACTTGAGTTCCTTCACAAGTGATTCGATGGCACTCGATTTCGCATCTATGTTGACGCCTGCTTTGGCATAGGTCCAGTTCTCCGGCATGGTATCTCCGTCATAAGGATGGAGCCAATGACTTTATAGATTATGTTAGCGGTTGTAACATAATCAAGGAGGCATCCCGCTATGATAGTTTACTTCTCTGCTACGGGCAATTCCAAACACGTTGCGCACAGGATCGCGGCGGAGACCGATGATTGGGCACGTTCCATAGAGGAACTGAGATTGGAGAAGCATATCGAGGCCCGTTCGGGAGGTGTGTTCGGGATAGTGTGCCCCACATACTTCTACGGCATACCGACGATAGTGGACGAGTTCCTCAGGACCGTCAAGTTGTATGTCGGGGAGGATTGCTACTTCTACTTCGTCTCCACCTACGGCGGTAGCTCCGGTATGTCGGCGGACATGGTGGAGGATATCCTCGAACAGCGCGGTATCGACCTGGATGCCAAGTTCGGTGTAAGGATGCCCGATACATGGGCACCTGTGGTGGACCTCAGGGACAAGGGCAAGTTACAATCCATCAACACAGAGGCCGATAAGGAGTTGGACGGGATCATCGAGAGGATAAAGAACAGGGAGAAGGGCAACTTCATCAAGAAGAGGAAACCAAGATTCCTGGCGAAGTTCAACTATCGCGTATACGACAGGGCGAGGGAGACCAAGAACCTCACCGTGACGGATGCATGCATCGGTTGCATGCTGTGCGCCAAGAGGTGTCCGATAAAGATCATCGATATGGTGAACGGCAGACCCGTATGGACCACGGACAAGTGCGTGATGTGCCTCGGATGCTACCATCGCTGTCCCGTGAACGCCATCGAGTACGGTAACAGTACCAAAGGTCACGGGCAATATGTACATCCGGACGAAACCGATAAAGCGTAGGTAAGGGTAAGGAGTGACATGTCGTTGCATGAGAGGTGGCTCGACGAGAGGCACCACGAGCATTATTACAAGCTTGCGAAGAAGCTCGATTACCGTTCGAGGGCATCCTTCAAGATAATGCAGATAGACGACCGTTTCAACATCTTCAAGGAAGGGGATTCCGTCGTCGACCTGGGAGCGGCACCCGGAGGGTGGCTGCAGGTCGCGAAGGAACGCGTAGGTGAATCAGGGAAGGTCATCGGCGTCGATCTCAGACCCATCAAACCCATGGAAGGTGTCACGACGATCCTCGGCGACATCACCGACGACAACACCATGCTGAAGCTGTTGGAGAGCTTCGGCGGGAAGGCAGATGTGGTGCTCTCCGATATGGCACCGAACATAGCAGGGGCATACGCAACGGATCACGCGAGATCCATCCATCTGTGCATGTTCGCCGTCAACGTATGCGACAGGATCCTCAAGAAGGACGGTAAGATGGTCATGAAGGTCTTCATGGGAGACATGTTCCCCCAGCTCAAGAGGGAGTTGGAGAAGCGTTTCCAGAGTGTGAAGGTCCATTCGCCCGATGCATCGAGACCGACATCATCCGAGGTCTATGTGATCTCCAAGGGATTCCTGGCGAAGACCGTGGTCGATCTGAAACCCATCGAACCTCCCGAGAAGAAGAAGGAGTTCACCAAGAAGGGTGACCTTCTCTGAATCAATCCCAGAATCTCTTGTTCTTGGCGTAGAGCACCTCGGCACCGAGGATATCTCTCAGGAAATCATCCTCGTCCACGTGCATCGTACGCAATATCCTGGATGCGGCATCCGGACCCACACCCCTGCCGGCCAATGCCATGCATGCCCTCCTACCATTCTCGTTGACGAGGTTGGCGATCCTGGCGACACGTGCGGTATCCTTCTTCTCCTCATCCGTCAGTTCATCCTTGGCGAAGAGTTTGATCTTATCCCTGTCATACTCCTTCAGTACGGCGACCATGTTCCCGCCGCATTTCGGACAGATGAAGCGTTTCGGGGCATCCTTCACCCTCACCCTCCACTGCGTTCTGCATCTGAGGCATGATGCGTACAGCAACTCATCCTCCAACCTCTTCTTCAGGGCCATGAGGATGGAATGGTCCGCACGTAACGGTTGCATCAATTCCTTGGATCTCGTGATGCCTTCCATCCCCATCGGGGACATCCTCGACACCTCTATCCCGATCTCGCCGTTGGCGATCATACCTACGACCTTCTCGGTATTCTCTATATCGAGGTCCTCCCACAACACCTTGTTCAACGCCTCGGTGTAGGCGGGAGTGTCCTGATGCATCTCGAACAGTCTGTTGAAGTTCATGAACCGATGGTCGGCATCCTTCTCGATTATACCGAACTTCTTCGCGACGTACACGAATCTCCATTTCAGGAATGTGGAGTTGTTTATCGTCAATCTTATCAGGCCCTCCACGGTGCCCGGTTTGACGGCCGTCACCGAGTTCACGAGTGTGTTCTTGTCGATGTTCCTCGGTAATTCTATCATTATACGATACGGGTCCGTGGACACTCCCACACTCTCCCCGAGACGTGCGGTGAGCAATGCGGCATAGATCTTACCGAGGGTCTCGTTCACACGTGTGCCGAAGCATGCGTTCACTATGGCGAGACGGTCACCGATCTCTATCGTGATCATCCTGTCCGTAGGTATGGGGTAACCCTCCTGTTCGGCGATGAAATCACGTACGCGTTGTTTCGCATCATCGTTACCGGGATAGTCGTCGAGGTTCAGAAGTCTCCTCAACCTACCCACCTCCATGGCCACATCGAAGGGCACGGGGATATCAGAACCTGCCCAGGACGGTACCGAACCGATCTCTCCGGTCTCTTCAACCAGTATCTCGTCCTCCCTCATCTCCACGATACGCCATGTCCTCCCCTTGGCGATGAACATCGCATACGGTTCGGCGAACGTGGCCACGAAGCTCTCGTCCAACGTACCGACGATCGCTCTGGTGCTGATGTCCCTGATCATGTAGTTCCTTTCGTCAGGGATCATCGATATGTTGCTGTAGAAGTAGTTCATACCCTTCTTGGAGCGTTTGAAACCGTCATCGTCCTCGAATATCATCTTGATCGATTTCAGTTGCTCGAGGACGGCATCCATCTCCTCTCTCTTCAGATCCCTGAATATGTACGATCTCTTGAAGAACGCGAACGCCTCATCCCTGGTCACGCGACCGCTCATGGTCATCGCTATCAGTTGATTGGCGACCACGGTGAGGGGACACGGCCTTCCGACCTTGTCCTCGAGTTCCTTTGCATCGGTCTTCCTTGCCACGACCAACGATTCGCATACCTCGTCCGGGGATGTGGCGATGATCTTCGCACGTATCTTCTCCCCGACACGGTGTCCGGCACGTCCGGCACGCTGTATCATCCTGGAGATCTGCCTCGGCGAGTTGTACTGTATCACTAAATCTGTACTACCTACATCTATACCCAATTCCAGGGATGAGGTGCAGACCAATGCCTTGATGTCACCTCTCTTGAACCTGTCCTCCATGTCCATCCTGTTCTCTTTGGAGAGCGAACCGTGGTGGACGTCTATCGACATGTCCTCATCCCAGATGTGGTATCTTGCGGCCATCCATTCCGCCGTCTCCCTCGTATTGACGAAGAACAGTGTCGATCTACCGTTCTCGATCAGCTCCTTGGCCCTCTGCATGACGGCCAGCATATCGGGGTCGCACTGCAACTTATCCAACAATACGGGATCCTCGCAGGGCTGGGGACATTCCACATCTATCTCGTAGCTCCTGAAGGTGTCATGTTTGCATATCTTGACATCCCTCTTGATACCTGATAGGAACCTTGCCACCGCATTCACGTTACCGACGGTGGCGGACAGCCCGATCCTCTGATATTCCCCGGCCAAAGCGGTGAGCCTCTCCATGGCGACGCTCATCTGTGCCCCCCTCTCTGTGGTGGCGAGTTCGTGGATCTCGTCGACGATGAACCATTCCACGTTCTTCAGATGGTTGATCAGTCTCTTCCCGGTGAACATCACCTGGAGCGTCTCCGGCGTTGTTATCAGGATCTCCGGCGGATGCAGGGACTGCTTATTACGTTCGGCGGCCGGCGTGTCACCGTGCCTTACACCCACGGTGATGTCCAACGACTTGCCGTAATCCTCCATCCTCTTCAGCATATCACGGTTCAACGCCCTCAGGGGTGTGACGTAGATGCATCTGATCCCCGGGCTTCCCTTGCTGTTGTATATCTCATGGAGGATCGGCAGTATGGCGGCCTCGGTCTTACCGATACCCGTGGGGGCGACCAGGAGTATGTTCTCTCCCCTGAGGATCCTGGGTATGGCATCCTTCTGGGGTTCTGTGGGTTCTGTTATGCCATGTCCTTTCAGGACGTCGACTATCGCTGGTGACAGATTATCGAATGGCATAGAAAAGTAGGGTCGGGCTTACGCCCGACATTAGGGTTTCATTTCCTCTTCTTGGCCTTCTTCTTCTTGAGGGCACGGAGGTTCTCTTTGACGGTGCTCTTGATGAGTGCCGCCTCTTCCGCTCCATCCGTGATCTTCTCCTCATCGAAGTGGAGTATGGCCCAGCCTTCCTCTTCGAGCTTGGCCTTGTCGAGATCCCCTTCGGGACCGACGATGACGGCGACCTTGCTCTTGACGAACGCTACGGGTATGTTGTAGGGACCGTAGTTCCTTCTGCACCTGAGGCCCTTGTTCCATGCGGCCCTTCTGACGATATCCTCGGGGGTGACCGCGAAATCGAAATCGTAGTCCTCGCCGTCGTCATCCTCCTCGATCTCATCGACCGCCTCTTCGACGACCTCTTCCTCTTTGGGCTCTTCCTTAGGCTCTTCTTTCGGCTCCTCCTTCACAGGAGGGACCTCATTTTTTGTATCAGCGACGGGCTCCGTTTTCTTCTCTTCGACTGCAGGAGCTACCGGTGCGGGTGCTTCTTCCTTCACTTCCTCTTTAGGAGGTGCACCTGCGGGATAGATGACCTTGGGACCTTCGGGATCCGTGACCTGGAGGAGGATCTCCGTGATATCCATGACCTTGACCTTGGAGTTGATCTTCTTCGCTCCGGCCCTGAGGTTGAGCACACAGAACGGACATGCGGTGGCGACGATCTCGGCACCGACCTTCTCTGCATCTCTGATCCTCTCGGCCGCGATGTTGACGGCGAAGTCGTTGAATGCTGACTTGTATCCTCCACCTGCACCGCAGCACCTGGAGTTCTCCCTGTTCCTGTCCATCTCGACGAAGTCGATTCCTTTGATCTTCTTCAGGATGTTACGGGGCTCCTCGAACACCTTCGAGTGCCTTCCGAGGTGACAGGGGTCGTGGTATGTGACCTTGGCCTTGAATTCGTTGGGGAGTGCGAGCTTCCTCTGCGAGATGAGCTTGTCCACGTACTGTGTGATGTGGTAGACGTTCTGTCCGGGCTTTCCGTAGTACTCGACGAAGTTGCTCGAGACTGTCTTGTAACATCCGGAGCATGACATGATCATATCCTTCGCACCGATACCGTCGGCCTTGGTGACGGTCTCCTTCGCCGCCTCCAATGTCTGGAGGTCGAGACCGGTCCTGAGGAGGGGTGATGTACAGCAGACCTCGTTCTCACCGAGACAGTTCAATGATACGCCTGCCCTGTCGAGGACCTTGACCGCTGCCTTGGGGATGCCCTGCATCCTGTATGAACCGGTACATCCTGCGAAGAACACCGCATCCGGGGGTGTGACCCTCTTGACCTCTTCGGGCCACCATGCGTCCCTCTTGGATTTGGGCTCGCCGTACGGGTTACCGTTCTTTGCGATGCTCGCTTCGAGCTTCTTGTGGACGGGGAGGGGTGCGACACCATATCTTGCCATCCATGTCCTGATCTTCTCCCAGAGTGCTACGAGTTCGATCTTCGCATGGCACACTTCCTCACAGTTACCGCATCCGGTACACTTGTACATGGCATCGACGAACTCGGGGCTGAGTGTTACCTTCCTTCCGAGTATCTTATCCATCTTACCCGTTCCGGCCTTATCGAGCTGGTTGAGGTAGTAGATCTTTCCCCTTGCGGTGACTGACTCCCAGGGTGTCTGCCTGTGTGCTTCGCATACATCGATACAGTATCCGCACATCTGACATTGGGCAAGCTCCTTCTGGATACGAGGCATCTTGATGAGTGTGGGTCCATCGTTGCTCATATGAATCTTTCCTTCGAATTTTTAGGACTACCTTATAATCATAGGGTCGTCCGTGTGTTGAGGTTCGGATAATTTGAGAGTATAAGTAGTTTCGTAGAAAGGGGATATAGCCACACGATTTAACTACGATTTTCGTAAGAATTCTACGTTAAAATTTTGGGCCCTGTGGCATTGCTTTATGTGGTATCATGGCAATCCAGCCGATATGACCTCTCGCAGAGTCTACTTCGACAACAGCGCAACGACGAGGATAGCACCGGAGGTACTCGATGCGATGATGCCCTTCCTCAAGGAGGAGTACGGGAATCCTAGCAGCATACATTATCTCGGCGATCAGGCCGCGAAGGCCGTGCGTACAGCAAGGAAGCAGGTGGCCGATTCATTGGGATGTTATCCTTCGGAGATAACGTTCACATCCGGGGGTACGGAGTCCGATAACCTCGCCCTCTTGGGTGTGATGGGTGCATGCAAGGAGAAGGGCAGCGGGAGGGACAGGATAGTCACCACCGCGATAGAGCATGAGGCTGTGTTGGAGGCCTGCGAGGAACTGAAGAGGAGAGGTTTCAGACTCACCGTCCTCGGAGTGGACCATGACGGATATCTCGACCCATCGGTTCTGGATGATGCGATGGGTGATGACGTATGCATGGTGTCGGTCATGTCCGCCAACAACGTTGTGGGGACGATCGAGGACGTCAGGGAATTGGCCAAGGTGGCCCACGAGCATGGTTCGTTCTTCCATACCGATGCCGTGCAGGGATACACCAAGATGCCGTTGGATGTCAGGAAGGATGGTATCGACCTCCTTTCGTTATCGGGTCACAAGATCCATGCGCCCAAAGGGATAGGCGCCCTATTCGTCGATAAGGACGTGCCGATAATACCGATCAACTTCGGCGGAGGTCAGGAGAGGGGATTGAGGTCATCAACGGAGAACGTCCCGGGGATAGTAGGATTGGGGAAGGCGTCGGAGTTGGCCATGTCCACCATGGATGAGGACATCAGGATGATGACCAAGCTCAGGGATCGCATAATCGACGATATGTTATCGTTGGATGGGGTGCATCTCAACGGACCCACAGGCTCCAGGAGACTATGTAACAACGCACACTTCAGATTCGACAACGGTTCCAAAGGCATGGACATGGTCATCAAACTGAGCAAGGAAGGTATCGCCGCATCCGCCGCATCCGCATGTTCGGCGGGTTCCTCCGAGCCGTCATACGTGCTGTCGGCATTGGGATTGACTCCCAGTGAATCCCTGTCGGCCCTCAGGATATCGTTGTCAAGATACAATACGGAAGACGATGTCACATACCTCAGAGAGGTCATGTCGAGGCTGTGAATCCATGATATTCTACTTCTCGGCGACAGGCAACTCCAGATATCTGGCACAGAAATTACATGATATCACCGGGGACGAGGTGTACGACATCGCCGCCGAGCTGAGAGGGAACTGCGGATACACGCTGAGGGATGATGAGGTGGTGTACATCGTATCCCCCGTCTACTTCTACGGTATGCCGTTGAACGTGAAGGAATTCATCGACCGTATGACGTTCAACAGGAGACCACTGATCGATGTGACGATCAACTTCGGTACATTCCCGGGTGCCGCCATGGATTCTTTCGAGAAGGAGATCGTATCCAAAGGATTCGAGGTCAGGAACCGTTATTCCATCCGCATGCCGGAGAACTATGTCCTGCTGTTCGAGCCTCCCACACCCGAGCGTGCGAACGAGATATTGGATGATGCCGACAGGACCATGGAACATATCTCCGGGATCATATCATCCGGTCGCAGGGAGGATGTGGGCGTGCAGCACAGTCTTCCCAAGGATCTGTTCGGGCATATCGCGAGACCGATGCACGTGTATGGGAGGAGGACCAGGAAGTTCCATACCACCAATTCATGTACTGGTTGCGGATTATGTGCGGACATGTGTCCCGACGGTGTGATCGTCATGCATGACGACAGACCTTCATGGGACGAGAAGAGATGTCTCCGTTGTTGTTCGTGCATCAACAGATGCCCCCGGGGTGCCATAGAGTTCGGACTCCTGACGAAGGGCAGAAGGAGATACCACAACCCCAGGATATGAGAGCATGGTAGCGATCGAGAACATGAACGTGGTGATCACGGGTGCTAACAGCGGTATAGGATACCAGACGATGGTATCGCTCCTTTGGAAAGGGAACAGGATACTGGCTGTGGACATCAACACCGATGTGCTCCAGGGTATCCACGGCATCATACCGTTGAAATGCGATGTCTCGTCGAAGGAGGGTGTGGAGATGATATTCGAGGAGGCATCGAAGCACTTCGACAAGATCGACCTGTTCATAGCCAACGCAGGATTCTCGTACTACGAGAGCATGGACTATGCGGATTGGGACAGGATCGACAGGATATTCCGCACCAACGTCCACTCACCGATCTACTCGTATCAGATGTATGTGCAGCATCTTAACGGATCCAACGGAATATTCGCCATCACGGATTCCGCCATGGGCCTGATGGGGATGCCCGGTTTCACATTGTACACATCCACGAAGTACGCGATCAACGGTTTCCAGGATGCGATCCGTCTGGAGAAGGCCGATAACGTTCAACTCACCGTCCTCTATCCTGTGTCCACGGACACGGGTTTCTTCAAGGTGGCATCCGACACATACATCGAGAAGCCGTTCCCGGTACAGACGCCGCAACACGTGGCATCCGTATTGATCAAGGGGATAGAGAAGGGGAAGAGGAGGGTGTTCCCGTCGAGGCTGTTCTGTGCATCCATGTTCCTGTTCAAGATATTCCCTCCGATCAAGTGGATGTACATGTCATCCGAGAAGAAGAAGTTCGAAAGGTTCAAGGAGAGACGTCGCAGAGGCGACTGACCGTTCATGTCCTTGACGTATTATGACTCCCCATTGGGCAGGATCGTCCTCACCGCGGACGACATCGGTCTCACAGGATTGTGGTTCTTAGATCAAGGATATCCCCTTCATGATGTGGGATCCTCATGCGATGATGTCATCGATGATGCCATCGGATGGCTCGATGCTTATTTCCAAGGGGATGTGCCGGACATACCTGTGAGGTTACACCCGATCGGTACCGAATTCCAGATGAGCGTATGGGACGAGATCCGCAGGATCCCGTATGGTGGTACGACGACATACGGTGCGATAGCGAGGACCATGGCTGAGAAGAGAGGGATATCGAGGATGTCGGCCCAGGCCGTAGGTAATGCGGTGGGCAGGAATCCGATCGCGATCATCATCCCCTGTCATCGTGTCATAGGGAGCGACGGGAGCATGACGGGATATGCGGGCGGCATCGATAGGAAGATCGGATTGCTATCGATCGAAGGCAACATCGGATGATATGTGAGAATCGGGGTGGTGGGCCTGGCCGGATTTGAACCGACGGCCATCCGGTTATGAGCCGGACGCTCCACCATACTAAGCTACAGGCCCGTAAAAAGGGGTTAAAATCACCATGAATATAAACATAGCGACTTCTGGGATCGGAATCCAATCTGGGTGAAGTCAGATACAGAGAA
>CAVGUW010000024.1:0-21155 GCA_963632775.1 Bacteroides salyersiae | reverse complement strand
TGATGAAGTGAGTGGTGCTCCTGACGGAATTCGAATCCGTGTCGAAGCCTCGAGAGGGCTTCATGATTGGCCGCTACACCACAGGAGCGAATAATAGCAATCCGCAGATTACAATCCCATAGATAAACCTTTTTCTCGATTCGCCTCACGGAGATATGGCTGGTTGCCTCTTATGGGCCGTTTTCCTCACTTTCTCCCTTATTTCGGAGACTTTCTCCACAGGAACTCCCGTCTCCTCGGATATCTCACGATCATCCATCGAATCCATGCGGAACAATACATTGTCGAGATCGTGATAGGTCACGCCCATCTCATCCTCATCCGTCTGTCCTTCCCACAGTCCCGCCGACGGCGGCCTCGTGATGAACTCATCAGGTACGCCGATGACCTTGGCCAACTCCCTCACTTGCGTCTTATAGAGATTGACGATGGGCACCACATCACAGGCACCGTCACCGAACTTGGTGAAGTATCCCATCATCATCTCGCTTCTGTTGGATGTGCCTATCACGAGATAGTTCATCCTCCTCGCGATATCGAACAGTATGGTCATCCTGCACCTGGCGGATATGTTGCCCCTTGCAAGACGATCCTTGGGATCCAACTCCAACGCATCCGAGAACGCATCCACCATCGGTGATATGCGTATCACCCTGTAATCTGTACCCAATGACGAACTGAACTCCGATGTGCATCTCCGATCATCCTCCGGTGTCGTCGCCGAAGGCATGAACACGTTGATCACCCTCTCCGGACCCAACGCTTCGACCGTGAGCTTGGTGACCACGGCGGAATCGATCCCTCCGCTCAACCCAATGACAGCCCCATCACAACCAGATCCGTTGACCGTATCCCTGATGAATCCTACGATCCTATCAGCATATTCCCTATCGATACCCGGGATTCCATTCATCGTATGGTGGGAACGATGACATCGATAAAAATACCTGCGATGATACGGGAACATGAAGGTCGCACTATGCCAATCGAGACCGTACGTCGGCGATATGGTGAAGAATACCGATATGATGGTCGATATGGTCGCTAACACCGATGCCGATCTCCTCGTATTCCCTGAGCTCTTCCTCACCGATTATTCGTATGATGGTGAGATGGATGTCGATACGTTGGATGTCTGTCTCGATAGGATAATGCACATAGCTTCTTCTACGAACAGGACCGTGATCGTCGGCGGCCCTTACCTCGATGATGGTAGGACATACAACTCCGCATACGTCATATCCGATACCATCGCAAGATACGACAAGCTCAACCTCCCCGGGTTCGGTGTGTTCTCCGAGAAGGAGAGATTCTCCGAAGGCGACCATCTCACCATGGTCGATGTCTGCGGATTCAAGATAGGTGTGATCATCTGTTACGACATATTCTTCCCGGAACTCGTGAAGATGTATGCCATGAACGGTGCAGATGCCGTCGCCTGCATATCGGCATCGCCTACTACCTCGAAGATAGCTTTCGAGAGGGTGTTCCCTGCGAGATCGGTGGAATCCACCGTCTACATGTTATTCGTGAACAACATCGGCGAACGCAATGGGATGATGTTCTTCGGTGGGAGCAGATGCCTCTCCCCCACAGGTGATGTGATGACGGAGATGGATGATAAGGAAGCGATATCCATCGTGGAGTTGGATCACATATCGGTCACGAAGGCAAGGGAGAACAGACCTACGTTGAAGGATACCAAGGAACGTGTCATCCGCTTCGAGGACCACACTTGAGTATCGAGATGAGCATCATCCTTCGATAATGGTGTGTTATATCGATATCGTACACGCGATTAACCCGACATCGAGGGCAAATCCTTTTAATATAGTATCCAATTGTCCGCTCCACAGCCGAGATGGCCCAGCCCGGTAAGGCGCGAGCCTGGAAAGTTCGTGGTGATTCACCTCGGGAGTTCAAATCTCCCTCTCGGCGCCACTTTTAACATCATCATCCCTTAGGGCATCCTCTCGTTCCCGCATCGATCTTTGCCTTTGCTGCGATCCGTTCCTCCGGTATCCCCGCCATCTAGAAATCCCTGAATTTCATCATAAAATGTGCTTTGTGGTATAACTTTCATCCAATTTTTTGCCTTGTGGTATCGTTCATTTTTAAAGTTATCTATTGTGGTATAAATGCCCACCGAACGATACAAATACCCTGGACGAACATCCGTTCGTCATGGTAAGGAGAGAGGATTACGACCAATGGGTGATCGATTGGATCGACTCCGAGAAGAAGGCAGGCAAGAGATGCTTCGATGTCAGGAAGACCGGTAACTCATATTATGTGTACTATCAGACCACACGTTACAACCCCGACCTGAAGAAGAGGGAGAAGGTGTCGTCATACATCGGGAAGCTCACTCAGGATGGGTTGACGGAGGCCAAAGGTAAGGAGAACGACATCATCGAACCCACGAGATACGGATTGGGAATCGATACCGGAGGGACGTTCACCGATGCGGTCATCGTCGATCTCGACGACATGAGCGTGATCGCCAAGAAGAAATCCCCCACCACCCACCACGATCTCTCCATAGGATTGTACAACTCCGTGGATGCCGTCCTGTCCTCGACGGACATCGATCCGTCGGAGATCGTATCCGTGGGGATATCCACGACGCTCGCCACCAACTCCGTCCTCGAAGGGAGGGGAGGGAATGTGGGATTGATACTGATCGGATGGGATCCCATGGAACCCGTCCATTTCGGAGAGAGCAGACAGGTGTTCGTCAAAGGCGGTTACGACGTGAAAGGTAGGGCGAAGGCATCCATGTCCCTCGAGGAGGTGACCAATGCCATCAACGAGGTATCCAAGGATGTGGATGCGATCGCCATATCGGGACTGTTCGCCAACCTCAACGCTTCCCAAGAAAGGAAGGTGAAGGATCTCGCCATCAAGCTCACAGGATTACCGACCGTAGCAGGTCATGAGCTATCCTCGGAATTGGGGATAGGATTGCGTGCGGAGACCGCCGTCCTCAACGGTAAGCTGATCCCCGTGATCAGCAGGTTCTTCGACGATGTGGTGAAGACATTCAGGGAGAAGGGTATCACTGCCCCCATCATGGTCTACAAGGGTGACGGTTCCGTCATGACCATCGAACAGGCCAAGATGTATCCCGTACAGACCATACTCTCCGGTCCCGCCGCCAGTTCCATGGGCGGGAAGATCATCTCCGGATACGATGACTTCGTGATGGTGGATATCGGCGGTACGTCCACCGATATCGCCGTCGTGGAGGAAGGATATCCGCAGATACAGTTCATGGGTGCGGAGGTCGGAGGCTGGAGGACCCGCGTGAAAGCCGTGGATATGCACACGATCGCTTTGGGCGGGGACTCCAGGATCTCCATGTGCGAGGGCAAGTTCGTATTCGGACCGAGGAAGGTCATCCCGCTCTGCACGTTCACCGAACGCTATCCCGAGATCATCGGTACGATAATGCACACGGATGTGTACGATTATTACGTACTGAGGGAGGATGCCGACCTCTCCGAAGTGAGCGAGAGGGAGATGGTGGTCATCGACGGTATGCGCGGTAACGGTCCCATGAGCAGGATGGATGTGATGAATGCGGCGGACGGACTCTGGGATATCGATGACGAATTGGATTCCTTGGTATCCAACAGGATCGTCGAGATGTCGTCCCTCACACCTACGGATCTCATGGTCTACTCCGGTGCATTGGACGTCGGGAATGCGGACGGTTCCAGGGCAGGTGTGCATGCGGTGAGCGAGAAGATGGGTATGACGGAGAGACAGGCTGCCACGTTGATGATCGAGGAAGCGAGGATATCCGTCGCGGAGGCGATATTGAGCAAGCTGATCGACGACACCATGGACACGGAATGGAGGAACCGTGAGACGAACATGTTCCTCAGGAGGATGTCGTCGATCAAGAGGGATGACGATACGTTCTCCATGCTCCCCAGGATCACCGTGCCGATCGTCGGTGTGGGCGCACCATCCAAGTTCCTGATGGCCGATATAGGTCAGAGATTGGGTACACCCGCAGAGTTCCCACCGAACAACGATGTCGGGAATGCCATAGGTGCGATCTGCAGCAAGGTCGTGGAATCGTTATCGGCAACGATAACGCCCACCCACGACTTCAGGTACAAGTTGGAAGTGCCTTACCTCGGACCTTCGTATTACTCCCAGATCAACAGTGCCATCTCCGCCGCCAAGAGCAGTCTCGAGAACTTTTTGATAAAGGAAGTGGAGAAGAAGGGAGGCAAAGATATCAGGACCTCGACCAAGATCAAGACGGTCACCGCCGTGGAAGGCGGTGTCGGTGATTGGGAGGAGACGGGTGTCGCGAGGAACATCAACTATGTCGAAGTGATCTGCAGGGCCGTCGGCGAACCGCCGGAGGCGAGATGATGGTGATATTCGACGGTAACGACTACGTCGGACCCGTTGGTATCGACGGAGATGATGTACCATCCGTCGGCGGAGTGTATCTCATATGCACCGGTGCGAGCGGCGGGGAACGCATCATCGCACTCTACGATGCGGATGATATGAACGAATCCATCAGGACCAATCCCGACAGAGGTCTTTGGAACAGGTACAGGATGGGTGACGGTGACATGTATTCCGATAACGGCCTGAGATGTTACCACATACGCATCGACGACCCCTCCGAAAGAGAAAGATTGATCAGGAGGACGGTGGACATAAGGCCGTACAGCATCCCATGTTACAGGATGCCGCAGGATGATTGGTGAGAGATATGACGAACACGGTTGTAGCACATATGAGGACATGCAGCAAGACGAACAAGGTGACCGTATCCATGAGGGATGACGGCGATCTCGATGTGAGGATCGTCTCGGACTGTCCCCACGTGAGGGAGTATGCGAACAGACTCACCAGGATATCGGTGGATGATGTGGTCAGTTTCAAGGACAGCAAGGTCGTGGATCCGGAGATCAGGGCCACGTTATCCGTCCCCTGCCTCACACCGATCGCGGTGTTCGAAGCCGCATGGCTGGAACTGGGGATGTTGTCCAAGAACCTGGTCAAGGGTTGCGGTGACAATTCCGTATCCTTCCATCCCGATTCCGACGGCAGCGATCTGTAACCAAAAAAGTTGTTAGATACAGTTACGTATATATACGAAGTGCAATTCAACTTTCGGTGATCTCAATGGGCAAACACGCCAAAGAGAGACACGCAGCCGAGATGCAGAAGAACAAATCCGATGCAAAGACGGATGCGAAGCCCCAGAAGAAGAACTGAACAAACTCAGAGGGTGCCGATAACACCCTCTCTTCTTTTTTGCCTACGCACACGATGCGCAGGCCCGATATTCTTATTATAATAGGAGCAACGTAAACCCCTCACGAAGGATGTGCAGTATGAAGATCAATGCTGACGTATACGTGAAGGATATCCCGGGACAGCTCGTTGCATCGCTCGAACCGATCTCGACCTTCGACGGGAACATAATCGGTGTGGTACACAACCGCGAACAGGTCATCAGTGGGAAGATCCTCGTCAACATAATATTCGACATCAGTGCAGACAACCTCGAGCTCCTGAAGAAGGAGTGGAAGGCAAGGGATGTCGTCATCGTCAACATGGGCGAGGCCGTGGAGAACTATTCCATGGACTACATGTTGGTCGGTAAACTCGACGCATCCGACATAGACGATATGATCAACGAGATATCCGGCAGGATGGACCTCGAATCCGTTGAGGTGGGGTATTCGGCCAGCGGTACCAAAGAGTCCCGTACGGCCATGATATCCGTCACGGTGCATTCGTCCGACGACCTCCGCAGATTGGATACGTACTTCTCCGACAGGACGAAGGCCGCAGGCCTCACATACATCAGAGGGGTGGACGCATGAGGATATTCCTCTCCGGTATGGGAACGGTAGGACAGGGCGTGTTGGAGATAATCTCCGCCAAGATGCCCATGCTCGAAGAAAGATATGGTAATATCACCATCGCAGGCGTGATGGATTCCAAGAGCTATGCGATATCCGATGAGGGATTGGACATCACATCGATCCTTGAGAAGAAGAGGACGGAAAGGAGATGCGGTGACGACAGGAACGGTCTGATCGGTCCCGAGATATTGGGTAAAGCCGATTATGATATACTGATCGAGTGCACGCCCACCAACATCGATGATGGTGGGGAGGGACTCAAGAACATCACGGCCGCATTGGAGAACGGTAAGGATGTCATCACCGTCAACAAGGGTCCGTTGGCATTGGAGTTCTGCAAGCTCATGGCCCTCGCCGATAAGAAAGGCAGCATCATGAGGTTCGAAGGCTCCGTAGGAGGGGCGATGCCGATAATCAACCTCTGCAGAGAAGGGTTGGCGGGACAGAACATCAGATCGATCAACGGTATCTTCAACGGTACATGCAACTTCATCCTGAGCAGGATGGACCGCGGTATGCCCTTCGACCAGGCACTCAAGGAAGCCCAACAGTTGGGATATGCGGAAGCCGACCCTACGTATGATATCAAGGGTATCGACAGCGCATGTAAGGTCGCCATCCTCGCGAACGCGGTGTTCGGCAGGGATGTGACCATCAAGGACGTATCCATCAACGGTATCGATACCATCACCGACGGGGCCATCGCCCTTGCCAAGGACCACGATATGGTCATAAGGCTCATCGGTGAGGTCTCGAGGGATAAGTTGGATGTCTCACCAAGGCTCATCCCCAAGGGACACCCGCTCAGTCTCACGGGAACGCTCAACACAGCGGTCATACAGACCGACTTCGCCGGTCCGATAACGGTATCCGGACGCGGTGCGGGAAGGAGCGAAACTGCGTCGGCAATACTCAGTGACCTGATATACATACTCGAAGCGAGAAAGAAATGAACATGTCCGAGAAGATCTACATCTACGACACCACACTGCGTGACGGTGCACAGACCGAGGGGATATCATTCTCCCTCGGCGACAAGGAGACGATCATCGACCTGCTCGATGATTTCGGGATGGATTTCATAGAGGGCGGGATGCCCGCATCCAACCCGAAGGACAGGGAACTGTTCTCCGTCGACAGGGAACTGAAGAAGAGCGCGATGGTTGCATTCGGCAGTACATGCAAAGCCAATTCAAGAGCGGATCAGGACGAGGGTCTCAGGACACTGGTCGATTCCAGGACGGAATGGGCATGCATATTCGGCAAGGCATGGGATTTCCATGTCACAGAGGCATTGAAGACCACATTGGAGGAGAACCTGAGGATGATCAGGGATAGCGTATCATTCCTCAGGGATAATGGCAAGAGGGTCATCTTCGATGCGGAGCACTTCTTCGACGGTTACAGAGCGAATGAGAGATACGCGATGGAGGTCGTCGACGCCGCCATAGACGGCGGTGCGGAATGGATCGTCCTCTGCGATACCAACGGAGGATCGTTACCGTCCTTCATCGGGAAGGTCGTCTCGCGTATATGCGAGAGGTTCCCCAGGATCGGTATCCACTGTCACAACGACTCCGAACTCGCGGTCGCATGCTCGCTCATGGCAGTGGAGAGCGGTGCGACCATGGTACAGGGTACCGTCAACGGTATCGGAGAGAGGTGCGGTAACGCCAACCTATGTTCAGTCATACCCGATCTCAAATTCAAACTCGGATACGAGATGCCCATGGACCTCACGGATCTGAGGTCGTTGAGCTATTCTGTCTCGGAATCCGCGAACACGAGACATCTCGCCCATATGCCGTACGTCGGTGACAAGGCGTTCACCCACAAGGGTGGGATGCACGTCAGCGCACTGATGAAGGATCCCGCCACGTACGAGCACGTACCTCCGGAATCCGTCGGTAACCACAGGAACATAGTCGTTTCGGACATGTCCGGTAAATCCAACGTCCTGAAGAAACTGTCCGAGATGGATATCGATGCCGATAAGGACGGTGTGAACAGGATCCTCGCCCGCGTGAAGGAGCTGGAAGCGAAAGGATATCAGTTCGAGACGGCGGATGCTAGCTTCAAACTCCTCGTGGAGAGGATATTGGACAAGGAATCGAGACCGTTCGACATACGCGGATTCAGGCTGAACATCGATGGTGTGGGCACCACACAGCTCATCTCCGAGGCCAGCATAAAGATCGCCGACAAATTGGGAGAGATAGAGCACACGGCCGCGGACTGCGAAGGTCCGGTCAACGCCTTGGATAAGGCGTTGAGGAAGGCACTCAGCAAATTCTATCCCGATATCATCAAGAGGATCAGACTCACGGATTACAAGGTACGTGTGATAGACGAGAACTGCGGTACCGAATCCTGGGTAAGGGTACTGATCAAATCCACCGACGGTAAATCCACGTGGACCACCATAGGTGTGTCCGAGAACGTCGTGGAGGCATCGCTAATAGCACTTGCAGATTCATATGAATACGCCATCCTGGCAGAACAGTAACGGAGCTGAACCAAATGGAAAGGACAATCGTAACGCTTGTAGGGAAGGACACGGTCGGTATCATCGCCAAGGTCTGTACGTTCTTCTCTGAGAACGACATAAACATCCTCGATATCGCACAGACGACGGTACAGGAATACATCAACATGATGATGATCGTCGACACGTCGAGATACAAAGGGAGCTTCGCCGATCTCACTGATGGATTGGATGCCGTGGCCGAGGATGTCAAATGCGTGATCAAGGCCCAGCGTGAAGAGATCTTCGATATGATGCACAGGATATGATCGGATGTCCGTGATCAACATTAACGAGGTCCTCGAGACCAACAAGATGATCTCACAGGAGAATCTCGATGTGAGGACGATCACCATGGGTATCAACCTCATGGATTGTATCGACCCCGATGTGGATAGTCTCTGCGAGAAGGTCTACGCCAAGATCACCACCCTCGCCAAGAACCTCGTATCGGTCGGTGACGAGATCGGTCTCGAATACGGTATACCGATAGTCAACAAGAGGGTATCTGTGACACCGATATCGTTGATCGGAGGTGCCGCATGCGACACACCGGATGATTTCGTGTCCATCGCAAGGGCGTTGGACAAGGCGGCGGCGAAGATCGGTATCAATTTCATAGGCGGATTCTCGGCATTGCCGATGAAGGACATGACCAAGGCCGACAGGTTGCTCATGGAATCGATACCCAAAGCGTTGGCCACCACCAACAACGTATGCAGCTCCATCGGATTGGGTTCCACGAAGATCGGTATCAACATGGATGCCGTCAGGATGATGGGAGATATAGTCAAAAGAACGGCGGAGGCCACGAAGGAGAGCGATTCCATCGGATGCGCTAAACTTGTGGTGTTCTGCAACCCGCCGGACGACAACCCGTTCATGGCCGGTGCGTTCCACGGTGTCACCGAGGGTGATGCCGTGATAAACGTAGGTGTCAGCGGACCCGGTGTGGTGAAGACCGCGATAGAGAACTGCAAGGGTGCGAACTTCGAAGAGCTTTGCGAGACGATCAAGAAGACCGCATTCAAGGTCACCAGGGTCGGACAGCTCGTCGGTAAGGAGGCATCCAAGAGGCTCAACGTACCCTTCGGTATATTGGACCTCTCGTTGGCACCCACGCCTGCGATCGGTGACAGCATAGCGGATATCCTCCAGGGAATGGGTCTCGAGAGGGTCGGTGCACCCGGTACCACGGCGGCACTCGCCATACTCAACGACCAGGTGAAGAAGGGCGGTGTGATGGCATCGTCCTATGTGGGCGGATTGTCCGGTGCGTTCATACCCGTGAGCGAGGATGCCAGCATGATCGAGGCGGCGACGATAGGTTCGCTCACATTGGAGAAGTTGGAAGCGATGACCTGTGTGTGTTCCGTTGGATTGGATATGATCGCCATACCCGGTAAGACCACTCCCGAGACGATCTCCGGTATAATCGCCGACGAGATGGCCATCGGTATGGTGAACCAGAAGACCACGGCCGTCAGGATCATCCCTGTGATCGGTAAGGATGTCGGGGATTCCGCGGAATTCGGCGGATTGCTTGGAAGGGCCCCGATCATGAAGGTCAACGAATTCAAGTGTGACGAATTCGTGAACCGCGGCGGAAGGATCCCCGCACCAATACACAGTTTCAAGAACTGAGAGGGCGAAAGCCCTTTCACCTCATTTTTCTAGAATCATAACGTACCGTACGGTATCGATAAGAATACAAATCGTGCGATCCGATCGCCATATAAAGATAAAGAAGAAGTTTGACCCATCCCGCAGGGTGGGTAAAGAAATCAGTCGATGCGCTGAGTGGGGGCTAGGGGATTTGAACCCCTATAGGCGGGTTTCCACCACTGGGGGAGCTACCCCCAGCGAAATTATGAGTCATCGCTCCAGTTATTCATCACAACTGTCAGCAAACCCATTTCTAATCACGCTCTATAACTGGAGCCCGCTAGTCTACCAGGTTAGCCTAAACCCCCGTGTAAACCTAATTATGATCAGACTTACTGTTTGCGCATCTTCTGTGCTTTCTTTCTTCTTCTCATCTTCTTCTTGCGCCATTTCCAACGCTGGTTACCGCGTTTCTTCCAGGCGCGTGAGCCTCTCTTCATGATGTCTCCTCTTTTTGAATGCGAATGCATTGGCGGGCCGGTCGGGATTCGAACCCGAGGCGTCTGGCTTAGAAGGCCAGCGCTATATCCTAGCTAAGCCACCGGCCCGCTTGGCACTTCATAACCTTATATGATTTAAAGGTAATGCCGGATGCCAATCATCCATTCTTAGTTCCCGACAATATAATAGCTATATAAAAAAGGAATTGGTCACGCCGATTTCGGCCGTGACCGATGGATGGGACTGGATGTCCCACCCTCAGAGCAGTGCTAGGATCATTCCCTTGTTCGAATCGAGGAATGCCTTCAGCATATCGTACACCGAACCGTGTCCGGTGTAGATGGAGATACCTTCAGCGATACAGATGACACCCAGGACCATCAGCACGGGCCACATGTTGAATATCTTCGCGAACATGAGCGTGAGGTCCTGAAGGAACATCAGCATCAGGTAGATTATGGCACCCACGACGAACGCCAATATGATCCTCGGCCATCCCGATGCCAACATTTCCAGATTACCGGTCAGACCGCCGAGGAAGATATACACCACGATCATTGCGAAGAACGCGAACACGACCGCGAACTTGACGTCGCGGAACGGTCTGATGACCAATGCGAAGCACGCCACGACCACTATGATCAGCGTACTCATGGTACCTTTCAATGACGATGTCACACAGAGGACGGCTGTGACGGCACCCACCAGCACCCCCAACAGCATGCATAGCTTGTAGTTGATACCGTCCTTGTCCTTGACATACATATATGCGATCAATATGGCCAATATCCCTGCCAATATCAGGGCTATCTCCGGCACATGATGACTGTTCAAAGTCTCGCTCAGGGATGCCCAATCGATACCTGAGGAGGTTCCACCTTCTGACATATGCTACAGAACGCTCTATTGATATTTATTGATTAGATACCGAGCAGACGTGCCATGTTGTTACCCAGAAGATCATCCTTTATGGTGTCGTTACCCCACTTGCCATTCCTTATGATGTCCAGGAAACGGTACATGTTCGTATGGTCCTCATACAACGGGAAATCCGTCCCGAACACCACCCTCTTGGGATATCTCGATGTGACCGCGTCCAATCTCTTGTCTATCATGGTGATGTCCTCTGCGGCCCATCCCTGCAATGCGGAACAATCCGTGTACACGTTCTCATGTTGATCCATCAACGGATACAGTTCATCATGGAACTTCCCTCCCAGGTGGGCGATTATTATCCTCATCTCCGGATGTCTCTCTGCCACCTTGGCGAAGCTGCTGGGGTGGCAGTATCTCTCATCCAAGGGAGGGAGTGCCATGCCCGCATGGGACGTGACGATCAATCCGTATTCCTCCACCCTTCCCCAGAATCTGTCGTATCTGTCATCATCGGGATAGAATCCCGTCGCAGGATAGACCTTCAATCCCTTGGGATCGTACTTGGATACCATGTTGTCCAACATCTCGATGGCATCCCTCCTGTTGGGATCGATACCGATGAACGGTATGAAACGATCATCCACGGAACAGCGTTGGAAGACCCAATCCACGTACTCGTAGTTGGTCATGCGTCCTTCGTTGATCAGACCGAAATCAGTGGCCAACACCACGGCATAATCCACGTGGTTGGCGTCCATCATGCTGATGGGTTCGTCTATCCTCACATCGTAATCCGGGAATGGGTAGTCCTCATCCAATCTGAAATCCAGGATCCCGTCGAGACCCAACTCCTTCAGCTTCGATAACGGTCCTAGGTATCTCCTGACCGCCTCGTCCGGAAGGCAACGTCTCTCCCACATGTGTATGTGAGCATCTATCAGCATACGCTGGACAACACATCCCACGGATATAATGATGCGATACGCCAGGATGTCAGTTGACACGTCAACCATATATACTAAGTTGATATGTCAACCATCATGATAAGATGTGATGTGGATATCAATCCACAGGCGATGAAGAACTTCATCGAGAGACGGGTATCGCCGATCTCGGAATCCATGGGCCTCAAACGTACCCACGGCCAATTCCTGATGGCGATATATGAGAACGAGGGGACATCCCTGAAGGAACTGTCGGAGGAGATGTTCGTGGACAAGGCACTGACGACACGTGTCGTCAGATCGCTGATGACCAACGGGTTCATCGTGGATATGAACGAGGGTTCCCGCGAGTACAGCCTATACCTCACCGATAAGGGAAAGGATGCGGTAGAGAGCATAGGCGGAGCGATAGATGGTGCGTGGAAGGAACTCCTCAAAGACCTCACAGAGGAAGAGAGGGAGACGCTCACCCGCATCCATTCGAAGATAATACAGAGACTAAAGGATGATGTGGAGGTCCGCAGATGATATTCAAGTACCTCAGGAAGAAGGATTGGGGACTGATCGCATTCATCGTCGCCTTCGTCTGCGTACAGGTGTATCTCGATCTCGAGATCCCAGGGTACATGACGAGCATAACCGAGACCATCTCGACCGGTGGTTCCGTGGACTCCGTCATATCCGACGGTACGAAGATGCTCGCATGTGCGTTCGGTTCGCTGTTCGCATCCATCCTGTGCGGATTCATAGCCGCATACATCGCGGCGAGTCTGTCCGCCACACTCCGTAAGAAGCAGTTCGATAACGTGGAGAGATTCTCCCTCGAGGAGATCAACAAATTCTCCATACCGTCGCTCATCACACGTTCCACCAACGATGTCACACAGATACAGTTGGCCGTCGCCATGGGATTGCAGGTGGTCATAAAGGCACCCATCCTCGCGATATGGGCGATATCGAAGATACTCGACAAGAACTTGGAATGGAGCATGGTCACGGCTATCGCCGTGGTCGTACTGATCGTATGTATCGGATGCGTCATGTTGTTCGTCGTACCGAGGTTCAAGAGGATCCAATGGCTCAGCGACGACCTCAACCGTGTCACGAAGGAGAACCTCAACGGTCTCCGTGTCGTACATGCGTACAACGCCGAGAGCTATCAGGAGAAGAAGTTCGATGTCGCCAACGACGACATCACCGGTACACACATCACCATAACGCGTGCGTTGGCAGTGATGTCACCGCTCATGAGCACGGTCATGAGCTTCCTGTCCCTCGCCATCTATTGGCTTGGGGCGTACATCATCGACAGGTCCGAAGGTATGGGCAAGCTCACCGAGTTCTCCAACATGATCGTGTTCTCGTCGTATGCGATGCAGGTGATCATGGCATTCCTGATGTTGGTGATCATCTTCATGATCGTTCCCCGTGCTATGGTCGCGGCCAAGAGGATACAGGAGGTGATCGATACGGAACCGTCCATAACGGATGGTGCATCCGTCAACACATCCGAAGAGAAGGGAACGGTCTCGTTCAAGGATGTATCCTTCAAGTACCCCGGATCGGGAGACTATGTGCTGAAGGACATATCTTTCAACGCAAGGAAGGGACAGACGGTGGCATTCATCGGTGCCACCGGAAGCGGTAAGACCACCCTGGTCAACCTCATCCCCCGTTTCTACGACGTGAGCGAAGGAGAGGTACTGGTCGATGGGATGGACGTGAGGGATTACAAGTTGAAGGATCTCCGCGACAGGATCGGATATGTACCGCAGAAGGCGGTCATGTTCAATCAGACCATCTCCGACAATGTGAAGTACGGGGATACCAGCGACGACCGCACCGATGACGACGTCAAGAGGGCGGTGTCCATCGCCCAAGGTAAGGACTTCGTCGAGAAGGGAGAGGGAGGATACCAGAGGATGGTCTCCGAGGGAGGTACCAACCTCTCGGGAGGTCAGAAACAGCGTATCGCCATCGCACGTGCGGTGTGCAGGGATCCGGAGATCTACATCTTCGACGATTCCTTCTCCGCATTGGATTACAGGACGGATCACCAACTCCGTGATGCTCTCAAACGCGAGACGAAGGATGCCACCACCATCATAGTCGCACAGAGGATCGGTACGATCATCGATGCCGATGATATCATCGTCCTCGATGAGGGCAAGGTCGTAGGTCAAGGCACTCACGATCAGTTGATGCAATCATGCGATGTGTATCGCGAGATAGCATACTCACAATTATCGGAGGAGGAGTTGAGATGAGCCCTCCGCACAGACCGGGATTCGACAGACCCAAGGGCGATAAGCCCAAGGATCTGGTACAGTCATGGAAGAGACTCTTCGGCTACATGGATAGATATCGCAAGTACATCGTGCTCGCGATCATACTGTCCATGATCGGTACGGTGCTCTCGCTGCTCGGACCGAACGTGCTCAGGGACATGACCAACATCATCACCGACAACATCATGACCGGCATACCGATGGATGAGGTCGGAAGATATGGTGTTACACTTGCCATCATCTACGTCATAAGTGCGGTGTTGATGCTCGCACAGGGTCTGATACTCGCAACCGTCACACAGAGGACCGCAGGTAACCTCCGTAGGGATATCTCCAGGAAGATCAACCGCATACCGCTGAGCTTCTTCGACAGGACATCCACCGGGGACATCATGAGCCGTGTCACCAACGACGCGGATACCATGGGACAGTCCATGAACCAGGCCATAGGCATGTTGGTGTCATCGGTCACGCTGTTCATCGGTTCGATAGTGATGATGACCGTCACCAACGTGCTCATGATGATCACCGCAGTGGTATCCTCACTGGCAGGCATAGTGCTGATGGCCGTCATAATGTCGAGATCCCAGAAGTACTTCGACAGACAGCAGGGCGACCTCGGTAGGATGAACGGACATATCGCCGAGACGTACGGTGCCCACAACATAGTCAAAGCGTACAACGGAGAGGAACAGGCGACCGAGAGGTTCAACGAGATCAATGATGATCTCGCCAAGAGTGCGTTCTTCTCGCAGTTCCTCAGCGGACTCATGATGCCGTTGATGAGCTTCATCGGGAACTTCGGATACGTCGCCGTATGTGTCGTGGGTGCGATACTCGTCCTCGACGGTAGGACCGATATAGGTACGATCGTGGCGTTCATGATCTACGTCAGATTGTTCACGCAGCCCTTGGCACAGATGTCGCAGGCATTCACCAGCATGCAATCCGTCGCAGCTGGTTCCGAACGTGTGTTCGAGTTCCTCGACACACCGGAGCTCTCCGACGAATCGATGCTCACCAAGCGCATCAACGCCAAAGGTAAGGTCGAGTTCAAGGACGTCCATTTCGGATATGTTGATGGGGAGGAGACCATCCACGGTTTCTCCGCTTCAGTGGAACCGGGACAGAAGATCGCCATCGTAGGCCCGACGGGTGCCGGTAAGACCACCATGGTCAACCTCCTGATGAAGTTCTACGACGTCACCAGCGGGGACATCCTCCTCGACGGGGTATCGATAAAAGAAATCCCGAGGGAGAACGTGCACGAGCAGTTCTGCATGGTGCTCCAGGATACCTGGCTCTTCGAAGGCACCATCAGGGAGAACATAGTCTACTGCAGGGAGAACGTCAGTGATGAGGAGGTGATCGAAGCGTGTAAGGCCGTCGGCATACACCACTTCATCACCACCCTCCCGGATGGGTACGATACCGTACTCGGAAGCACCGCCACCCTCTCCGCAGGTCAGAGACAACAGCTCACCATCGCACGTGCGATGATCGACAGGTCACCGCTCCTCATATTGGATGAAGCGACTAGTTCCGTCGATACGAGGACGGAGAGGATCATACAGGAGGCGATGGACCGTCTCGCGAAGGACAGGACATCGTTCGTGATCGCCCACCGTCTCTCGACGATCAAGAACTCCGACCTCATCCTCGTGATGAACGAGGGTTCGATCATCGAACAGGGTACGCACGAGGAGCTCCTTGCGAAAGGAGGGTTCTACGAAGGACTCTACAACAGCCAATTCGAGGAGACCGAGGATTGAAACGAGGGGTCGCGTCCCTTATAAGGGACGCATCCTCTCCCCTTCATATATCATATGAAAATATGACCGAGAGGGCCGTCCCTCTCACTATTAAATCATTACCCTTATATTCGATTAACAAATACGAAAATATATGAGCGATTTTAAAGCTTCAATCGATTCATATTTCAGAATCACCGAGAGAGGCTCGACGTTCGGTACGGAACTAAGGGGAGGAGTGATCACATTCCTCGCTATGGTCTATATCCTGATCGTCAACCCCAATATCCTCGGTCCTGCTGCACCGGGCTACACCACCGAGCAGCTATTCACCGCTACCGCGATGGCGGCCATCATCGCATGTATCCTGATGGGTATCTACTCAAGATTCCCGGTCGCACTCGCACCCGGTATGGGTGTGAACGCATTCCTGTCGTACACCATCTGTCTTGCGATGGGATTCACATTCGAGCAGGGTCTGATGGTCGTCTTCGTCTCGGGTATCCTGTTCCTCATCCTCACAGTATCCGGATGGAGGGAGAGGATCCTCGATGAGATCCCCGGTTCGATGAAACTCGCGATATCGGCAGGTATCGGTTTCTTCATCTCGGTCGTAGGTCTCTTCAACGCAGGTATCATCGTTCACGGCAGCGGCAGTGCATTGGCCATCGGTGACCTCGGTGACCCCGGAGTCCTCCTGTCCTTGTTCTGTCTCCTTGTGACGCTCGTCCTTTGGTTCATGAAGAAATGGTACGCGGTCATCGTCGGACTCATAGCGACATGGGTCGTCGGTATCATCATGGGTAACGCCGGAGTCACATCCGACCTCGTCAAGGAAGGTATCTTCCTCATCCCCACATGGTCACCCGATTCGTTCGTATCTACACCCGACTTCGGACTCTTCGGTGCCGTGTTCACCAACTTCGAGATGTTCGAAGGTGCAATGTGGCCCTCGTTCATCGCAGCTGCTGTCTCGTTGTTCGTCGTCGACATGTTCGACACGGCCGGAACCCTCATCGGTGTCGGCGGTGCCGCAGGTATGATCGATGAGAACGGTCACCTCAAGAACGGAAGCAAGGCACTCACATGTGACGCTGTCGCTACCGTCGCAGGAGCTGTGTGCGGTACATCCACCACGACATCGTTCATCGAGTCCACCACAGGTATCAACGCAGGTGCAAGGACAGGTATCATGCCGATCGTCGTCGGTATCCTGTTCATCGTCGCATTGTTCTTCTCCGGATTCTTCGGAACGTTCACATCCGCATGTACGGTCGGTGCACTCGTGCTCGTCGGTATCATGATGATCAAGAGCGTCAAGGATATCGAGTGGGACGACCCCGTCATGTGCGCAATGGCATTCATGACGATCTTCATGATGGGTCTCTCGGGTTCGATCACAGACGGTATCGCATTCGGTGTCTTCGCATTCGTGATCGGAAAGGTCGTGACGAAGAAATCCAAGGAAATCTCCGTCATCATCTGGGCACTCGCAGTCATCTTCTTCATCTACTTCTTGCTGAAGATCATGATCGACAGGGGAATCCTGTTCAGCTGAACTCCTTACCGGGGCCAACGCCCCGGACAATTCCTTATTTTTGACTCCGTTCTCAAAAGATATTTAATAAAGCTGGACATGGGCCACACATCATGACAGCGGAGGAGAACGTCTCGATACTTCTAGGCAATCCGAAGGTCGCCATACGCAAGTTGGCCATCCCTCTGATCCTATCATTGTTGGTATCGCAGGTCAATGTCCTCGCGGACCGTGCATGGTGCTCCGGACTGGGAGTGGATGCCATGGCCGCCATCGCCGTCGTCATACCGATCTACATGACCATAGTCGGTCTCGGAAGCGGTCTCGGAGTCGGAGCATCCGCCATCATCTCCAGGATGATAGGTGCGGACAGCAAGGAGAAGGCATGCAATGCCGCATCACAGGCGTTGTTGTTCGGATTGGTGTTCGCGATAATCCTCACACCCATATTGCTCATATCGCAGAGAGGCATCCTCACGATCCTCGGTGCGGGCGATGTCCTGGACATGGCCGAATCGTATCTCACCATCTACAGCATATGCGCCATCATAATCCTCATGAACGGTGCGATCGGCGGTATCCTGAACGGTCAGGGTGCTACATCGCTCTCCACGGTCATGATGATCGTCATGGCCATATCGAATATAGTTTTGGATCCAGTGTTCATCTATTGGCTCGACATGGGCGTACGCGGTGCGGCCATCGCCACCGTCATCGCCACGGTGTTCTCGTTGCTCATAGGTGCATACTTCATCATGAGCAGGAGGACCTACCTCACCATCGACCGTTCGCATATGAAATACGAGAAGGAACAGATGAGGATGGTCTCCGTCGCAGCGATACCTCAGATGATCGAATACGCCGTCATGTACGCCATGAACGCGGTGTTGAACGTGATCGTCATCAACACCGGTGGTTCCGAGGGACTCACCGTATACTCCACACCGGACAATCTGATCGATCTGATAGTCATCCCCGCCATGGCGATAGGTTCCGCATTGGTCCCGGTCGCATCGTCCGCCTTCGGTCAGAGGAACACGGACAGGATGAAGGCATCCTTCCGTTACGCATTGATGCTATCCTTGGCAGCGGTGATCTGTCTCGCGATCATCACCGAGATATTCTCGGAACAGGCACTGTTCATCTTCACATATTCTGAAGAGATGGCCGCATTGAGACCGACGATGGTCCATGCGCTCAGGATCATGTGCCTCTATTCGGCGTTGTTCGCGTTCACGCCCATATGCTCGGGATACCTCCAGGCCATGGGACGTCCCAACTACTCCGTATTCTGTGCCGTGTGGAGGAACCTCGCTCTTATAGGATCGTTCATCTTCCTTGCATCGTTCATGGGCATGGACGGTATCTTCTGGGGACTCGTCCTCGGTCATTCCATCGGTGCCATGACCATCCTGTGCGTAGCATTGCTCACGCAGAGGAATGTCGAGAAAGGTATGGTCACATCATCCTGATACCCTTCTGGATGACCTATGGATAATAGTTTTGCCTAAAAACCATCATAAAAGCACCTATATATCGGCTCTTTATTCGTTATCCGATGAGTTGCGAGGAAGAGAAACGGATCATCAGACATCTTACGGTGATCGGTGTGGGCGGGAACATAGTCCTATCCCTGTTCAAACTCTTCGCAGGTATCATCGGTAATTCTGCGGCGATGATCTCGGATGCGGCGCATTCCCTATCGGATGTCTTTGCAACTGCCATAGCATTCGTCGGTGCCAGGATCTCGAGGAAGGGTATGGATCACGAGCATCCGTACGGACACGAACGTATCGAATGCATAGCATCACAGATCCTTTCCATAATACTGATCGTGACCGCGATCGGTATCATGTATTCCGCGATCACATCCGTGGTGAACGGGACGTATGTGGACAACACACCCACCGTCCTCCCTCTGATCGCGGCCGTGGTCTCGATCGCTGTGAAGGAAGGGATGTTCTGGTACACCATGCACTATGCGAGGGTGATAGACAGCGATGCGTTCAGGGCGGATGCGTGGCATCACAGATCCGATGCGTTGTCCTCCGTGGGTGCGTTGGTCGGTATCGCACTTGCGATGATGGGCTACCCGATAGCGGATCCGATCGCGAGTATGGTCATCTCGATCTTCATCATCAAGGTCGCATGGGATATCCTCAACGATTCGTACAAGAAGATGTTGGACACCTCGTGCGACGATAACACGGAGAACTCCCTCAGGGTCATCATATGCTCCGTCGACGGCGTGAAGAGCATAGACTCGATCCACACAAGATTATTCGGTAACAGGATCTACGTCGACGTGGAGATAGCGGTCGACAGCAAGATCACCGTCGAGGAAGGTCACAGGATCGCAGAGGAGGTCCACGACAGGATCGAGAGCGAATTCTCCAAGGTGAAACATGTCATGGTACATGTGAATCCGTTCTGATTGTTCCCTCTTTTGGACTGATCCGTCACAATCCTTGGGTCATAGATCGTCGATTCGTTATTCTGTCGTCTATAGAATACGTAGGCCGCCACATGCCCTGTCGATTCCCCATCAATCCGTCGATCGAGAATATGCGAAGACGACAAACTCAGACTCTGAGGCCCATTTCTAATTAAGTATGCGAGCCAACGATACGATGCACCTTCATGGTAAGATGTGCCCTAGCTCGAATCAAAATAAAAAGAAGGATCGGACGATGTCCGGAAGGACATCGTCAGACCCGATCGGTTGTAGTTTATCTCCTCTTGATCACGACAGCCAAAGCAAGGATCGCCACTACGAGCAGAACGATCGATGCTACGAACAACATGTTCTGGTCGGCCGAATCCGATGATGTGCTTGATGAGGGTGCTGTGTTGGACAGGACGATCGTGAATTCGGAGTTGTGTCCCGCATCGAACGTCACGTATCCCTCACTGGAGTTGTACTTGACGTTGCTTATTCCGTCCGTCGAACCGTTACGGTAGACCTCTGCACTCTTGAATCCGGTCTGTACAGGCACCTTGACACTGAACTCCGTGATTCCGGGTGTGGTAATCTGGTACTTCGTCGTATCAGAAGTGAAATCCAAATACTCCACGGAAACGACGGTTCCCGTAGCGATGGATGTTCCTCCAGGTATCGTCAGAGTGTATGTTCTGTAACCGTCGTTCAAGACGACCTCGAGTTTTCCTGTGGTCGTAACGGCACTCACGAATCCGTATGAATCGGAGGTGGATGTGACCG
>CAVGUW010000023.1:0-21517 GCA_963632775.1 Bacteroides salyersiae | reverse complement strand
TAGCCAGGATATCCCGTCGGGCTCATAACCCGGAGATCGGTCGTTCAAATCGACTCCTCGCTACCATTCCGTTTCTCAAGAATCATTGTTCGGATAGACGTATCTGTCATATCCGATAGGATGGAGGTGAAGAGGATCACTCCTCTTCTTCATCCTCGATCCAATCGAGATGGTCGTCCATGATGGATATGTCCCTGACGAACACATCCTTCGGACATTCGAGATCGTCGAGACATCCGGTCCAATAGACCACGATACCGGGCCCGAAGATCTGCGTATAGGGGATGAGCTGTTTCCTGGAATTGTATTTGAACTCCGTGTTGTCACCGAACGAGGCCTTGCTCTCGACCCAGTAGATCTTGTGCCCATGGTACATCATCGGCTTGTCGAGGAGTGCGTCGGGCGTCTTCTCGTACACACCCTTCAGATCGTCCTCGACGCGGTACGTGATGCCCTGGCCGTCCAACCACTGGTGGAGCAGGTTCTCTCCCCAGATCCCTCTCTCCCTCTGTCTGATGTTCCCTTCGGGGGAGTAGATGATATCGTTCTCGATGACCTCCCTGAGCTCATCCGAGACCTCCTCGACCAACTGGTCGGGGTCGTTGATGTAGTCCCAGAACTCCTTCCTCGTCGCTCCGTCCTCCAGGAAGATGAACATGGCCATGAGGATCGGGGGGAAGTTCCACTTCTCCGCGAGTTCCATCATGGATGTGCCTCTCTTCCATTCCTTCAACAGCTTGGCGGAGTTGTTCTTGACGACATAGAATCTCCTCTTGACATCCCTGCTCATCTTCTGGGTGTACAGCGTCTCTGCGAATCTGAAATCGTATCCTTCGTCCTCGAGTCTCTTGACATCCTTGACGGAGTTCAGCCGATTGTAGATCGCTTTGTATTCCTTGTACTCCATGGTATCAATTCTTCTTCAGGTTGTCACAGAGATCGTCCACCGCAGCAAGGACGACGTCCCTGACCATCGATGTCGGCGGGCAGTATGCGTTCTCCGAACGTACGGAGAAGTCCTCCGCGGTCACACCGTCTATGATGGCCTCGGTGAGCCAGTTGATACGGCCTGTCGCATCCTCTCCTGCGATGATCTGTGCTCCGATGAGTCTGTGCGAACATTCGTCGGCAAGGACCTTCACGATGAGCTCCTTTCCGCCGGGATAGTATCTTGCACGCGTGAGTCCGCATGCCTTACCCTCGACCGTCCTTATGCCATACCAGGATGCGAGACCTTGGGACATTCCCGTTCCGGCGATCTGTTTGTCACCGATGACGCTGACCCATGGGCTTGCTACCGGTCCGGCGGACTTCCTCGCACCTGCGGCGTTGGCACCGGCGATGAGTCCCTGCCTCACTGCGGAGGATCCCAGCTGACTCATGGTCGGACCCGCGAGGATCGCGGATTGACATTGGACGACATCTCCTGCGAGGAACACGTCGGGGACGAGCCTTCCTCTCTTGTAGGGCTGCATGGTGGGCGATACGGCGACCGCTCCGAGCTGACCGATGTCGAGTTCCAACATCTTGGGCAATGTGAGGTTGGCACGTACGCCTGTGGCGAAGATGACCATCTCGCAGGGGTATGTCTGACCTGCGGCAGTCACGGATTCGACCTTCTTCTCACCGTTGACACCCTGGATGGGTGCCTTCATGACGAACTTGATACCTTTCTCCTCGAGGTACTTCTGGATGGGTTCCGCCATGTCCTTATCGGCGATACGCGGGATGACCTGGTCCATCATCTCGATGACGACGACGTCCTTCCCTGCGTTCTTGAGCGAGAGGGCCATCTCCAATCCGATGACACCTGCTCCTCCGATCACGACGGTCTTCACATCCTTCAGTGCGTTCTGGATGGCCTTACCGTCATTGATCGTCCTTACGACGAACACCCCGTCCAGGTCCTTCCCTGGTACGGGCGGTATGAACACGGTGCCTCCTGTGGCGATCACCAGTGAGTCATAGGGATATTCCGCATCACCGACCTTCACCTTCTTGGATTCGCCGTCGACGGCCGTCACCGTCGTCTTCGTGAGGACCTTTATGTTCCTCTCCTTCTCGTAGTAAGCGGGATCGTGCATGACGATGCTCTCCCATGACGCCCTGCCTTCGATGGCCCAGGGGATCACGCAAGGGGAGTATGAGATGTATTCGTCCTCGGTGAATACCGTGATGTTAGATGATGGATCCTGCCTTCTCGCGGCCGATGCGGCCGTCATTCCTGCCGCACCCGATCCGATTACAATTATGTTCTTAGCCATAGGCATAACCAAAATCCCCATCGGACCGAGTGATATATAAGTTATGGTCGTGTGCGCGTTATTATTAATGGGAAGGGGGATACGAGGTCGGATGAAAGAGAGAAGGCCAGATGAACTGGAGACACTCTGGAAGGAGAAGGATGTCGTCAAGGGACAGATATCCGACGCCATGGTCGCCATCATGCGCACGAACGGTTGCGTATGGGCGAAGAACTGTGGCGGATGTACCATGTGCGGATATCGTACAGCATCGTTGCACAACGTCACCGAGGACGACCTGATGAAGCAGGTCGACCAGATGCTCTCCCGCTACAAGGGGGAGAGGTTCGTGAAACTGTACACCTCCGGGAGTTTCCTGGACGAGAACGAGATACCGTTATCGGTGCGCGAGCGCATCTTCGACGAGTTCTCCTCATGTGACCGTATACTCTTCGAGAGCCGTCCCGAGTTCATAGACAGGGATGTCCTCTCCACACTGCCCAAGTCGACGACCATCGCATTGGGTCTCGAATCATCGGACCCGAAGGTGATGGAGGTCAGCATAAGGAAGGGTTTCACACCCGACGATGCGAGGAAGGCAGGGGAGGCCGCCAAGGACATGGGACTGATGGTACGTTCCTATCTGTTGCTCAAACCGTTGTACATGCAGGAACGTGCCGCCATAGATTCCGCGGTGGCATCCGCCAGGTTCGCGGACCCGTTCTCCGACGAGATATCGATCAATCCCGTCAACGTGCAGAAGGGCACGGTCGTGGAGAGGATCTGGAGGAGAGGGGACTACAGACCACCGTGGATCTGGTCGCTGATCGAGGTGTTCAAACAGTTATCTGGCACAGTGAATTCCAGATTGATGTCATCGCCTTCCGGCGGAGGCAGTCAGAGGGGTGTGCACAACTGTGGCGAATGCGATCAGAGGGCATTGGAGTGCATCGAGAGGTTCTCGTTCACGCAGGATATCAAGGATTTGGAAGTGACCTGCGGATGTCGCGACAGATGGCAAAAGTATATGCTCTCCGAATCAATGTTGGGAACAGCGGCTGACCTCGACAGGGGTTTCAGCGACGATCTGATGATCAGGAAGTGATGGGATGGATTACGACATCAAGAGAGGTTGGTTCAAGAACGTCGAGGGAGATGCTCTTCCGAACCTCATGAAGGAAGTCTTCGGCAATGTCAAGGCCGAGGGCGACGTGTATGTGTCAGAGTACGGTGTCATGACCCGTATCGAGGTGAAGGTCCTCGCCAAGGACAAGATGGACATCGCTACGGAGACCAAGAAGGGACCGATGACCGACGACGAGATCCTCAACAGCAAGAGGAAGCTCAACGAGTTCGCCGAGAAGGCCACCGGTTTCGATGCCAAGGCCCGTATGAAGAGGGCACAGAAGAAGGCCAAGGAAGGTACGCTCTGAGCGTCCTCCTCTTCTTTATTTATTTGCGCGTAATATAATAATTTCTTTTGCGACACCTTTATATACGACGTGGGTTTACGACCCTCTAAGATTAATGCGCAAGATGTTCGACCAGACACATCGGGCAATGCAATCGCAACCCATATCCAGGTCTCATGTCGATACTTATCGAGATGTGGACACGGTGTCACGGTCGAGGATTAGACGTTGAAATCGACTAAGATGCGAGATTAGCGAAGATACTCTCGCAGGATGTGAAATATGCCACAAAGGAGACGTCCAAAGAAGGGATCACGCGCGTACGGGCCTAGGAAGAGAGCCCAGTCGCAGACACCCCGCCTTGATTCTTGGCCTGAGATCTCAGGTGCACCCAAGATTCAGGGATTCGCCGGATACAAAGCCGGTATGACGCACGCTTTCATAGTCGACAAGCGCGCGAAGGCAACGACATCGGGAATGGAAGTTCAGGTACCTGTAACGGTCCTTGAGGTCCCCCCGATGAAGGTAGCAGCAGTTAGGTTCTACGAGAACACGATCTACGGACTCAAGACCGCAGGCGAAGTATGGGCACAGGATCTCGATCCCCTGCTCGACAAGCGCCTCAACGTCCCGAAGTCACACGACGAGGCATCGTTCGCGAAATACGACGGTGTCGATGTCGATGACGTCCGTGTCATCGCCTACACACAGCCCAAGATGGTCAAGGGAGTCCCCAAGAAGGTCCCCGACGTCATGGAGCTCAGGATCGGCGGAGGCACGATCGACGAGAGGAAAGAGTTCGCGAAAGGCCTCCTCGGAAAAGATGTCACGATCAATGACTTCGCAACCGAGGGTACACTCATCGACGTGGTCGCAGTCACCAAAGGAAAGGGATTCCAGGGAGTTACCAAGCGCTGGGGAGTCAAGCTTCTCTCGCACAAGAACAGCAAACACCGCAGGGGAATCGCCAACCTTGGTCCTAAGAGACCCGGATACGTCAGGAGCACAGTTCCCGGATCCGGTCAGATGGGATACCACCAGAGGACAGAGTTCAACAAGCAGCTCATGAAGATCGGAGCAGAGGGTTCAGAGATCACACCCAAGGGTGGATTCGTGAACTACGGTGACGTCGTCAACACGTACGTCCTCGTCCACGGCTCGGTCCCCGGACCTACCAAGAGACTCGTCAGGCTCAGAGATGCAACAAGGGCACCCAAGACTGTCAACGATGTCACGGACATTACCTATGTCTCGACAGCATCAAAGCAGGGGGCATGAGTTAGATGGCACAGACAAATGTTTATTCAGTTAAAGGGGACGTAGCAGGAAAGATCGATGTTCCTGCAGCCTTCGAGACACCCTACAGGCCCGACCTCATCAAGAAAGCGGTCCTCGCGGCAGCGGCCAACGGCAGGCAGCCCTACGGACCCGGAGCAAGATCCGGTATGAGGCACTCGGTCAGCACATGGGGTAAGGGACGCGGTACAGCACGTGTACAGCGTATCCACGACGGAAGCAAAGCCACAGAGTCACCTAACAACGTCTCAGGACGCAGGGCCCACCCGCCGGTTCCCGAGAAGAACTGGTCACTCAAGGTCAACCAGAAGGAGCGCGTCCTCGCACGCAAGTCAGCTCTCGCAGCCACAGGTTGCGCGGCATGTGTGAAGGCACGCGGTCACCAGTTCGATGATGCGGTCTCGTTCCCCATCGTCGTCGAGGACGACGTACAGGACATCAAGGCGACATCAGAGGTATACGATCTCTTCGAGAAGATCGGAATCGCATACGATGTCGACCGCGCAAAGGACGGAACCAAGATCCGTGCAGGAAGGGGTAAGATGAGGAACAGAAAGTACCGCACACCCGTGTCAGTGCTCCTCGTCGTCACAGAGAAAGAGGCACCCGTAATCAAAGGTGCAGCGAACCTCCCCGGAGTACAGGTCGAGACAGTCAACAGCATCAACGCAGCGGTGCTCGCACCCGGAGGAGATGCAGGAAGGCTTACAGTCTACACCAAATCGGCAATCGCAAAGATCGGAGAGTGGACACAGTGAAGCAGAACGATGTTCTTATCAGGCCCTTCGTAACAGAGAAGGCAATGAACGCTATCGGCGGAACACCCACACAGGACTTCAAGGACGGAAACAAGATCGAGTTCCTCGTTCACAGGGATGCGGACAAGGCATTGATCAAGGTCGTCTTCGAGGAGCGCTTCGAGGTCAAGGTCGATAAGGTCTGGACGAGAATCCAGAAAGATGGAAAGCATGCGATCATCAAGCTCTCAGAAGGCTACTCGGCAGAGGATGTCGGAATGAGGGTCGGAGTATTCTGAAGGTGAGTGGACATGGCAAAGAGATTGAGAACGCAAAGGCGTGGAGCAGGCGGTAACCAGTACCGTTCACCCAGCCACAGGCACGTTGACGACGTCAGGCTCCCTGCAGTGAGCAACGCAGAGGGTATCGTCAAGGATATCATCCACGCACCAGGAAGGACCTCACCCCTCGCAGTCATCGACTACGACGGAAAGAAGGACTATCAGATCGCAGCAGAAGGAATGACGGTCGGCCAGAAGGTCGTCGTCGGACAGTCCGATGTGAAACCCGGAAACATCATGGCACTCGCAGCAATCCCTGAGGGTACCGAGATCCACAACGTCGAGGCACAGCCCGGAGACGGTGGAAAGTACATCAAGGTCGCCGGAGCATCGGGAACCGTCGTCAGCAGAGGAGCGGTCGTCATCGTCGAGATGCCGTCCGGAGCTCTCAAGGAGTTCAACCCCAACTGCCGTGCAGCCGTCGGTATCATCGCCGGTAACGGTAGGGCGGACAAGCCTTTCGCGAAATCAGGAAAGAAATGTCACGCACTCGGCTCCAGGTCGAAGGCACACTTCCACGTGAGCGGAGTCGCGATGAACGCAGTTGATCACCCCCATGGTGGAGGAAGTCACCCTCACATTGGTGGACCGAGTACCAAGAGCCGCAACGCATGGCCTGGACAGAAGGTAGGTCGTCTCTCACCTAAGAAGAAGAAAGACAAGAAGTGATTCAAATGGGAAAATCTAAGATAATGGGTTCAGCAAAAGCTTCCAGGAGAAAGTCCAGGAAGAAGGCGAGCTTGATCCAGGCAAGGAGGAAGAAGGAGTTCCTTTACCGCGGTTACACCCTGGAAGAACTTCTCGGGATGTCATTCGATGAGGTCCTCGGACTCATGCCTTCGAGATCAAGGAGAACATACATGCGCGGACTGAACTATGAGCAGCAGGTGCTCTTCGACAACCTCAAGAACGCTGAGGCCGGAGCAGCAGTCAGGACACACCGCAAGGACCTGCCCATCATACCCCAGTTCGTTGGAAAGACCGTCAGCATATACGACGGAAAGGAATTCAAGGACATCGAGATCAAACCCGAGATGATCGGACACTTCCTCGGAGAGTTCGTCATCACAAGGAAGATGCCTGTGCACTCCGGACCCGGAGTCGGTGCGACAAGGTCCTCGAAGTTCATGCCGTTGAAGTGAGGTGTTTGAGTTGAAAGGATATACAGCAGATTCGAACCCCGAGAACTCCGCGAAGGCATTGGGAAAGGAGATGCCCATCTCACCCAAGCTCTCACGCGAGGTATGCGGAATGATCCGTGGAATGAAGGTCGACAGGGCAGTCGCTGTCCTCGAGGGCATCATCGCAATCGAGACCCCCGTTCCTCTCAAGAGATACAACAAACGTGTATCGCACAAGCCCGGAGTAGGTCCGGGAAGATACCCCAAGAAGGTCGCACAGGCGACACTCGGAGTACTCAACAGTGCGATCGCCAACGCTGAGTACAAGGGACTCTCCAAGGACAACATGGTCATCAGGACCATCACGGCCTCAAGGGGAAGGGTCACACCCGGACACATGCCCAGGGCACACGGAAGGGCGACTCAGTGGAACCAGGAGACAGTCAACCTCGAGATAATCATTGAGGAGGTAGAGTGAAATGGCATCAGAAAGAAGATTCGTTGCCGAGAACATCCGCAGGGTTCTCCTCAAAGAGTACCTCATGAAAGAGGTAAGCCGTGCAGGATTCGGAGGACTCGACGTCCAGAGGACACCGCTGGGAACACGTGTCATCCTCACGACAGAGCGTCCCGGTCTCGTCATCGGAAGGAAGGGTCAGACGATCAAGAACCTGACCACAGCAATCGAGGAGCAGTTCGGCTTCGAGAACCCCCAGATCGAGGTTCAGGAAGTCAAGGACCCCAACCTCAACGCACAGATCATGGCAGAGAAGCTGGCATTCTCCCTCGAGAGAGGATGGCACTTCAGAAGAGCGGGTCACTCATCCGTTCGCAGGATCATGGACTCGGGCGCCAAGGGATGTTACATCATCATCGCCGGAAAGCTCACGGGTCAGAGGCACAGGACCGAGAAGTTCAAGGATGGAAACATCAAGTTCTGCGGTGAGCCGAAGGCCAACTTCATGGACCACGGATACGCTGTGGCCAAGTTGAAGATGGGTGTCATCGGTGTGACCGTTCAGATCATGGAACCCAACGCGAAACTGCCTGCTGACACAACAGTGCTCGGTAGGACAGAGGCAGCAGAGATCCTCCCGCAGATCTTCGAGGAAGGCTACGTAGCACCCTCGAAGGCAGCAGAGGCCGCCGAACCTGTCGAAGCAGATGCAGCGAATGTAGAGGTGGAGTGAGATGGCACTTAAGGTTTCTGAGATCAGAGATATGAGTGCCGATGAGCGCAACCAGAAGCTCAAGGAGCTTAGGGAAGAGCTCATGCACGAGAGAGGCGTCTCCTCGATGGGCGGTGCACCGGCCAACCCCGGCGCGATCCGCTCCATCAGGACCGACATCGCTCGCATCCTTACAGTCCAGAAGGAGGAGGAAGAGCTCTAATGACGGAGATCTGCCCCGTATGTGGCCTGCCGAAGGAACTCTGCATGTGCGAGGAGATCGCACGCGAGTCCCAGTCCGTTAGGATCTCGGTGGATAGCCGTAGGTACGGAAAGGTCGTGACGGTGATCGACGGGATCGATGACGGTTCCATCGACATCAACGATCTGGCCAAGAAATTGAAGAACAAGTGCGCCGCCGGCGGTACATCCAAGGACGGACGCATAGAACTCCAGGGCGATCACAAGAGAAAGGTGCAAGCCGTACTGGAGGAGATGGGCTTCAAAACGGAAGTAAGGTAAGATGAATGCTCGTGATTTCATGAGGACGGAATTCATTGGATTGGATGTGGAAGTGCTGTCAGCACCATGTTACTCTGGCTTGTCCGGCGTAGTGGTTGATGAGACGAAGAACACATTCACCATCGACTCGGCCGGAACTGAGAGAATGGTACCCAAACCAGGCAATGAATTCAGGTTCACATATGAAGGCAAGGAATTCGTCGTTAAAGGAAAAGATATACAACACCGACCAGAAGACAGAATAAAGAAGGTTAGGTGAACAACATGACAGCAAGAAATATCGGAATCAATGTCAACCCCCCGAAGGCGGAATGCAACGACCCCAACTGTCCCTACCACGGCACATTGCCGGTAAGGGGACAGATCATCGATGGAACGGTCGTTTCTGTCAGGATGGACAAGACCGCGGTGGTTGAGAAGCACTACCTGAAATATCAGGAGAAATACGAAAGGTACGAGAAGAGGACAGGCAGGTACACGGTGCACGCACCGTCCTGTTTCGAGCTCAAGGTCGGCGACGAAGTGAAGATCATGGAGTGCCGCCCGCTCAGTAAGACGGTTTCATTCGTCGTAGTCGAGAAGAGGGAGTGAAATGAAGGGAATCGCTGGAAACCAGACAAGAGGCCTTCAGAACGGCTCCGAGATCAACGTCATCGACAACACGGGTGCCAAGGTCATCGAGATCATCACCGTCCCCGGATACCACGGTGTCGCAAGGCGTGTCCCCTCCGCAGGAGTCGGAGACATGGTCATCGCATCCGTGAAGAAGGGAACGCCCCAGATGAGGAGACAGATCGTCTTCGCAGTCATCGTACGCCAGAGGCGCCCCATGAGACGCCCCGACGGAACGATGGTCTTCTTCGAGGACAACGCAGCGGTCATCACCACAGATACCGGTGAGACCAAAGGAACTGACATCAAAGGACCTGTCGCAAGGGAGGCTGCCGAGAGGTGGCCCCGTATCGCGGCAACGGCAAGTGTCATCGTGTGAGGTGTGAGATATGGTCAGCAGCAAAGCAAGGAACCAGAGGAAGATGCGTGCGAACGCACCGGCCCACATCAAGAGAAAGATGCTCTCATCGCACCTGAGCGCCGACCTCCAGAAGGAGTACGGAAAGCGCTCGGCACGTGTCTGTGTCGGCGACACAGTGATGATCCTCCGTGGTGGAGAGGGCATCCGTGGCGTAGAAGGAAAGGTCATCGGAGTCATGACGGACGAGGGACGCATCACGGTCGAGGGTGTAACCATCAACCAGGCCGACAACACGGCAGTTGCACGTCCCGTACACGCATCCAACGTCGTCATCACCAAGCTCAACCTTGATGATGCATGGAGAAAGGATGCACTCAAGAGAGGAAAGGGGGCTAAAGAATGAGCGACCACTTGAAGAGATTGAACGCACCCAGGTCCTGGCCCATCAAGAGGAAGGTCAGTGTCTGGACAACCAAACAGCGCCCCGGTTCACACTCGGTCGAGAACAGTGTCCCCGCAGCATTCCTGCTCAGGGATATGATCAAGATCTGTGACACCGCGAGGGAAGCAAAGAGGATCGTCGCAAACCGTGACCTCCTCGTCGACGGAAAGCCCGTAAGGAGCGTCAAGGCACCTGTCGGACTCATGGATGCAGTGGCCATCCCCAAGATGGACCTCTACTTCCGTATCGTCCTCACAGGCAAGGGTAAGCTCACGGCCGAACCCATCTCCAAGGATGAGGCAGGATGGAAGCTCTGCAGGATCGAGGGTAAGACCAAGGTCGCAGGCGGAAAGATCCAGATCAACCTCAACGACGGAAGGAACCTCCTCCTTGAGAAGAACGCCTACAAGACAGGCGACGTCCTCAAGATCGCAGTGCCCACCCAGGAGATCCTCGAGGTGTACGCACTCGGCAAGGACGCGGCAGCACTCATCACCAGTGGACAGCACGCAGGAAGGACCGCAACGGTCTCGGAATACATCATCACAGAGGACTCCTCTGCCAACATCGTGAAATTCACGGATGGCTCGGAGACCGTCAAGTGCAACGTGTTCGTGATCGGCGCAGGCTCGCCCGCGATCAAACTCCCGGAGGCATCTGAATGAGCTCCCCCAGGGATGTACACGTCGAGAAGGTCGTCGTCAACATCGGTGTCGGCGAGGCCGGAGAGAGACTCTCCAAGGCATGCAAGGTCCTTGAGATGGTCACAGGCCAGAAGCCCATCCAGACGATCTCCAAGACCGTCAACAGGGACCTCGGTATCCGTGAGGGAATGCCCCTCGGATGCAAGGTGACCCTCAGGGGAGAGGCCGCATCGACCTTCCTCAAGAGAGCACTCGTCATCCGCGAGATGCGTGTCCCCGAATACTCCTTCGACAAGGAGGGTAACATGTCATTCGGTATCACGGATTACACCGACTTCGACGGTATGAAATACGACCCCGAGATCGGAATCTTCGGTATGGATGTCAATGTCGTCCTCAGAAGGACCGGGAACAGGATCACACAGAGGATGCTCCTCAAGAGGAGGATCCCCAAGGAACACCGTGTCCAGCGCGATGAAGCGATCCAGTACATGAAAGACAACTTCAGTGTCAAGGTGATTGAATGAAGCCAAAGAAACAATTCGGCAGATCTGTCGGCTGCACACGCTGCGGACGCAGAAGAGGAATCATAAGGAGGTACGGAATGCACCTCTGCCGCCAGTGCTTCAGAGAGATGGCCCCGGAACTGGGATTCAAGAAATATTCGTGAGGTGAGAAGATGCAGAATGATCCATTGAACGACGCAATGTCAGTAATGAAGAATGCCGCGGAGAACGGTCAGAGCGAATGCATCATCGAACCGTCCTCAAAGCTTATCGGTCGTGTACTGAAGGTTATGCAGGACAACGGTTACATCAACCAGTTCGAGTACATCGAAGACGGCAAGGCCGGCAAGTTCCGTGTCATGATGAAAGGAGCGATCAACAACTGTGGTGTCATCAAGCCCAGGTACTCGGTCAAGGCGATCGACCTCGAGAAATTCGAGGCCAGATTCCTTCCGGCCCAGGACTTCGGTGTCCTGATCCTGACCACCACAGCAGGTGTGATCACTCAGTCCAGCGCCAAAGAACTTGGTGTTGGAGGAAAATTGTTAGCATTTGTATATTGAGGAATATAGATGACAATAGCAGGGAAAATCGTAAGCACCATCGCCATCCCAGATGGGGTTACCGTCACACAGGACGGTAATATCCTGAAGGTCAAAGGACCGAAAGGTGAATTGAGCAGAAACTTCGCGCATCCCAGCGTAAATGTTGCCATTGACGGAAGCCACGTCGCCGTGTCGTGCGAATTCCCGACCATCAGGGAGAAAGCCATGGTCGGAACATTCCACGCACACGTCAGGAACATGATCAGGGGAGTCACAGAGGGTTACCTCTATGAGCTCAAGGTCGTGTTCTCGCACTTCCCGATGAAGGTAGCTGTTAAGGGAGACAGAGTCGAGATCGACAACTACATGGGAGGCCATGCACCCCGTTTCGCTAACATTCTTAGCGGATGTAAGGTGAAGGTCAACGGAGCGGACGTCACAGTAGAAGGAATCGACATAGAGGCGGTCGGACAGACAGCAGCCAACATCGAGAGGGCAACATCCAGAGGAGGATTCGATAAGAGGGTCTTCCAGGACGGAATCTATGTCATCAAGAAATCCCACAAGGTGAGAGAATGAGCGTTAAGAGTTTCAAGGACTTCCCAGGACTCAAGGATGAGAACATCCCTGAGCTTGAGGCCATCGGAATCAAGACGGTCGAGGAGTTCTCGGTCGCATTGAAGGATGAGGCTAAGCTCAAAGAGATCATCAAGTCACTCTCCGGAGTAGGTCCCAAGACGGCAATGAAGTGGAAATCACTCGTCGAGGGAGATGCAGAGGAGCCTAAGAAAGAGGTCAAGAAGGACGCCAAGAAGGATGTCGAGGTCGTAGAAGAGCCCAAGGCATACGTCCCCTCCATCAAGGCGAAGATCTCGGACGAGACGGCTTCAGGACTCGCGAAGAGGGCACTCATCAACGGACGCAGGCCCACATTCCACAGGCAGGAGTGGTTCAGATACTCCAAGCTCGGTGAGGGATGGAGAAGACCCAGGGGTATCCACTCGAAGATGAGGAGACACCTCAAGAGACGCCTCCCCATGGTCGACATCGGTTACCGTGGACCCGCGGCGGTCAGAGGACTCCACCCGTCGGGATTCGAAGAGGTCATCGTCCACAACGTGGACGGACTCGCTAACATCGATCCCAGCGTACAGGCAGTTCGTATCGGCGGAACCGTCGGAACGAAGAAGAGGATCGACATCCAGGCGAAAGCAGACGAACTCGGTATCAGGGTTCTCAACAGGATGGTGTGAATATGGATCTTAAGAACCAGAAGAGAATGGCAGCAGAGATCCTCAAATGCGGTGAGAACAGGGTATGGATCGACCCCGACAAGATCGAGGATGTCGCAGAGTGCATCACACGTGCGGATATCCGTACAGCGGTCGCATCGGGTCTCATCAAGGCCAAGCCCAAGACCGGAACATCATACGGAAGGATCAGATACGCCAAAGGCCAGAAGGCCAAAGGAAAGAGGAAGGGACCCGGAAGCAGGAAGGGAACGGACAATGCCCGTGTACCTGACAAGAGAAGGTGGATCTCCACCATCAGGCCGATCCGTGAGGAGCTCAAACAGCTCCGTGCAGACGGTAAGATCTCCCCGTCCGTGTACAGATTGTACTACAGGAGGGCGAAGGGTGGTGTCTACAAGAACCGCAGGAACCTTAGGATGCACATGACCAACGCAGGACACTTGAAGGAGGAGGAGAACTGATGGCAACAGGACCAAGATATAACGTTGCGTTCCGCAGAAGAAGAGAGGGTCGTACGGACTACTACACCCGCCGCAAACTCCTCAGAGGAGGAGAGCTCAGGGCAGTCGTCAGGAGATCCAACAAGAACGTGAACATCCAGTTCGAGGAATTCGGAATGGGTGGCGACAAGGTCGTTGTTTCAGCAACATCCAAAGAGCTCGGAAAGTTCGGATGGGACAAATCCTGTTCCAACATACCCGCAGCATACCTCACAGGATACCTTGCCGGTAAGAGAGCAGTTAAAGAAGGAATCGAGTACGCAGTCCTCGATATCGGTATGCAGAACCCCAAGCACGGCGGAGTCCTCTTCGCCACTGTCGCGGGTATGTGCGACGCCGGTCTCGAGATCCCTCACGGCGAGGGAGTGCTTCCCGAAGAGGACAGGCTCAACGGTGCGCACATCGATGACAGCATCGCAGCACTCGTTGCTGCAGTAAAAGAGAAGATGGAGGCTGAATAAAATGGCAGACTGGGTCCCAAAAACAAGACTCGGACAGATGGTCCTCAACGGAGAGATCACCACAATGAGCGATGCTCTTGCCACCAAGCTCCCGCTCCGCGAACCCCAGATCGTTGATATCCTCCTCCCTGAACTTCAGGACGAGGTCATCGATCTCAACATGGTACAGAGGATGACCGACTCCGGAAGGAGGGTCAGGTTCGCTGTCACATGTATCGTCGGTAACGGCGACGGATTCATCGGAATCGGAAGGGCCAAAGGAAAAGAGGTCGGTCCCGCGATCAGGAAAGCTATCGACAACGCGAAGCTCAACATCATCGAGATCAAGAGAGGATGCGGTTCCTGGGAATGCGGATGTCAGCAGCCCCACTCACTGCCCTTCGAGGTCCACGGAACATGTGGATCGGTCGAGGTCACGTTCAAACCCGCACCGCGCGGTATCACACTCGCGGTCGGTGATGTGGCAAAGAGCCTGCTCACACTCGCAGGTGTCAAGGATGCATGGGGATTCGCCAGGGGTAACACCAAGACGAAGGTCAACTATGCACTCGCCACATTCGAGGCACTCAGGATGACCTCCACCATGAGGGTCACCGACGAGCAGGCAGAGAAACAGAACATCGTGTCAGGACCTATCGGATTGACGATTCAGGAGACTGACGTAGACTCCATGGAGGAATGAAGATGGCATACGCAGTAATTCGTGTACGCGGACAGCCCGACGTCAACTACGACATCGAGCACACCATGGGCCTCCTCGGACTCACAAGGGTCAACCACTGTGTGGTCGTCCCCGAGAACGATGCGATGAAGGGAATGCTTCAGAAGGCCAAGGACTACATCACCTGGGGAGAGATCAACGAGGAGACCCTGATCGACATGATCAAGGTCCGCGGAAGACTCGAGGGTGACGAACCCATCAACGCGGAGACACTCGGCGACAACGAGTTCGTCAAGACTCCCGAGGAGATGGCCAAGGCCATCCTCGCCGATGAGTTCAAAGCGAATGTCAAGAACAACGGAATCAAGCCTGTGTTCCGTCTCCACCCCCCTATCAAGGGATATGAGGGCAACAAGCGCTCATGGAAGAACGGTGGAGCACTCGGATACAGGGGCGACGCGATCAACGATCTCATCGCCAGGATGCTGTGAGGTGGAGATATGCCGAGCAGAACAAAGAAATTCAGAGGTTCCAGGACACACGGACGCGGTAAGAAGTCCGGAAGGGGTGCAGGTATCATCGGAGGACACGGTATGGCCGGATACTCCAAGACCAAGAAGATCCAGATGCTGAAGAACGACAAGGCTAACCACTCGAAGTACTTCGGACACTACGGATTCAAGAGACCACAGTGCACGGTCTCGGCCAACAGCACCATCAACGTCAAGGAACTCGAGGAACAGCTTGAGCGCTTCGTCTCACTCGGTTTCGCGCAGAAGAACGGCGACGTCTACGATGTCGACCTCACAGAGGCCGGTATCGACAAACTCCTCGGTAACGGGAACATCGTTGCCAAGGTGAACGTCACCGTCTCCGAAGCGTCCGAGACCGCGGTCGAGAAGATCAAGGCGGCAGGCGGTTCCATCGTCGGTTTCGATGAAGAAGAAGCAGCAGAAGAATAAGAGGAGAATGAGACATGGCAGAAGAGACGAAAAGCTTCCTGTATAAGGTGAAGCCGATATCAGACAGGCTGCCTGCAGTGAAGCGTCCCGAAGGGCATGTGCACTTCAGGACCAAGATGCTATGGGTGCTTGTCGTCATCGTCGTGTACTTCGTGATGGCGAACGTCAGTGTCTACGGTCTGGATCAGGCCAAGGCACTGGATCTGTTCGCTCAGTACAGGACGATCATGGCCGGTGCTTCGGGTACATTGATGCAACTCGGTATTGGTCCGATAGTCACGGCTTCGATCATTATGCAGTTGTTCGTCGGTGCCAAGATCATCAAACTCGACCTTACGAACAAAGAGGACAAAGGCTGTTACCAGTCAGTGCTTAAACTGTTGGTCATAGTGATGATCCTGTTCGAGGCCGTCCCCCAGGTATTCGGTTACCTGGTGCCCTCGTCATCCTTCCAGGATGCCGTGGGCCTGGGCGGCGCCAGAACGCTCATCGTCCTGCAGATCGCATTGGGATCGTACATACTGTTCCTGATGGATGAGGTGGTGTCCAAGTGGGGTATCGGAAGCGGTATCTCGCTATTCATCGCGGCAGGAGTGGCCCAGGCACTGTTCACAGGAACGCTGAACTGGAATCCGATAACGACCGGTGAAGCGTACAGCATAAGCAATCCTCCTGCGGGAACCATCCCGAAGGTCATCTACATACTGGCAACATGCACGCCGGCACAGCTCAGCAGTCAGGGATATGAGATCATGTTCCTATCGCAGCCCAACCCGGTGATCGCATTGATCGGTACGCTACTGATCTTCCTGGTGGTCGCATACCTAGAATCGACCCGTATCGAACTTCCTCTATCTCACGGAAATGCCCGTGGTGCAAGGGGAAGGTATCCGATCAAACTGATCTACGCAAGCAACATTCCGGTCATCCTGATGTCCGCCCTGTTGGCAAACATCAGCATGTTCGCACTGCTGTTCTACAGCAACGACCTGTTGAGCGGAATACCCTTCCTGGGTCATAACGTGTACATCGGATACTTCGAGGAGTCGAGCACTCAGGCCGCAGGTGGACTGGCATGGTATCTATCCGCACCGTCGGGAATAACGGATTGGCTGGTGCCTATCCTGAACCCGAGCGTCAGCGGTAACATACATAGTCCCCTGATGAACCTCATGCGCGTGGTGATCTACGTGTCGATCATGATCCTAGGTTCAGTGCTGTTCGCGAAGTTCTGGGTTGAGACCACCAACCTGGGTCCGAGGGCTGTCGCAGCTCAGATCCAGAAGAGTGGTATGCAGATCCCCGGATTCCGTCGCGACCCGCGTGTGCTTGAGAGAGTGCTCGAGAGGTACATCCCTGCTGTAACGGTGATGTCCGGAGCCATCGTCGGAGCCTTGGCCGCATTCGCTGATCTGGTGGGTACGACAGGAAACGCAAGCGGAACAGGAGTTCTGCTTACGGTCGGTATCCTGATCCACTTCTACGAAGCCATGGGTAAGGAACAGATGATGGAGATGAATCCTGTACTAAGAGGATTCTTCGGAGGAGAGTAAGATGGCAGCACCTGGCGGTCAGCAGTCGTCCGATAACATGCCCATGCCCGATATGAAGGGCATGTGGACCATGCTCATCATGATGATGATGATCATGGTACTCTACTGGATAGACGGTAGCGAGCATATCATCGGAAAGGCTCTGAACTATGTATTCCAGTTCCTTGACTTCAACGGGGAGTGGCCTGTGGTCACACTGATGCTGGCGGGTACGATCATGGTGATCATATCCACGGTCATCAGGACGCTGATGATGGATACCATCGCTCAGCAGAAATCACAGGCTTACAGCTCTGCGTTCAACAAGGAGCTGCGTCAGGCCAGGCTGGATAACAATACCTACAAACTCAAGAAGCTGATGGAAATGCAGCCGATGGTGATGGCGAAGACCATGGAGACGAGCAACAAGATGATGAAAGCTATGCCCGTCACCATGATCATCGTCATCCCGATGTTCCTGTGGGTAAGGTACTTCGTCGCGGTCACGCTGGGAGATGCGAGTTTCATAAGCGTCCCCTGGTCGATGATCTCGGCGGGTGCAGGTGTCGATCTCAACGCAGTGTACGTTCTGCCTGCATGGATCCTGATCTATTCGTTGGTCAGTATCCCTATCGGACAGATCGTCACGAGGTTGGTCAGGACGTACCAGTTCAAGAAGCGCTTAGCCGTCATTGAATCCGGTGCGGACCAAGAAGAGGTCGCATGAGGATAACAATCAGTGGTCCTCCCGGCTCCGGGAAGACCACTGCCTGCAGCAATCTCTCTGAGGCTCTCGGCCTGAAGGCCGTGGTCTTCGGGAAGATCTTCAGAGAGCTTGCCGCAGAGAAGAATATTTCTTTGAACGAATTGGGCGCTCTGGCCGAGAAGGACCCATCGATCGACAAGTCGATCGACGAGCGTATCTTGGCGATCGCGAGACAGAATGAGGACATAATCCTCGAGTCGCGTCTCTCCGCATACATGCTGGCGAGGTACGACATACCTGCCTTCAAGATCTATCTCGGTGCGAGCCCCGAGGTCCGTATGGCAAGGATAGGCATCCGTGAGGGTGACACCTTGGAGAAGGCCATGGAGGACACCGTGAAGCGTCAGGCCTCCGAGGCCAAGCGCTACATGATGTACTACGACATCGACATCAACGACATGAGTGTCTACGACCTCATCGTGAACACGGATGATCTCACTCCCGAGGAAGTGCTCGGGACAATCCTCAAGGCAATAGAGGGATGAACTTGCTGGTCAAGGATCCTAACGCCATCAAGGACAGATGGGGTAAGAGGCCATCCGATAGGACCATGGGTGAATTGTTGGCGGCGGGTGTCGTCGCTTTGGATAAGCCCCGTGGACCCACATCCCATCAGGTCACCGCATGGGCGAGGGATGCTCTGCATGTCAAGAAGATAGGTCATGGAGGTACGTTGGACCCGTACGTCAGCGGTGTGCTCCCATTGTGTCTAGGTAAAGCGGTGAGATTGACCGATGTGGTGCTCTCTTCCAAGAAGGAGTACATCTGTCTGATGACGTTGCACGGCGACAGGGATGAGAAGAAGGTCCGTAAGGTCATCTCGAACTTCGTCGGAAAGATCTATCAACTCCCGCCGGTGAGGTCATCGGTGAAGCGTCAGCTCAGGATAAGGAACGTGTCCGAGATCGAGGTATTGGAGATCGAGGGCAGGAAGATATTGTTCAGGATAAGGTGTGATGCCGGTACGTATGTCAGGACGTTATGTACCGACATAGGCGAGGCGTTGGGTTGCGGAGGCAACATGCTGGAGCTCAGACGCCCCATGTCGGGTGTCATGGACGAATCCCATGCGGCGACATTGCAGGATCTCGCTGATGCGTACATATTCTGGCAACAGGACGGGAGGGAGGCATGGTTGCGCAGCATCGTCATGCCCATGGAGGTCCTCGTGGAACCACTCCCGAAGATCATCGTGAAGGCCACTGCCGTAGATGCGATATGCCACGGTGCGAACCTCAACATCTCCGGCATCCATATGTTGGATGATGAGATAAGGAAGAATGCCCTCGTGGCATTGATGACGGCGAGGGGAGAGCTCATCGCCATCGGGAAGATGATGATGTCCTCCCAGAAGATCATGGCCACGGACAAGGGTGTGGCGGTCGATGTCGAGAGGATACTGATGGAACCCGGCCACTACCCCAGGATGTGGCGTTATTCCACAGATTTGGAAGACGAAGTGACGGAAGAATAATATCTTCCGCGTTCATTGTTCTCCCTAAGATGTTATTCGATAAGAGGACCACACTCGTTGAGCATCAATCCGTCACCGTAGGGGAGTTCGACATAAACGTCGATGGTGCTTACAGGAACGTCATCACATTCCCCATGCAGGTCAAGAAGGGAAAGGATGTTTTCGTTTCCGTGAGATCCGACAACGGTGTGGATGTATCCGTCGTGAATACGAAAGGGTACAACGCGAAGTTCTCCGAGGCCGTCAAGGACTCCGTGATAGGTCCGATCCATTCGGACGAGAAGGGTACGATGGCATTGATCCTCGGCGTATACCGTGGCGATCTGGCACATGTTGAGCTAGAGGCATGGATGGAGTGATCCCGTGAATTTCAAGTTCGTCACCGGTAAGAGATTCGGTTTCTGGTTCAACGATTCCGGGGATGAATTGAATCTTCTATCCAGGTTCGACAAGGCGGAGTTGATCATCTACGTCATATCGCTGATCGTATGCTCCATCGGAGCATTGGCGATACTGACGATGACCGATCTGCAATCGTATTATGCGTTAGTGCTTGTTACGATACCGTTCTTCATCCTGGGGTTGATCTACTACATCAAGAGCATGATGTGGTTCCTGTTGATCATCATAGCCGTGGCCACCGCCGTGGCCCTGATGTATCTCAAGGTGGATTTCTTCCTCGTCTTCCTGATAGACTCGATATTGGTCGGTTCGGTCGGTGTCGTGTCCCTGGTGAGTGCGATACAGAGACTGATCTTCTACAGGGTGATGAGGAGGACGGAGATAATCAACATCAAGGACAGGATGACGTTCATGGATCAGGTCATCACCTTCTTCTTCAACATACCCAGCGATCTGGATACACGTGGTATAACGATGGATTACAACCTCAACAGGGCATCCATCCCGTGGAAGGACATCAGGATGACGATGATGATGGGTATGATGATCGGTATCTTCATGTGGATATACTTCTCAATGAATCCCACGTTCATCCTGTTCGGTTCGATCATGGATGCTCCGATGTACGTGTTCTCCATCGTGCTGTTCATCCCGGTCATCGTGATGCCGTGGTCCATATTCATGTCGCTCAATGTGAGGATAAGGACGAAGTACCGTGATTTCTATCTGTACAACGGTATAATCGAGACGCTGAAGAGGATCATCCTTCCGATGTTCGCCGCCTTGGCATATCTGTTGATAGCCGTGAACAAGAGCGGTATCATGTCCGTGCTCACCTACATCCTGTTATCCGTGGTGATAACGGCATTCATCATCGGATTGACATCGGTGATCTATTATGCATTCTTCGAGAGGAAGGTCGTCAACGATATCGTCTCGAAATGGAAGGTGTTCCGTCCCATCTCCATCCTGATGGAGATAGATGATGGGAGAGAAGCAGCGATGAGGTATCCCGGTACCCCGGTCAGGGATACCGAAGATTACCGTTCGCTGGATTTCAAATGAGATCATTCCAACATAGATTCGTTCATCCTGCCGGGCTGTGTCAGCGAGGTCAGGATGGGCATGAAGATCTTACCGGAACCGTATCCATCGCTCCTTCCGTTACCGATGAGTTCGGGCTCATCGTCGTTGGAGATGATCACGTTGGTCTTCTGGTATTTCCCGTCGACCTCGACGAATGGGGTGTCGATGTTGTCCTTGGCGATGGACAGGATGATGTCGGCCATGACCTGTATCTGCTCCGGTGTGTAGTCCTTGGGTACCTCGATCATGAAGTTGTGCGATTCCAACGTACCGTCGAAGAGATGTGCCACCTCTGCCTTCGACATGAGGGTCTTGAACTCATCGGCCTTCTCGTAGTTGGCCGACAGCTCCAGGATGCGATCCGTCCATTCCTTCGCGATATCGATATACAGGCAATCCTTGCCGAGTACTTTCCACATGAACGGTACAAGGCATATTGGGGATAAACGATTTACTATGGGTCGTGCGC
>CAVGUW010000022.1:20418-21994 GCA_963632775.1 Bacteroides salyersiae | reverse complement strand
GTACGAACGCATGGAACGGGAAATCCCCTATGGTGAAATCCGCCGAGGACAGATGGTCGTAGGCGTACTCCCCTTCCTTCAGAAGTTCTGGATCCGTCGTCCACGAGGATGTCGGTACGGGTAAGAGCTGTGTCGGTTCGTAGTAACCGGGTCTTACGTACACTATGGATCTGGGATCTATCTCGTAATGTCTCTGTGCGATGAAACGTTTGGAATCGATCGTGTTCTTCTGGAATGTGCAGTTCACGTTACCGGGATCGTTGTCCGCATCGAGGAAGTTCCTGAATGCTGGCCCCAGATTACGCATGGCAGGGGATATCAGCCACAGACAGAGATTGAACTTACGGATGATACCGCAGAACTTCTTCATCGAAGCGGCCATGTCCCCCACATTGTTCATGTCTCCCAACAGGAAGTTCTGTGCCTCGTCCAACAGAAGGATGATGAGGGTATCCTTCCTTCCATACTTCTCGAACGTCTCCACGACTATCGGGAACAGATCCTTCATTGTTTGTATCGTGTACACTCCGGGTGGGGATCTGGTCTCGTAACCGTTCTTGGTCTTCTTGATGAAGATCACATTCGTCACTAGGACGACGTGCTTGGGCGTATCCGGGTAATACCCTTCGATCAGTCTCTGGCAATAGGATACGGCACAATGTGTCTTCCCACCGCCCCTCATACCGTAGGATACCAGTACCGCCCCGGGTTTGAAGATGTCCTTGACGTACTCGTTGATGAAATCGTTGTTGACCTTCACGATATCACCAAATGGAGAAATTTGGCGAACACGTCGGGAGACCATGAACTCTCCTTCGGCATGGTTATTTCAACGAATCCGCCAATGTAGCATACAACATCAAGGGATATAATCCTATTCATTTCGAACCACCCCTTGGATGATCGCGAAAGATTTTGACAATCCTACCGAATTTTGGGTTTCTAAAGGTCTTCATTCCTGCTTTTACCTCATCGTACCAATGGTATCCATACACATCCATAATCTCGCAATCAACCCCGAATACATTGTCCCTGTACCATGCATCATCACGAGTGAGAATGACTGTCGCACCAGCTATCCTTGCGGAATACAGTATCGGTTTGTCTGTTGGATCGTCGATGTGTACCGTTTCGAGTTGTTCAGGTGTTGGTTTACGCACAAAAACCATCTTGGGGCCCAGTTCTCTCAATGCTGCGGTAATCTCTTCCATCGTTGCCTTATGATCGCGTTCTGCTCTTGTATACAGCTCCAATAGTGTGTTGTTCGTTACAACGATCACATCTTTTTCCATTGCTTCGTTGAAAGCCATACACACAACCTTAGTCGGATCGTTGTGTCCCATCACATACGCCATCAAAATGTTCGTATCTGGGAAGACCGGATTCTTGGAAATTATCATATCATCACCCCATGAACGCATCAGTCCTACGGTTCCAATCCTGATCTGCCATCTCCGCCTCCCTGTTCAGTAACCCAGCATCCCTCATGATGTAGTAGTAGAGCATCATCGGGAGACATTCGCCATTCCTGTTGCACCAATCCCTCAACGTCTCGCCCTTGTAGTAAGTGTACACG
>CAVGUW010000022.1:0-20408 GCA_963632775.1 Bacteroides salyersiae | reverse complement strand
ATTCCGAAGTCTTAGGATTCATCCACGCCTCTACCTCAATGCCTTCAATGCCGTATCATATCTCAGATCACAGAGAATCTGGCCATCATTACTAAGTGACACATCTCCTTTTCCTATCGGTCACCGTTCATCTTCGACTCTATGCTAACATCCAATAGAGGGTGTTCAAGGACCATTTGTTGAAACGACAGTCGCAACACTTTTATTAAAAGCGACATTACTTCCGGGAAAAGAAGGGATAGGTATGGATGATTTTCCAAGACCATGGACGAAATATTACGATCCAACGATGACCGCGCCCGATATCAACTACAAAAGGACATCCATATACGAGATGGTCAAAGATGTCGAAAGAAGGGCACCGGACAACATCGCATACGAATTCCAGGGCAGGAACACATCATATGCCGGTTTCATCGATAAGATCGATCATACGGCCGCATGTCTGCAAGCCATGGGCATCAAGAAAGGCGACAGGATACTCGTCTGTATGCCCAACTGCCCTCAGGCGATACAACTGTTCTATGCCGCATCCAAATGCGGTGCGATATGTGCACTCATCCACCCCCTCTCGGCCAAGATGGAGATCGAGTACTACCTCAATAACTCCGAGGCAAAGGTCGCATTCACGCTCGATGCCTTCACAAACAACTTCATCGGCGTGAAGGACATGACGCCCAAGCTCGAGAAGGTCGTGACCACATCGATCAAGGACGAGCTGTCATTCCTCAAGGGTATCGGATTCTCGCTCACTCTCGGCAGGAAGATACCGAAGTTCCCCAAGAAGGATTACATCATGGATTGGAAGCAATTCCTGAGCCTTGCGAAGAAGGAGGACTACGTGAACGTAGAGTCCAAGGGCGAGGATCCCGTGTGCATCCTCTACAGCGGAGGCACGACGAGTGTATCCAAAGGTATCCTTCTCTCCAACGACAATCTCAACTTCACATCATACGGAACGCTTGCGATCAGTAACTGCATCCCATGCTTCATCGAGGACCTGTACACCGACAAGGCCACGAAATACATCAAGGAGAGGGAATACATCGTCCTTTCCGTCATGCCCATATTCCACGGTTTCGGATTGGGCGTAGGTATCCATACGTTCCTCACGTTCGGTGGTAAATGCGTACTCGTACCGACATTCACACCCGAATCGTATGCGAAACTCATCAAGGACAAGCACCCCAATTACATCGCGGGTGTTCCTACGCTCTATGAGAAGATGATCGGATTGGACATAATGTCCGATGCGGACATGTCATCCCTCGAGGGTATATTCTGCGGAGGGGATTCGCTTCCCACATCCACCAGGACCCATTTCAACGATTTCCTCGCCGCCCACAACGGAAAGACGGTGATAAGGGAAGGATACGGTCTCACGGAATGTGTGACCGCGGCCTGTATCACGCCCGCCAACGAATACCGCGAAGGCGGCATTGGTGTCCCGTTCCCCAACGTCCTGTTCAAGATAGTCAAATACGGTACGGAGGAGGAGCTCCCCTACGGCGAGGAGGGAGAGATATGCATCTCGGGACCCAACATCATGATGGGTTACGTCGGTGATCCCGAACTCACGGCGAAGACGCTCAGGGTGCATGCGGACGGAAGGACGTGGTTGCACACGGGAGATGCGGGTTCCATCGATTCCGATGGATTCGTCTACTTCAAGCAGAGATACAAGAGGATAATCGTCAGTTCCGGTTACAACATATACCCCTCGCAGATCGAGGATGCCGTCAACAAGTATCCCGATGTGGAGACTTCATGTGCGATCGGTGTTCCCGATCCCGTAAGGCAACAGAGGGTGAAGGTGTATGTTGTACTCAAACCCGGAGTGGAAGGTACGGAGGAGCTGAAACAGAAGCTCATCACCCACTGCAGGGACTATGTGGCGGCATATGCCGTACCTAAACTGTTCGAATTCATCGATAAACTCCCCTATACCAAGGTCGGTAAGGTGGCGTACAAGGAACTCGAGGAATACGACAGGAAGAAGAGGGAATCAGATTGATGACGGGGGCATCCCCCTGTTCATCCTCCCATTCAGCATGTTCCTGAGACTCAGGTCCATCTTGTCCCCACGGATTACCCTGTGAGCGGATGTCGACAACCCGATGTTGATGATGTTGTCGATTATATTCTGATTGAATCTGAGACGCGGGCGTACGAGTGCGTACGAATCCTGTATGTCCTTTATCGCTCTCCCCACGATCTCCCCGATCGTGAAGATGTTGTCCCTGATGAACTGTTTCTTGTCCTGGAAACCATCGTTGTCGACGAGGAACGGGTTGTATTGACCTTCTTTGTAGTCATCATCGAGATCCTCTATCGCATCCATGATGTACACCCATATCCCGAATCCTCTGAACAGTTCCCTGATGTCGTCATCGATCCTGTCACCCAACATGACGTCGAAGACATCGATCATTGACTGCGCCGAATATCTTCCGGCGACGAACGGATCCTTCTCCTTGGATTGTTCGAGCTTACGTAACTCCTCATACCCTTCCATGATCAACCTATCATACTCGGGGAACTCTTCGCATGCGTTCCTTATGGCAGGATTGAGTGCCAGCAGGCCTAATTTCCCCTTGAGGTCGTTGTTGTTGTCCGCCACATCGTCCACGAGGCTGTTCTTGGCGACCAGGATGGTGTATGCCGTGAGCTTATGCATCAGCTCGTCATCCGATGCGCTGTGCCTGAATATGCAGAACAGACCGCCTGGCTTATTGTCGATCAGTTTCCCTTCCTCGAAGATGGAATTGAAGAACATGTTGGCGAACGTCATCTCGTAGTTGACGGTCAATGTCGGTATGAGACCATACTCCTCCCTGAGGTGATGGCACGTCTCACAGTAGTAGCTCCTGTATATCCTTCTGTCATCCGGTGACAGGAGACTCTCTATGGGTATGGTGTATCCGAACATCGGAGCCAGTATCCGTCGGACATTACTTTAATATATTGTCCAGACAATCACGTGATATTAAAGGCACGTTAACTCGTGTGATGGTGAAATGATGACAGCTGATTCCAAATCAAACAAGGCATTGGCCGAGGAGTACAACTCACAGTCGGTCCAATCGTTCGGAAGGATGAACTACAAGGGACCTACGGGCAGAGAGGACTCATGGGAGTCGAAGGCACACACCGAGGGACCCATGTGCTACGGATGCTGCGGACCCAAATGTCTTGCATCGTTCATCGGTATCATCGTCGTTCTCGTCGTATGTTGTGCATACACATCTCAGGATGGACAGTGCTGTTCGATCTGCTATTGGCCGTTCTGATCCCGATAGGGTGTGCTAACGGTGGGGCAATTCGTAACTGTCATTGTCAAACCAACATTAGATTGCAACATCGAATGTTTGCATTGCTACCATCGTAGCTGTGACCGCTCCGACAAGGTCATGGACGTCAGTACGTTCGAAAGGACCGTCAAGCTGGTCAAGGATGGGTTCGACTCATCCAGATACATATGGCACGGAGGGGAACCCCTCCTTGCGCCTATGAGTTTCTACAAATCCGTGTTCGCCGTTCAGAAGAAGTACTATCCGAACGGATGCGACAACACCATACAGACCAACGGTACGTTACTGAACAAGCGTTTCATCGAGTTCTGCAGGAGCAACAGGGTGAATCTCGGCATATCGTACGAGGGTGGATTCGAGAAAGGACTGCGTCCGGGTATGGATACCAAGAAGATCGATAAACTCGTGGATTACATGGTGAACAAGGATCATATGTTCATGATCAGCGCCACCATACACGGCGGGAACGTGAACGACATGTCCTCGATATACGAGAAGTTCAAGAGGATGGGTGCATCGTTCTCGTTCAATCCCGTCATAATGTCCGGCAATGCCTGCGACAATCCCGATCTGGAATTGGATCCCGATCTGTATGTGAAGAATGCCATCGAGATATTCGACAGATGGATCTCCGACCCCAAGGTCGGGATATCCGTCCTCCCGTTCTATCCGTACGTGATGACCGCATTGGACGGTGTACCGAACATATCGGATTGTCCTCATGCATCATGTCTGATGAAATGGATCTGCGTCTATCCCAACGGTGATGTGTATCCCTGTGGTAAGGCATGTCCTCCGGAGTTCCGTCTCGGTAACATAAACGATGTAAAATCCATCGACGAGCTCTTCGATTCCGACGGTATGAGGAACATCCTGGTCCCCTCCATCCAGAGGAGGAACGAATGTTCCGATTGCGAGATATACAGATATTGTAACGGAGGGTGTACCATCGATGCCCTCGCCGACGGTAAGATCGATTCCCCCGGCGGTTCCGCATGCAGGATATACAAGGGACTGTTCACGCACATCAAGGATACCGTTGATGAGATCATGGAGAACAAGCCCGATATGAACGCCTACAACGGTTTCATAAAGGACGCGATCCTCAACAGATTGATCAATCCGCAGTGAACGATCCGCCTGCCATGTTATTTATGTCCTCAGATACATAACGTCGTTAGGATACTATGGCAGGAACCATTATAACGGTCAACGCGGGCGTATGCAGATTCAAGACTGTGATAGAGCCCTCGATGGACGATGAGATGAACATAACATTCAAGGTCAAGAGCGAATGCCCGAATGTGAGGGATTTCGGTAAGAATCTGGGTGCGGTATCGCTCATGGATGCGATCGCGACACCTTTCTGTGAGAACTGCATCTATGCGAAGGCGGGAGAATATCTTCCCCATGTGGCGTGTCCCGTCCCTTCGGCGATGATAAAGGCGGCAGAGATCGTTGGCGACCTCTGCCTTAAGTCCGACGTGTCATTCAAGGTCGAATGATCACAGTCTCTTCACGGCACCATGGCCTCCGCAGACTATGGTGCCCGATCTACCTTCCTCATCGATCATCCTGTCGATCTGCGAACGGAGCTTCTCCAACAACTCGGGATCGGCATCCGAATTCTTCAGGAGGAACGGTGCTACCGTCTCGAACTCAGCTCTCTCAGGGGAGAGGTCATCCACGTTGGAGTACACATCACCCGTGAACAGGACCTTCGGTTCCCTGCAGTACAGGATTGTCTCTCCCTTCATGTGACCTCCGTTACCCTCGTAGACCTCGAGCTCGATATCCCCGAACTGTATCTTGTCGATAAGCAACAGATCGTGTGATTCGGGGACATCCTTACCGAGTATGGATATGGATCCCACATCCGGTTCCTCGTAATCGTTGACGATCCTGCTGAGGCGTCCGAAGCAGTCCGCGAAGACGTTCTTCGTATCGTTACCGCCCTTGTTGTCGATCAGGATGTCCTTCGTCTTCTGTGTCATGAGGATCTTCGCACCCTCGATGATCGACAACAATCCGTTGTGATCCACATCGGCATGGGTGGACACCATGGTCTTCTCCATGCTGAAGAAGCATGGGAACATCTCCCTGAGCTCGGTGATCATCTCATCCGCGAATATACCCAATCCGGAATCGATGAACAGGAGACTGTCGTCGTTCCTGAGGATGTATGTGTTGCTTCCGCAAGGCGGTTCGATCACGTGGAGCATGGTCTCGGGCGTGAGCTCGATGTTGGTGATCCTCGGTTTGAAGTTGAGGTCCCTGTGGAACGCGATGAAGTTGGCAAGCTGCTTGACACTGTCGAAGACCTCCTTGGGCTCCTGACCGTTCTTCTTCATCAGATCGGCCACCTTCTTCGATTCTCCGATGAACCTCTTCACGACCTCGTCACTCTGACTGAACAGTCTCTGGATGGAATTGGCGAGACGGATGTACTCCACCGTCACGTCCAGATCGTTGTAGTTACCGTTGTACGACACCACATCCAAGGGATAGATGGTGGCCACCTCGTCCAAGATCTTCTTGGATATCTCCGGTTTCTCCACCTCCATACCGATGTTGAAGTTCTGGTAGTCCTTGTTCTCCGCTTTGGAGTTGAGGTACGAGATGTTCACGTCATACTTGTCGATGACCTTGAGCACGGGATACAACGCACCGGGGGTGTCCTTGATCCTGACATCCATGACCAGGATGGTGGGTTCCTTCGGCATGTAATCCACGTACGAGATCTCGCTCAGCTCCTTGTCGATGGCGTTGAGCTGTTCCCTGGTCGCATACACCTCGATGAAGAGGTTCACACCCTTGTTGAAACTGACACGGACGATGTTACCGTCGTGATCCATGATCACCTTGCATGCGAGCATGAATGCACCCGGCTTGTCGGGTGTCCTGGTGGTGAATGTACGGAGTACCTTCTCGTCAGTCATGCTTTTCGTCCCCTTTCCTGATCGCCGCACGCATGATCTTACCGTTGACGGTCTTCGGAAGTTCCTTCACGAACTCCAACGCTCTGGGGTACTTGTACGGTGCGGTCTCGTGCTTGACGAAGTCCTGGAGTTCCTTCTTCAGGACATCCGATGCTTCGTATCCGTTCCTCAACACCACCGTCGCCTTGACGATCTGTCCCCTGACGGGGTCGGGTACGCCGGTGATGGCGCATTCCAGTACGGCGGGGTGTGTGACCAATACGCTCTCGATCTCGAACGGACTGATCTTGTATCCGGATGATTTGATGACATCGTCCATACGTCCGACGTACCAATAGTATCCGTCCTCGTCCATCCATGCCACATCTCCCGTGTGGAACCATCCGTCGTGGATCGCCGCCTTGGTCTTCTCCTCGTTGCGGTAGTACTCCACCATGATACCGGGGGGTCTCGGATCGTTGTACTCGATCAGGATCTCCCCGGTCTGTCCGGGAGGACAGCGTTCGCCGTTCTGATCCGCGATCATCACGTTGTACTGTGCCGAGGGCTTACCCATGGATCCGGGCTTGGGCGTCATACCGCGTACGTTACAGATCGTACAGGTGGTCTCGGTCTGTCCGAATCCCTCCATGAGCTTCAATCCCGTGGACTTCTGCCAGTTGTAGAAGATATCGGGGTTGAGTGCCTCACCCGCTATGCAGCAGTACTTCAACGATGACAGGTCGTGCTTGTCCACCCCTGCGTTGAAGAACATCCTGAACATGGTCGGGGGACAGCAGAGGGATGTTATCCTGTACTTCGTGATCTTGTCCATTATGTCGTCCGCATCGAACTTCTCGAAATCGTATACGAAGACACATGCCTCCATCAGCCACTGACCGTACAGCTTACCCCAGACGGCCTTACCCCATCCGGTATCCGCGATGGTGAAGTGTATCCCCTCGGGATCCACGTTCTGCCAGTGTTTGGCGGTGAACAGATGTGCGAGTGAGTAGAGATGATCGTGCAACACCATCTTCGGATATCCCGATGTACCCGATGAGAAGTACATCAGCATGGGTTCGTTGACCTTGGTATCGATACGGTCGAGCTTGTCCGAGCAGGATTCCATCTCCTCGTCGAAGAACCTCCATCCTTCCCTCGGATTGTTGACGACCATCTTGATCTCCAGAGAGGGTATGTCCTCGGATACATCCACCGCATCGCAGACGCCGTTCTCATCCGTACAGATGGCGGCCTTGATCGAAGCGGATTGTACACGATACTCGATATCGCGTTTGGTGAGCATGAACGTGGCAGGGACCATTATCGCACCGATCTTGTGCAAGGCCACGGAGACATACCAGAACTGATAGTGACGCTTGAGGATGACCAGCACGGCATCCCCCTTCTTGATACCGATGGACCTGAAGTAATTGGCAGCCTTGTTGGAGAGTCTGCTGATGTCACCGAAGGTGAATCTCTTCTCCACGCCGTCGGGGTTGCACCACACCATGGCAAGTCTGTCGGGTTCGGCGGATGCGATGTCATCGACCACATCATATCCGAAGTTGTAATTCTCGGGGTATTTCAATCTGTATTTGGTGATGATGCCTTTGTCATCGTATTCCTCGTCCACGTAACGGAGGTTTATGTTCCTCATTGTCTGTCACCTCTCTTCTCTGCAAATTCTGCTTTGTCTTTGTTCCTTATATCAACACGTTTGATCTTCCCACTGACGGATTTCGGCAATTCGCTGACGAAATCGATCGCCCTGGGGTATTTGTACGGGGCGGTCTCATGCTTGACGAAGTTCTGGAGTTCCTTCTTCAGATCGTCCGATGGTTCGAAACCGTTCCTGAGCACTATGCTCGCCTTGACGATCTGTCCTCTTACCTCATCCGGTACGGCGGTGACCGCACACTCGAGACAGCATGGGTGCTGGAGCAGTACGCTCTCGATCTCGAAGGGACTGATCCTGTATCCGGATGATTTGATGACATCGTCGTTCCTTCCAACGTACCAATAGTAACCCTCCTCGTCCTTCCAGGCCAGGTCACCGGTGTGGTGGAATCCTCCGAAGAGGGTCTCCCTCGTCTTGATACGGTCACGGTAGTATCCGATGAATATCCCTGCGGGATGTGGTTCTATACCGACCACGATCTCACCCACGGTACCCGGGGGACAGCTCTTGCCGTTCTCGTCGACGATGTCCACCTTGTATTGTGGCGAGGGTTTTCCCATGGAACCGGGCTTGGGTTCCATCCCCCTCAATGTACCTACGATGACCGTGGATTCGGACTGTCCGAATCCCTCCATCAGCTTCAGTCCCGTGGCCTCGTACCACTTGTTGAACGTATCGGGGTTGAGTGCCTCTCCCGCGATGTTGGTATGCGTGAGCGAGGACAGGTCATGACCCTCCAATCCCGCGTTGCAGTACATCCTGAACATGGTCGGGGGACAGCAGAACGTGGTGATCCTGTACTTCTCGATGAGGTCCAACACGGTCTCCGGTTCGAACCTTCCGTCATATTCGTAGACGAACAGTCCCGCTTCCATGATCCACTGACCGTATAGCTTTCCCCAGGCGTTCTTGGCCCATCCCGTCTCGGCGACGGCCCAATGCAATCCATCGGGTACGACGCAATGCCAATGCTTGGCGGTGAGGATGTGTCCTATGGGATATGAGAAATCGTGCACGGCCATCTTCGGGTTGCCCGATGTCCCGGATGTGAAGTAGATGAGCATCATGTCCTTCACGTGGGTGGGTACCCTCTTCCATTCCTCGGATGCCTCCTCGACACCCTTGTCGAAATCGTCGAATCCCTCCACGGGACCGTTCCACTCGACGTTGGTTATGGCCTTGAACTTCAATGTAGGTATGTTCTCCGCCTTCAGGAACTCCTTGTAGACGGGAGCATCCGATGTGACGATGGCGGCCTTTACGGATGCGGAGTTGATACGGTACTCTATGTCATGCTTGGTCAGCATGTATGTCGCAGGGATCATCACCGCTCCCATCTTGTGCAATGCGACGGCCGTATACCAGAATTGGTAGTTGTGTTTGAGGATGACCAGGACCATGTCCCCCTTCTTGACGCCTTTGCTGGTGAGGTAGTTGGCGGTCTTGTCGGAGAGTCTCTTGATGTCACCGAAGGTGAACATCTTCTCGTGACCCTTGTCATCGCACCATTGCAGTGCTCTCCTGTTCGGATCGTTCGTCGCTATATCGTCGACGATATCGTATCCGAAGTTGAAATTGTCCGGATAGTGTACGCTGAAGGTCTTCAACAATCCATTCGAATCGTAGGTCTCATCAACGTATCTCAGGTTGATGTCTCTCGTCATCTCTTGGAACCTTCTTTCATCACGACCGCAAGGAACGTACATCCGTCCTTGCTTGTAGCTATCATTCCGTGGGGCTTACCCGAATCGTAGTACACGGAATCGCCTTCGATGAGATTCTCCTCGTGTCCGTCGTATACGAATTTGAGACTTCCGGAGAGGACGTAGTCGAACTCCTGTCCGTCGTGGACGGATGTGTGGATCTCCTTGTCCTGTTCCTCTTCCCTGTAGGGTGCCTTGACGATGAACGGCTCCGAGATCTTGCCTTTGAAGTATGATGCGAGGTGGAAGTACTCGAATCCGGAACGCCTCCTTATGGGAAGTCCCTTCCCGTCGTGCACAACAGTGAAGTCGGTAAGATGCGGATTCTCTCCCGTGAGGAGCTCTACCATATCGATACCGAACTTTTCCGCACATTTGTAAAGGAATGTGAACGAGAAATCCTTCTTCCCTGCTTCGCAGTTCTGATATTCCTCGACGGTTGTGTCGGTGGCCTGGGCCATCTCTTCGATCGTATATCCGCAAAGATCGCGCATAGCTCCGATGCGCTCCGAAATCTCTGTAATATTGTACATGGTAGTCGGAACGAGGACAATGGGATTGTATTAAAGGATTACGCGTCCGTGTTCCTTAGTACGCGTGATAAGGAGTATAGAACATGCGAGTATGTGTTCAATTGTCTAATGCGAGGTGATCGGACACATCATATGATGCCGGATATCAACGAACGATGTGCTTCACGACGGTGAATATGTTCCTGCCGAGGATGCGTTTGTAGTGGGCGGAATCGGTCAGTTTCAGTGACATGTGTATCCCCAACCCTCCAATCGGCCATTGTGATATGTCATCTCCCAACACGACCTCGTCACGACCCGTGGGGTCGAAGGGTATGCCGGTGTCGACGAATGTGAGTCTGATCGCATCATCACGAAGGATGTAGTATATGTCCACGGGACCGACACCGTCCTTGTAGGAATAGTTGCAGATGTTGACGAACAATTCCTCGGTGACGATATCCATCTTGAGGGCGAGGTTCTCCGGACATCCGTTCCTTGTGAGATATTCATGTATGTCATCGATCACACCACTTATCAACGACCTGTCGGATGTCGTGGTCATGTGTTGCTGTCCCTTCGTATCGGATGTGAAGCACAGCATCGTTATGTCGTCGGACATGGGGGCATCACCGACGAATGAACTCACATCCTCCCTCACGCGATCGACGATCGTCTGTGGTGTCATACCATGCGTCCCTTCCAGCACGGACAATAATCTATCCTGGCCGTACTGTTCCTGCTGATCGTCGAATGCCTCGTTCACGCCATCGGTGTAGAGGAATATCGTATCCCCGTCCCTCAATTGGATGGTGTTCGATGAATACTTCGCCTTCTTGCTGTATCCCATCAACATTCCCTTGGGACATTCCATCCTCTCGACGGAATCCGATGTGATGATGTATGGAGGTGTGTGCCCTGCGTTGGAATAGGTGAGCATACCCGTGTCCGTGTCGATCATGCCTATCCATACGGTGACGAATTGACCAACATCATTCCTCTGGCACAGTTCGATGTTGCAACGTCTCAACACCTCGTTCGGAGGTATCCCCACCATGGCGTTCGCACGCAGGGTCGCCTGCGCCCTCATCATGAAGAGCGCTGCCGGGAGTCCCTTCCCCGATACGTCGGCCATGACCATGCCGATGAGCCCTTCCTTGATCTTGAACACATCGTAGAAATCCCCTCCCACCTCCACGGCGGATTCCATCAGCGAACCGAAGGTGACGGTATCCGATTCGGGGTATTGCTTGGGTACGGCGGATGCCTGTATGTTGTGGGCGACGGCGAGGTCGTTCTTGCTCCTCATGGCATCGGTCTTGAACGATACATATTGGATGATCAGCTCGTATCCTATCGTCGACAGTATTCCGGCGATGATGACGGGTGCGGTCACATGGAGGAGGAGATCATCCCACATATCCGCGAACGACATGTCATCGTACAACGCCAGGAACGTTATCGCGGTGGCGATGACACCTATGATGATCGGAACGGGATACAATGTTATGTTGCCCGGCTCCCTGCTCCTGTTCTTCGGCCAAAGGCTCGATGTGGCACCGGACAACAACATGATCGCCATGGATGCGAATGTGAGATCGGATACCCCGAAGAACAACAGCTGCATACCGGCGCTGATCACGGAGACTATCACACCCAATCTGAATCCGCCTGCGAATCCAGCCATCATCGGGACCATGAATCCGAAGTTGAGGAACAGTGGATTGTCCGAACTCTCCACCGAGAGACAGGTGAACAGTGACATGACCGCGAATGCGATGCACATGCCCACGAAATCCTTCAGCGGTGCCCCGTCCACCATACCGTTACGGAAGGATGGATTGAGCATCAGTGCGAGGAATGTGATCATCGCCAGAAGATTCCACAACGCCATCCTGTCGTAGACCACCAACAGATCCTTGTCCATGAACGCCATGAATATACCGGCGGCCACCGCGGCGATGATGATGAACAAGGTGAACCAATGTAAAGATCTCCTGAACATCCTCTCTATGTGATCGATCATCATATCACCACGGTGAGATTGTTGAGCCCTATCGAATTACTGTAATTGATTGATTTAGCGGTCGCCTTGACCACTTTGATACCGAGATGCCCCTCCGGGGCATCATCCAACGGATTGAACTTGTTCCCGTCGTCCCTGAGACGGAATATGAGGTCATTCCCCTGTGTGAGTATGCGGATATCCATGAAATGATCCTTGTCGTCATCGAATGCGTACTTCACCACATTCCCTGCCATCTCCTCTATGCACAGGGCCACCCTGTTGGAACGTTCCTCGTCCACCCCTTTGGATCTGCACATATCCGTTATGCGATCGGCCATGTCCATGACCTCGTCCATATCGTTATGCAGAGATATGGAACAGATCTCGGTGACATCGGAGAATCCCTTCGGCGTGACGATCAGATCACCATAGGATCTCGGGAAGTGCCCCGTCCTTATGCGGAGTATGACCAATATCGTGAGTATCGAACATATATCGGCGACGAAGAACGACAACCATACGGCATTCGTTCCTATCAAAGGATAGAGTGCGACCGAGAATACCACCACATACAGGAATCCGCGGGTGAGGGATATGGCGTTGCACATCAGCATGTTCCCGAGGGTCTGATGCATGTAGAGGAGGATCAGACATACCGTGGAGGTGGGGAGACTGAGCATGAACAATCTCACAGCGGTCGCACATTCCTCCAGATTACCGCCGTCCTTGATGAACAACGACGCTATATCCTGTGCGAATATGGCAAGAGGTATGGCCACCACGGTGGATAGGATGAATCCCGACCTTATGGATACGCGTAGAGTGGATTCCATCGATGGTTTATCGCGTTCCCCGTAGAACATACCGCACATCATGGCCACCATGATACCGTATCCCGTGCATATGGCGATGGTGAACTGATATACGCTGGTCTGTACCGACAATGCGACGACGGCCGATGTCCCTACGACGAGCATGAGATAATTGTTCAATACAAGGTTCTTCAACGTCTGCGAACCGCGGTTGATCGCCGTCGGGAGTCCTGCGGACACGATCCCTTTGACCTCATTCCTTGGATCGGATGGTCTGACGAATCCGAGCTTGCGTCCCTTCTTCGTGAAGTGTATCATACATATCGCTATGCTCACGACGTTGCTCACACCGATGGCCAATCCGATGCCGGTCATGCCCATCCCAGTATGTACGCTCAGCAATGCGAACGCCACATCGGATACTATCGTGGCGACGATCGCCACGAGCGCCAATCTCTGACTCCCGTCCATCCTGATGTACAACAGTAGATTCTGTGCGATGAGGAACGGTATGGCCGAGACGGCCAATCCCATGATGTATCCGTTCGCCATCGACCTCATATCCCCTTTCGCACCGAGGACGGCGGCCACGGGATCGGCCAATAGGACTATCACTATCGTGAACACGATACCGACGATGAGGGAATACATCATCGTCACAGTGAAGTTGTTGCGGATCGCACGCACATCCCCCGCACCGAGATATCTGGAGCATTTGATCGTACCGCCGTTGCTGAATATACCGGCTATGGCGGACATCAGTATCAGTACCGGGGATGACAATCCGAATACAGCCAATTCGGACTCCCCCATGAACCTCCCTACGATGAGACTGTTCAGTACTATGCTCAGTGTCGCGGACAGGGTCACGAGTATCGTGACCAGGAGATGGGATCTGAGCACCCTCCTGGCGAGATACTCGTTCGGCATGCCATCCTTCAAGGGACGATCACTCCAGCGTGAGTATATCGGAAAGACCGGTCTCCGTGAACACTTCCATCACGAGACCGGGGATGTTGACGATCCTCAGTGAACCGTCCGCGTTCTCCATCTTCTTCTCCAATGCGAGGATCACCCTCAATCCCGCGCTCGAGATGTATATCGTCTCCTTCAGATCGAGGACGATCTCTTTCACATCATCGTCGAGATATCTCGCGATATCCGATTCGAATCCAGGGGATGTGGTAGTATCCAACTTGCCGATGATCTTCGCATCGATCCTGTTACCTTCTCTCTTGATCTCCATCTTTTTCACCATCACTGTATGTCCTTGTCGACCAGGACCTTGAAGAAACGAAGCTGTGCCTCGTTCATTATTATCTTGACAGGTTTGACCTGGGTGGATGCACCACCCTTGAGTATGAGCTTGTCACGGTACAGGAGATATGTCTCGTCCTGCAGTATACTTACCGTAACGGGTCCGCAGAGGTTGCGTTCGAACTTGTATTCCAATATGGGGTTGGCGACTATGAGGTTCTTCTGAAGACATTCGGCCAACACATCCAATGTGAGGTCCTTGGGGAATCTCGTCTTCTCTATGTAGAACGAATAGCATGAGGGCGTGACATCCGCGTTGGGATGGACGCAGAAGTCGAGATATTTGAAATCGAGTTCCTTCGCGGTCTCGTCCATCGCCTTGCGGAGAGCGGGTTCGTATGTCTTCTCGCCGCTGAGATTCACGCAGAGATCTATCCTATACAGATATGCGATCTTCGGTATGTTCTTGTAGAATCCTTCCACGCGTATCGCATCGCGTGTCCTGTAACGGTACAATCCGGAGAACGTTGTCACCACGACCTCGTACTCCCCTCCCTCCTCCACCTCACCTATGGTGAGCGTCTTCGAGGGATCGTCCTCACCAATGGGGAGGAACTCGAAGAATGCCGAACCGACCGTGGGTATGGTGAGGGGATCGTCGAACTCGAAGGGCATCGTGAACGCACCCTCGGACGCGGAGAGGCCCGTTGCGAGTGTTGGGAGGTCACCGATGTACTTGTCCCTCAGTTGTTGGAGATAGGCTGAGAACGTACCCGTGACGATGGATGTCATGAACGTGAGGTTCGGCCATATCCTCTTGGCGATGGTGCTGTCGAATCCCTGTTTGAATATCCTCCTCAGTTGATCCGCACGTTCGGGCATCGGTACGAGTTCGGATGAGAGCTTGGCGCGGACATCGTCCGGCATGCGTATGGATTCGTCGATGGTACCCTTCTCGATATCGTCACAGAGCATCTCCCAATTGTTCTCGATGTAATGGAACAGATCCAAGAGGAATGTGGAGAACGTGGAATGCAACATCGTGACGTTCGATTCGGCGAGACCGTATCTCGCATGGAGGTATCTCGCATTGGTCTCCGGATGGGGGCGTGTCGCTTCGACAGGGGATGTGTACAGTTCCCTGTGCTCCAACATCCATTTGATGACGAACTGGGCGGATACACCGCAGTACAACCTGTCGTTTATGGTCTGTACGGCGGATGCTTCCACTACCGAGAGGATCTTACCGCTGGTGGCGACATCACCGAACACCCTCTCGGCCAGGGTCGAGGGATAGCATCCGAGGACGGATGTGAGATGGTCCATGGATATCTTGGACATGGGGATCTTCTTCGGGTTACCCATGGTACCGGAGGACTTGTTGTATTGGTACACACCGTACACCGAATGCAGTCCTTCCTCCTTCCCCTCCAACTCACGGTATACCATCTCGGCATAGTCGTCGAAGGTGGTCAAGGGTATCATACGCCTGTAATCGTCGATGTCCTTCACATCGGAGAAATGATTCTTCCTTCCGTATTCCGTGTCCTTGTTGTCACCGATGATCTTGAATAAAGTATCCGTGTTGACCTCGTCCGGTGCTTCGCATGCCCTCTCCATGGATGCGATGATGCTTTCACCGCGCTCCTTCATGAGGCGGTAGGTATCTGTCATGGATGTGTCCCCATTCATCAAGGAATCTTCAACATAACTTATCATAAAACATTATCTGTAACGGGTGGGCCACATCCGATGGTCAGGGATATCGACGTGTGATGATCCTCACCACATACGATATACCAATATTCGATTAACTACAACAAAATTGGTAATAAGCCAACCTTCTTTTCAATAACACCCGATACACAGCCCGAAGGTGTCATGATGAGCATCGAAAGAGCATTGGAGGATATCAGGAACGGTAAGATCGTACTCGTCTACGATTTTGATGACAGGGAGAAGGAGACGGATATGACGATAGCATCCGAGTTCATCACCCACGAGACACTGAGGACCTTCAGGAAGGATGCGGGCGGACTCGTGTGTACCACAACGCCCTTCGATGTGGCCAAGAGGATCGGACTCCCCTTCATGTCCGATGTGTACTGGGATGACGAGAAGTATCCCGTACTCAGGATGATGTCGCCCAACGACATCCCCTATGACAACACGAAATCATCATTCGGTGTGACTATCAACCATCGCGATACGTACACCGGTATCACCGATAACGATAGGGCGCTAACAATCAGCGAATATGTCAAGACCATATTCCAGGACAAGGATCCCGAGGAGATCCGCAAGGACCTCGGTAAGAACTTCAGGGCACCCGGACACGTACATCTCCTCAACACGAGCGAGGTACCGTTGGTGAACAGGAAGGGACACACGGAGCTCACCAACGCATTGATGGTCATGGCCGGTGTCAAGCCTTCGGCGACCATCTGTGAGATGATGGGCGATGATGGCGGATCGGAGAAGAAGGAGAACACCATCAGGTATGCTGAGGAACATGGTCTCACCTTCGTGACCGGCGACGAGATCATCGAAGCTTGGAACGAGTTCATCAAAAAGGGATGATCATGGTCCGCGTGATGGCCTCCGGTGTATTCGACATACTCCACACAGGGCACATATCCTATTTGGAACAGGCCAAGGCATTGGGCGATGAGCTGTACGTGGTGGTCGCGAGCGACAACACGGTCAGGAGGAACAAGCACGAGCCCATAACCCCGGAAGAGATGAGATTGAGGATAATATCCGCACTGAAACCGGTGGACGTGGCCGTCCTCGGTCATGATGACGGAGACATCTATGCCATATTGGAAGAGATCAGACCGGACATCATCGTGTTGGGTTTCGACCAGGGTTTCGATGAGGATGTGTTGTCACAACATCTCAAGGAAAGGGGATTTAATATCGAAGTGAGACGCGCCAACCGTTCGGGCGAGGATCTCGAGGCGACGAGAGCGATCATCAGGAAGATACGTGGGAGGGTGGATCTCCAATGAAGACCATCGGCATAGCGGATACGACATTCGCGAGATATGACATGGCCGCATCGGCCATAGACGAATTGAAGAGGACGGGTACGGGTTTCAAGATTATCAGGCGTACCGTGCCGGGGTTCAAGGACCTGCCCGTCGCATGCAAGAAACTGATAGAGGAAGATAAGTGCGACATATGCATGGCATTGGCCATGCCCGGGCCGATGGCCAAGGACAAGACATGTGCGCACGAGGCCTCCACCGGTCTCATCCTGTGCCAATTGATGACGAACACCCACATCATCGAGGTGTTCGTCCACGAGGATGAGGCGAAGGATGCGAAGGAATTGGAATTCCTCGCGGACAGCAGGGCAAGGGAGCATGCTGTCAACGTTTACGATCTACTGTTCCGTCCGGAATCGCTGACGAAGCGTGCGGGAACAGGTTTGAGACAGGGTTTCGCTGATGCGGGACCCGTAAGGCAGAAGAAGTGATTGATATGGCGACAAGAAGATACAAGATTGGGATGGTAGCGGCTGAATTCAACTACGAGATCACGTCGCTGATGGCTGCGAGGGCGGAAGCAGAAGCTGAGTTCCTTGGAGTCGATATAGTGAAGAAGATCATGGTGCCCGGAGTGTTCGAGGTGCCGTTGGCGGCCAAGAAACTGGTGGAGGATCCGGAGATCGATGCTGTGATCACCATCGGTGCGGTCATCGAGGGTGAGACCGAACACGATGAGGTGGTCATGAGCCAGGCCTCGAGGAAAGTGATGGATCTTTCCCTTGAGTATGGGAAACCTGTGGCATTCGGATTGACCGGCCCCGGTATGACAGAGCTTCAGGCGATGGACAGGATCGAGAAGGGTGCACAGGTCGTCGATGCTGCAGTGAAGATGCTGCAGAGGCTCGGACTGTGAATCATATCGGTCGCACCCTCTTGGGTGCGACCACATCTCTTTCTTCAACCCCTATTATGTTCTGCGATGGCATTGGCCATCACCTTGAGATTGCTCAATGACAATCCCCTGTTCACGGAGCACGAGCAGGTCATGATGTAAGGCTCGTCCTTCATGATTTCTATGAATCTGTTCGTGTCACGTACGATCCTCGCATCGGGACCAAGTAACAGTGTGGAGTAGGCATCCACACCACCCAATACGGAACATCTTCCCCTACATTTTTTCGCTATTGGTGCGGCATCGTTACCTTCCGAGAACTGGAAGCCGTCGATGCCCGTATCGACGGAAGCATCCAACATCTTGGAACGATCGCCGGTGGAGAACACACCATGCGGATGGAATATCGTTGGAATATCGTGATCATGAGCGTATTTGGTGAGTTCCTTTATACCAGGTATCGAACGCTTCATGAAATCGTCGCCGATCATATCCGGATTGTCGGAAGCGGATGCGAAGAATATGCAATCTGCCACACCGTCGGCCATCCCCAACATCTCGTATCTTATGGCATCGATGGAGAATCTCAATAGTTTGTCGGAAAGATCGGGATTCAATGCGAGGTCCATCATCAACGTCTCCAGACCCCTTGCGAAACCTGCCATGGTCATCGGACCGGGGACGTTGGTAGCGATCGCCGAATCCGGACGTCTCTCACGGACGATCTCGCAGGATCTGCGCATACCTTTGAACAGATAACCATCAAGGATCTGCGATGGTTCGTACCTATCGACATTCTCGGGATCCTCGAAACAGTATCCCGATACGTACGGTATCCCGTTCTCGGGGAATTTGGTGACACCGCCGAACGCCTCCAGACCATAGGTGAATATGCATCCCACGTTACAATCGCTACCGAGAAGGTCCTGGAGTGCAAGTACGCATCTTGCGGATAGGTTAGCATCATACGTACCGTCGTGGAAGACCTCATCCGTCCTCACGGGTATGGCATCCATCCCCAGGGTGAGGTCCCTAGGGAAGAACGGTACGTACTCCGTCTGCTCTTGTCTCAATGTGGATAGGAATAGTTCTCTGGATGTCGTCATATGATCGTATCGTCCGTGAGGTTGATTGAGTTGATGATATATTAATGAAGATTGCAATCAAATAGATGCAACAGGATATCCGGACCAGAGGACCACATGTCGGAGAGAACGAGGATAGTATTGGTTGCAGGTATCCCGGGGTCGGGGAAGACCACGGTCATCAAGGAAGCGACCAAGGGACACGATTTCGCATTCATAGCGAACAACGAGCAATCGGCAGAGATGATGAGGGATGCGGGTTGTGATATCGTTGATGTATTCCCGTACAGATCCCCGTGTGCCAGAGTAAGACAGTTCCAATTCCGTGTATCCAATATCATCGAGCGGGATCATCCCGATGTCATAATCTCCGAACCTCCCGGTAACTGTCTGGAGATGTCGTCGCCGATGATGAATCCGTTGTATCTTCTGAAGGACAAGGGTGTTGAGTTGGCGCCGCTGATCACGGTGATCGATGCATCGGACCTCATGGAGAAAGGGATGTCTGATGAGAGTACCGAGAGCTTCAGGTACCGTAACATGATCAACGAGTCCGATGTCGTGGTGCTCACGTTCTCGGAAAAGATTAATCAGGAAAGGAAGAATGAACTCATAGAATCGATATCAACGATCAATGAGGATGCGACCGTGATATTCTTCTCCGAGGGCAAGGAAGGTACTGGCGAGTTATCAGAATTGATGTTCGGTGAGCATAGGTATCACAGACCATTGGTCTATTGAACGAGTGCGATATGACGTGGTGAACTATCCATGGGAGGCGAGACGTTAAAAAAGATAGAGATCGCAGGATATCGTTCAATACGTAATGCGACCGTAGATCTCGGCGATATCAATGTATTGATCGGTGCCAATGGTGCCGGGAAGTCCAATCTCATCTCAGCACTTGCACTTATCCAAAGGATTGTATCCCTCGATCTTCAGACAACAATCTCGAAACATAGTGCGAGTTCATTGATCTATGATGGTCAGAAAGGAGTTGATGATATCTCGATCAGAGTATCATTCGATGATAGCACATATGGTCTTTCATTACAATTGACCGATGATGAGCGCATGGTCATCTCCGATGAATATCTCATCTGGGGCCCAGAACATTCGAGATCATCTGTCGGTAACGGACATTTCGAATCCATGTGGAAGGATATCGTCAATGATGCGAACGACTGTTATGCCTCATTGTTCCATTCTATGGAATCATGGCGTGTGTATCAC
>CAVGUW010000021.1:0-22762 GCA_963632775.1 Bacteroides salyersiae | reverse complement strand
TCGAACAGATCAGGGAGAAGGATTACGCCCACGGTCTCGAAGGACAAACGATACTCTACGGTATCTCGTTCTATGGCAAGGAACCTCATATAGTATCAGAGATGCTTTGAACACGGATCCAGTCAGGAGATCATGTGTCCATTCGATATGACGGACTTCCCATCATATCGACCAACGGTATCAGCCCTAGGAAAATAGGCAATCTAATATAAGTGCAAGCGTTGAGGGTAGGCATGTCGAACGACATCGAGATCCTCATCAAGAAATATGCACTACAGAATGCTGTATTCTTCAAGGGTAAGGCGAACCCCAAGTCCATAGTCGGCAAGATATTGGGCGAATGCCCCGAATGGAGGGCGAAGGTCCCTGAGTTGAATGAGATCGTCAACTCGATCGTCTCCGATGTCAATGCGATGTCATTGGATGATCAGAAGAAGGCATTGGAGGAACTCGACCCTTCACTCCTGGTCAAGGAGAAGAAGGAGAGGAAGTACGAACTTCCCGATCTCGACAATGTGGATGGAAAGGTGGTCATGAGGATCGCCCCCGGTCCGTCCGGTCCTTTGCATATAGGTCACACCCGTGTCTCCATCCTGAACGATGAGTATGTCAAGAGATACGGCGGTAAGTTGATCTGCAGGTTCGAGGACACGAATCCCGAGAAGATCGACCCCGATGCGTACGACATGATACCCGAGGACCTCGATTGGCTCGGCGTCAAGATCCATGAGAAGATCATCCAATCGGACAGATTCGAGATCTATTACGATTACACGAAGAAGCTCATCGAGATGGGTCACGCATACATCTGCACCTGCGATGCCGAGGATTGGAGGCAGAAGAAGGAGAAGAAGATCGCATGCCCGTGCAGGGACCTTCCCGTCGAGGAGCAGTTGGAGAGATATGAAAAGTTCATGAACGGCGGTTATAAGGAGGGAGAGGCCATCGCGGTGGTCAAGACGGCGATCGATCACCCCAACCCCGCCGTCAGGGATTTCGTCGCATTGAGGTTGGTCGATCATCCTCACCCGCTGACCAAGGACAAGTACAGGGCATACCCGATGATGAACCTGTCAGTCGCCATCGATGATCACCTCCTCGGTATGACGCACGTCATCAGGGGTAAGGATCACCTCAACAACACATTCAGGCAGGAGTACATCTTCGATTATTTCGGATGGAAGAAGCCCAATTACTATCACTACGGTCTGGTCAACATACCGGATACGATACTCAAGACATCACTCATCAAGGAGTCGATCAGGAACGGCGAATATTCCGGATGGGATGATGTAAGGACAGGTACGGTCAGAGCCCTCGAGAGGAGAGGGATAAGGCCCGAGGCGATCAGGAGGTATTGGGTCGAGAGCGGCATCAAACCCATCGACATCCAGTTCTCATGGGACAACCTCTTCGCCATGAACCGTGACATCATCGACCCGAATGCCAACAGGTACTTCTTCGTCGCAGACCCCGTCAGATACGAGATCGAGGGATGCGACGAGATCGTCGGCAAGGCACCCCTCCACCCAGATCATGCGGAGAGGGGATTCAGGGAGTACGATGTCAAGGATCGTATCGTATACATCTCGAAGGAGGATTCCCAACTCTTTGCAGAGGCAGGGAAGATCAGATTGAAGGACCTCTGCAACATCGATTATGGTTCACCAACGAAGTACGCAGGTACCGACGTATCCATCCTCAAGAAGGGATTCAAGGCCGTCCAGTGGGTCGGTAGCGGTTCCACGAAGGCAAGGATCCTCATGCCCGATGGCAGCATCCTGAACGGATTGGTCGAGGATGCGGCATTGGCCGAGAAGAACGACATGGTACAGTTCGAGAGGATAGGGTTCGCAAGGATCGAGGACAACGGTCGCGATTCATATACAGCGGTCTTCGCACATCGTTGATGACAGCACCCCATCTGTGTGGTGATGATATGGAAGATAGGATAATTACCGATAGGAAGGTACAGTTGGCACTCTACGTCGTGATGGCGATGGCATTCTTTCTTGACGGATTGGATGGGACCATTGTCACCGTAGCGTTGCCTGAGATAGGAAAATCGTTCGAGATGAGCACGAGTGATTCGTCATGGGTCGTCACAGTGTACTTCATGATGATGGCAGGCCTGATACTCGTGTTCGGTAAGCTTGCCGATAAGGGAGCTATAAAGAAGGTCCTGGTCGGAGGATTCGTCATATTCTCGTTGGGTTCATTGCTCTGTGCATTGTCCACCAGCTCGGGTTTCCTCTTGGTATCGAGGGCGATACAGGGTATCGGTTCCGCGATGCTCGCATCGACGGGGATAATGCTCGCGGTGAAGTTCTTCCCGCCGAGGATGATGATATTCGCCATGACCCTGTCCGTATTGGGTTCATCCATAGGTGCGGCATTCGGTCCGACGTTGGGAGGTATCCTGACCGATACCCTTTCCTGGCATTGGATATTCATCATAAACGTTCCCATCGGTATCCTGTGTGCGATATTCGCACAGAGATACGTCCCGTCGGACAATAAGATGGATGATGTGAGATTCGATTACGTCGGATCCCTATTGTTGTTCATAGCGCTCATTTGTGGATTGTACACCGTGGAGTCCATGCCGTCGCATGGTATCGATATGACCAATGGGCTGACATTGGTGCTGTTCCTCGTGATGTTCGCGGCATTCGTCGCATACGATCGCAAGGTGAAGGATCCGGTCCTCGATCTGAGTCTGTTCAGGATATCAAGATTCAACAGAGCGATCCTTGCGTTCGTGATACTGAACGCATCATACATGGGGTGTCTGTATCTCATACCCTTCATGCTCAACATCGAGATGGGTTACGATACGATGAAGAGCGGACTCATAATGCTAGTACAGGCACTCGTGACATTGGTCCTCTGTCTTCCTGTGGCTAAGGCATGCGACAGACACGGGACAAGGAGATTCGCCGTGATAGGTTGCTCACTGCTGATGTTGACATGTATCGCATTCGTGTTCATCGACTCGTCCACGGGTATAGTGTCCGTGATATTCGGCCTGATATTGCTGGGAAGCATATGGGGATTCTCTGGATCGTCCGTGGGTACACGTCTCGTGGAGAATGCACCGTCCGAGAAGAAGGGATCGGCATCATCGTTGCTGTCGTTCTTCGTCTACTTCGGTTCCGCATTGGGTACCGCACTGTTCTCCGCGTTGTTCAACGTGGGTTCGAACAGTTCGGGCATATCCATATCGGATCTTCCGCCGGATGTGTTCATGGACGGATTCAAATTCACGATGATCGTCGCCTCGGTACTCGCATTCTTCGCGATATTGCTCTCGGCATCGATCAAAGGGAGACCGGGCAATCTGTAAAACGTAAAATACGGGTCCGTACAATCATGATACCATGTCCGTAGGAAAGTATCTGAAGGGTACGGAGTTCAAGGTCAAGGATTGGGTGGATGCGGATTCCACCCAATCCACCAAGATGATGTCGGAGGATCAGGACAGGACCATCGTCTTCGAGGATTTCAATGGCGGTAAGGCCGTAGGGAACCTCTTCTCGACAAGACAGAAGATAGCAGACGCACTCAACATCGGACAGGATGGGATCGTCAACGCACTCATCCATGCCGCAGACAATCCCTGCGATACCGAATTGGTGGACGATCCCGAGTTCAGATATCAGACATTGCCTCTGGACCTCATGTCGTTGCCCATCTGCAGATACTTCCCCGAGGACGGCGGACGTTACATCTCGTCCGGTATAATCGTCTCAGAATACAACGGGAAGAGGAACGTCTCCTTCCACAGGATGATGATCATGGATCGCGACAGGATCGCCGTGAGGCTCGTCCCGAGACACCTCTACAGGATGTACAACGAGGCGAAGGAGAACGGCGAGGAGCTGAAGATATCCATCTGTATCGGTGCTAGGCCGGAGATGCTGCTTGCGGCAGCTACATCCACCGCATATGAGACGGATGAGATGACGATCGCATCCTCATTATGCAAAGCGACGTCCGGAAGGCCGTTGCAGGTCGGAAGGACCGATAACGGACTGATCGTCCCGTCCGAGTGTGATTATGTGTTCGAGGCCAGGATAACCTTCGAGGAGACCGAGGAGGGCCCGTTCGTCGATATCACGGGTACATACGATTACGTCAGGATGCAGCCTGTGATCAAGGTGGAGAAGATATGGGCCAACAAGGATCCGTACTTCCACTTCATACTGCCCGGAGGTAACGAGCACTATCTGTTCATGGGACTCCCCAGGGAACCCATGATGTACATCTCGGTCAGAGAGAAGGTCCCCGGTGTGAGATCCGTACGTCTGACGGAGGGAGGATGCTGTTGGTTGAACGGTGTCGTTTCCATAAAGAAGGTCAACGAGGATGACGGAAGGCTGGCGGCCTTGGCAGCTCTGGATGGCCACAAATCCATGAAGAACGTCATCGTCGTGGATGATGATGTCGATATATTCGATGACAAGCAGGTCGAATGGGCCGTTGCCACCAGATTCCAGGCCACGAGACTCATCACGTTACCCAATTCGAAGGGTTCCTCGTTGGATCCGAGTGCGGATGACAGTGTCACATGCAAGGTCGGTATCGACGCTACGATCCCTCTCGACAGGGATAAGAAATCATATCTCAAGGCAGAATTGGATTGAGAAGAAGCTGTGCTAGGTGGGCATGAGCCCACCTACCAGTTTGATGTTTGACAGACCGTTTAGATCTGAAGATGCTGAGTCCAATGTTTCGAACGATCTTCTTCCTCGACAGGCGTGTCATTGTTGGCAGCCGTCTTGGTTTTCTGAACGTTACAGGAACATCCTTTTCCTTTCGCTCCCATGATTGGTATGTATGCATGCCGATTATATACGCACAGCTCATCGACAACCATCGATGTATGAGGGTAAAGGATAAAGGGGAGTGATCTCCCCTAGAATATCAGAACCATTTACCGAATCTGTCGATGGTCTCGGACCTCTTGGGACCGATGGAGATGATGGATGCGGGGATCTTGGTGTATTCCTCGATGAATTCGATGTACGTCCTCATGTTCTTCGGCAACGCATCGTATCCTCCCTTGATGATGCTCTCGGAATCATCCCATGACTCCCAACCGTCGAATTCCTCGTAGACGGGCTTCGCCTTCTCGAGCTTCGCCAACGATGCGGGGAAGTGCTTGAGGATCTGTCCGTCCACGTCGTATCCGGTACAGACGTAGACCTTCTTGTAATCGTTGAGCACATCGAGCTTCGTTATCGCCCAGTGCGAGAAACCGCAGAGCCTTGCCGCGTGTTCGGCGACGACGAGGTCCAACCAACCGCATCTCCTTCCTCTGCCTGTGGTGACACCGAACTCTCCGCCTCTCTTCTGTAGTTCGATCTCTTCCTCACCCTTCAGTTCGGTGACGAACGGTCCCTCACCTACACGTGTGGTGTACGCCTTCAGACATCCGACGACGTTGTCGATCCTGTTCGGTGCGACCCCGGCCCCGGAGCAGATGCCTCCGCCGACGGTGGATGAGGAGGTCACATACGGGTATGTGCCGTGGTCGATGTCGAGCATCGCACCCTGTGCACCCTCGAAGAGGATGTTCTTACCTTCATCGATCATATCGTTGATGAGGACGGATGTGTCGCACACATACTTCCCGAAGGTCTCTCCCCATCTCTTGAACTTGTCCTCGAACTTCTCCACCGTACAGTGGCATTCCTCGGCATGCATCATGTTGAGGAGGTCCTTCTTCATCGGGAGTATGAATTCCGATTTCTCCCTGACGAGTTCCGGTTCGAGTACATCTCCGGCCCTGAAACCGTACCTTGCGATCTTATCCTGATATGTGGGGCCGATACCTTTCTTGGTCGTACCGACCGAGTTCTTGCCTCTGTAGATCTCCTCGGCACCATCGAGCTTCTTATGATAGTTCTGGATGAGATGTGCCCTGTCGGATATCCTCAATCCATCGATGGAGAGACCTGCATCGGTGATCTGTTTGATCTCCTCGGCCATATCCTCCATGTTGACGACGACACCGTTACCGATGATCGCCAATTTGCCCTCTCTGAGCACTCCGGACGGCAGAAGGTGCAGTTTGAAGACATTGTCCCCGATGACAATCGTGTGACCTGCGTTGTTCCCGCCCTGGAAACGTACTACGGCATCTGAATCCTCTGCGAGATAATCTGTGATCTTCCCTTTGCCTTCATCGCCCCATTGGGCCCCGATAATAGCAAGTGTCGGCATGGAAAAAACGTAGGGATATTCGATATAAAGAATTGCTCATTGGTATCTTTCGATGGCCTCGATCAGGTCCTCTGGCCTTTCGGCATACCTGTAACCGTACTCGATGCAATTCTCCTTCGTGATGCCGAAACCGTATGCCGCCGCAAGGAAATGCACCTTGGACCTCTTAGCCGCTTCGAGATCGTTGAATCCGTCACCGATCATCAGTGTCCTGTCGCGTGATGAGGATGTCTCGTTGATGCACATCTCGATCATGTCGGATTTGGTACGGTCGCCCTTCATGGTGGAGCCGTGGATGGCATCGAAACAATCGTCGATACCGATCTCCTTGAGCGTATCGATTGCATATCTCTCGAGGGTCATCGTGGCTAGACCTATCTTGTAACCCCTCTTGTGCAACTCCTTGATCGCTTCCACGGCAGGCGGGAACGGACCGCTCAACGCATGTCCCTTCTCCTCATACTTCTGTCTGAAGTATGCCACCGCCTCCGTGATGAGGGCATCATCGTCGGTGTGCAACATCAGTCTGAGGTTATCTGGGAGGTAACCGACGAAATACGACCAGAACTCCTCGTCCGGCATATCCTCGTTACCGTATCTCTTCAACGTCTCCTTGTAACAATAGAGCATCGACGGCCAGGAATCGCAGATGGTGCCGTCCATATCGAAGACGATCAATTCGAAGTTCATACCGTCTCCTTCGACACTTCCGCATAGACGTCGCAGATCTCCTTCAACGACAGTTCCGTCTTGAATGCAGTGGGGGAGATGTGCGTCTTCGATGTCCTTCCGTATTGGTTCATCCTCTCGATGAAAGCATCCATGCGCGGTGTCGTGACCTTGAGCAATGACGAGATCTCGCTCATGTCATAGAGTAAGGGGATATCGTCTATCTCCTCCCTCCAGAGATCGAGATACTTGTTACACTTCCTCTCCACGCATGTATCGTGGGCATCCATCTTGGCGAGATGCTCCTTATCGAACAGTCTCCCTCCCCAGAACGGACCGTATCTGTGATCCTTGTCGGGTTCGTATGAATACGATCTCTCCAACGTGACGGGGTCGAATGCGATGTAGATCAGATTCTTCAATGCATCGTCGGCATTGTTGGCACCATCCATCACCTGCAGGTACGTCCTGAAGTAATGGTCCGCGGAGAACGAGAGCATCGGTCTGAGACCTTTATCGAACTTGGCCATCTCCCTGGCCATGGTGCCGATGAGTATCCTCAATCCGGCCTCATGACACATGATCCCTCTCAGGGGATGCACTTGGTATCTCCTCTCGCATTTCGCACGGTGTGCACCTGCCAAGGGTGCCGCATCTGTGGCAGTGATGGCAAGATAACCGTGTCTCCTAGCTCCCTGTATCGCGGAATGGATGAACGGCATGGGTGATCCGAAGGGATCGATGTCGATGTAGTCGTAGATGTTCTCCGCAAGTATGGAATGGAGATTCCTATTCGATGGGGTGCAGTTAGTAAGACCATTGATCTCGATGTTCTTCTCGATGTACGGTATCGCATATGCACTGATGTCGTTGGCGGTGACGGTGGTCTTGGGGACCTCGTGTGCTATCCTGACTGCCCTGGAACCCGTGGCGGTCATCGCATCGATGACCTTCAGTTCCTTGTCGAATGCACGCAGGAACATGACGCTGATGTCCCTGTTGAAGGCCATCTGCTCATTGAAGAATACGGAACCGTTGATCTTACCGGGTCCGCCGGAGGAATGGTCCTCGGGAACGATGAGTCTCGTCGGTCCCTCTTGGATCTCTACAAAATTCATCAGATGTTCTCTCCGTTCATAAGACGAACGATCTTATGCGGAAGGAGTGCACGGTTTGTGGGGGTGACCTCAAGGATCCTCACATCATCCCTCCTTCTGATGTCCTGGAGGAGCGGGTTCCTTGATTTCTTGTGGAGTGTGAGGATCATCGGCTTATCGACATCCAATGCATCCTTCACCACTTGACAGAACAGTTCGCTCTCGACCTCGATCTTACCGACCTCATCGATTATGATGATATCACATTCCTCACAGGCCTGTTTGATCGCGTTGACACCGACCGTCTCCAGCTTGGAGATGTCGACACCGATCTTACCGACCATGATCTTGCTCTCGATGGTATTGTGAGCGAAGGTCTCGATCTCACCTGTCATGTAATTCTTGGTGGTGAAACCGACACGGTATCTCCCATCCATGATGGGTTCGTTGAGCATACCTCCGATCTTCAGATCATCCTTCTTCAGCATCTCTATGACACTGAGCAAGGCAGTGGTCTTTCCAGCGCCAGGTAGACCTGTAATCCCAATCTTGATGTCTGAAATCATGGCACATCCCAACTATAACATAGGGTCATGGGCCTACGCGTATTAAAAGGGTATCTTTAAAAAACGGTGTTCAGACGATCAAAAACGATGTTTCACGGGGATACAGGTATGCCAGACGATATCGTCCGACCGTTGTGGCCGATATCATCATAATGTGGATTCACACTTTAGAATCCGATGACGGAGTTCACGATCCATGTTTTTCACACGGGTGAGGTGTGCGTCGCACCGGAGTTACCGTTCGGCGGCGAGCATTGCAGTACCATCAAAGCATCCGGCATCTTATCAAAAAGGTCGAAGAGGCTGTGGTTGCCCGTATCGTCATATCTCATCGAATGCGACGGAAGGAAGATCCTCTTTGACTGCGGTTGGCATCGCGATATGAGTCCCGAAGGTGTGTTCGACAAGAGAGCACAGATCAGGTCCCTGGGTTCTTTCCCTCTGTACATGGTCAATCAGGGACGGTTGGGGGAGGGCAGATCCATCGATGAACAGTTAAGTGCCATGGATATCGTCCCCGAGGATCTCGATCTGGTGTTGTTATCCCACTTGGATTGTGATCATGCCAATGGTCTGAAACAGGTCGAGGATGCGAAGGAGATCCTCGTTTCCAATGATGAACTGTATTTCGCTAACAACGGGTCATTCACCAACCGCATCCGTTACAATTCGGATTGGTGGCAGGGGACCAAGTTGCACGCCTTCGATTGGAATGGTACCGAAGGTCCGTTCGGCAGATCGTATGACGTATTCGGTGACGGAAGCATGGTGATGATCAATATCCCGGGTCATTCCAAAGGATTATGTGCGTTGAAGATCACCAATTCCGAAGGACGTTATGTGTTGCTCTTCTCGGACGGAGGTTATGCCACGAGATCATGGGAAGAGCTCATCACATCCGGGATCGCCGATGATAAGGCTGAGCAGAGGAGGTCATTGGAATGGATCCGCGAACAGAGTCTTGACCCAAGGTGTGTGGAATCCATCGCCAACCATGACCCCGATGTGCAACCTCATATCATCGAGTTATGACTTCCAACTCATCATTCACGTTTGAAGACCTTGAAACGACAGAGTCCGAAGGAGAACTTCTTGAACATCTTGAGGATAGCGTCGACGTCGAATCCATCGACATCGGAGGACAATACGGTGTACATCGATTTCCCGTCATCGGTGAAATCGTATTTCGTATCGGTGAGTCCGTGCCTCTCGTAGAATGCGAACCTGCGTTTCCTTTCCTCGATGTTATCCGCATTGGGGTCCATGGATTCCACATCGAGGGTGATGTTCCTACCATCCGCCAATACGTATGCGTGATCCACGATCATTCCACCGTATCCCTTGGAACGGAACTTGGGATCGACCGCAAGATAGAGGATGAAGAAATTCTTGTCATCCTCACATGTGTACACGGTACCGATGAACTGGTCATCGTCATAGAATGCTCTGAATCTCACATCCCTGCGTATCGTGAAGAGTCTCAATATCCAGAGCGGGATGAGTTCGTTCGGCGGGAATGAGGATTTCATCAATTCCATGGCCTCTTTGTAACCTTTCTGTCCACGACGTACCGGTATAGCTTTCAAACTCATATCAATCGGCCCTCCCATCTTCTCAATGGCTATGTAGTTGTCGGCATTCAGTACGGGAAGGTCCGATTGATCAGTACGTCGTCATCCGTCATATGTGACGTCAACGTTATGTAGTCAATACACATGTTTGGCACTCGGTGAAATAATTGATCAACATAGCCGAGGAGATTGAGATCGTTGAGAAGATGAAGAGCAAAGGCAACAGCGAAGTGGCATACGCCGACGGTATGCTCAGTGTGCTCAAGCAGATCGCCGAAGGAAAGTCGCCTGAGGAGATCAAGGCCTATGTGAACAACACCCTGAGGTGTCTCGAGTGTTGAATCGATTGAGGGAGGGATCCCTCAATCCTCTTCGATCCTTGATACGAACATCAACGGATATTTCAGTTCTTTATCATATCTCATCTCGGAAACGACGGTCACATTATCCATCCTTATCGTCACCTTCGCATCGATCATATCGCCTGTGAGCGAGAGATAGTTGTATTCATCACCACCCGTCGAGAATCCCGTGCGGTCGATGAAGACCGCGGCATCGGAGACGTATGGCTGTGCGAATATGGCTTCCTCGATGGCGAGTTCCAAGGGTTCGACCGAGGTCGCATTGACGGGTGTACCTACGAATTGATGATAGATCGTGGCGAGCTTGATCCCAGATTCGAATATCGCACGTTCTCTCACGGAGCAATTGAATCTGTTCGCTGCATCAATCTCTCTTTGGCTCATGAGGACATCATATCCGCGTCAGGTTAAAATCATTGTCAGTGTGGCGAATGATTATTAACGGACGTATAACATCATGAAGCGAGGAATGTGTCGGATGAAGATAGAATCAAGGCTGATTCGATGATGAGCCCTATGAGTGCTGACGACCTCCTCATATATCCATCGAAACGTAGCTCATGAACTCGCTGAGCTTCATGCCGTCATCCCATCTCATTATGTAGTTACCGTTCGTGTTCACATCGATCTTCGGTATCTTCCTCTGAAGCAATCCCATGCTCCCTCTGAGTTCTTCCTCGATCGGCAATGCGAAGAGTCTCCACGGATCACCGCGATAGTTCTTCAGGCGCATGGCATAGATCGGGATCACATGCGATCTCATACAATTCTCCATCATACTTGTCGCCTGTTCTGTCAGTCTCTGACTCCTGCTGAAGTGCATCGTCCTGTCGCACGAGCTCTTGACCTCGATGGGGAACGAGAAATCCCATCTCAACGCTACGAGATCGACACCGAGGGAACCTGCCGCTCTGATAACGACGAATGGTTGTTCCTCCATCCTGCGATAACCTCTTTCCTCGGTTTCGTCACAGGTCTTGACCATCTTGTTTATGATCTTGTTGTCGCCTGAGAGGAGTAATTTCAGCTCCCTCTCGTAGATATCCCCGGGTGCACCCATCTTATCACGTCATCCTTCGATATGATGATATATAAACTGAGAAGGGGAGGTCACCGATTGATGCATCGATCATTTGGTATGGTCTTCCATTTCATGTCTGATGGCCTGTTCCGTCTCCGGATCCATCTCGGTCCTCGGTGAAGGGATCGTCACCTTCAGCCTCTTCTGATTGTTGATGTATATGACGGCACATATCATGAGTATAGTGCCGATGAACATCACCAAGGGTATGATATAGTATATCTCGAACACGACGGCGAACGGGACACTGAAGAATGTGGCGAAGAACGTCAGGATGCCGAATATCATCAACAGGTTCTGACCGCCGGAATGCGTCAGTACGCTGTAATCCTCCATATCCTTCTCCGAGAATATGCCATACGATCTCAGCCCTCTCGCACGTATCACATCGTTCTTCGCGTTCTTCTTATCGAACACGGCATCCATGTACCAGACATCCGCATTGTTCGCATCGATCTGCATCGCCTTCCTGAGGAGGGTCTGTGCACCGGTGAGGTCACCGTCGTACATCGAATACTTGGCCAATCTCAACAGGTTGATGACCTCGGATGTACGATCCATCCTGACGTTTATGTCCCCGACCACGGCTTTGTCGTTGATGATCTGGCGTCCGCAGTACACACAGTAACCTGTGGTCAGCGTATCCTCCATCCTCACCTCTCCGCCACAATGGGGGCATGTACATGCAACAAGCGTCATTCCATCGACTCCGCACAACGTATCCTGTGCATCCCTCACTCGGAATGGGGATTGTGTTCAAGTACTTTATCGACTAAATGATATCCTTCGTCGATGTGACATCGGGATCCATCGCCATACATCATCCGTGACATCGATCTGAACATCAATTTCTTTCGATATGAGGCGTTTTTCTTGATATCATCGACTTCATCGGTAGTCATGGCTATATACTAGATTGCAATAGTCATAATCAATTGAGTTCAGCCATCGTCGAAGTAGGAATGCTCTTGTGCCTTCTAGCTGTGGCGTATGGAGCATCCAATGATGAGAAAGAGGAATACGTGGTGGGGTCAACGCTTTCGCATGATTGTGTCTGACCTCGTTATGTATGATTCTTTACGGTGATCCTCATCGCTATGGAGACGATGGCTGTCTCTAAACCATTTATCTTCTGATGATTCACCGATTCCTGTCGTTCATGGTAAATATTCAATATCATATCCTTAGGACATGTTCGCGGATGCCTGTGAGAAGGCAATGAGATACACCAGACCTGTCATCGTCTCCACACGTTGTGTGGATGGTACCACACAATCCGGTTGCGGCGCATTCATCGTGCTCAACAGGGACGGATGGATAATCACGGCAGGACATCTGTTCGCGCAGTTCATCAAGTTCCAACAGGACAAGAAGAGGATAGAGGATATCGATAGGATCATCGCCAAGGAGGGTGACCATCCCAATCTGCAGAAGGATCCGAAATGGCTCACGCATCATTCGTTCTGGTGGGGTTGGGACCGTGTCAATCTCGTAGAGGGTTTCGTAGACGGCGATATCGATATCGCCATCGGAAGGTTGGATGGATTCAGACCCGAGATGATATCCGAATACCCTGTCTTCAAGGATCCCGACAAGATACGTCCGGGGACGAGTCTCTGCCGTATCGGATTCCCGTTCAACGACAGCACCACGGATTTCAACGAGAGCAACGGTATGTTCTGCATACGGAAGGGAGTGCTCCCGATGACATTCTTCCCCAACGATTGCATTCACACACGCAATATCCACATGGGTAAGAGCAACATCGGTGGTTACGACAAACTGTACATCGAGACATCCACACCCGGTATGAAGGGGCAGTCTGGAGGCCCGATCTTCGACAGGAACGGTTATGTCGCAGGTATGCAGGTCCGTACGGCCAACATGCCCCTCGGATTCTCACCCACCGCATTGAATGCGAGAGGGGAGGAGATCGTGGAGAACCAATTCCTGAACGTAGGGATAGGGTTGCACGTCAAGAGCATACTGCAGATCCTCGACGACAAGCATATCGCATACGAGTGCGAAAGGGACGATCAAGGTTACAAGATCATAGGATGATCCCACACCCCGATATGTTCCAGAAGGGGATGACCGTGATCCCTACACTTGGTGTTATCATCGGATATCATCGATGGTCTCGGTCGTTATCTGTTTATAATCCGAAAGATACTGTGTGCGTCAAAGTCACGTCAGTCCGTCTCGAGGACAAGATGCATACATCGTTCGAAGCGGTCGTTGGCGAATATGGATATGAAGGGACATCATGAGAACCAGAGTTTTGACAAATGGTAGATTCTTCACAGCGAATGAGAACGAGCCTTGGGCTGAAGCTGTCGTCCTCAAGGGTAACAAGATCGCCTACGTCGGTAGCACGGAGGGTGCGATCGAGTTCGCCGGTGGCGATGGTTCGATCGTGGAGGATATGGGCGGTAAGCTCGTAACGCCGGGACTCATCGACGGACATCTGCACGTCTATGCGGCGACCATGTTCGACGGACTCCTCCGCTTGGATGCGATGACGCCTGAGCAGATGATCGAGGCGATCACCAAGGATGTTGCCGAACACCCCGATCGCGAAGCATACACCGGTATGGGCTGGTTCGACGAGGCATTCGGAAAAGAGGGGCCGAACAAGGCGGACCTCGATGCGATCTGTTCCGACAAACCGATGGCATACCTCTCCGCGAGTATGCACACCGTGTGGTGCAATTCAAAAGCTCTGGAGGTCGCAGGCATCACCCGCGACACGCCGGACATCGACCCTGTCGGAGGAGTCATATATGTACGTGACGAGAACGGTGAACCGACAGGCTATTGCAAGGAGATCGCCTCAATGGACAAGGTCATGGTGGCTGCCAAATATTTCGACGACGAAGCGATGGCCGCGGCGTTAGAGGGTTTCAAGAAAGGTTGTTCCGAGAACGGGATCACCTCCCTTGTCGATTGCGGTGCCTTAAGTTTCACGAAATACATCATCAACGATGATCTCTGCGCCAAGATGGACACCGACGAGTGCCCCGTACGTCTCAACTTCTGCGGTTCCGCCGGTGTGGCCGGACTTTACGAGATGGCATTCAATGATGCGGTCGATTTCTCCAAGAGGTACAATAACGACCGTTTCTTCTGCAGCTTCGGTAAGCTCTTCAACGACGGTACGCTGGAGACCACCTCCGCAGCGATCCCGAACGAATACCCCAACGGTAATGTGATCGCTCCGATCATGACGACCGAGACCCTCGTGAAGAAGTTCGAGGAGTTCGCGAATGCCGGAATCGATGTCAACATCCATGCGATCGGTCCGGATGCGATCCACAACGTACTGGAAGCTGCCGGTATCGTCCGTGAGAAGGGCTTCAAGGACCTCCGTATCGTTTGCTCACACTCCTCATACGTCTATCCGCAGGACATCGAGCTCTTCGGCAAGAATGATGTGTTCTCGAACACCACCGGATGTTGGATCGCCAGCATGACCGAAGAGCTGGAGGAACTCGTGGCCAAGCTCACGCAGGCCAAGGCCTATCCTGTCAAATCGATCATGGACGGGGGTGCAAGGACGGGATTCGGTTCGGACTTCCCTACGGATCCAACGACCTTCCCGGTCATGCCTAACATGGAGACCCTCGTCACAAGGAGCCGTGTCGGCGAGAAGGATGCATTCGTACATGATGCGACGGAGTGCATAAGCGTTGCAGACGTGATCAAGGGCTACACCATCAACAATGCTTACCAGATGCGTAAAGAGGATGTGCTCGGCTCCATCGAGGTCGGCAAGTATGCGGATCTCACCGTCTTCGAGAAGAACCTCTTCGAGATAGATCCGAAGGAGATACACACCGTCAAGATCGCAGAGACCATAAAGGATGGTATCACGACATACAAGGCGTGAGAACAGATCAAGAAGAACGTCGGCCGAAAGGCCGGCGTTCGATATCCCTTTCAGATCGAAGGGTACCTTCCTTCTGTGATAGGATGTTGTGTCAACGATCTCCGCATCGTACCACCCCATCCGCATCTCTGTCCATTTTTCTCAATCCGACCGTTCCATGGAACGATCCATGCTCCACATTAAGTACTCTCGAAGCATATCCAGATGTATGCAGACGATTCAGATCGACGGACTCAAGTTCGACGGCCCATACGTATTGGGGAAGGATGAGCTACCGGAGGTTCCGGCCATCGCATTGATCATAACAGAGGCGGGAGAGGGTTTCAAGATCATGAGCGTCCTCCATGGTACGGATATCAGGCACGAGATCGAGAACAGTCCGAAACAGGACTGTTGGCATAAGCACGCGTATCATGACATCATCGACATATACCTGAACAAGGACGATATGCCCGAGTCCAAGAGGGAGGATTACAGGGTCAGATGCATCGAGAAGAGGAAGGACATCATCTTCTGCGATAACATCGAGAGGATCGTCGACGATTGGTGAGCTAGATCTTATCTGAGCATGTTCAGGCGAACATGGCATCGATCATCAGTATCATCGCGGTCACGGTCACGATGGTCACGATCATTCCCACGAACATGAATCTGAAGAAATCGATCCTTATGCCGTAATGTTCCGACTTCTCGGCGACGATAATGTTCGCCACCGATCCTATCAATGTCGTGTTCCCGGCCAAAGTGGATGATGCAGCGAGTGCGATGAACATCACCGTCGTAGGTTCTGATATCATCTCGGTTATGAGCATCACCGCAGGTACATTGCTGACGATGTTGCTCAATACCACAGTGAACACCGACAGCGATGTGATCGACAGCGTATCCCCCTCACGGAATCCGGGGAACGATGATGATATCTCGGAGATCATTCCGCTGTTGGATGCACCTCCGATCACGATGAACAGTCCGATGAAGAACAGCAATACATGCCAATCCACACGCTTCATCGCCCATATCGCATCCTTAGGTTCTGTAGAGGCGATGACGATCAATGAGATCAATCCGGCGATCAGGGATACCATGCAGATCTTGTAACCGCCCACACTCGAACAGATGAATCCGACGAATGTGAGCATCGTGATGACGATCATCAGATACATCCTGCCCTTCATGACCGGACGATCCGTATCGGGAACCTTCCCATCACTATCGAACCCTTCGTTCAGACCCTTCCTGAAGATGACGATTAGTATGATGTATGTGAGGAGAAGACAGACGATGGATATCGGTATGGAATACTGCGAGAACGTGACGAAATCCATGCCGGATGCCGATAGGATGTACGCATTCTGAGGGTTCCCCACGGCCGTGGATATGCTCCCGATGTTGGCCGACATCATCAGTCCTATCAGGAAAGGTATCGGATTTGCATTTGTTCTTTGACAGCACCTGATGACTATGGGCGTGAGCATCAGCACTGCGGCATCGTTCAACGCTATCGCCGACAATACGGCGGAGATCAGCATGATGGCGGCCAACATCCTTCTCCTCGAGTATGACTCCCTGACCATCAGATCGGATAGGAACGTGAAGAATCCAGTATACTCCAGACCGGCCACGAGCAACATCATCCCGAACAGGAGCAATATGACGTCGGTGTTCACGGAATCGACGGCATTCTGTATCGATAATGCACCGATCAGGATCATCGATGCCGCACCGATCAATGCGACATACGACCTCCTTATCTCGAACCACGGGGTCTTGTTGACGGCTATGAACGCATACGTTAGAACGAATACAATTGCTGCGATCGCTGTCGTCGACTCCATCGTGGTGCCCGACCGATGGGACAACGTTAATAGTTATTTACCATTCGTATCGACCATGTCCATTGTGAAGAATATCCCGATGCAGGAAATGTTCAAGATCGCCGATCAGGTCCAGGTACTTCCCGGGCAGGTCGTCAGCAAGACAGTCATCCAGAACAACTCGGTCAGCATAACCATATTCGCGTTCGACAAGGGCGAGGAGATCAGCTCCCATGCAGCGAAGGGAGATGCGTTCGTGACCGTCCTCGAGGGTAAGGGGAAGTTCTTCATCGACGGTGTCCCCCATATATTGAACAAAGGGGAGAGTATCGTCATGCCGGCCAACATCCCCCACTCGGTGTTCGGTGAGGAGCAGTTCAAGATGATGCTCGTCGTACTTTTCCCAGAGGGTTACGTCAGGCCTGAGAGCAGACCTGTCATTCCTCAGTGAGAATCAATCGTTATTAATTAGGCTAGTAAAGATACTAGCTTAATTAATAACGATTTTGTAATGATAGATCCATACATCGTGGACATCTGTCTGGTCAAGCCATCATTCTTATCCATTTTCTGAGCGATCCCATCTCGATCCATACATTGGTCATAACGCTACGATATCTATCCTGCAATAGACAATTGAACAGTGATTTGTGACATCGGTGGGACCATCATAGTGCGAAAGCGGGATTTATGTTAAATACTCGTTTGAATTTTTAGTGAATATGTCCTCGATGACAGCGCGCTCTGGAGCATTGGCGGTCCTTTTCTTGCTTCTGCTCTCATGTGTAGCTTTCATCAGCCCGGTATTCGCCTGGTCTGATGCTAGCGAACAGGAAACAGAGACGATAGTCATCGTGACGGAGTCGAAATCCGAGACCACACTCACCGAGTTGGTCATCGATTACGCTAAGGTCTACTCAGAGGTCAAGGAGAACGTCTCCAATGACCGTAACATCGTCATCGACGATCGCCATTCTCCGATGGATGAGCAGCAGAGGGATGTCGTGCAGAAGATGCGTGATATCATCGGAACAGAACATTTCTGTGACCCTGCCCCACCTGAACCCAAGGATGGATTCAAGGGTGGACCTGAAGGCAAGCCTTCCGAGATGCCTCCCATGCCTGAGAGGAAGGGGAGCGTCAAGGTGGTCAATATCGAAGACAGCGATGCGAGACCGAGTGCGGAATTCTTGGATAAGGTGGTGAATTATATCGAGGAGATGGGCACCCCTGAGGCCAACGAGGCTTCGGAGACCATCAGACAATACATCTCGTGGTTGATCCTCGAGAACCTCAACAATACACTCTCTGGTGCCGTCGTCAGTCTTAACGACCGTAAGGATGATGATGTCGTCGAAGACGATATCAACGATTCGGAACCCGTTATGGTGGAGGTCGTCGAAGACGATGCTCCAGAACCCATGCCTGACATGGTCATACCTCCTTCTCTGTCCGATGTCCCTGATGTCGATATGAGGCCTTATTACTCGGGCGTGACCACCTGTGGCCTTTCCTTCCTGTGAGATGAACCGACGTCCCTGTGGCGTCAATAAACATCACAACCTAGGAAGGTAAAGGAAAATGAAGACGATAACGATAATCATAGCATTACTCCTGGCGACCGCGGCGGTCGCAGGAGGTGTGGTGGCCGTCAACAACATGAATAACGATACGGCGACCACGGACAGCACGCAGAATAACACGACATCAGATGACAGTCAATCATCGGACGATACCTCGTCAGATGATTCATCATCAAGCGATTCATCATCCGATGATAGCGGATCGAGCGATTCATCATCGAGCGGAGGAAGCTCATCCGGTGGATCGTCTAGTAGTGGAGGATCATCAAGCAGCGATTCATCATCGAGCGGAGGAAGCTCATCCAGCGGATCATCAAGCAGCGACTCATCATCCACAAGCACGACCGTGACCAGCATCAGCGGTCTCACGATAACATACAACGCAGGTACGGAATGTCACACCATCACGACCAATGGAAGCGAATACACCATAACATTCACAGGTGCGACCGTCGACACCGAGTGTGAGATATCGGGCACACTGAACGGTAACATCGTCATCGATATCGACGATACGCTCGAATTCAAACTCTCACTCAACGGAGTCACGATCAAGAGCAGTCTCGAAGCCCCCATAGTGGCGACATCCGCGGACAAGCTCACGATATCGGCGAAGAAATCCACAACCAACTATGTCTACGACAACAGATCAGAGATAACGGACGATTCCCTCATCTCATCCGCCATCTATGCGACATGCGACATGGATGTCCAGGGTAAGGGAACCCTCTACGTCTACAGCGAGAACAACAACGGAATACACTCGAAGGACGACCTCGATGTCAAGAACCTGACATTGACCGTCGTCTGTCAGGACAATGCACTCAAAGGCAACGACAGCGTGACCATAACATCGGGTACGATCAGCCTCACGGCAGAGTACGGCGACGGTATCAAGACATCGAACAACGAACTCAAGACCAAGGATGACGGTACGACGGTGCAGAAGGGTAAGGTCATCATCAACACCGATGACGGGGATCTCACACTGACCATCAAGGCCATGTTCGACGGTATCGATGCGGTCTATTCGGCAGAGTTCGATGAGACCAGCGGAACGCTCACCGTCAACATCACCACGGGATCCTACGCAGGATACACATACACATCCACCACCACATCATCCAACGTATCATCTACGACGACCAATGCGATGATGGGCGGAAGTCCCGGAGGATGGATGCCCGACGGAAACCCCGACGGTTGGGACGACAGGGATGACAGCGACAGCCCGTCCATGAAGGGAATCAAGGGAGACGTCTACATACTCATCTCCGGCGGAACATTCACCATCTCGTCAGAGGACGATGCCGTCCACAGCGACGGTTACATCACGATCGAAGGCGGGGACCTCACGATCAAATCAGGTGACGATGGCGTACACGCCGATGGAGCGGTCACGATAACAGGCGGCACGATCTATGTCGCAGAATGTTACGAGGGTATCGAGGGAGACACCATATCGGTATCTTCCGGAGACATCGTCGTGATATCATCCGATGACGGATTCAACTCCACGGGTACATCCGGTGTGGGGATATCGATCTCCGGCGGAACGATACTCATCCGCTCGGGCGGAGACGGTGTGGATTCCAACTCGCTGACCCAATACAAGGGATTCGTGATGTCCGGAGGTGACGTGTCGATAGTGAGCAACGGGGCATCTGATTCCGCGATCGACACCGAAGCAGGATACACCTTCACAGGTGGAAGACTGATCGGTATCTGCCAGTCCGGAGGTATGTCCGGCGAGTGTACGTACTGCAGCAACTTCAGTTCGATCGGTAAATCCTCGACAGCGAGCCTCTCATCCGGAAAGTACGTGACCGTGACCGTCGGAGGCGAGACCGTGACCGCACTGAAGATCACATCATCGATCAATGCGTTCATCGTGTACCTCGGATCATCATCCGCTACGATATCGACCACATCATCATTCTCCGGTGCGGACAGCAACGGAGTCTACTGGAGCTGATAGGATGTTCCCATTCGACAGTATATTCGATTCGAGCAGCGTATCGATAGAACCAATGGCGTTCCTGAGCTGTCTCGGTTGCGCACTGTTGGTAGGTGTGCTGATCGCGGCAGTATATCGCTTCCGCAGTAAGTACTCCCAGAGCCTGATGTTCACCATCGCCATGATCCCTGCGGTCGTGACCGTGATCATCATGGTCGTCAACGGGAACATCGGAGCCGGGATCGCCGTCATGGGTGCGTTCAGTCTCGTACGTTTCCGTTCGGCACCCGGTACCGCGAAAGAGATCGGGATGATCTTCCTCGCCATGAGCACAGGTCTGCTCATCGGTATGGGATTCCTCGGTTACGCGGTACTCTTCACACTGATCATGTGCGGAATATGTGTCGCATACAACGCTCTGTCATCGGGATGGTCCGGAAAGGCCCCGTTGACGCTCCGTATCACCGTACCCGAGGACCTCGACTTCAACGATGCGTTCAATGATATCCTCGCCAAGTACACCACAAGATACGAGTGCACGGGAGTGAAGACGGTCAACATGGGCAGCATGTACAAGCTCACCTACGAGGTGGAGACGATCAAGGGATGTGACGAGAAGGCGATGATGGACGAGATACGCTGCAGGAACGGCAATCTCGAGGTATCGTTGGGTCACGCCCAATCCCAGTACACGGAGCTGTGAGCATGGGTTACCAGAGCGTATTCAAACGCTATGAGCTCAAGTACATCCTGGACCAGGAGCAGGCTCGGCACGTGATCGATTCCTTCGAAGGAAGGATGGTCCGTGACCAATATGCCCACAGTACGATCGACAACGTATACTACGATACGGACACGTACACATTGGCCACGCATTCGATCTCCCATCCCGCGTACAAGGAGAAACTCCGTGTGAGGAGATATTCCTCCAATCCGGAGGATCCCGTCTTCGTGGAGATAAAGAAGAAGTACGATTCCGTGACGTACAAGCGCAGGATCTCTCTCCAGGAGGAGGATGCGAAGGCATGGCTTGAAGGTAAGGATGAGGTGGTGGATACGCAGATAGGCCATGAGATAGAGGCCTTCCGCGACCGCTATCCTACCTTGGCACCCAAGATAGCGATGCATTACGAACGCGACTCCTACAAGTCACCGGAGTGCGATCTGAGGATCACGTTCGATACCGATGTCAGGGCATGTGTCGAAGGAACGGACAGATGGGCCCAATTGGTACCTGAAGGTCGTACGATAATGGAGATAAAGACGGGTACCGCCATACCTCTCTGGTTGACGCACACTTTATCCGAGGTGTCCGCGTATCCGGGGAACTTCTCCAAGTACGGTACGGCGTACAAGAGATTGGTCCTCGCATGATGTAGAAACGATTTACAGTGGCAGGTATCGTCGTGAACGATGTGTTCCGACGATATCTGCCCTAATCTGTTTTTTTGATACCGAGTATATCCTTGGTATTCGTGGTAACGATCGTCTTGATTGTCAAGATTCTGAAGAATGTTGTCGTCTCTAGTGAGGTCTTATCGATATTTGTAATTAATTAAGCTGATTACTTTATTTCATTAATTAAATTCACATGTGCTCATTCGGTCCGATCTTGCACCGTATTTTTTAGTTGATTTATCAATTTACTTTTCATTCTTGATTCATTAATGTGCATTTAATTAAGCTGATTACTTTATTGAATTGAAAAATAATATCAATTCTGTTTTATTGTAATTAATTAAGCAAGTAACTTAACTTAAATGATTAATCAATGTGTGCATTCGATTCGTTGAATATGTGTAAAAAATTAATCTGATTGCTTTACTTGATTGAATAAATGCATATATGTTTGTGAAAATGGTAAAAATGGTCGGATCTGTCGATTTCTTCATGTCGTTGTGTTGCAATTTCGTCCACGACGGTACCCCGTTTATCAACTTAATTC
>CAVGUW010000020.1:0-25587 GCA_963632775.1 Bacteroides salyersiae | reverse complement strand
ATATATCTCAATTATTTTATTATTAAATAAAATGTCATCAGGGAGAATGGACAGGGTACTCATCGCATGCGTGACCTTCGATATCAACAAGATCACATCCTCGGCGGAGGAATACCTAGCGGATCGCATCTATCTACTATGTGATTGTGAATCCGCGGAACACGATACCGCCGGACTGTACAAAGCATTCTGCGACGAGACCGCGGACAGGATCAGGGAGATATCCACACATCCCGAGATCATCGGCCGTTGTCTGAATCCATATGATTATCCCCTTCTTCTGAAGCAGATCGAATCCATCGTGGAGGAGGAGAACCTTTCGGAACCGAACCCTGCGATCTACATCAACATCTCGGCAGGTACTCCCGAATTCGCATCCGCTGCCACGGTGATATCCATGTTCCATGACAATGTCACCCTCTTCAGCATCAATTCCAAGGAATTCATGAAGGAGGAGTTCTCCGTGATGAAGCATCATCTGGATTCCAGGGATGGAGGTCCCGTAGGATTCAGCATAGATCCGCCCAACGCCATCATCAGATACAAGGAGAACATCCCGAGGCGCAACCTCGTCATCGGACTGAGGATATTCTCGGAGATGGGCATCAACGACAGACGTGCGAAGGATGTCATCGAGAGGTTGAAGAAGTCCAACGTGTGGATGAGGGAGGATAAGGTCTCCAACGAGCATGTCTACTATCTGCGCGACTTCATCGAGAGATGGTTGGAATACGGATGGATCGCCAAATGTGACGGCAGGGATTCGTACAGGATCACCGACACGGGAAAGGTCGTCATAGACACGTTCTACAGACCGAGGGCGGACATAATCATCCCGAGATGAACGTTTGACTAAAAAATAAAATTTACAATTTTAACATAAATCGCCTTTATTATCTTTGGAACCCATGTAGTCATGGGGGACTGCTGATCACAAAGGAAGGACGCGAGTGCTGCAATGACATGTCATGTTCATGCAGCAAAGAGGACAAGGAGATCATAGATGCTATACGGGAGACCGGTAGCGACAGGATACAGCTGAGAAGCAATAGGGCGAGGACGTTCCTAAGAGTGCTGTTCTTCTTCGTCGCAGGTGTCGCCGCATTCGTTGCGATGTGGGCGATCGTCTCGGCTGTCTACAATGAATACTTCATGTATGCCCTGAAGTTCCCGACACCCCTGATGGTGTGGGACAAACTCGTGAGCCTTTTCGCCGAGGGATCCACGATCAGCAGTATCCCGATCACCGAACATATCCAAGCGAGTCTGTTCAGATGGATCATCGGATTCATCATAGGATTCACCGTCGGATTGACGTTGGGCGTCATCCTATCGATGAACGATAAGCTGTACGATTTCGGTATGGTGCCCGTGAGCATATGGCAGATGATCCCGAGTCTCGCATGGATGCCCGTCACCATCCTGATATTCGGTTTCGGCGACCAATCCGCGATATTCATAATCTCTGCCACGGTCATCGCACCGATAGCGATCAATGTCGCCAACGGCCTGAGGCGCGTACCTCCTGTATACAGGAAATTGGCACTGATGGGCGAGAAGGACAGGTTCGTCAGATTGTTCAGCATAATGATCCCTTACGCCTCGTTGGATATCGTGGCCGGTCTTCGCATAGGCATGGCCAACGGATGGAGGACACTGATCTCCGCGGAGATGGTGGTCGGTGTCGCAAGGGGATTGGGTTTCTCGATAAGCATGGCCACGGAGCATTCGTCGTACACCACGGCGTTCGCATGTATCGTCATAATCTGTACGGTCGGAGTGATCATCGACCGTATCATCCTGGCGAACGTGGAGAAGATCGTACGTAAGAAATCTGGAATGGGGGAGGATTGCTGTTGTCAGTGATCGAGCTTGAGGGTGTATGGAAGACATACAAGAACCAGAAGAACACCGAGGCGAGGGTGGTCCTCAAGGATGTGAACATCAAGATCGAGAAGAACGAGTTCGTATCGATCCTGGGCCCGTCCGGTTGCGGTAAGACGACGATCCTCAACATGGTGGCGGGTTTCGAGTGTCCCTTGATGGGTGTCGTCAAACATAATGGGAGACGCGTGACCGGCCCCGGATTGGACAGGGGCGTCATGTTCCAGGAATTCAGCCTCCTGCCGTGGTCCAACGTGCAGAAGAACGTCGAGTTCCTGATCCCTCAGAAGAGATACGATGCGAAGCAGAGGAAGGAGATCGCGGACCATTACATCGAGATGGTCGGACTGTCGGAACATCGTGACAAGTTACCGAACATGCTCTCCGGAGGGATGAAGCAGAGGGTGGCCATCGCAAGGACGTTGGCCATGGGTTCGGAGACGTTGCTCATGGACGAGCCGTTCTCCAGTTTGGACAAGCATACGCGCATGCGCCTCGACGAGGAATTGCTGAGGATATGGGAGATGGAGAGGAAGACGATCATGTTCATCACCCACGACATAGACGAGGCGTTGATCCTCAGTACGAGGATAATCATGCTCTCATCGTCACCCGGTACGGTGGTGGGGGAATGGGACATGACGGGCATCGGGAAGGATCTGATGTCCGATGATATGATCAGGATCAAGAAAGAGATAATGAGCAGTCTGGACCGCACATGCGGTCCGAATGACAAGGAATGATTACTATGGATGAGAAGAATATGAAGATAGCAGCGATAGCTGTCGTGGCCATTCTGGTCGTCGCCGGTATCGTGGCTGTCGTTATGAACAAGAACAACGGGGAGAGCGATGAAGCGGACATCCGTATCGCATTCGCGAACTCCAGTGGAATGCAGCCGATGATATACGCATACTATGCGGGACTGTTCGACGCAGAGGGCGTCAAGGTCGATGCGACCATAACCAAATCGAGCGGACCCTGTGTGACCGCCTTCATCTCCGGTAACGTGGATCTGACGTTCACATCACCCGAACCGGTCTTCAATGTCATCAATGACGGTAACATAAAGGGAAAGTACATCGGTAACAGCAGACTTCCCGGCATATCGAGCATGCACCTGCTCTTCACGGACGAGAAGGTGGACACGACCAAGATGATCAAGTTCGCCGACGGAACCGACTCCACCGTCATCGATTTCGCATCACAGGCAATCGATGCGGACGGGAACATCAAAGGCAAGATCGCACTCCACCTCGCATCCTCGTACAGGACCGCATGGCTCGGATACGTGGAACTGCTCTACAACGGAGGTGTCGTGTACGGTAACGAGTATGCCGCAGGTCAGATCAACGAGACGCAGTACAAGAAGCTGATGAACACGAGCGACCAGGACATCTACATCGGTTGTGCGGATTATGCCGCCGCGGCAGCCGCCACGACGACAGGCGAAGCATTGCTCGGTATCGGTTCGAACTCTGCGATGGCGAAGGCGGCGGACGAGGCCAACGAGAATACGGGAACGGACCACTGGAAGATCATGTCCACACCGAGTCTCGTGGATTCGGGATTCGCGACGATACTCGCTACGGACGAGATCCTCGAGAACAAGTTCGATGCGGTCGTGAAGGTCCTCAGGGCCATAGACAAGGCGGGAGCGCTCATGGCGGATCCGAGTACGGCGAAGATGGTCGCGGTCGTATGTGCCGAGCGCATCAACGGAGAAGCTACCGAGAAGACGATCAACGACGAGCTCACATACTACGGACAGGTCAGATGGGATGTCTGCTGGGTGAACAACGTCGACAAGGTGTTCGACAGGATCGCAGAGATCGCTAGCCTCCAGGGAAGCTTCTCTACGATATATGATGTGGACATGGTCAAGAAGGTCATGGAAGCTGTCCACTACGGCGCCAACTGGGAACGCGACGAGATGTGGAACTACGTGAACTGATCCCTATAAGTGTGTCGGGGACCATCCCCGACACACGGATCAAGTGGTGATGATTGATGTCGGATGGTTGCTGTTGCAACGGAGGCGTGGTCGCTAAGACCAACAAGAAGGTCCTGGTCGAGTACATGTATCTCGACCTCAAGGTGTGCACGAGATGCATCGATAACATGTATGTCCTCGAGAGGGCACTGTACAAGGTGATACCGACCCTCGCGCTCGCCGGATACAAGGTGGATCTGAAGAGGATAGAGATAACGGACGAGGGATCGGCCAAGGAACATCGCTTCGTCAGTTCACCGACGATACGCGTGAACGGATACGATATCTGCGAGACCGTCGAGGAGAGCGACTGTGATTGTTGCAGGGACATCTGCAACACGGATGTGGATTGTCGTGTGTTCAGATACGACGGTGTCGAAAGCGAGGTGGCTCCTGAAGCGATGATCATAGATGGTGTGATGAGGTATGCTTCCGCAAGCCCGCCCGTTCCCGAGGATGATTATGTGCTACCGGAGAACCTCAGGAGATTCTTCGAGGGGAAGAGAGGGAATGACGGTATCAACATCGTGAAGAGATGTTGTTGTTGAGGTGATCGTGATGGATTGCGAGACCAATCTGTATTCATCGTTGTGCAACTGTCCATCCAAGACCTGTAAGAGGAGAGGGAAGTGCTGCGAATGCGTGGCATTCCACAGGTACGATGAGATAGAGAAGCTACCATACTGCTTCAGGAGCAGATGGGTGCTCAAGGTCGACGAGGAATGAGCATCCAAACATCTTCCGAGGGTCGGTAAGACCCTCACACATACTTTTGAGATCGTTCGCGTGGAAAATTATCATAAAGCATACGCTAACAGGATGGAAATGAAGAGAAGATGGTGCATCCGCCGGGAATCGAACCCGGGCAACAAGCTTGGAAGGCTTGAATCCTAGCCCCTAGATCACAGATGCAGTATTTCGGATAATCAAGAAGGGGTATTTAATCATAGTGTTCGCCCCTCGGTCCAGTGCCGACGGCATGGGTAATTTCATTATATGGTTGGAACAGATATGGGGACCATGGATGGCCCGGTGCCTGTTTTCTCCGACAATGCCGATGCAAGATCGTGGAAGGAGCTGTCGACCATAGAGAAGAATCTCACCAAGAGGAGCAGGTTCCGCAGCAAGGATAGGTTCGAGCGCATACTCGCCGAGTATGACGACATGAACGACATCAATCCATGGGTCGCATGCAAGATCCTTGATCTGACGATGAGGCTCCCGGCCGTCGACAGGTCGAGGAAGATACAGAGGGTCATCAGGAGATGCAGGGTATCGGACAGCATCCCGAGGATCAAGGCCGCGACACTTCTAATGGGATTATCGGATCCCACTGCGGCGGCATCGATCCTGGACGAGATGACGGTGAGGAACGACCTCTCCCAATGGGAGTACCATCGCGGATTGATCTGTAAGGCGATGGGCGAGACGCAGGATGCGATAGCACACCTCATCAACTCATACGATGCGGATGACACGTTCATGCCCGTGTACGACGAATTGGCATCACTCACCTTCGACGACTCATGGTCGTACAGGAAGGACATCATATCGATGTTCAAAGGTAATGATGTGCAATCGATACGGGAAGGAAACGAATGCCCGATGAGGGATCTCTGTGAGATATATCATGAGTCCATACTGTCGGGATACGGTGCCGCGATATCGTCGCTGAGGATGACGTCCGGTTATGTGACCGGCGATCGGGACCATATATTGGCGATGGCGAGGTTCCTGCATAGGTCGGGGGATCTGCAGGCATCCATCGGCGAATATCGCAGGATAAACGACGGTCATCTGAGCATATCTTTGGAATTGGTGTCCGTGTACACGGACGCGGGTATGTTGGACGATGCCATAGCATTGTGCAAGGAGTCGGAATCCATAGGTCCGGGCGACCGTAGGTTGTTGGAATCGCTCATCGATCTCTATGCGAAGGTGGAGGACATCGCCAACATGGCCTACCAGATGGAGGTGTACCGTTGCGAGGACTACGTTGACAGTGACGGTTACATCATGATGGTCCGTCTGATGATCCCGCTCTCGATGCATACGAACGCCGGTCAGCTGATACACCTGATGGAGATGTCGGGTGTGGATGAGACCATAACCCTCTCGTTATCATCCGAGAACGATTACGCCACGAAGGCATACGTCCGTGCGTTGGCATCCATAACCAAGGCATTGGAAAAGGATCCCACCAATCTGGAGTACAAGATACACAGGATAAGGATCCTAGCAGCTATGAACGACCCCAAGGTCATGTTGGAGGTCAACGATGTCCTCAGGAAGGATCCCCACAACATGCAGGCATTGGATGTGAAGAAGGACATCCTCCTGAGGAGGAAGGAGTATGAGGCGGTGCTCCAGGTATGCGACGAGATGCGTTCCATACGTCCGGATGATGCGAACATCATCAGCGATATGGCATCCGTCTACGGCGAGATGGGCCGTACCGAGGAATCATTGAAGGCATATCGCGAATCCCTCGGCATAAGGGCGGATCCGACACTGTTCATGAGCGTCATCAGGAGATTGGTCAACGACGGGAAGTATGAGGAGGCGATCTCCCTCGTCGGGGAGTACGATGACAGCTACGGTATGATCCCGGGTTCATGGATACTCAGGGGTAATGCGGAGTACGCACTGAAGAGGTACTCCGATGCGGTGGAATCGTACGACAGGGCATTGGAGCTGGATCACGGCGATCATAGAGTATGGCATTCCAGAGGGATGGCCGCCGAGGCCATCAGGGACTACGAGAAGGCCGAATCATCCTATGATAGAGCTATACTATTGGATCTCGACAACGAGGAGTATTGGATATCGAAATCCATCGTCCAGGAGAAGAGAGGGGACCATTCCGGAGCTATAAGGTCATTGAACAAGGTGATCGACGAACATCCCGACAACGCCTACGTCCTGATGAGGAAGGCGCACATTCTGGCGGGATTGGGCAAGGATAAGGAATCCATGATATTCGTGGAATTGGCGTTGAAGATCTCACCCAACAACGTGGACATACTCAGGGCGAAACGCGACCTGTACGTCCGCGAGAGGGACATGGATGCGGCCGACAAGGTGTATGCGAGGATGACCCGTCTCGACCCCAACGATGATGGGTTGAGATTGGAGCATGCCATGATATCGTTGAACAACAGGAGATACGCCAAGGCGCTGAAGGTCCTGGATGATATGAACGATCCGGACACGTTGGAGGCGCTGAGGGTCAGACGCAACATCCATATGGCGGATGGGCCGCAGGACGATCTCATACGCACATGCGTGAAGATACATGAGAAGGATCCCAAGGACAGGGACAACATGGTGATCCTCGCCCGTGCATACGAGGATGCAGGCAGGAAGGACGAGGCGATGAGGATCTACGATCTCCTCAAGGAGAGCGATCCCGGGGACATAGACGTGACCATCGGGAGGGCTAGGATGTCGGAGGATCAGGACACGGCACTCATGGCGATCGACGAATCGCTGAAGGACGATCCGAATAACATGGATCTGCTGTTCGAGGCGTCGGACATACTGTTGTCATGTGGAAGATATCGTGAGGCCAACGGATACATGGAGCGTGCGGTGGATGCGGAACCGGATTCCCCAGAACCGTACATCAGGAAATCGAGACTGCAGATCGAGTATGGGTTGTATGACGAGGCCATAGCGACCGTGGAGGGTGCGATGAGATCCGTCATAATACAGGATCCGGAACTATGGATATGTCTCGGCGATGCCCAGGCGGAGATGGGCGACAACGCGGATGCGTTGGCATCATACGACAACGTGTTGGAATATGACGATACGTACAAGGGCATACACACGAAGCGCGGTCTCGTCCTATTGGCCATGGGTTCCGTACGTGATGCCCAGGAGAGCTTCGAGGCTGCATACAGATCGAACGAACGCGATACGATGGCCATGTCGCAGCTCGCGATGATACACATCGACGAGGGGAAGATGATCGTTGCATCGAGGTACATAGAGGATTCCCTGGCGATAGACCCGTTCTTCGGACCCGCACTCGTCGCCGAGGTGAAGTACTACATCGCAAGGTCGGATTTCGACAAGGCGAAGGAGATCGTCGATACCGCCGAGATGCACGGCGGGGTGGAGTCAAGATACATACAGGCCATGAGGAGGATGGTGACGATCGTTCCGGAGGATACGGTCCCGGAGGATACGCCTTTGGAGACGGAGACGTATGCCAGGGCGTTGATACAGAGTTCCTATGAGAACGGGACGGATCTGAGCGATCCAGCCACGGCGACGGCGGCATCGATCCCCGAGGACAGGGTGGATGATGTGCTGCATTATCTGACGGACATCCAACCCTTCGGAGCGATAATCCCCGGTACGCCGGAGTTCGTACGTATGGAGAGATTATCCCATGATGCGATCGTGAACGGCGAATTGGTGGATATCGACAGATCGCCGTTGATATCGCTATATTCCGCGGTCTTCGAATCGGGCGCGGATGATGTGGAGGAAGGTAAGAGACTGATATCCTACGTGTACGAGGTGATGTCCATCAACATGGATCCCACGGAATACGACAAGAGCATCTCCACCATCCTGTCGCACATGGAATATTCCGGAAGTGACGAGACCATATACCTGATAATGGAAAGGTATGATGTCGGTATATTCGCCGCAAGGACCTCGCTGATGCTCCATGAGAGGAGATCAGTAGTCGGTGATGTCTGATTTCAGGATCTCACGCATGAGGCAGGTCGCATAGTTCCCCTTCGGAAGGGAGAACCTGACGGAATATCCGTCATCCTCCATCCTGAAGTCGAGGTCCCTGACAGGACAGATGATCTCTCTCCTCGTACCCTTGGATGTGCAGTGCGGTAACCTGGGAACGACGAAGTCCCTTTCGGTGACACCCTCCTTCTCGATGATCTCCCTCTCGATCTCACCCATCTCTCCCTCGGCGAACGTGCTGTCCGTGCCGTAGAGTGTGATGGTGATGAACGCTCTCCCTCTCGTGACCTGTCTCGTGACGAGGTCGATGTTCCTCTCTGTGGTCACGATCGCATCATCATGCATCGCATTGCCGTCGGCATCGATGGGTACCACGACATCTCCGAGTATGGGTTCGTTCAACGGGATGTTCCTCCTCATCCTCTCGCTCAGCATCCTGTTGAAGAGGAACGACTGATACGCATGGGTGAACATCATCTGTAGGTTACCGGGCATCTCGGCTATCGCTCCGATGTAATCCTCGGGTTGTTTCACAAGATGCTCGGCCATGGTCTTCTCGAATCCCATGGTCTTCGGCATGTCCGGGATTATGCTCTCGAAATCCTCGCCCGAGCTGAACCTTCTGCGGATCTCGTTGAGTTCGCTGCCTTCGAATTCGGATGGCTGTGAAAGGTAGGTCATGACCGCACCCTTCAGGTCACCGCGCACGATCCTCTCTCCGACGATGTGCGTGATGGGTCTGACCGTACCGAATCTCTGTACCCCGAAATAGTTGGGGAAACCGCCTACGGATCCTATGATCTCGATGTCCTTCTCCACCTTCGATGGTATCTCCGAGAGGGGCATGGTGCAGTCCCTGACCCTTATGTCGAACGTGTTACCGATCAGGTCACCGATCCTCACACCGCGGTTCGCTGTGTACACGTTATTGAATGATACGTCCTTGAGCTGAACGAGGTCGATCTTCTCCTTGGGGCATTCGAAGGACATGAGCTGTGTCGTGATCGCCCTCTTATCCTTGGTCCCGGCGAAACCGATCTTCTCCCTCGAGATCGCCATGGTCCTTGCGAGGAGTCTGACGAGCCTGTTGGTCTCCCAGTTCTTGGATGTGACATCCGCGATGGTGAAACGACCCCCGTCCTTCTGTGCGGGTCTGTTGGAGATCTCATCTACGATGAAATCCTCTGCAGAATTCTTTATGCTCCCTCCAGTTCCATCGGTATCCGTGAGATAGAATTGCATACCGATGTCGGCCTCGGCCGTATGGCAGCTGCGATACTGCATGGTATCAGTTGACGATCGAACTGAAATATTCCGACATCTCGTCGGCCGCATCGACGATGGCAGGTACGGGGTCGCCCTCATACATCTCGACATAGAGTTCGGGCATGTCGAGCTCGGGGTGTGTCTCGATGTACCTTACGATCTTGACCTTCTTGTTGTCGTTGAGCTTCTCGATGAGGGGCATCACGATTGTGGTGTCCGCATCCCTGATTCCGATCTTGATCGCGTTCTCGGTCCTGTCTACGAGCTGGAGTTGCATGGGGTTCACGTATATCGTAGTCGTCTTAAATCTTTCGTGTGCGACTACAATCTATAATATAGTGGGCGTGCAAGTGGTCGCATCATAGCCAGATGCATCTTATTCATCGATACCTGTCGAATCGTGCGCCTGCATCTCGTACATCTCCATGATCTCCTGCACGGTGGTGCACTGCTCGGCATCCTTGTCGTCCCTGACGCGTCCCGTGAACCTCGGGAACCTGATCCCGAGACCGGAATCCTCCTTGATCATGCCCATCGCAGCGGTGTGGTTGGGGCTGACGGTTATCTCCGCGGCCACGACCTCCAACACGACGTGGGGTTCGAACCACACATCGGGTATCATCTTGGCATCGAGGGATGACGGTCTCTCGGATGTCCTGTATCCGTCGAGTAGGGCGGGCATGGCATCGAGGAACGCATCGTCGAATCCCGTGCCCAACTTACATACGGTACCGAACCTCCCGATCTCTGGGTCATATGATGCCATCAGTAATGCGCCATACTTCCCGGCACGTTTTCCCATGCCGTAGAACGCTCCGACGACAGCAAGATCGAACGAGTCCGTGAGGTTCTCCTGATAGTCCTTCTTGTACTTGATCCATAGGAATCCCCTCGATCCCGCACGGTAGACGGACTCATCGGAGATGGATTTGGCCATCACGCCCTCACATCTCGCGGCTATCGCTTCCTCGAAGAACTCCTCTCCCTCCTCTTCGGAGTGTACGATCCTCATTGTCGACATCTGTATGTTGTCGGAGATGTCGAACCATTCCTTGATCGCGGCCCTCCTCTGAAGATACGGTAGGTTGGTCAGGTCCTTGCCGTCGATGTACAGCATATCGAACATGAATATCCTGACGGGCACATCCTTCACGGCATCGTCCATCCCGTGCTTCCTCCTCCTGTGAGTGACCTCTTGGAAGGATTGCATGTAACCAGTTTCAGCATCCACGGCGACACATTCGCCTTCGATGATCGCCTCCGTGCCCTTGAAATGCTCGCGTAACGATTGTGCGATGTCGGGGAAGTTGGGCGTGAGGTCCTCCAATCTCCTGGAGTATATCTTCACGGAATCCTTCCCGATGTGCACCTGTGCCCTGATACCGTCGTACTTGTATTCGATGGCGCATTCCCCGCCCATCTTCGAGACGACCTCCCCGATCGACGGGAGGCGTTCAGCGAGCATGACCTTGATCGGATTGCCGACGGTCACATGTATCCTCATTATGCCTTCGATACCATCTCTTGCGATGGTCTCTGCGACAAGACCCAGATCGCAGGTGACGTTGAACGCTCTCTCCACGGATGCCCTATCCTCCTTAGTCGCGAATGCGATCGAGAGGGCATCCAATATCGTCATCGTGGAGGCACCGATCCTCATCCTTCCCGTGACTATCCTGCAGAGGTACCTCGCCTCCACGGGTCCGGAGTCATGGAGCAGGTTGGAGAGATGCTTCATCTTCTTGTCCTGTGAATCCTTGCCTTCGGCCGTCTCGATGGATGTCAGGCCCTTCACGACCCTCTCCAATGTGAGCGGTTCGGAGAATAGTGTCATCTGTTTCTTGGAGCCTATGAGCTTCTCCGCCACGGCACCCGGGTCGCCTTCCTTGACCCACATCTCCTCCACCTTGCTGTCCTTGGTGCCCGATGTGAATGCAATCGCCCTCAGTACGAGCTTGTCCGCCATACCCAATTCGACACCGTAGAAGTCCGGGTGCAACTTACCTTGGGACAGATAGATTATCTCCTTCAGGTCATGCGGGTCGCAACCCTTGAAGAAATCAGCCAATATCGCCGTCATCTCCAAACGTGCGCTTGTCGATTCGAGCTCGTCGAACATCTTGGCGATATCAGAGAAATCCATGCCACGGGTTAAAGCACATGAGAATAAAAATATCAGTATTCTCCAAGTCTGGTCTGTCTTCTCTGTCCGGAACGTACGATCTGTCCGAGGTCGGTGTTGAGCCTGTCGAGGTTCTCCCTCATCATCTCCTCCTTCTTCTCGCTGGCACGTTCGTATGTCTCGTCCCTCGTGCCCTTCGCCATCATGACGATGACCTCTCCCTCGCTCTTCCTTCCGGTGCGTCCGCGCCTCTGTATCGTACGTATCTCCGACGGGACGGGTTCGTAGAATATCACGAGGTCCGTGCTCGCTATGTCCAATCCCTCCTCGCCGACGGATGTGGAGACGACGACATTGTACTTCCCGTCGCGGAAATCGTTCAGGAGGGAGATCTGCTCCTTCTGTTTCAGTCCCCCGTTCGATTGTCCGATCAGCTTGGTGACGCTCGCATTCGGTATGCGCGACAATCTCTCCACGAGGATGTCGCATGTCTCGCGGTATTGGCTGAACACCATGACCTTCGAATCCGCAGAGGTGTTTATCTTCTGACTGACGAGGCTCATCAGCTTGGAAATCTTGGGATGTTCCACCCTGGTGTTCCTCAATACGTTCCATAGTTCCTTGTACAGCGGTTGGTTGACGATGTCCTTGGACGCCTTCCCGCCCTTGGCGGTCGATGCATCCTTCTCGATCTTGAGCATGTAGTTCCTGAGCGTCGTCATACCCTGTGTCTCCGCGAGTCCGATGGCATGCATCAGTTTGATCGCGGCCGATTGCGATATCAATCCGCGGAAGATCATCGATGTCTTCTCGCCCCTCGCCAATCTCTTCTGCAACAGGTCGCCGACCACCAACAGGTGCTTGGTGGATGCGGGCCAATTGGGATCCATGAATCCGAGGTTGACCAATTCGTTGAGGTAGATGTTCTGCATCCTGTACAGGATATCGATGACCTTCGTGAGGTCCTCCGGCATATCCACGATCTCGTTCCTGATGAAGGTGTCATGGACATATGGGGACACATCGGGATCGTCATCGGATCTCATGACCGCATGCGTTATCCCGAGATTCCTGCAGACCTCCGTCATCTTGCCGAGATCGGAACCGGGCGATGCAGTCATCCCGAGTGTAAGTCCGGAATGGTAGCATGATGCTATGCTCACGTACGCATATCCTCCGACCGCACGATGTGCCTCGTCGAACACGATGAGTCCGAAGTCCCTCAGGGAATACCTCTCGTTCTGAAGGTCATTCTCCACCACCTGGGGGGTGCATACGACGAGATCGTTCTCATCGATCACCTTAGCCCTCCTCTCGGGTGCCATGAGACCGTTCATGGTACCTATCCTCACATCCCTCATGAATTGGGTGTATGTGGTGTAATGCTGTTCCACGAGGGGCTTCGTCGGTGCGAGCACCAACACCTTCTTCCCTCTCTCAAGGATGTCCGCCGCGACCATCATCGCTATTACGGTCTTACCGAGGCCGGTCGGTATTATGACCAACGTATCCTCCTTCAGACACTCCTGTGCGATATCCTTCTGATACGTACGTTCCTCTATCTTGTCGGGGACGATGTATCTGTGGGATAGGAACGACATATCCCTTCCAGAAGTGGGATAGTATATAATACGAATGGGGGGTTGACCGTTTTTTGATAGAAGTTGTATATCCGGATGGCCCGTACGGGCACACCCGGAACATATCATGGGTTTAGTGGCATCCGCCGCCGCATGTGGCGCAGCCTTTCGCGTTGGGGTCACGGATCGTGAGTCCCGTACCGAAGTTGGGATCGTCGACGAACTCGATCACACAGGGCTCGAGTGCCTCTTTGGTCTCTGCGTCGCAGAAGAAATCGAATCCGTTCTGCTTGAGGACCTCCTCTCCCTCGGCCGCCTTCTCCTGGAAGGACATACCGAACTGGGGACCTGAACAGGCCATGCCTGCGAGGTAGATCTTGATGCCGTATCCTGACTTGTTGTTCTTTGCGAGAAGATCCGTGATGAATTTCTCAGCATCGGCTGTTATAGTCACCATTTTATCACTGTCCCTTAATTTTTAGTGTTGTATATAAATTAATCACTCGTCACCGAATAGTTCCTTGTATTTGCGGAATGCTATGGATTCTGCCTTCGTCATGGCCATCATCGAGCCTATCAGCATCGCTTCGAAGATCTCCTCCTTCGTCGCTCCCGCATCGATGGCATGCTCGCCCTGTACCTTTATGCAATGCTCTCCGCCGACCGCGGATGCGGCCGCTACCGCACAGAGATATGATGTCTTCCTCTCGAGCTTGCGTTCCTTACCTTCGAACAGTGCAGCCGAGAGATTGGATGATGGTATGAACAGGTCCGGTCTCTCGGACATCACTTGACTGACCAACGGTACGGAACCGTACATCTTCTCTATCGCTTTGAGGATCCTATCTGCGATCTCCCTGTCGCTCATTGGTTCTCCGCACATATCACCAGGTAAGCATCGATCCGATATTAAAGTTAACGGTGTTTACATCTAAAATGCTATTACATCATTAACTGTAGTATTCGGTTTAAATCTAGGTAGACGTGGAATCATGTTCTGGAGGCGAAGAATGAGTAGCCAAACAGAAAAAGAACTGAGAGAGGTCTTCGAGGAGACCGGCAAGAGACACGGATACGGGATCATCAGGGCGCGTTACGTCGCACTGAGGGACTTCAAGGTCCGTTGGACGAGAGTGGCGAACAGGGACTGGGCGGACTTCGAGGTGTCCGACTACATCAAGGGGGCACACCCCGACATGATCGCGAGCCTTGCGGAATCCATCTTCTCGAAGATGGAGAACAGGACCGTCCCCTATTCGGAGGAGCTGTCGAGATGGGCATTGTCCTACGATTTCATCGAGGAGAAGCAGCCCATCTACATCTCCAGGTGCAGGAACCTGACGAGGACGACGGAGGGCAGATGCAAGGATCTGGACGCATCATTCGACAGATTGGTCGCGATGGGATTGATAGAAACGGACATGAGGCCGTACATGTCATGGACCATGAACGAGTTCATGAGGAAATGCGGTTACTGCTCATCACTGATGAACGTCATCGTGGTATCATCGTACTTCGATGCCGACGAGATCCCCGACTACCTGTTGGACTACGTTGTCTACGGAGAATGGTTGCGCCTGTCGGAGGGAAGGAAATGCTTCGGGTACGAGATCGATGACAACTACATCAAAGAGATGTTGGAGAGGTTCCCGCAGGCAGAGACGTCGAAGAAACTCCTTGAGAAATTCAGGATGCACCTGTGAGTTGATGCCGGGGGACGATATTGTCCCCCTGCGTTAACACATCCTATCATCGTTACGCCGATGACGGCGATCTCCGGACACTGACTTACGCAGGGGGTATGTTTCGGATCCTATGTTGTCTCACGGTCATCGCCACGATGACACATCGGAAGCTCCCGCAAGTTCCCAAATCGGTTTTAGGATCGCTGTATGCCTGACCGTACACATGGTGTTCATCGATCGCACCCCTTCGTCAGTCAGGTATGACTCCATCATACTTCGCAGTATAAAAACAGGAGTATCAATCGTTGGTGATTATCTCCTCGGGCGCTCCGCCGAAGTATACCAACGCATACTGTTCCATGAAGTGGAGGTTACCGGGAAGGATCAGTGTGAACAGCGGTTCGCCGAGATCCATCTCCAACAGGTCCTTCACGTATCCTGCGGTGATCTTCTCATTAGGTGAACCGACCTGTGATGCCACCACCATGAGGGTATCGTCGCTGATGAGTCCCTTCTGCCATTTCTTCTCGCCCTCGATCAACCATTCGAGTGCCTGATGTGCGGTCATGTACCTCATCTCGTCCGCATGTATGTCGAGGAGGATCATGGTGTGGAGTCCCCTCTCCTTGTTCTCGCAGATGTGGTCGTAGGGTGACTGCGGTTGGTATCCGTCGTCCATGAACGGTAACGTGACCGTCCTTCCGAACTTGTACGGCTGCAATCCGGTGGATGTGGGGCATGCCGAGAATATGGAGATCCCATGGAAGATCCTGATCGGTATGCCGAGGTCCTTGGCCTGTATCCTGAGGTCGACGTGCGTGGTCGCCGCCATGGTATCGCCTGCGGTGATGAATCCGACGCGCATCGTCCTTGCGTCGTTGATCACATCCTCACCCTCCTCGACCTGTCCTCTGTAGAGTACGTTGATCTTCTTCCCCAACGCCTTCTCGAGATCCTCGATGCTCGTTCCGATCAGGAACGAGGTGTAGAATTCGGCATATATCTTGTCGCACGTCTTCAACGCTTCATATGCTTTCACGGTCATACCGTCGGTCCCGCTGAGGCCGAGTCCAACAAAGATCAGTTCGGATGTCATCGCATCGTCGATGTGTCCTGTAGTAAAAAAAGGTATGTCGGGATCATGCGCCCCTGATGATGTCCATCAGGAGGTCGGTGAATCCGTCGTCCACGCCTATGGCACCGGTGATGAACACATCTATCTCATCGCCGAACTGTATGGATGTCCCGGAATCCGTGTTCTCCGGCAGTCCGAGGTACCTCGGTATGTTGCAGTTCACCAGCAGTCCGGTGGATATGATGAGCGGTACGGCGATGATCCTCTTGACACCCGTCCCCATCATGAATCTGGCGCAATCGCCGATGGATGGTTCGTTGTGATCGATGAATGCCGTGAACACCTTCTTGTAACCCTTCTTGGTGAGCTCGTCGGCGTTCTTCTGGGCCATCTGTGCGCTGTACTTCATCTGAGAACCGTGGGTGATGAGCATTATGCCGGTCTCGTTATCGATGTCGGATACGGAATTGATGTGCTTCTCGATTATGTCCACGATGCCGGGGTGCTCCCCGATGGGTCTGACATAATGGACGATCATATCCCTGACCTTGTAATCCTTGTATCTGTCATCATCCAGTCCGAGCTGTCTCGGGATGTAGCTGAACGTCATCTCTCCGGAGGACATCATGAACGGAATGACCACGACATCGTCGATACCGTCCTCGGTCATGAGTTTCATGGCGGATCTGATGTTGGGTTCATCCGGACCTATGAATGCGATGTACGTGTTGAATCCAGCTTTCCTGAGCTTATCAGCATTCGACAACAGGGCATCATGGTTGTACGGCTTATCCGAACCGTATCCGATCAACAGAACCCCTTTAGACATTTGACCCACGAGGTACGGATTGTCGTACGATTATAAATATACCTATGTCAAAAACGAGGCTGGCACAGTGATGTGTGTCGTGAAATACATTTATCTACTAGTCAATATCATCGAGTGGACATGGTAAGATGCATCCGTGTCCCGAAGGCAGACGGCAATGCCGTCAGGATGAGATTGAAGGATCTGGATGTGTTGGATCCGGACACAAGGATAGGTAAGGAAGGGGATCATCTCCTGATACCGATCCTCGCGGATTCCTTTGAGGATTATGAGGTATGCGAGAGGGAATTGGAGCATATCGACCGTAGGATAACGGATTACAGACTCTACCTCCCGGAGGAGGTGAGGGACATCCTCCCCAACTCGTACGACAACATCGGGGATGTCCTCGTGGTGAAGTTGGTGGATGAACTGTTACCATTGAAGCACGAGATAGGGGATGCATTGCTGAGGACATCGTCCAACACACGCTGCGTCCTCCTGGACGGAGGTGTGAAGGGAGAGCTTCGCGTCAGGGATCTGGAACTGATCGCGGGAACAGGTCCTTCCGAGACGAGGCATCGCGAATCCGGTGTGGTGATGATGACGGATCCTGCCAAGGTCTATTACAATCCGAGGTTGGCGACCGAGAGGGAGCGTGTCGCATCGTTGGTGAAGGACGGAGAGGTGATAATCGATATGTTCGCAGGCGTGGCACCGTTCCCGCTGACCATATGCAGATACGCACATCCCAAGGTGGTGTACGCCATCGATCTTAATCACGATGCCGTGGAATACGCAAGGATCAATGTGAGGTTGAATCACTTCGACAACATCATACCTCTCGAGGGGGATGCGAGGGAGGTGGTCAAGGACCTTCCCGATGCGGACAGGGTGATAATGAACCTACCGCAGATAGCACAGGATTTCCTTCCCGATGCATTGTCCAAGACGAAGATAGGTGGTACGGTCCATATGCACAAGATCCTCGAACGTGCGGATACCGATCAATTCTGCAGGGATCTCGTCGACGATATGAGGAGAAGGGATCTCGATTGCGAGATATCCGAACTGAAGGAACTGAAGACCTATTCGCCCACCGCGAGCGTATACGTCATCGATCTGAAGAGAAGATGAGGGATCCCCCTTTCGGGGGATGTCATCACTGTTTCTTTATGGGGTCGAGTACGATCCCTGTGGAGCCTTGGTAGTGTCCGCTCCTCTTCTCGTAGCTCTTGGCACTCGGTGATGCCATCTGTTCGAAGACGATCTGACAGAACCTCTCGCCTATGGGATATTCCACATCATGGTCGTTCGTGTTGTAGCATCCGAACGTGAGCGTCCCTTCGTAACCCGCATCGACCTTACCGAACACACCGATGAGACCCTTCCTCATCCAGGTGGTCCTCATCCATAACTGTCCGCAGATGTCATCCGGCATCCTCACCCTCTCTTTGGTGGATATGAATGCCATCGTCCTTCCAGGTATCTTGACGACGCCCTCCTTGTGGATCTCGTCCGAACCGTTGATCTTTATCTCGGATATCGTGAGATCGTATCCGTTCGGTGTCAGGTTCTTCTCGATGAAATCGGTGATGCCTATGTTGCCTGTCATTATGCTTTCGGTGATATCCTTGTCAGAGAGGACGGTCATGGTTGGGATGAATGTCGAATTCGGATATAATCATGAGTCCTGTGGAGGATGGTCATGACGATAGATTTAATATCAAATCGTTATGGAACTGTTAAGAGATAAGTCCCATGACCGACGAGAGAAGAGACCACGACCACAAACCCAGAGACAGACCCTACCGTAACGGAAGGGGGAACGATGCTGACGGAGGTCACGACAGGGGTCGCAGGGACTTCAGACCCCGTGACAGGGACTCTCGTCCGTTCGGCAGAGGACGCAGGTCGGACGGCGACAGGCGTCAGTCGAGGGACGGTGATAGGCCGCATAGGGACTTCAAGCCACGCGATGGCGACAGACCTCGTAGGGAGTTCAGGTCTCGTGACGGTGACAGACCTCACAGGGAATTCAGGCCCCGTGATCGTGACGGAGGACACGAGGATAGGCCTCGCAGGGACTTCAAGCCACGTGACGGTGACAGGCCTCACAGAGAATTCAGACCCCGTGACAGGGATGGTGACAGACCCCGTAGGGAATTCGGATCACGCGATGGAGATAGACCTCGTAGGGAATTCAAGCCACGCGACGATAGGCCCCGTAGGGAGTTCAGGCCCCGTGACAGCGACAGACCTCGTAGGGAATTCAGACCCCGTGATGATGATGCACGTAACGACAGGGAACAGGTCCATGACGAGAGGAGGTTCAAGCTCCCGTCCGATCCGCAGAAGCTCCTCTTCAGGGGTGTGGACTGTCAGGCGAACGGCAAGGACGATCTCGCGATGATCATGTACCTTCACGGTGCGGTCCTCATGAGCAAGGGTTGCGAGAACAACGCACTCTCTATGTTGCGCAACATGGGCAAGGAGAACTTCGCGGAGAAGAGGGCGACCCTTCAGGAGAGATGCTCCGAGGATGCGTTGGTGGAGTACGATTATCTCTGTTACACACTCGACAGGACATACGACCGTTCCTTCTTCGATTCGAGATATTCGGACGGGAACAGGCACGCCATCTACTGTAAGATACGCCTCGAGGAGGTCGAGGGAGAGGATCCCGTGATAGATATCTTCGCAAGCGACTGCGGTGACGACGATCCCAAGGTGATCGACGGTCTCAAGCTCCTCAAGAGGAAGAAGGATTCCGTGAGGGCCGAGAAGAACCTCCAGCGTTTCGAAGAGAACAAGAGGTTGAGACAATCCGTCCACACGAGCTTCGCACACGCCATGAAGGGCAATCAATCGGCGGTGAGGGACCTGCAGAGGTTGGCACCCCGTTTCCCCGAGGCGGCATTCTTCCTGGAATACATGGACAACAGGTCGAAGGGTACCGAGATGTCGTGGCTGAAGGAGAAGTATCCCCAGTTCAAGGAACTGATAATCTCCGAGGAATACCATCTTAACATCAAGGACACGCCGTTCGGACTGTTCCTCAGGGCCAAGAACCTCCAGGCGAAGAAGGAGGATTGGATCCCGCAGATGGTGAAGGCCGCCAAGGCAGGTTCGGACGAGGCATTGGAAGAGCTCATCCCACTGATGTACAGACCCGATATCAAGAGGTCCGTGGCCGAGATCTATCTTGCGAGGATGGATCTCGACGGATTGTTATCATTGTACTTCGACGGATTCGAGGATACGATGTATCTGGAGAAGTACTGTCAGAGCGACAGGTCATTGATCCTCAAGGTCGGTTCGAGACTCGGCGAACAGAGCGTCGAGAAGGAGATGGATTGGTACAGGGTCAATGCGAGGAACGGATACACCGAATGCAGGAATGAGTTGATCAACAGGATGCATGACAAGAGGTACCGTTCCAAGGCGATGATCTACGCCCTCCACGACAGCGGGGCGGACATGGAGGCGGCAAGGCTCTACTTCGAGCTGGAGATGGAGGGTGACGATTCGTTACCGTCCGTCAAATGGCTCAGGAAGGTATGCGAGACCGATGCCGTCAAGGACTTCGTCCATGATCATTACGAAGAGAAGGACGATCTCACCACGTTCGAATCCATATTCATCGACGACGGTTACAGGAAGAAGTCCTTCGGACACAAGTCATTCAACAAGAGGAAGGGAAGGAGATGATCCATGGGGGAGATCCCCCATAGGATCACGAGAGCGATTGGACGATCGATACGATCCTGTCCAATTCCTTCTCCCTGTCGTTCCACCAATTGGGACTCCAGATCCTGTGTATCCTCCATCCTCTGGATTCGAGATACTTCTGTCTGTGGAAGTCCCTCTCGCGTGCTGAGTTCGATGAATGATACAACTTACCGTCGCATTCTATGCCGAGGATGTATCTGTTGTTCTTCCTCACGGCGAGATCGATGCTGTATCCTCCGACGCCTATCTGCGTATCGACATCCAATCCCCTGTCCCTCAACGCATCGTAGACCTCCTCCTCGAACTCGCTGTCGAATCTTACGGAATTGCCGGGATCCTGTTCGTCATGGAAGGAATGGAGTATCCTCTTGGCCGCTTCCTTGTCACCGTTGCTGATGGCATAGGAGTATTCGAGATACTTCTTGAGGAAGAACGGTCCCTTGGAGGATATGCCGCTGACATCGAATTCAGAAGGTCTCATGGACGTGACGATCTGTATCTTCCTCTTCGCACGGGTTATCGCCACGTTCAGACGGTTCTCCCCACCTTCCTGGCTGAGCATACCGAAGAGACGTCTGAAACGTCCGTCGGAATCCTTGGCGTATGCGACGGAGAATATGATCTCGTCACGTTCGTCACCCTGAACGTTCTCGATGCTCCTGATGAACAATCCCACATCCTCACCGTTCTCCTTACGTACGGATTCCTCCTCGTACCTGGCGGAGAACACACGGTCCTTGGAACATTCCTCATCTATCAATCTCTCTATGAGGTCGCGTTGGTTGATGTTGAAGGTGATCACACCCAACGTCTCCTTGTTCCTCCTCCTCTCGAAGAACTCCTTGATGAGCTCGACGACCTTCTTCGCCTCCTTGATGTTGCACCTGTCCGCCCATATGCCGTTGACTATGTGCATCTTGATCGGAGGCTCATCCGGTTCGGCGACGTTCGGCGAGACGTACAACCTCCCTCTGTAGAAGGCGTAGTTGGAGAAGTTGATCAGTTCCTCGTACTTCGAACGGTAGTGATAATCCAAGAGGACGGGTGTGTACTTGGACTTCGCGAGATCCAGGAGACTGGTCTCCTCTATGGCGGCATCCTGATCCTCGTCCTCATCGTCGGAGGATGCATCGAATCTCCCCTTACCGATGCTGGAGGGACGGAGTTGTTTATCGTCACCCGCTATGACGACCCTCTTCGCACGATATATCGCAGGCAATCCCTTCTCCCTGTACATCTGCGATGCCTCGTCGAAGATCAGGAGATCGAACCTTCCCTTCTCGAATGGGATTATCTCCGATACGACCTCCGGTGTCATCAGCCATATCTTGATGCCCTTGAACAACTGGGCGGAGAACATCCTCACGAAGAGGTTGACGCTCTTCTTGCGTTTGCTCTCGACCCTGCGGCGGAGCTCCTTGCAACCCTTCTTCCCTGTATCGTTCATGTATGTCGCGAGATCATCGTACAGGAGATGATCGGTCCTCTTGATGGAGAGCTCCTTCTTCTTCGTGGTGAGGTCCTGTATCCTCCTGATGATGTTGTTGAAATCATCTATGGTGTTGAAGACCTGCACGTTCCTCTTCCTGAAATCCTCGATATGCCAATCTATCAGCTGTGAGTACAGGAGCTGGTTGGCCGTGTTGCCGTCGGGATAGGATGCCCTTATCGCCGATAGCACATCGAGATATTCCCTCTGCGCATCGCTTATCCCTTCGAAGATGGCATTGGTGCTGATGAAATCGTCATAGTTGTCGATACCGTACCTGATGTTCCCGAATCCCTTGTTCAGTATGCCGTTGGTGAGTTCGTTGGCATTACCGTTGGGCATGTATCTGTCCACGAACCCGCGGATCTCCCTGTTCACGGATCCCTTGGTGAATATCCTAACGAGGAAGAACTTGTTCCTCCACTTGTCTATGTCATCGGATACGCGAGACATGTCATCCGTCATCGAGCGGAGGTCGAAGTTCTTCAGACCCCTGTCGAAGGAAGGGAGCACGGGACAGTGCTCTATGTGGGATTTGTATCTGCAGAGGTTGTCCGTCATGTACTGGTTGCAGAACAGGTCGTAGGATCCCTTGAGATCGTTGTATCCCATATCCGTGATGCCGTTGAATTGGGAGAGCGTTTTGAACACCTCGTACTGACGGTTATCGTATGTCGGGACCTTGTCGTTGCAATGGTATAGTTGATAGGGTTCGATACCGAACTCGTTGGGGGTGAAGAGGGTACGTGCGACGGCGTTCAGACGTTCCACCTCGGCATCGATCTCGGCGGAGATGGTATCGATCTCCGAACATTGCTGCGGTGTGTAACGTATGTTGATGAGATTGTCCATCTGTCTGTAGAAGTTCTCCTTATCCCCGATATCGTCTATCTGAACGGCATACTTGGATAGTATACCGAGACGGGAGTAGACCACATCCAATGCGGTCTTCTTCTCGGACACCATCATCACCGTCCTCCCTTTGTTGACGGAATCCACGATGAGGCTGGCGATGGTCTGTGACTTACCGGTGCCCGGAGGGCCTTGGATGACCAGTTCCTTCGTCCTCTCTATGGTCTTGAGCACCATCTCCTGCGAACCGTTCAGGTCGTTGATGTACACCATATCCTTCTCGGAGATGTCCCCACGATCCTTCTTGTCGATGATCTCCTTGTCGCCGTAGAACGTATCATCGTACGTATCCACGTTGTAAGCGTCGATCAGGTTGTTGAGCAGGTCGTTGATCTCGTTGGATTCGAGCATCTGATCGTAATCCCTGTGGATCGAGCTGGTCTGCATGGTGAACTTACCCAATACGGATGCCACCTCGAGGTTCAGTTCCCCGACGGAGTACTTCGGGAACTCCCCCGCTTTGTAGTCCTTGAACGGGATCGTATCTATGCCCACATCATTCGTGCGGATCACTATGCCCTCATCCGCATAGTGTCTGATTATCGTGGAGATGAAGTTGGTGCCGTCGTAATCCTCGAACTCCGGGTCAGGGAGGACCTTCCTGATGTTGTTATGCTTATGATATGCGAGGATCAGGATGTTGTTGAACAATGTGGTCCTGTCATCATCCAGACGTAAGGAGATGCGATCCGGGCTCCTATCCGCCTTCACGGGGATGAGTGCCAACGGTGCCCTCACCTCGAAACCCTCTCCCTGCAATCTCCCTTTTACGAAGGGATATCCGATGTACAGGTCGTTCCTTCCCTTCTCGCGTATGTCGCGGTTGGCCTCCCTGAGTATGCTGGAGAATGCGGTGTAGCCCTTGGGATCGTCGTCGCGGTCGCAGATCACGATCTCCCTCTTCCTTCCGAAGATGAGGTCCCTGACATCGAATCCCTTGCTGTAGAGATCCTGGGCATGTTTGGATTGTGATTTCGCGAGGTAGAGGAGCTTGTTCCTCCTGTTGATGTCGACGAGGTTCTTCTCCAACTCCTTGAGGACGGATGATTGGTTCTCGGTCATCTGGTAACCTTTCTGCGAGACATCGGTGGAAACGAGGTTCCTCATGACCACCTCTAGGAATTGATCGCCGTACCTGTCTACGAACTCCTTGCTGACGTTGTCGAGATTCCTCATCTCGTCCAATGTCCTGGGCATCTCCGTAGCGATGCTCACCAATGCCTTGTCGGTACAGATCGTAGCGGTCCTTCCGCTCTCCGTAGGCGTATCCTTCCTGATCCTGTCCCTGAGTCCAGTGAGTTCTCTGAGAACCTTCTCGTTCATATGCATCCCGTCCCCCGCATCGAACTCTCATTATAAAACGATGAAGAGCAAGATACGATCTGGCGTCAAGGAGGGATGACGTTCAGTCCTCATGATCCAAGAGTCTTCCGTGATCGTTCCAATCGCCGAACATCCTTCCTTCGGCGGTCTCCTCGATAAGGTGTCTCAAAGCCTTCTCATAGGATGTACGATCGCGGTCACGGCATGAGCACAGGTTGGAGATCCTGACACGCTGGTACAATGGATGGAAGGTGGTGAATGTGCACCATACGCCGGCATCCTTGAGGGCGGATTCTATCTCCTCATCCGTCACGGGATCGTCCATCGGCGGGAGTACGGCCCTCCCCGCATCGGTCATCAGTCCGAGCCTCTCCAATCTGCGTACGCGTTCCTTGTTCAGCTCCGTCCAATTACCGTTCTTCCTTCTCGGTGAGAAGCGTTGCATCCTTCTGCCATCGATCGTTCTGATGGTACTATCTATCCATCCGAAGCATAGGGCCTCCTCGACGGCATCGATGTACCAGAGGCGATCATCATCCTTGGGACGTCCTCTCGTCGCACATACGTAGCATTCCCTCTCGGTCCGTGAATGCTGTTCCAACCATCCTCTGAACTTTGTTCTGGATGTGATGTCGAGGACGTTCCTGTATGCCATCCGATCAGTTTTCGTTTGGGAGGGTTCGCTCGCGGTCGTTGAGTTTCCCTTCACCCCATCTGTCGATTCAAGACGATCCATCGCTTGTCCTCCTTCCTCTGTGAGTAGCACATATCCTTCTAACATTTGGACGATGTGGTTCTCTCCACCTGATCATCCTTCACCACGGAGTCAGTATCGAGGATCACAGATATCTTGGGGATGAGGGGATCATGAAGAAATCGTTACAATCCCTGCAGTAGTCTGATGATGGTTGTAGAAGGAGTGGAGCCACCTGAGGAATTCGAATCCCCGACCTGCTGATTACAAGTCAGCCGCACTACCGGGCTATGCAAAGGTGGCATTAG
>CAVGUW010000019.1:5218-26073 GCA_963632775.1 Bacteroides salyersiae | reverse complement strand
TATCATTAGAGGATGTTTATTATAGGTCAAGACCACCCATTTTAATGGAATAAATTTTATAAAAGATGAGCGCCCCGGACGGAATTCGAATCCGTGTCGGAGCCTCGACAGGGCTCCATGATAGGCCACTACACTACCGGGGCGTATGTGGTAAGGATGAGTATATGGATTCTGTATTTAATCCTATCGAGGCTTAACATCGTTTAGCGATTCCTGGACAAAGCCAGATGTATTATACTAAGCAAAGAATCAGTCAGTCATGGCAGATGACATAGTCGCTGACTATATGGTCAGGGATGTTGAGACGGTAGGTCCGGAGATGACCGTTAAGGAGGTCGTCGACAAGATATGCAATTCCAATTTCCACGGGTTCCCCATAACCGAGCGCGGATATCTACTTGGATTCGTCACGGCGAAGGAATTGCTGAGGTTCGCCAATCGTCCCGAGGCCACCATGAGGGAGGTCATGAAGCGCGGTACGGTCTGTGTCATCGCATCCATGAAGCTCAACGATGCGACCCGTGTCCTGTTCAGGTACGGGTTGAGGAATCTTCCCGTGGTCGACGAGAACAAGAAGCTCATCGGTATCATCTCCAACATCGATATCGTAAGATCCCAGATAGAGAAGAGCAGGCCGTCCAAGGTCATGAGCGTGAAGACGTTCCTGGAATCGCAGAACGGTCTCAGGATCAAGATCGTCAACATGGATGTCCCCATGAAGGACGTACGTCCGTCGCAGAAGGACGTCTACATGGACGAGCTCATCGGAAGGCAGTACGAGATCAAGAGAGGACTCTACGAACCGTTGATATGCATCAAGAGGCGCGGAGGATATCTCATCGTTGATGGTCACCACAGGGCCATGGCAGCGTATCAGTTGGGTCTCGAGAGCTTCAAGGCGATCGTCCTCGAACCGAACAATCTCGATGTCACGTTGGGATTGGAGAGGACCGCAGAGAAGTGGGGACTCCACACATTGGATGATGTCAACATAATCGAGGGATCCAAGCATCCGTTCATACAGGTGACCACAATGCTGTTGCCGGACGAGTCCCTCGGAAGCCTTACCAAGAGATTGGAAGACTCCCAATGACATCCCTATGTATGATACAAGAAGAGATTGTACTTCGGTATAGTTGAAATATCATGTGATTTCTGCACAGAATGATGCCATTGATGAACGTTCTGGGCAACATCAGATACTGGGTGCTAGCGGGAGCCATCCTCGGACTCGTAGGAGGGGATGTGCTCGGTCACAGTTCGGGCGATTTCCTCACATTGATGTTGATACTCCTGATGTGCTTCTCGCTCACCGGTCTCAGGTTCAGGAAGGCGGACGTCATAGAGAACAGGAAAGTTATCCTGATCTCCACGTTGGTCAGCATATTCCTGTCGCCGATAATAACCCTGATCATCGGTACGTTCTTCGATGATGTCTATTGGGAAGGTTGGGTGCTGTTGGCATGCGTACCGTGTGCGATTGCCGTCATCTCGGGTGCGCTATTGATGGGTGCGGATACCAAGCTGATGACATTATCCGTCACGGCGATCTATACCGTTGCGATAGCGTTCACACCCATCTCCGTATCGTTGCTGACAGGCGGTTCGGTGGATCCGTTGACGATCCTGAAGTACGTGCTCCTGTTCATCCTGGTGCCGATGATCATATCCGTACCATTGGGTAAGATGAAGATACCGAAGTCGGTGAATACGATCGTCATCAACTTCTGTTTCCTCGCCATGGTCTTCGTTGCGTTCGGTAAGTGCCGTGACACGATGATATCCGATCCTACCATAGTGCTATTGATAGCGTTGGCCTGTTTCTTCAGGGTCCCGTTGATCCATCTCGTATCGGAGTTCGTGCTCAGGAGGATGAAGATGCCTGTCGAGAAGCGTATCCATTACATCCTGTTGTTGGCATGGAAGAACAGCGGTATGTCCTTGGCATTGTGCATAACGCTCGTTCCCGATTCCTCGGCGGTGTTGTTACCAGGTTCGATATCCCTGATGTTCGAACTGATCTACATGATGTTCATGATCTGGTATTACGACAGACTGAGACCACAGGGTACGGTCGTCGAAAGCAGTAGTTGAGAAAAATAGGGTTTATCGGGGGATGACCCCCGATGCTTCACTGTCTGTTCCTGAGTTCCCTCAGTCCCTCGAGGATGATCTTCTGTTCCGTGGAAGCGATCATCTTCTTGGTCTTGATCACGGTATCGGGGTTGAGCGAGACGTAGTCGATACCCTCCCTCACGAGGAATTCCGTGAACTCGGGATATACCGATGGGCCCTGTCCGCAGATACCTACGGTGACACCGTTGGCGTGTGCGACCTTGATCAGGTGCTTGATCGCCCTCTTGACGGCATCGTTCCTCTCGTCGAAGTATCCCATGCGTCCGAGGATATCCGAATCCCTGTCGGCACCCATGGTGAGCTGCGTGAGGTCGTTGGATCCGATGGAGAATCCGTCGCAGTACTTGGAGAACTCGTCCGCCATGAAGATGTTGGCGGGGATCTCTGCCATGAAGTAGAGCTTGAAGTCCTTGCTCCTCTTGAGGCCGATCTCGTTCATCATACCCGTGATCTCCTGTACCTCCTCGATGGTCCTTATGAACGGGAGCATGACGCAGAGGTTCTTCATTCCCATCTCCGTCCTTACCTTCTTGATCGCCCTGAGCTCACAGAGGAACGCATCCTTGTAGTCGGGTGAGACGTACCTCGAGCATCCCCTCCATCCGATCATGGGGTTGTCCTCGGACGGTTCGTAGTCGGAACCGCCCTTCATGTCGCGGTACTCGTTGGTCTTGAAGTCGGATGTCCTGAGGACGACCTTCCTGGGGTAGAATGCGCGACAGACCTTCGCGATACCATCTGCGAGCTTGTCGATCATCTCGTCCGAACGTCCCTCGGCGATCATCGCCATCGGGTGCTCGCCGACATAGTTGGTGAACAGGAACTCGGATCTCATCAATCCCACACCGTCCACGGGTAATGCGGCCACTTCCTCGGCCTTCGTGGGTATGCTCATGTTCACCATCACACCCGTACCGGTGATGGGTGCGGATTCGGACATGACGACCTGTGTCGCAGCGGGCGTAGCTTCCGCGGAGCCCTTCTTGGCAAGGTCTCCCTTGTAGACGGTACCGGTGGTACCGTCGACGGTGATGACCTGTCCGTTCTTCAGGATGTTCGTGGCATTGGTGGTACCGACGACACAGGGTGTTCCCAACTCCCTGGAGATGATTGCTGCGTGACACGTCATACCTCCCTCGTTGGTGACTATGGCCGCGGCCCTGCTCATCGCAGGCACCATGTCGGGCATGGTCATCGTCGTGACCAATACATCCCCATCCTTGACGACGTCGAGACTCATGGACATGTCGAAGATCACGACCTTACCCGATGCGAGTCCGGGACTCGCTCCGAGACCTGTGGTGAGGATGTCCTCGCTCGCAGCCTCCGACTCGATCGTCTCGTTGGTAGCGGAATCACCGACCGCGGTGATCGGTCTTGCCTGCACGATGTAGACCTTGTTGTCCTCTATGCACCATTCCATATCCATGGGCTTGTCATAGTGGATCTCGATCTGTCTTCCGATCTCAGCGACCTCCGACACGCGGCGGTCATCGATCTTCTGAAGCTTCTGTTTGTCATCGGGGACGTCCACCTTGACGGTGTGTCCGTCCTTGGGATCCTTGGTGTACTTCCATTTCTGTGTGGAGATCCTCTTCTTCTTGACCTTCATGGTGTTCTTGTCCACCTTGTAGGTATCGGGCGTGACCTCTCCTCCCACGATGGCCTCACCGAGACCGTATCCTGCCTCGATGACTATCTCCTTGACACCGCTGTTGGGGTCCACCGTGAACATGATACCCGAGACCTCGGAGTTGACCATCTTCTGGACGACGACAGCGAGTTTGACGTCCTCGTGTGCGAATCCCTGTTTCTCACGGTATGCGATCGCCCTTGCGGTGAAGAGCGATGACCAACACTTCCTGACCTTGTCGAAGAGGTCCTCCTCTCCGTGCACGTTGAGGTATGTCTCCTGCTGACCTGCGAAGGATGCATCGGGGAGATCCTCGGCTGTGGCCGATGAACGTACGGCCACGAATCCCTCCTTGCCCTTTCCGAACAGTTTGGCGTAGCTCTTGAGTATATCCTCCTTCAGATCCTTGGGGATCTCGCAGGTCTCGAAGATGTTCCTTATCCTTTCTGATGCCGCAGTGAGGCTATCGTCAGAGTTCCTGTCGATGGATTCGAGTTCCTCGCCGATCTTCTCGAAGAGGTTCGCCTTCTTTATGAAATAATCATATGCGGATGTGGTGAGGACGAACGCATTCGGTACAGGGAATCCTGCCCTTGTGAGCTCTCCGAGGTTGGCTCCTTTGCCACCAACGATCGGTATGTCATTCACGCACAATTCATTCACGTCGACTATCTTCCTATCCATAGTATCGCCGGTATCGAATTCTCGGGCCCATCCGCCCTCGTTCTCTGAATTCAACAAACCGTTACTCGTTTAATAGCCTTTGGTTGCCATTTTAGTTAAAAATAAAATATTACAATTTTGAAATAAAATAATTTAATGATATGCTGGCTATGTTGTGTTTGGAGTTGATTTAGGAATGACTAAATTGAATATATCGGAAATTAGGGATTTTTGATGAGATCTGGTGCGACAGTCGATGGGATAGCGGTCGGATGTGATGTAGGATGATCGGAGAATGGGATATCACGATGTGAGAAGAGAGTAGTGACTGGACGAGTGAGAATGTAAAAGTGGCCGACAGCGTTTCTGAGTTCCCGTACACTTGCGCAATACAGTACAGTCAGAGACGCAGGCGGGCTTTACTGCCGGGTTCGGAATGGGACCGGGTGTTACACCGCCGCTATGGCCGTCGTACCGAAACATGGGATAACAAGGTGATATTTAAAGGTTTACATCAAGGCGGTCAAAGCGATGGCGATGAGACCACCGATTATGCCTGTGGAGCAGTTGTTCACGTATTTGTTCATGTAACCTTTGGTCTCGAACGTGGCACCGAAGAGACTGTCCAACATGCATCCGATGAATCCTGCGATCATCGGCCATATGATATCGATATTGTAATCGAACCCGAAGATGGCGGTCCAACCGATCAGCGTGACGACGATCGATGCCAAGAGCGATATGAACGTACCGAGAGGCGATATCCCTCCGTCGACACCCGGTTCGACCCTCTTGAACGTGGTTATGAGATAGACCCTCTTGTCCTTGGTCCCGATCTCACTCGCCGCGGTATCGGCTGCGGCGACCGCTATGGTGGAGATGTATCCTATGATCATCAGGTAGTGGTGTTCGTCATGCGTCAGGATGTTCACGATCGCGAACAACAGGCATGGTAATGCCACACCGAATACGTTCTTGGCCGTACGTTCCCCGTGGGTACCTTCCTGTAGTCCCTTCTCCTTCTTCTTGCTGATCCCGGCCATGGTCGCGACGAATCCCAACGCAGCGAACACCACCAATAGGAACAACCATGCGACGGAACCGCAGAATCCTATGATCAACCCTGTGACCGCAGCTGCGATCGTCCCATCCTTGGTCAGGAGATCGAATCTGTACGCTATCAGGGATAGGATCAACGTCAGCGATATCACGCATACGATATCCATCCACGGTTCGGGGAAGTACATCATGGTATCAGTTGCTAAGCCTGTTCAGTATGTATGTGGCGTATTCGATCGCCAGATCCTTATCGGAGAGAGGATGGAACATTATCTTCCCCTGGGGGTACAGGGTGACCTCCATATCCTTCCAACCCATGATCAGCATCAGACCGCCATCGTTCTTCTTGATCTCGAATTCGTCCTGAAGGGTCTTCGTGACCTCATCGAGGTCGAGGTCGAACATCTCGGACGGGGAGGCCATCAACGCCTTGCCGCCGCATAGTCTGGTGATGTTGAACCTCATCGGCAGAACCCCTTCATGGTCCTTATGACCTCATCCTTGAAGTCATCGAGCGAGGATTCGTTGATTATCATCTTGTCGGCGAGCACCATCGTCTCGGCAAGACCCCAGGATATCTCGCGTTCGTCGCGTTTCCTGAATTCCTCAAGATCCTTCGGGGCATCCTCGCGTCCACGCTTCACCAATCTATCATACCTGATCTTCGGCGAGGCGAATATCGCCACTATGTGCACATCGGACGTTATGCCGAGATATGCCCTGACCTCGTCCATGCTCCTGCACCCGTCGATCATGAAGATATCACCATACATCTTCTCCGTCGCACGTTTGGCCCATATGTCGAACCCGTGGCGTTCCCTCTCTATGTTGGCGAAGGCACCTACGGTGAGATCGGCATCCTCTGGACCCCTTTTGGAATGGTATTCCCTGACGATGTCCCCCATCCTCAGGAACGGGATCCCCGTACTGCTCGCAGCGATGAGGAACTCCTCCTTGCCGGAACCCGGCATCCCTGCGGTTATGATCATCCTCATGCTATCACAGGAGGTTGTTGGAGATGTTCGTGAGCTTCCTCTCGCAATACATGCATCTGAGCACCGGCGGGTTCTTGGAGATCACATCGAACTCGGGTTCGATGGGCTCACCCTTGTTGGTGATGCATTCGGGGTTGCTGCATTTGGCGAGACCTATCACATGGTCCCCGATGTCCACATTGAACTTGTTCGCGACGTAGTAGTCGCGGATGATGACTATGCTGGCCTGGGGAGCGATCAATGCTATCTTATCCACGGTCTCCTCATCCAACTCCCTGTCCTCGATCTTGACGACATCCTTCCATCCGGATTCCAGTTTCTTGGAGTAGACGTGCATCACGACGATGACCGTCGAATCTATGGTGCTCTCGTTCACTCCGAGGATCTTCAGGACGTTCAACGCCTGACCGGATGTGATATGATCGATGACGGTACCGTTCCTTATCGGTGCGGCTTTTATCTCTTCGGACATCAGAGCTCACCCCCCATGACGGAAGCGAGCAGGGCCATCCTGATCGGAATCCCGTTGAAGGCCTGTTCGAAGTATTTCGCATGCTCTGTGGAATCCACCTCGGGGGCGATCTCGTCCACCCTAGGCAACGGGTGCATGACGATCAGATCCTTCTTGGATTCCCTGAGGGCCTCGTTATCCACCCTGTACATACCTGCGACCTTCTTGTATTCGTTGGGGTCGGGGAACCTCTCCCTCTGTATGCGTGTGACGTAGAGGACATCCGCATCCTGTATGACCTCGTCGAGGTCATCCGTAAGATACGGGTTGCATCCGTCCGCCTTCAGCGAGTCTATGATGTCGCGGGGCATCTGTAGGGATTCGGGTGCTACGAACGAGAGCTTCGCACCGAACATGGTGAGTGCGTGCGACAACGAGTGCACGGTCCTCCCGTACTTCAGATCGCCGAGCAATACGATGTTCAATCCATCGATGCTCTCCTTGGCCCTCTTCATCGTGAACAGGTCGAGGAGCGTCTGTGTGGGATGCGAACCCGCACCGTCACCCGCATTGATGACGGGACTCTCGGCGACGTTCGCCGCCAATCTCGCCGCACCCTCGTTGGGGTGCCTGAGGACTATGGCATCGCAGTATGTGTCCACCATCCTTATCGTGTCGGCCAAGGTCTCTCCCTTGGTCATGGATGTCATCGACGTCTGCGTAACATCCATCACATGTAATCCGAGTCTGTATGCCGCACTCTCGAAGGACATCCTCGTCCTGGTGGATGGTTCGAAGAAGAGATTCCCGAGGATCCTTCCCTCGAGACATTTGGTGCGCTTCTCGCCTTTGGCGTAGGGCAACATCTCCTCGGCAAGGTCCATGATATACTCGACATCCTTCCTGGAGAAGTCCCTCATTGAAACGATATCTTTCCCGAAGAAGTTCACATCACTGCTCATGTCCCTGTGATATCCTTCTTATTATAAATTGTACGTGCGGGCGGGTGCGAGTGGTTATTAATGACAAGGGGATACACAGGACCTATGTTGGATGTCATAGCACGTTCACAGAGGGGCAGAGTCTGCGAGTACAAGAGGTCCGAGGGATCCATCGTCACACCGTGTGCGATCAGGGTGGACGGAGGATGCGAGGATCCCTTCCGTATATCCGTCGAGGATGGGAGGAGGGTACTCCACGTCATGGATACCGTACTGCCATTGGACGAGGGGCTGTTGACATCCGAATCATCCGACATAGACACGGAACCGATCGTGAAGGACGGGGTCTGCGTGATCAGGCTCCCGTTCAAGGGAGAGATCCCGGAGGGCACCGAGGTACTCGTGGTCGCCAACGGTTACGAGCTCAGGGACGATGCACGCAGGATAGTCAGTACGATCATCGAGCTGAGGGAGAAGGCGGGATTCGGTACGCTGTTGTGCATACTGGGTCTTGCCGACGCATCCAACATCGCCCTGTTCTCGTACATGGGCGTGGACGTCTTCGACGATTCCGTCGCCAGGTCCTACGGTGTGAATGAAATACTCTCGATACCCGAAGGGGAGATCGTATGCGATTCCGACATGACCGAGAGGAACGTACAGGTCATCGAGGAGGAGTGCCAGAAGATAAGGGCATTCATCCAGGGCGGAAGGCTCAGGGAGTTGGTGGACCAGAGGGAGTTCTCGTCACCGACATCCGTCGCCGTGTTGAGGTTGTTCGACAGCGAGGGATATGCCTACCAGGAGGAGGAGTGTTCCACGGTCGGATGCAGGTTCGCCTGCAACACCATACAGGCCCTCAGGAGGCCCGAGGTCCTCAGGTACAGGAGGATGATCATGGAGAGGTATCGCAAACCGGCCCACAAGCGCATCCTTCTGCTGTTACCATGCTCGGCGAAGAAGCCGTATCACATATCGAAGACGCATAAGAGGTTCGCATCCGCCATCCATACGGCCATGCACGACACGATCGTCCACGAGGTGATCGTGACATCCCCGTTGGGTATCGTACCGAGGGAGTTGGATGTGTTCTTCCCCGCGAACTCATACGACATACCTGTCACGGGTGAATGGAAGCCGGAGGAGAGGCAGTTCATCAGGGAGATGCTCTCGCATCTCCTGGAGCAGGGTTACGACAAGGTCATATCCCATCTCGGTGAGGATACCGAATTGATCAGAGGATTGTGCGATATGGAGGAGACCGTCATCGGCGATCCCACATCCCCCGCATCGTTGACCAAGTTGGATGAAACGCTCAGGGCCGCCGCGAAGGGGATGAAGTTAAGCAACTACGGTACGGACAGGAAGGAGACCATCCGTTCCGTCCTCGGATTCCAGTTCGGTGACGATGTCGCCGATGCCATGATGGATGAGAACACCACCGGTATGGGCAAATTCCCTTATTGGAAGATAATGAGGGGTGACACCCAATTGGGCATGATGACCGCAGAGAGGGGAATGATCTCCCTGACGTTGGACGGTGCACAGATCCTGGCGGATATGGGTAGGAACGTTGTGGAGATGATGGACTTCGAACTGAAGGGCAATCTCTTCGCCATAGGCGTCACGAAGGCCGACCCATCCATACGTATCGGTGACGAGGCCATAATAATGCTCAACGGGAAGGTCAAAGCGGTCGGTGTCGCCATGATGTCCGGAAGGGAGATGGTGGAGCTCAACCGCGGTATCGCCGTGAGGGTGAGGCACAAATCGAAGTGACATCGGTCGAACGGCGATATAGCCAGACATCATCGTAGCGGGATATCAATCGGTGACCTCCCCCCTTCCGTCTTTATATATGTCAAGCAGGGTGTTGATATTGTAGGCAACAAGGTGTTGCCTAACACCCTCCTGGCAGAGGGGTCAGACATACAACCTATCCCACAACATTCTTTTATCCGCCCCTCTGCCTCGCAAATCCCACCGGAGGGTCATCCTTTCTTTTTCGAATCCTTCTCGTTGACCTTCACCATCGTTCCGACCACTATGAAACAGAGGGCGAGTATCATCAACACCATACCGATCGTACTGATCGTCGTCCTGGAATCGATTCCAGTGAACAGTGCGACACCCATCAGCAGCGCCCCTACGAGGAACGCGACAGCCGATGATATCAGGATCATTGCAGACCTATCCATGACCGTACATAGCGGATGCGGTATCTAAATCCTATTCGGATGCCATCGGAACATGGGTCGTTTTCACCATGTGACAGTGCAGGGATAGGGGTCATCCGACGGTGGAACTTGGCATGGAAAAGGTTTATATGGAACTAGCATATCTACCGATTACCCGTGTGAGCGTAGTGTAGCTGGTTATCACTTAACCTTGCCAAGGTTAGAACTCGGGTTCGAATCCCGGCGCTCGCACTCATTCCTTTTTCGATGATGGTTTCTGAGTAGCACTTGCTCTGCATCCATATCGGTGTCGGCACTTCCGTTAAGATATCAATGGGATGTGATCGATGATGATGTCACGATACGATCATTCCGTCTTCACGAGGTCGTCGCACCTCTTCACCATCTCTATCAGGTCGGGACCACCCTCATACAATGTGATGTGACACCTCTCCATGATGGAGATGACCTTGTCGATGGTGCTGTTGACGTCGAATATCGGTATCTTGAATTCCATCGCTACGTGGGAAAGGAGATAGCGCAGGATCCTCCTGAAATCGATATCCCCACCGTTCGCGTAGTATCCGCAGATGTTACCGACGGATCCCAGAAGCATGAGGTAGCTGATCTCCGCATCCTCGGCATCCGTGATCGTGAAACCGTGTCTCTCGAAGTACCTCTTCATCCAATCGATATTCATCTTCGTATATTCGTTGACGGTGGACCACAATCTGTGGACCTCATACATGAGGTCCGCGGCCCTGGGGGAGCGGCTCGATATGTAGATCTCCAATGCGGCAGGCAGGATCGCGGCCACGACGGTGTCGTGCTCGTCCTTCAGAAGTACCTCGCATTCGCGGAGTGTGGCTTTGAGCATATCGGTGACTATGTTCAGCAGGATCTCTTCCTTGCTCTTGAAACGGTTGTAGAGGCTACCGTTCAATATCCCTGCCTTCTTCACGATGTCCCTTACGGTCGTCTTCTGGTAACCATTGATATAGAACAGTTCCAAGGATGCTTCCATTATGCATCTGCGGGATTTCTCGCGTTTGATGTCGATCGAGGTCTGGATCTCCTCGACGCCTTTCGATATGGTCATTGCTGTCGGATTACCGCTATATTCTCATCATTAATAAACTTTTGAGTACGCTCAAAAAAGTAACGTGAAATTTTGAGCATAATCCAAAATATCTAGCTACCAACAATATGTGTAAATGACAACCATGGTGCGGATCAGGGGTAATTATTGGTATTATTAGGATAATGTCACACAAAAATGACATTTTTGTTGTTAGATTCTATCTCATGGGATGAATCATCTTTGAGCGCGTACCGATTAGGTTTTGAGCATGTTCAAAACGGTTAAATACGTATTGAGAATACAGGTCATCTAGTGAATGCACATGTTCGCAAAATTAGCGGATTTCATCGAAAAGCACTCCAAGGTCATCATCGCACTTTGGATCGTAGCGCTCGTCTGTTCCGTGCCATTCATATTGAAATCGGACGATGTCCTCGAATACGACCTCACACAGATGTCGGGACTCAACTCCGAAGCCACGGACGGACTTGCCATCATCAATGATGAATACAGTAATAGCGTAGATCTCTCGGAGATCCTCGTCATCAAATATACCTCGGCCGAGGAACTTACAAAGGCCAAGGAATTGTTCGTACAATTCTCCAGTCTTCTCAAGAGCGAGTACGGCGACGACATCAGCGCTTCTTATTATGGACAATACGGTAAAGTGGATGCCACCAAATCCGGTGTCGCCATGGTCGCGATCGAGGCTGCAGAAGGCGTCAACATCGGTGACAAGACAGGTGACATCAGGAGCCTTGTCTCAGAAGCTAAGGAGAACACCGGTATAGAACTCCAGACATACGTCACCGGTAACAGCGCCATCAACTACGATACAGAGGCATCGGCCAATGAGGATATCTCAAAGATCGATCCGTTGAGTATCGCACTCATCTTCATCCTCCTCGGACTCTTCTTCTGTGCATTGGTCACAGCCATCATGCCTCCCGCAGTCGTCGGTATGGCATTCGGTGTCGCACTCACAGGTCTCTACGGTGTAGGATGCGTAATGGGTGTGTTCTACATCACGAAGGTCCTCATCCTCGTCACCATGCTCGGTGCAGGATGTGATTATTCATTGTTCATCATCTCTAGGTACAGAGATGAACTCAAGCACGGTGCCGATCATGCGACAGCATTGAAGACATCCGTCCAGTGGGCCGGAGAATCGGTGTTCACATCAGGTCTCTCGGTCATCATCGGATTCGGTGCACTCTCGATCTGTTCATTCTCGATGGTCAGGTCCATGGGAATCGTCCTTGCACTCGGTATCGTGATCGCGTTGGTCGCAGCACTCACATTCACACCTGCTCTCATCAACCTCATCGGAGAGAAGGTGTTCTGGCCTGCTAACATCGACAAATACAACAAGATCGACAGGGGAGAGGCAACAGGCATCTACGCATCAGTATGCAAGCTCTCCAAGAGATACTTCGCATGGCTCGCACACGTCACACGCAAATACGCCGCACTCGTGGTCGTAATAGGTGTCCTCCTCATGGCCCCTATGGTCTACGTGTTCGCAACCACCAGCGAATCCGCGGATATGATCAGTATCATGCCCGACTCGGAATCCATCGACGGACTCAATGCCATCATGGACGAGGCCGATGGTGGTATGATCATGCCTACCTACATCGTCATCGAACTCAACGATTCGATCGTCGGCAAATCCGGAGAATTCCCGATGGGAACCACCAGTATACCGTACCTCATATGGAAGGATGGAGCGCTCGCAGGAGCCGTACCTCTCATCATGAAGATCTCCAAAGAGATCGGTACGAAATACGGAGGCAGCGATGATGCCATCGTCAGTACAGTGAGTGGAGTCAACTCATGGCAGTTGCTCTACAAGACGGTCGAGGCAGAGATCGCAGCCAAAGGTGTCACGCCTACGCCTACGATGGTCAACAAGGCTCTCGTCAGCCAGCTGCCGTCAGTGGTCCAGACCCCGATCGACACACTCCTCTCGACAACCGTTGCTGCCGGAGTCACACTCTATGATGTGGACTACACGACACCGATCACCACGGGAATCACCGTCGAGAACGTCATGGACGGAATCCTCAACGTCAGCACCGGAATCCTCTCGGACAACGGTAAGTACGTCAACATGACCGTCATCACATCCGAGAAGCCCATGTCCGACAACACGATGACATTCATCAGGGATGTCAGAGAGGACTTCCACGGCGAGGGCGGATACGATGAGACATACTCCACGGTCATCGCCAACACATACGTCTCCGGTACATCGGCCGTCATGGAGGATGTGTCGAACATCGTCGAGGACCAGTTCGGTACAATCAGGATCGTTGTGATCGTAGCACTCATAGTGCTCCTGTTCCTGATCCTCGGAAGCTACCTCACACCCATCAGGTCGATGCTCACGATCGTCCTCAGTATCATGACCACTGTCGGACTGACACACCTCGTGTTCACGACCGTGCTCGATATACCTGTGCTCTGGCTCGTGCCTATCGTCCTGTTCGTCGTCCTTCTCGGACTCGGTATGGACTACGATATCTTCCTTACCACAAGGATAAGGGAGAACAGGCTCAGAGGAATGGACAACCACGATGCGATCGAGGACGCTGTGAAGAAGGCAGGACCTGTCACCTCACTCTGTTCACTGATCATGGGTGGTACGTTCCTCACGATGCTCCTCACAAGCTCGTCGATGCTTCAGGAATTCGGATTCGCACTCGGAGTGGGTATCTTCATCGAAGGACTCTTCATGGTCGGATTCATAGTCCCTGCACTCATGCACCTCATGGGCGACTGGAGCTGGAAAGGCCCCAAGTTCCTCGACAGGACCAAGGCAGAATAAACATGAAAACAAGGAGGGAGCATTCCCTCCTTCCTTTCCTCTTTTCAATCGATCAATCTCAGGAACAATGCTTTGCATGCTTCCGAGATGTCATCGAACGTCCTTTCGAAATCACCGGTGTACCAAGGGTCGGCGACATCGACGTGTCTGCCCACCTCATCCATCAACAGGGATACCTTCTCCTCCGGATCATCCTTTACGAAACGTGACATGTTGCGGATGTTGTTCCTGTCCATGGCTATGATGTGATCATACTTCCCATAATCATCCGACGTCATCTGTCTCGCCATCCTCGGTTCGAATGCGATACCATGATCCCTCAACACCCTCTTGGCCGGAGGATAGACGTCATGGCCGATCTCCTCGGTGCTTGTTGCGCATGATTCTATTAGGAAGTCGTCGCGTCCCTTCACGATGTCCTTCATTATGAACTCGGCCATCGGACTCCTGCAGATGTTGCCGTGACAGACGAACAGTATCCTGTGCATGTACATTCCATCTGTGCGGGGTTGATAAAGATTGTCGAAGGATCGCACCTAAGCCAAGGACCCATGCCCGTTGGGACTCCGTACCATTCCTATAAATACTCTACATCAATACGAGTATCGAATCAAGACGGTGTCTGAGTCAGTCTCAGGCAGGAGAACGCATTATCATGATCAGTAAATTCACGGATTTGGGCATCTCAGAGGATGTCGCCAAGGCAATCGAGGACGTCGGATGGGAAGAGCCCACACCCATACAGGTCGCTACCATACCCCAAGGTCTGGAAGGGATCGATATGTTCGGACAGGCACAGACCGGTACGGGAAAGACGGGTGCATACGCATCCATCGTCCTCGGAAGGATACCCGCAGGTCAGAAGATACCTTCCGCCATAGTGCTCGTCCCCACGAGGGAGTTGGCACTCCAGGTAGCGGACCAGTTCGACCTCCTCTCCAAGTACACGGGCCACAAGACGGTACCCGTCTACGGCGGATCGGGGAAGAAGGCGGACATCGACGTGCAGATCAAGGCCCTTCAGAAGGGTTCGGACATCATCGCCGGTACGACGGGACGTGTCAGGGACATGATCCGGAGGGGTGCATTGAACCTCACGAACATCAAGGTCCTCGTCCTCGATGAGGCGGACAGGATGCTCGACATGGGATTCATAGAGGATATCGAGATGATCATGTCCTCGATGCCCAAGGAGAAGCAGGTGTTGCTCTTCTCGGCAACGATGACGGAGGATGTCAAGAACCTCGCCTATGACTACATGGACAAACCCAAGGAGATCACGGTCTCCCAGGATGAGGTCGTCCTCGATCTCACGAAACAGTACTACATCTCGGTCGGAAGGAGGAACAAGATCTGGGCCCTGTGCAGGATCCTCGATATCGACAAGCCGAAGGCGGTCATATTCTGTCAGACCAAGAAGATGGTCGATATCCTCGACGAGAGGCTGAGCGAACTCCACTACAAGGTAGAGGCGATCCACGGCGATCTCCCCCAGTCGAAGAGGGAGAAGGTCATCCAGGATATCAAGGATGATAAGACGGATATCCTCATCGCTACCGATGTTGCCGCGAGGGGATTGGATATCGATGATATCACGTACGTCATCAACTACGACATGCCCGATGACATCGACACGTACATCCACCGTATCGGAAGGACGGGACGTGCTGGTAAGGAGGGTACCGCGATATCCTTCGTCACCTCCGAGGAGGAGCACATCGTCAGGGAGTTCTGCCACCGTATCAGCGGTATGACCATCGAGAAGCGCGAGGTACCTGAAGAGGAAGGTATGAAGGACACCGTGAGGAAGGTCATCGACTACGATCAGATCTCAGATGTGTTCGGAATGGTCAGGTTCGAGGTCAATCTCGGTAAGAATGATGGTTATGGTAAGGTCTCGCTTGCGGATTTCATCATCAGGAACGCGAGGATCTTCGACAACGCCATCGGAAAGATACAGATCGGCCCGGATTCATCCATAGTCGAGGTCCACAAGGATTACGGCAACAGGATGACGAAGGATCTCACCAAGTGCAAGCACAAAGGTAAGTACATCACCGTCAAGGTCCTTCAGAACTGAATCGGTCCCGAAAGGGACCTTCTTCCATTTCTATCGAAAAATATCCATCGGCCCGTACTTCCGATCGATATCGGGCATGGGTGTCAGTTTTAAATATAGGTACACTTTTGCGGATTCGACGCAACGCGTCATAAGCCGCATCCACGTAAATCGTAAAGGACTTTTTTCTGGTGCCTGGAAACAGTGTAATCGGCGAGGTGGTACATATGATGGACCAGAGATTACCGTGGAGTAAGAAGGAAGGATTGGTTTACGGAGGCCTCATCGCACTCATAACGTGCATCGTGATGATAAGCTTCAACGTGATCGTGAACAACGGGTTCGATATCGAGATATTGGCAAGGTCGATGCTGGTCTTGCCTCTGGTATGGATGGCGGTGATGTTGTTGATGTCACTCGTTGTCGGACGTGTCGCGACGATGGTCGTATCGAAGTTCGCAGGACCGAACGATGGATTCTATGCGACGATCACATTCAACATCATAGCGTGCGTGCTCATGATGTCCGCTTGTATGACGATCATCGGCCCATCGATAAGTCATGTGGTCCAGGGACTGCCGATCGCGGAGGTATTCCAGCAATGGCCTTCCGCTTGGCCCAGGAACTTCTGTGTAGCGTTCTGGTGCGAGATGCTCTTGGCACAACCTATCGCAAGGGCATTGATGAAGTACATCCACACGCATGGGACGGATGTCACGGCATCCATCGATAACGAACCTCACGGTTCGGATGTCAACTGATATCTGAAATGAAAAATGAGGGTGATGGGGGTAATCCCCCACCACCATTCACTGCTCGATGACGACCAGGACATCTCCGATCTGGAGTGTGTCCACGGCCTTTCCGTCGAGCATGAGTCTCTTCTCGAAGTCGAGGTATTCCGCAGGGACCTCGATCGTCCTGCCGTCGACATCGATGGTGATGGGACCGTTCTGAAGCTTCTCGGCGACATCCTTCGGTTCCATCTTCGCGATCGCTGCGACAACTGCCTTCGCATCCGCCTTGAATGCGGGTCCGAGTTTCGCATGGACCGGTTTCACTGCGGTGTATTCCTCCGTGAGGTCGGCCTTCTCTACGAATTGGAGATCCTTCGCCTTGATCGTCTCCATGATATCGGACCTGGCGGGTTCGAGGATCTTGGCGGACTCACCGATCAGCTGTACGAGCTGGAGCTCCGCATTGAGTGCGATCTTCTTCTCGGATTTCCATCCGCGGATGGCAGCGATGACGTCCTTGAGGGATTCTCCGACCTTCTCCGCATCGTCATCGATCATGATCGGTTCCGGCCACGGGGCGAGGTGTATGCTCTTGACACCCTCGTATTTGAGGAAGTGTTCCTGATAGACATCCTCGGTCACGTGGGGCATGAACGGTGCGAGCAGTTTGATGGCACCGAGGAACACATTGTACAATGTGTACTTCACAGCGTCATCGTTCCTCGTCTTGACCATCTCCACATAGTGGTCCGCGAACTCATGCCATATGAAGTTCTCGATGTCCCTCATCGCCTTATCGAACGTGTAGCTCTCGAGATATTCCGTCACGGACCTCACGGTCTTGGAATACCTGCTGATGATCCACCTGTCCGAAGGTCTGAGATCCTTGCATTCCGTAGGTTTGCAGTCGAGGAACCTGCTGATGAACTGTCCGATGTTGAAGACCTTGTTGCACAGTTTCCTTCCTCTGATGACATCCTTCTCCCTGAACGCATGGTCGATACCGAGCGAACATGTCGCGGCGTAGTACCTGAGTGCATCCGCACCGTACTGTTCGAGGATCGGTATGGGATCGATGACGTTACCGATCGATGTGTGCATCGGTGTTCCGTCGGGTGCCATGATGAATCCATGGATCATGATGTCCTTCCACGGGATCTCGTTCTTGATCTGGTGACTCCTCAATATGGTGTAGAATGCCCAGGTCCTGATGATATCGTGCGACTGGGGTCTCATCGACATGGGGTAGAGCTTCTTGTGGAGCTCCTCGTCCCTTCCCCAGTATGTGTTGTACAGTGCGGAACCGGACGAGTCCATCCATGTGTCGAACACATCCGTACATCCCACGAACTCGGTGCATCCGCATTCCGGACACTTGTCCACCGGTGCCTTGTCCTCTGTGGGATCGCAGTAGCACATCTCCTTCGTTGCACATACCGCATGACCGCATTCCTTGCACTCCCATATCGGGACGGGTGTGGCGAAGATACGCTGTCTTCCGAGGACCCAATCCCACTGGAGGGAGTTGGTCCAATCCTGCAGCCTGATCTTCATGAACTCGGGGAACCATTTGATCTCGTCGGCCCTCTTGAGCACCTCGTTCCTGAATTCGAGGGTCTTGAGGAACCACTGCGGTACCTGGAGGTACTCGATGGGCGAGTGGCATCTCCAACAGATGGACACCTGCTGGGGGTTATCCTCCTGTTTCACCAGTATGCCCTGTGCCTTCAGGTCCTCGATGGATGCCTCGCGTGCCTCGAGGACGGTCATGCCCGCATACTTGCCGGCGAGTTCGGTCATCCTGCCCGATTCATCGATACCCTTCTCCAATTCGAAGTGGTATTTCATGACCCATTCGAGATCGTCCTTGTCACCGATGGTACAGATCATCACATTGCCTGTACCGTATTCCATCTTGACCTTGGGGTCGGATATGACCTTCACGTGCCTTCCGAAGAGAGGTGTGATCAGTTCCTTCCCTATGAGGTGCTGTTTCTCCTTGTCGTCGGGATGTACGGCCACCGCCTTACATGTGCAGAGGAGTTCCGGCCTCGTTGTCGCAATAAGTACGAAGTCATCCTCCTTGCCTCCGGCAACCTGGAATTTGATGTAGTTGAGCTTGTTGACGTTGTCCTTGTACTCCACCTCGGCATCTGCGAGGGCGGTCATACATCCGGGACACCAGTTGACAGGGTAGTTGCCTTTGTACACAAGACCTCTGTTGAAGAGCTCCACGAACGAGAGCTGCGTTATCCTCCTGTAGTAGGGGGCATCGGTCTGGTAGTAGATGCTGGGATCCATGGATTCACCGAGCATCTCGAACTCGTGCGTCATCTGTCCGATCTTCTCGTTGGCGAACTCCTCGCACAGCTCCCTGTATTTCTTCCTGGGCGTATCGAGCTTCGTGATGTGATACTTCTTCTCGACCCTGACCTCGATCGGAGTACCGTTGACATCGAAACAGAGCGGGAAGAACACGTTCATTCCCTTCATCCTTCTGTAACGTGCTGCGAAATCGATCAGTGAGTAACCTGTGGCATGACCGAGGTGGAGCGTACCGGATGCGTATCTCGGAGGGTTGTCTATGCTGTACACTTCCTTCTCCGATTTCGGATCGAAGCGATAGATCTCTTCCTTCTTCCACATCTCCTGCCAGCGTTTCTCGATTGCTGCGGAATCATATTGCGACATGAGTATTGGGTAAGGACACTCCTTATAAAAAGTAACGCGAAGTAGAATGGGGAGGGATGTCATGTGGATGTGGTACCTGCAGACCATCATCCACAAGGACATGGGTCACATGTGTCCTTCCTGCGATCCATCACCGAGTATCCAGTCGATGACGTTGACGACCACGATGCCGTCATATGTTCCGAGATTGAATCTATCCGTCGTGAGCACTGTCTTCGGGAAATTATCCCTTATGGCCCTCAACGAACGTAGTTCCCTTTCCTTGGTATCGTCAGTTAGGATGGTCAATGCTATCTGGTAATATCTCAATTCATTGCCTTTTATGGCTGTGAAATCTACCTCCTTGTCGCGATATGCTCCGATCCTCACGGTGTATCCTCTGCGTATGAGTTCCAGGTATACGACATTCTCCAGGGGTCTGCTCATATCGTCCGTTCCGGAACCTTCCAGTGCCATGGTCCTCATCCCTACGTCGGATGAATAGAACTTGCCGTTGGTGGACAGCAGTCTCTTTCCTATGATGTCATATTTTTCGGCATGGTAGAAGAGCAATGCCGATCTCATCCCCTCGATGTATCTTTCCACGGTGCCAGGGTTCAGACCAGTCCCATCCGCAATGTTGGATATGTTGGTCACATTCCCGATGTTCGAATAGAGGAATCTGGCGATCGATCTGATCTTGTTCGTATCATCGGTCTTTAATCTTGATAGGACATCCTTCATCAGTACCGTGTTGAACACACCCTCCAGATATCCTCTGTTGAACCTATCTCCTCTGTCGGGATCGGTGTCGGGGAGACCACCGTATTTCAGGTATTGATTGAATCTCACCTCTTTATCCCCAGGATGGAGTTCGAGATATTCCTTGAATGACAGGGGCAGCATCCTGATCTCGATGTATCTTCCAGACAAGTGGGTGGAAAGGTCAGTGGATAGCATGTTCGAATTGGACCCTGTTATGTACACATCGTAGTTCTTCACCTCTTCCAGTGAAGATACTATGAGCTCCCATCCCTTCACATTCTGTATCTCGTCGAGTAGGATGTATACGATATCGTCTCTGGGAAGTGCCCTGAGCTTCGAGCGTAGTTCATCGGAGGATATGATATCATATCCCTCGAAGGTCTCGAAATCGATGTGTAGTATGTGTCCGTCGTCGATCCCTTCCGCCTTCAGATCCTCGATGAACTGTTCCATAAGTGTGGATTTTCCACATCTCCTCATCCCTGTGATGACCTTCACTATGCTTGTAGCATCTTTTGACTCGTGCAGTTGCTCGAGATAGTCTGATCTTCTCACAGTCATTTTCATAAATGCTTCTACGCATCATGATTATAAATCTATTGCGATAGAGAATTTTTACATTAATTGAAAAATAATCTATTGTAATAGAGATTTTCAC
>CAVGUW010000019.1:0-5208 GCA_963632775.1 Bacteroides salyersiae | reverse complement strand
GAACATTCGATATCAACGATCCGTTGGGTCGGAAGACCATCTATTTACATACGCAGGATATCTCTGAATGAGATGAGGAACATATCCTATCATCTGATGGGATGTCATCGGTGTTCGTATATGACGATAATAAGTGCCAGTAGGAGAACGGACATACCTGCCTTCCATTCCGAGTGGTTCATGAACAGGGTGAGGGAAGGGTATGTGATGGTCAGGAATCCCGTCGTGCATGATGTCGTCCATCGCATCGATCTGAGACCGCAGAATGTGGATTGTCTGTCGTTCATCACCAAGGATCCGAGACCGATGGAGAGGTACATCGATGAATTATCGGATCAGTATGAGCTGATGTTCCAAGTGACCATCACACCTTATGGTCCGGAATTGGAACCCAACGTTCCGGATGTAGATGCCGTCATCGATTCGTTCATACGCATATCCGACAGGATCGGGAAGGCACGTGTTCTATGGAGATACGATCCCGTGATCATCAACGACATCTACACGATCGATCGTCACAGGGATTCGTTCGGATATATCGCAAACAGACTGAAGGGTCACACGGAGAGGTGCATCTTCTCCTTCCTCGCTTTCTATGACAAGATGATACATCTCGACGGATTGCGCCCGATATCCGCTGATGAGAGGATATCCTTCGCAAGAACGGTGAGGGACATCGCAATGGAAGATGGTATGGAACTCACCACATGCTGTCTTGGATCGGAGTTGAATGATCTCGGGATCGTCAATAGAGGATGCATCGATCCTAAATTATTGATGGAACAGGGAATCCCGTTCGAGAAGGGGCAGTCCTACAACAGGGACGGGTGCCTCTGTGTGAGGAACATAGACATCGGTGCCTACGACACATGCCTCCATGATTGTGCATATTGCTATGCGAACGATCCCAACCGTTCCACACGCTCTTCGAGGACATACGACCCGAGTTCGGAGATGTTGGGTGACATCGTCAAAGAGGGCGACAGGGTCGTCGAGATAGGAAAGAGCAGGAATCATAGATTGTCGGATTTTGCTTGAAGATGGCCATCGGGGGATAACGATATTATCTACGACCATCATGGGCCGGACATGGTCGTCAAGACGAAGAATCAGTTGATCCGCAAGATAGACACAGACAATCACGTGATCTGTTTCAACCCGTCCTATCACGGTAAGATCACCGGATCGAGATTCCTCGCAGTCCTCGGTAAGGACAAGTACACCACGGACTTCAAGGCCGCATGTCTCATCGCAAGGATATATTCCGAATACGAGCCCACCAAGTACACGGAGGCCGGTAATACGATCGAACCTGTCATACGTTCCTATGTCAGGGATAATTGGAAGATCCTCCTGAAGGATAGGATGTCGTTGTCGGACGACGATGTCATCACGGTGGAGGAACCGGTGGCGATGAGGGATTGTAACTACGACCATTTCGGCTCCGAACCCGTGTTCGGGGGATTGGTGGACGGATATGTACGTCTCAACGGTTCGAGGAAGGCGATATTGGAGATCAAGACATCATCCCACAGGGACGATTGGGCCGACGGGAAGATACCGGAAGGATATCTTCTGCAGGCATCACTCTATGCGGAGTTGGCGGGATTGGATACCATCGTCTTCGCCGTAGGTTTCCTCGAGGATTCCGATTACGACCATCCCGACGAATGGGAACCGAACGATGACAATTCCTTGATCGTGGTCGTTCACAAGAAGGATATCTCCGAGGAGATGGAGTATGCGGAGGATTGGTTCAGGAGATACATCCTCAAGGGTATGACGCCCAAGTGGTCGGAGAGGGATGAGGAGATGATCGACCGTTTCACCCTCAAGGAGGTGACGTTCCTGTCGGCCGAGTTGGTATGCACCATCAACAAGTTGATCGATTCCTACGGTAAGTGCGACACAACCGAGATGGAGGAGGAGATCAAACAGGAGCTCGCCAAGAAGATGAGAACGGACAACGACCGCATAAAGTACGAGCACAACGGTTTCACATTCATGGTCGGGAAGGTGGACGGTCAATGCGTGCTCACGATAACGAGGTCATGAGTTCAGGAGTTTCCTCCTCTCTTTCCAATCGGGCATATGCTTGTCCAACATCGCCTTGAAGTCGGGGCCATGGTTCGGTACGACCGTATGCACCAATTCGTGCAGCACGACATATTCTATGCATTCGAACGGTCTCTTCGCGAGATTCGTGCTCAGCCATATCTTCTTGGTCCTCGTGTTGCATGTGCCCCATCTCGACGTCATGTACCTGATCTGCCATGACGAACATGACAGTCCCGTGAAGAGGAACATGTTGTCCATGATGTCCGGTACGATCCTCTTCAGGGATTCGCGATGGATCTCGCGGAGGATCGTATCATCATCCATCCCTTCCGGCCTCCATATGGTGATGGTGTCGTCATCGATCCTGATCCTCGTCCTTTCCGATGGTATGATGCACAATGTGTATTGCTTCCCTATCAGTTCCAACGTGTTGCCGTCGGTGAGATGTTGGGACGATATGCATTTGCGTTCCATCATGCCTGTGATCCAATCGAATCTCTGCATGACGATCTCGTCGATCTTGGAATCGGGATATCTCCTCGGTACGGTGACGATGACCGATGGACCTTCCTTGACATGGATGTGGATGTTCTTGATGTCCTTCCTTTGGACATCGACATCGATCCCGTTGATATTCCTGACCGTCATTCGTATCCGCAACCAGTAAGGGATGTATCTGCGGATGATGTATAGTATTTCCCGACACCGGTAGGCGTCGACTCACATGTTTATTAGAATAAAGATAAAGGTTGGATCGGCCCGAAGGCCGATCCTATTCTCATCCGGCGTAGACCGTGACTCCGAAGAGACTCAACACGGCCACGATCAAGATCGATGCCAGGAATATCGGACATACGTACTTGATCATCACGTTGAACATCTTCTTCATCTTGAACTCACCATTGATGGAGACCTCCTCGTCGATGAACGAGACCTTGACGACATATCCGATGAACAGACATGTAGCGATCGCGGCGATCGGCATCATGTAGTTGTTGGTGATCGAATCGAATATTCCGAGCCATCCTGCGCCCTGGTCGAGCGGTGAGAAGATCTCCGGGTTGGCGAATCCGAACACTGTGACGAATCCGAGTGCCAAGAGGATGATCGACGCGATGACGACGGACACCTTACGCTTGACCTTCGCACCGTCGATGAAGACCGATACGACGGTCTCAAGGAGCGAGACAGCGGATGTCAGTGCAGCGAAGATGACGAGCAGGTAGAATACGGGTGCGATGATGTTACCCATTCCGCCGGGCATTCCTGCGAAGACCTGCGGGAGTGAGACGAACATGAGACCCATTCCCTTCGAACCTGCGAGGTCGGGGCTGATCGCATATGCTGCAGGGATGATCATGAGACCTGCGAGGATAGCGACGACTGTGTCGATGAGACTGATGTTACGTGCGGATCCTTCGATGTTGGTATCCTTCTTCATGTACGAACCGTACGTGATCATGATACCCATGGCGAGTGACATCGAGTAGAAGATCTGACTGATGGCACCGAGGAACGTTCCCGCGCTGAGCTTGCTCACGTCGGGGTTGAGGTAGTAGACGATACCGTCCCAGATTCCGGGGAGCGTCATCTCGTATGCCGTGATTCCGATGATCATGATGAGAAGTGCGGGCATGAGGATCTTACTGAGCTTCTCGATACCCTTGTCGACACCGATCGCGACACAGAGGATCGTGAGTCCACCGAACACGAGGAACCAGATCGACGGGTCGAGGAATCCTCCCTCTCCGCCTGTGATGTAGCTCCACCAGTAGGATCCACCGTCATTTGCGAGTGTGTCAAGGTGTCCGATCGTACTCTCGGCGAACCATTTCGTGACCCATCCACCGATGACACAGTAGTACGGGACGATCAATGCGGGTATGATCGCGATGAAATAACCGAGGAACTTGTATTTCTTACAGAGATCCCCGAACGCGCAGATACAGGATTTTCCAGTTCTTCTTCCTAGCGCTATCTCGGCCACCATCAGTGAGAAACCGAATGTGACGGCCAAGATGATATAGACGAGGACGAATATTCCTCCTCCATAGTGAGACGTAAGATATGGGAATCTCCATAGATTTCCGAGTCCGACAGCCGATGCGGCTGCGGCCATGACGAAACCGAATTTGCCGGAGAAACTCCCACGTTTCTCTTCTTCTGCCATGGCTGGATGAAATCCATGTGAGATTATTAAAGGTATCCCTCAGAAATACGTGATTTTGATGGAATTCGTAGAAATAGTTGACGAAATTCGTAGCAAATTACGGTCAAACGAATTTTGATTTTTCCGATGATTGGGTTGGATTAGAGATGTGTTGTTTTTTCCAATCCAACGGACATCATCATTAGACAAATGTCTATTTTGTTCGATTTTTTATTGCTACGAATTTCGTAGAATTTGGGCTTATTTAAATACCCTACCGTCACGACCGATGACCGTCTCCTTGAGTGCGATATCCTTGCCCGATCTCTTTATCGCATCCTTCACGATGTTCGTCAATGCGCTGCAGCAGGGGATATCGATCCTCAGTACCTCCACCTCATCGATCGGTGCCTCCGCAAGGATCTTGAAGATCTTATCGAACCTGTCTATACTCTCCAATTTGGGACAGCAGATCATCATCGGTCTCTTCGCTACGATGTCCTTCACATCATTCAGAACGAAACCGGTACAGTCCGATGCTATGACGATGGAACCTCTCAGGGTGGGCATTGCAGGCGATACCAATGCCATCTTTATCGGCCATTGGAACGTGGGTGTGGCCATGAGGTTCGGTACGACATCCTTCTCGACGAATGATATCGCATTCTGCGGGCACGCGGGAAGACAATCCCCCATACCGTCACAGAGCGATTCGTTGACGAGCTTCGCTTTACCATCAATGATCTTCAATGCGCCTTCGTGGCATGCCTTGACACAGAGTCCGCAGCCGTTGCACGATCTCTCATCTATCTGAATCGTCTTCAGGATCATGGGTATGATATCGCCCTCATGTTAAATTCATTTTTCATTATACGATCGTGTGATCGAGAACGGATGACAATATTATGTAAATGCACGTGAATTTTTCAATAGATTGATACATCCCGGTGAAGTTCACCATTTTTATGTCATTTCATGTAAAAGGTACACCTCAATTATTT
>CAVGUW010000018.1:0-27594 GCA_963632775.1 Bacteroides salyersiae | reverse complement strand
ATTTATAGTAGCTTTTCCACTTGATAAGATTCTTAAAATTGTAAAATCAAGCTTCCTTTGATTCTCGTTCTCATCTTTTACTACTATTGAGAAATAAACTTCTTTGGCCTTAGGTTCACTAACAATTACTTGGGGATCCCCATACTCTTCAAAATCCTTTATGTCTAGTACCTTGTTGTTATCTGCGGTAACACCGATTGAATCCTCAGATCCGAACAACATCATTGCTGCAATAATCGACAACAACAGGACTATGACCAATACTGCGCAATCACTCTTTTTCATAATAAAAATCGCCTCCAATCGATATAACTGCACAATGCCAAAGTGATACCACGGATCGGCTCCACATGGCTTCGACATATCAATGACGTCGTCGATAGCCTTGGCTGTCGGCACTCGTTTCTTAGTCCGGTAACTAAGATGGTATGTCGAATCCACGTCTATGGTGACGATCGCCACTCTCTAAGTGACATGTCATTGCATAGAGATCGTTATTGACTTTGACTTATGCAGGTAATGAATGAAGAAAGGGGCGCGTCGCCCCTGTGTTTCATCAATTTCTCTCATCCTCCGCTGAACGATCACGAGTACGAAAGGCTAAAGTTGGACCTAACGAAATTATAGTTCGGTCCTGCCGTCGTGCCGAGATGATCGGTAGGTACATTGCTAAGTGTGCTGAATGCACCGAGATTGAATGCAAGGTAGTCTCCTGAACCGATTTGTGTCCAGTAGTGGTAGACGTCACCGACCTTTACGGTTTCGAGTCCGAACAACTCTTCAAACCACCCAAAGTATGGTCCCGCATCGTTTATTGCGATGATATTGCTTGTTCCAATCGCACTCTTCAATGCAGAATATGCATTCGAGCCGTATGCTTTGATTGTGATTCCCTCATAAAGATCCTCGTCTGTGAGTGTCTTTGTGGATGTTTGACCACTGGACGTGACATATGTGACAGTCACCGGGGAAACTATCGCTTCGTAATTCTCATCAACGCTCAACGCGAATGTGAATGCATAATCATCTCCGCTTGGTGTGATCATAGTTCTGAGTGTCTTCCCTGCCATATATTCCGTTACCGTCGTAGGGACATCTGTTGTTGTGGGGCCGTAATAGAGAACGACGTTCGCCGATGCGATAGCGCCGTCCGTGAACGGAACGATGAAACCGATCGCTGCTGTTCCGACATTCCACCCGTTGTTGTAATAATATGTGTTCCATACGTTCGAGTTGGTCTCTGTGACATCGTTGACCGTCAAGAGATCCCCGTAGTTGGAGTTGATTTCGTCATAAGTTCCCCAATCATTTGACTTCTGTATGATGTAGTCGGTTGACAGGAACGTTGTCTGTGTCGATGTCTCATAATGGGATGCCGCTGTGAACGTGGCTGAGCTCGCTTGCAATGCCTGGAGGGCGTTGTACCCCGAAAGGTCCGTGTAGTCCGTCCATGCAGTTCCGTTGTATACATAGATGTTCATCGTTCCGGCCGTGATCGCTTCAGAATCATCGGTATCGTATGCTACGATGAACGCACCGAAGACGAACATAGCCGCGATGACTATTGATAATATCTTCATTCTCATGAGTTGTTCACTCCTTTCCTCTCATTTCGAGAGATTGTCTGTTAGATTTGTTAATTGGATTATAAATCCAACCAAGATTGGATGTAAAACGGATTCATTTTCTAATCAAAACACAACAACGATCGGACAACGGTGTGTTGACGATGTCGACATCCAAGGTTGGTCATATTTTTCGTGAATCTACCACACGAATACATCCAACCTACCCATGATTCATACGCTATGTGTGCACATATCATCCACATGGTGCTTCTATTGGATATTGACAGATCGGACACTACCCACAGATTCACCGATGCCGACGCATTCCTCCTCCTCGAGATGGTATCCAAAAACCATGGTTTGAGCAGGAAGGAACTGTCAAGATCATTGGGACTCGGCGAGGGCAGCGTAAGGACATTGGTGGAGAAGCTGAAGGAATCCGACCTGTTATGCGTCAAGCAGACCGGTATCACGATACGTCCGCAGGGATCCGAGATCCTCAGATCGCTTGGGATGAGGACTGTGGAGATATCCGTTGGAGAGTATGTGATGGGCGAACATCAGTTCGGTACTATTGTGAATGATTCGTCCGAGAAGGTGTTCAACGGCATCGATCAAAGGAACATCGTCATAAGGACCGGTGGAGAGGGATGCACCACTTGGGTCAACAGGGACGGAAGGACGATAATGCTTCCGGATTGGGATGTGGATATCCACGACCCGTCATTGTCGAAGACGATAAGGGATAATGCGAAGATGGGTGACGGCGATGTGCTGATAGTCGCCGGAGGCGATACCGAACGTGTCGCCATGATCTCCGCCGTTACCGCCGCTTTGGATCTTGTCTGATCATATCCTCGGCATGATCTTCATCGAGAGACTGTCCTTGACGACCTTGATCACCCTCAATAACGGTAATCCCAACTCGGATGCGATCGCCAGACAACCCTCCCCATCCTTGTATCTGTCCAATATCCATCTGTTCCTGACGGCCGTCGGGTTCTCGGCGGTTATGAGCTTGTCCATCACGGTCGGTGGTTCGTTCCAGCGACTGGAATTGCAACTAGGACATCTCGTTGGATTATCTCCATCCTTCCTGCGTATCCATTCGTGACCGCAGACGAGACAAGTACATTTCTTGGTCTCCTTGTTCCATGAGTACGAACCGCACCTCGGACATTTCAACGGTGTATCCTTACGAGTGGTCCAATCGAAACCGCATCTCTTGCAGTGTACGGTATTCTTCACCGGTGCCTCCTCGCGGACCACCACCTTGAATCTTCCGCTACAGAATGGGCATGTGCAGTCGCCATTCGTAGCTATCACCTCTTCGATATCATCATCGATGACATCGCATGGAACAGTATCAGTACAATCGACCATAGGAATCCCGAACGATGTGAGATTCCCGTACAGGATATTAGAATGGTATTCGATTGGTTGTATTGGATTATACATCCAACTTAATCCGAATACATCCAACTGACAACGATCATCAGGGCTCACCCTCTGAGGTAATGATGTCTGACAGGGAACATATGTGCTATGGGATCATCAGCGGTAGGTCCGATGCATGATGGTCATATGTATCGCCACCCTCCAATCGAGGATGGGACTACCTCTTCTGCACGTCCGTAATTTATTGCAACATTACAATGAATTACGGATGGACATCAGGACCGGTGTCCGATCTCCTTTATCCTCGCTATGATGTCATCGATATGCGACGGTCTGAGATTCGGATTCAGTAACGTGAACTTCAACATCACGCGTCCGTCCTTGACGGTCTGTCCTATTACGATGCCTTCTTTGAGGAGCTGACGCCTTATCATCTTATTCACATCATCACTCGCATCGAAAGCGAACACCACTGATGACATCTCCGGTTCCACCGGGGCGATGAAGTCATCATCCTCCGATATCCTGCCATAGAAATATGATGCGTTCTCCACCGCAGTATCGATTATACGTCCGAACCCGTCCTTACCTCTGGTCTTGAAGGCCATGAAGACCTTCAACGCATCGAAACGTCTCGTCGTCTGCATCGATTTGCCGACGAGGTTGATGTATCCATCCTCCTCGTCCTCCTCACGGTTGAGATAATCCGCATGCAGTTCGAAGCATTCCAGGAGCTTCGCATCCTTCACCAATATGGCGGAACAGGATATCGGCAACAGGAACATCTTGTGGAAATCCACCGTCAGTGAATCGCATAACGCTATACCTGCTACTCTATGAGCGTATCTCTCGCTCATGATCAATCCGGAACCGTATGCGGCATCGGCATGGAGATGCATCCCGTACCTGTCACACAGTTCCCTCATCCCGCGTGCATCGTCTATCGAACCGAAATCCGTGGTACCGAACGTGGCGACCGCACAGAATGGATACAACCCATCCCTCACATCCTCCTCCAACATCCTCTCGAATGCCTTCAGATCGATCCTGCACTTGGAATCCACCGGGATCTTCCTGACCGCGGCATATCCCATACCGAGGATATGGCTCGCCTTATCCATGGAGAAATGCGATATCTCGGAGGTGTAGATACGTAATTTACCATACTCCGGAGGGAGACCGTTCATCTTCACGTCCCATCCGAACCTCTTCATGCAATACCAATCGCGTGCGGCGATTATCGCGGAGATGTTGGATTGGGAACCTCCGGATGTGAAACAACCATCCGACGTATCCCTAGGGAATCCGTACAATCCGGCGAGACCGTGGATCATGCTCTCCTCCACCTCCGTGGCGGCAGGTCCCTGGTCCCAACTGTCCATGCTGTCGTTGAAGCATGATATGATCAGTTCCGAACATATCGTCTCCGTCAACACCGGCGAATGGAGATGGGGCATGTACTTGGTGGACCATGTACGGAGGAGATGTGGTAATATCTCTTCCTTGGTCTCCTCAAGGACCTCGTCGAAACCCATACCGTGTTCCGGAAGGAATCCCAACGCTCCTATCTTCCCTCTCAATTCATACGGGTCGATACCGGAGAATGCACTGTCATCGGAGAACGAATCGAATATCGCCTTCAGCGTATCATCGATCATCTCCGAGAATCTCTTACGGACCTCTATATCATTCGAGAGCAGGAGGGGATCATCCGAGGACATCCTTCTCGACCTCTTTGACGGCGTTCTCGAATATCGTCATCGCACGGTCGATCTCCTCGTCAGTGATCGTCAGTGCACACAGGCATCTCATGACGGAACCGTTGCGTCCGCCCTTCTCCATGATCAGTCCGTTCTCGAAGCATGTGTGCTGTACCTTTGCGGTGATCTCACCGCATGGTTCGGGTACGCCCATGATGTCCTTCGGACCGTTCGGATCGATGAACTCGATACCGAGCATGAGTCCCCTGCCCCTGACATCGCCTATGATGGACACCTCATCCTTCAACCTCAATAGACGGGACCTTATGATCTCACCCTTACGTGTAACATCCTCGAGGAAACCGGGTTGTTTGATCCTCTCGATCACAACGGTACCCGCGGCGAATGCCAACTGGTTACCGCGGAACGTACCCGCATGCGCACCGGGACCCCAGAGGTCCAGTGCCTTGTCGTATACCATTATCGACAACGGCTGACCGCCGCCGATGGCCTTGGATATCAATATGACATCGGGAACTATGCCCGCATGTTCGAATGCGAAGACCTTCCCTGAACGACCCATCCCGCATTGGATCTCGTCACAGATCATCGGGATACCAAGTTCCTTCGTTATCCTGCGTACGGCCTGTAGGAATTCGACGGGTGCGGGGATCACCCCGCCCTCTCCCTGGATCGCTTCCAATATCACTGCCGCAGGTTTGGTGACACCGCTCTCGGGATCCTTCAACAGACGCTCGAAATATGCGATACAGGCCTTCGTACCCGCCTCTCCGCCTAGCCCCATAGGACAACGGTACGAGTACGGATAGGGCATGAACTGTACGCCGGGCATGATGTTGCTGACCTTGTTCTTAGCATTGCAGTTACCGGTGAGTGCCATGGAACCGTGTCCCATGCCGTGATATCCTCCGGAGAATGCTATCACCGTACCCCTTCCAGTGGCGGTCTTGCATAGTTTTATCGCTGCCTCGGTGGCATCGGTACCGGAAGGAGAACAGAACTGTACCTTGGCATTCTTGGCCAACTCCTCCGGCAATATCGTGAACAGGGATTCCACGAACCTGTCCTTGATCGGTGTGGCAAGGTCCAACGTATGCAACGGAGCCCCGGAATTGATGAGATCGATCATCACTCTATTGATCTCATCGTCATTATGACCGAGAGCATGCGTGCCCGCGCCATTGAGGAAATCGATGTATTGCTTTCCTTCCACATCTTCAACAACCGCACCCTTAGCCTTCGCCACCGCAAGAGGGAATTTGCGGGGATAGCTTCTAGCAGAGGACTCATAGTCACTCTGACGACCAACGAAGTACTGGTTCGTACCCATGAATGAGGGATTGCCCGTTGATATAAAAGTATATGTACCCCCTCCGGAACCGAGGGGGTCCACAGGGGTGCGAATATGGGATTAATGCGCAAAAACATGCCATCTACCCGCTCGTCCATGGATGATATCATGGGCCGAGGGCGGTTATCGGTACGACGTACACCCCATCCTCCCTGCGGTATGCGTAACCGCCCTGACCCGTTATCACACAGAGGAACTTGGGGCATGTCGCACCATCCCTCTCCATGAAATCACGGATCCTCTTCAGATTCTCCGCTCCGTCATCGATGGTATCCGAACCTAGTTCTATCTCAAATGCACCCCACCCGACATTCTTCAACTCCACGACCGCATCGATCTCCCTGTTACCGTGGTCGCGATAATGGAACAGTTCCCCGTCGAACGTATCGGCATATATCCTGAGATCCCTTTCGCAAAGGGCCTCGAAAAGGAATCCCATCGTCTTTAGATCGCTCATCAGGGCCTTCTTATCCATTCCGAGTGCCGCAGCGGCAAGGGATGGATCCGCAAGGTGTCTCTTGGGATTCTTCCCGACCCTCACCGATGACCTGTAGTTCGGTGAGAATGCGGGTTGATCCTCGATCAAATATAATTTATCCAACACATCGAGATAGTCCGTGACGGTATCGTTGTCCAGGTTATCATCCGATGATATGGACGATAGTCTCTTCTTCGTGACGACCTTGCTTTCGTTCTCGGCAAGGGAACGGAAGAAACGCTTCAATTTTACGACGTCCCTTCTCTTCCCATCCACCTTCTTCGCATCCTTCTCACATATCTCATCGATACGATCCAAAAGGAATTGTCTGACGGATGATTCGTCCGAATCCAATAATCCGGGCCATCCTCCTCTCACGATCAGCCAAGATATTTCTTCCAACGTGGGGGAGTCGACTTTGACAGTCTTGAGATTCTCGTCGAACAACCCTCTCAATGATACTTTCCCACTTGAATCACCGGATTCGTACAGTGACATGGTCCGCATCCTGAAGTCGATTATCCTACCTGCCCCGGAGTGACTTATCTTCGATCTGTCAACAGCTGATGAGCTGCAGAGTATGAACCTCCCCTTCTCTCCGTCCCGATCCACGGTGTAACGGACAGCATCCCAAATTCTCGGGACATCCTGCCATTCATCGATCAGGTGCGGTCCATCACCTTCCAATGTAACCGCAGGATCTCCCTTTGCGATGTGAAGGTTGATGAAATCATTCCCTGGATCCGCAAGAGAGTACTCACTATTGGAAAGGGAACGTGCACACCATGTCTTACCACAATACCTTGGCCCTTCTATGCTGACGGCCCCGGCTGTTCCAAGCATCGCCTGTATATCGTCCTCGATGAGTCTTCTGAAATATCCTTCCGGGACCATGGTCATGTATGGGCATAGGATTGTCGTTATTAATCCAATCCCATGTTTTCATGGGATTCATTCCCATGTTTTCATGGGATTGTTCTAAGATCCAATAACACGCATACTGAGGGAAGTGATCTCATACGCTATGTCGGAGGCAGGACACATAATCGACCCATCCATCTACGATCTCCGATGTCATCATAGAAGAGACTGAACCCTCGATAGAGTGATGGTCGGATGTATCGAATCCACACCAGTCATCTCCGACTGAGGAATGTTTTTATTAGACGTCCGCTTCTTCGACAGCGATGGGAGCTAACACCGTATCTTCTAACGTTTCCGTCCTGGACCTCATCTGTAAGGACAAGTATGCAGAAGCCAACAACCACAAGCGTGCAAGGGACGAGCTCAACAAGGAATCGAAGAATTGGATCAACACACGTAACACCAATTCCGAGAGGGCGAGGGATCTCTCCAAGAAGGCCGCCGAGGCCAAGGCCGACCGCGACAACTACAACCAGAAGGTACGCGAGCTGAAGGATCTGAGGGATCAGATGCATGCGAAGGCAGCTGAGCTCAAGGAGAGCGGTGGCGAGGGTTACGAGGATGCCAAGGCCAAGGGTAATATGTACCATGACGAGATGGCATCGTACGCCGCCAAGGGACAATTGGCGCATCAGCTGATGATCCAATGCTACGAGGATGCGGATGTCGCGAGGAAACTATCCGATATCGCACACAGGAAATCCATCGAATGCAGAGAGGCCGCCAACAGGGAACATGAGGCGTTCGTTAACACGCTCAAGGAACTCGAGGAGCTCAAGAACGATCCGTTCGGTGCGATCGAGAATTCAGAAGATGATGCGTGACGCATCATCGGAATCCACCTTTCTTCTTATCAGTCCCGGTACATCACCTGCGGTGCCGAACAATCCGTTCACGTATGCGAGACAACCGTCCACACCCTCTATCGAGGCGATGGACTCCAATGCCTCCGACAGTACATCCGATGTACCTTCCCTGACCTTGTTACCCAATGACGTCGCACAACAATCGGCGAGTATCACATCATCCGATATCACCGTGCATATGCTGCTGATCCCGAACGATACCGACGGACCGACCTTACCGGATGACGAACATATCCCGAATATGTGATCCCTCGGTCTCACATCCAACGCGATATCCCTCATCCTCTCGTCGCCGGAATACAATCCGACCGTTGTATCGCGGTCGATCATCAATGCGATGTCCCCGCCGTTCTCCACGATCGCATAACTCGCACCATCATCCACCATCCGTTCCACGGCATAGGAAGCGACGGCACCGGCCACACCCGCCATCGGACCCACGCCCGATCTCACTGATGCGGAACACATGCGTCTGATGAGCTCCTCGTCCGAATCCGATACGGGATAGGGATCGTAGGTTATCTTGAAGAAGGGATCCTCCGCGATCTTGGAGAGTATCATCTCCCTGGCCTCGAATATCGCATCCTTGGCACATCTGTGGAAGATGTCGTCGGAGATGACCGTCACCGCGGTCTCTCCGACCTCGAAATGTATGGGCCTCATAGCTTCAGGGTGACGGCCTTGGTGGAGCAGGCTGTGATGCATGCACCGCATGCGACACACGTATCCTCATCCAGATGGACCTCGAATGTCTCGGGATCCAACTTGAATGATCTCGTGGGGCATACGGATACGCATGAACCGCAGTTGAAGCATTTGTCCATATCACGGGATATGTGCCTGCCCAACTCCTCGATGAATATGCTCTCCTTGCCGAGATCGGATATGGCGCTGTCGATCTGTGCCTCCTCTCCCCTGAGCTTGATGATCAATATCCCTCCGCTTCCCTCGATCTCCGCACGCAGTATGACAGGTTGTATACCATACTCCGATACCAATTTGTAAGCGATGGATTCCTGTAATGCATCCTCATCCGAGAACCTGATCTTGTACTTCTTCTCCATGTGGATCACTCCTTCACCGTGAGTCCGTTCACAGAACTCTTCTTGGGCATCATCCTCACCGGCTGCGTCAGCTCGAACTCCCCTCTCTCGATCCAATCCTTGAGCTCCGAGGCGACCTTCCTCGCACCCCAGTACGAGGATAATGACGAGGTCCTGATCCTGTGTCCCTCATACTCGATGGTACCGGACCTGAGCTGTGCGTAGCTGTACTGTCCGAGCACGGGCCTCTTCTTCGACGTGACGCTGTAATCGATCATGTTGGTGAAGATCTCCTCATCCGATATCGCAGCACGTCTCACCACATCCTCGTTGAGTGCGGGTATCGGGATACCGACACCTATCGCGATGGATGTACCGTATCCGTAGATGTCCAATCCGCGGACGTATCTCCTGTCCATCTGTTTCATGTCACCGATCAACGCCAACGTCCTCGCTCCCGATACGGGGACACCGTTCTTCTCCGGTGTCTCGGTGTTGAACTGGGATCCCTGCCATGATACGTATCCCTCTCCTCCTCCCATGAATATGTGGGTACCGATACCGATGGTATCCAGGTGGGGGTCGTTGAGCAACGGTGACAACTGTCCCGCCGAGCTGTAAGTGGCGTTCTTCAGTCTGGGAAGGAGTTTTCCCATGTACGTGTGCAACGTCCTGTCGGATGTGTTCGTAGCGAGATTGTAGTTCTGATAGCAGTTACGGGGATTGAACATGTAGCATTCGTTGAGATCGTCGATCGTGATGTACGTGTCGATATCCTTCCTGACATAACAATCCGTACCGGGGCCCCATGCGTGGAGGTGTATCTTCTTCCCTGCGATCAGGTCCTCGATCACGTGTCCTCCGCCGTATCCTTCGGGATTGTCGGATTTCGCAGTCGATGCGATGTATGTATCGACGGCCGCGAGACCACCGTATGCCTCCACACCATTCATCATGATGTTCGTCATCCTTATGGGAGGGTCCGAGTGACCGAAGTTGATGAATGCGCCCGATGAGCACATCGCACCGAACGTTCCGGTGGTTATGACATCTACCTCCTCTGCCGCCTTCTCCACGCCCTTTTCCTTGACGAGATCGATGACCTCCTCGGCCGTGTAGACGACTGCTTTCTTCTGACGGATCTTCTCGTTGATCTCCTCGTACGTCTTTGCCAATGTATCTACCTTCAGATGAGTTTCTTAGCGTATGCGAGCTCTGCGTTCAGGACGGAACCTCCGGCCCCGCCTCTGAGGGTGTTGTGGGAGAGGGCGAATATCTTGTAGAATTCATCCTTCTTCCTTATCCTTCCGAGTGTGACGGCCATTCCCTTGGACCTCCCCGTACCTCCGGCGAACACATCGAACGCGGGCTGGGGACGGTTCTCCTCCTTCCTGACGATGATGGGTTGTTCGGGTGCCGACGGGAGCTTGAGTCTCTGCGGTTCTCCCCTGTACTCCTCGAACGTCCTGACCATCTCATCGATCGAAGGTTCGGAATCGAGGCTCAATGTCAATGATTCCAGATGACCGTCCACGACAGGTACCCTAGCACAGTTCGCATATACCTTGAAATCCGCGAACTTGAACTGCTTGTCCTCATACCTACCGAGCATCTTGGCGAGTTCGGATTCCATCTTCTCCTCCTCGCCCTTGATGAACGGTACGACGTTACCGACGGCATCCAATGACGGGACGCCGGGATAACCGGCACCCGAGAGTGCCTGATACGTCGATATGAACACCTGCTTCAATCCGTATGCCTCGTTCAATGCCGCAAGGGGGGCCGCGATACCTGTCGACGAACAGTTCGCATTGGTGATGATGAATCCTCCGTTGCCGTACGTATCCTGATCCTTGATGGATTCGATATGTTGCGGATTCACCTCGGGTATCAGGATCGCCACGTTCTTATCCATCCTGTGGGAACCTGCGTTGGTGAACACTCCGACACCTTTCTCCGCCAACTCCGTCTCCGTGGGGCCGGCTAGATCCGACGGGATACCGCTGAACGCGATCCTGCAGTTCTTGGATATCTTGTCAAGATCCATGGTCTCGATCCTCCTCTCCAACGTCTCTTCCTTGTAGACGTGATCCCTGACCTTCAGGACGTCCCCGAGCCTCTTGCCTTCGGACCTCTCCGAGGCGTAGAGCCCTTCCATCTCGAAATATGGGTGATCCTCGAGCATCTCGATGAATCTCTGTCCGATCATACCTGTTGCGCCTAAGACTGCGACCTTGACCTTTTCCATTCGTTCATCACCATCTGAACAGCGGCGTAAACACATTGCATTAATATAATTGTGTTCGGACGACCGATATCGGACATCCGTAAAAACGATGGTCTGGACCATCCGTATCGTGATAGGGATCGCCATGGGATGGCGATCGATGGAATATGATCCCTATGGGATCACTCGAAATAATGGTGCTGTCTCTCCTTCGATATCTTGAGTATGACGTCGGCGATCTGTCTCGCCTCCCCTTCGGAGAGACTGACCTCCTGACACAGCTCGTGATACCTCTGAACGACCTCTTTCTCCTTCCTCTCGTCCCAATAGCTCTGACCGGACAGTTTCTTGGCCTTGGCCAATTCGTCCGCGATCTCCAAGCGTGTAGCTATTGACTCGATTATCTGCTGATCCATTTCCTTGATCATGTTCCTGAGTTCGGAGGTCGTGGGCAAGAGTGTTCACCTTGCTATCACTCATTCATGGAAGATATTAAAAAGTTATTCAGATGGAACAACGAAAATCATCGGATCCGACGGATAAATGGGAAGAGGAGGGTCCGAGGACCCTCCGTTGGTCTCAACAGGCGAAGTAGCCGTGCGTCCTCAGCATACGCTTCTTCACCAGATGCGATCCGAAGAAGTAGACGCATGCGATGAACGGCATCCAGAGCAGCGACCATAAGGGTATGGCCTCTCCGACACCGCCGGCGATGACCTCCCAGAGCGGACCGGTGAACGGTAGCACGGTACCTACGACGAGTGCGATTATCGTCGTCGCCACGAGTATCTTGGACGAGCATGTCTGGAAGAACGGCAGCTTGTTGGTACGTACGATATGGATGGACCATACCTGCATCCAATACTGTTCGATGCACCATAGGGATTGGAACAGTATCTCGTAGGATGTACCCGACAGGTCCACCCTCTGTACTATGGCCTCGCCCATGTTGCCGGTGAATCCCTCCACGCCTACGACGGTTATGCCCGCGCATACGACGAACGTGAAGAACAGCCACGACATGACATCGGTGATGGGACACATGGGTCCGTACCTGAACATCACGTTCTTCAGATTGACGGCGTCCCACTTACGGGGTTCCCTCACGAACTCGTCCTCGACCTTGTCCCACGGGATGACGAGACATGCGAAGTCGTTGATCAGGTTGAAGATCAATATCATCATCGCACCCATGGGTGTGAAGTTGAACAGCAGGGATGCGAGGATCAGCGAGAACATGTATCCGAAGTTGATCGAACCGATCATCTTGACGTACTTGATCGTGTTGACGTACACCTTCCTGCCTTCGATGACACCGTCCTTCAGTATACCTAGGTCCTTCTCGAGGAGGATCATGCTGGCGGTATCCTTGGCGATATCCGTTCCGGTATCGACGGATATGCTCACATCGGCGTTCTTCATGGCAACGATATCGTTGATACCGTCCCCTATCAGACCTACCGTATGACCGTTCTCGCGCAATGCCTTGACGATACGCGACTTGTTATCCGGCGTGAGCCTGACGAACACATCCGTCTCCTCGACGTGCTTCCTCAGTTCCTCGTCATCCATGGCATCGATCTGCGGTCCGACCATCATCTTCTCGGTGGAGATGTCTATCTGGTCCGCGATGTAGCGTGTGACGAACTCGTTGTCACCGGTGAGGACCTTGGTCGTTATGCCGTATTCCCTGAGATCGCCGATCGCCGTCTTGGCGGTACCCTTGACCGGATCGGTGAACACGACGAATCCCGTGAAGATCAGGTCGCATTCGTCCTCCACCGTCACGGTCTTCCCGCTCGGTACGTACTTGTATGCGACACCTAGGACGCGCATTCCCTTCTCACTGTACCATTCCACCAATCCCATGACATCGTTCTTGACCTTGTCGTCCAGGACCTGTATGTTCCTGTCCTCGTCGAGATATCCGGTGGATATGGAGAGGATCTCGGGCGTCGCACCCTTCGTGATGACGATGTTGACATCATCATCCTGCTTCACGACGACGGTCGCCCTCCTCCTGAAGAAGTCGAACGGGACATCGGCGACATACGGGTACTGATCCAACTCCTCGGTGAATCCGTACTCCTCCGCATATTCGTCTATGGCCCAATCGATCTGGTTGGTGGATGATTTCAGGTTCCTGCTGTTCAGAGCGGTGAACACCTCGACCATGTGACTGCTGTTACCGTGGATGTCGTTGCAGTCCTTCACCGAGATCCTGTTCTCGGTGAGGGTACCGGTCTTATCGGAACATAGGACATCCATCGCACCCAGGTTCTGGATCGATGTGACGTCCTTGACGATGACCTTCTTCTTCGACATATCGATGGAACCCTTCGCCAGATTGGTGGACACTATGGTGGCCAACATCTCCGGCATCAATCCTATGGCGAGCGTGACCGCGAACAATGCCGCCGTCTTAGCAACATCCACGGGATCGTCACCGTTCATCAGGCCCTTGATGACCATGATGACGATGACCGGGGGCACCATGTAGACCATGAGCTTGACGAGGACCCTGGCGATCTGCTTGGAACCCTTATCATAGGTGGTCGTGGTCCTGTCCCTCGTGATCTTCTCGGTCATGGAACCGAAGATGGTATCATCGCCCACGGCGACGACGATCGCCTCCGCGGAACCGCTGATCACGTTGGAACCCATGAACGCCATGTTGGAGCATCCGAGGATGCTGTCGCAATCGGTCAATGGCTGATCGGTCTTCGTCACCCCTCCGGATTCACCGGTGAGTGCGGACTGATCCACTTTCAAATGATTCGACTTAAGGATCCTGACATCGGCAGGTATCATATCGCCGGCATCAAGAATGATTATGTCTCCGACGACAAGATCGGCGGAGTCGACCTCGATCTCCACATCCTCACGGCGGAGGGTGATGATCGTAGTAACCATGCTCACAAGTTTAGCGGCAGCATTGCTACTGCGGGTCTCTTGGATGAAGGTCATTGCCCCACTCACGAAGATGAGAGTGGTCAATATTACAAGATAAGTGTAATCGATCTCCTCGCCGCCGAGTACAGCGCATACCGGCCAAAGGATATCGATTGCTGTTAAAGCGATAATAAAGACGTTAACGAATGCGTGATAGAGTCTTTTTAGAACCACGTGTTTGTTATGATTGGTAACGACATTGTCCCCGAACTTGATACGGGATGTGGTCACTTCTTCGTTATAATGCCCCTCGGGTCTGCTATCTAGTCCTTTCATCACAGTCTCTGCGTCGGATGACGCAGCGAACTTCATTCTTATATCCGGGTCAACTAAACCATTTACCACGAGTAATATGAACGATGTCTTAGGCTTAAAGTTAGTCATTGGCCAGCATATGACATGGTCGATGTCTGGCACAGCATCGATGTCCCTGGGGGGACATCGTGTCCCGTATGGGTCGTGTCCAACAATGTACATATATGTACACTCAGTTCCACCGTACCATGGATATCTCGCTCTCCGAATTCGATGGATCGCCTTCTCAGAGGGATGTTGCCACCGTCATGCTCAATCAGGGACTGTCCGTGAGGGATGGTAAGGTGTACTGTGGTAACATCGAGATATCGGATGCGGCACTCGGTCGTGCCGCAGGGGTGGACAGACGTGTGGTCAGGTCCACCATAACGAAGATAGAATCGACATCTTCTCTCAAATCCATATTCTCGAAGCTCAATTCCATGGCCCTGCTCTCGGATGTCGCTCCTGAAATAGGGTGTAGCGTCATAGAGATAATACCCGAGGATGCATCGGAACCGGGGATATTGGCCGACGTCACGCGCATAATATTCAACGCGGGGATCTCGATAAGACAGGCCGTCGTGGATGATAGGGGTGTGAAGGATGATGCCCGCCTCATCGTGGTGTTGGACGGACGTTTGCCCCCGGGGCAGATCCCGAGGTTGATGTCCTGCCACGGTGTGAAGAGCATCATCCTAAAATGATGAATAGATGGAGTGGTAGTATGGGGCGGAGCCCCATGGGTATCATTCCGATTCCTTGTATTCGATCGCCGCATCGACGAGACCTACATGCAACGGCGAAGGCTTCATCGGACGCGATTTGAACTCGGGATGGAACTGCGATGCCATGAAGAACGGATGGTCATCCAACTGTCCGACCTCCATGGTGATACCGTTCTCCGAACGGCCGACGAACTTCCATCCTGCCGCCTGCAACCGATCGATGTATCTGTTGTTGACCTCGTATCTGTGCCTGTGCCTCTCGGAGATCCTCTCCTTACCGTACAGTTCGTATGCCTTGGAACCCTTGTCCAGGATCACGGTCTGTGCACCGAGCCTCATCGTGGCACCGAGATCGCTCACGCCCTCCTGCTCGTGCATCAGACAGATGACGGGATTCGGTGTGTCCTTCTCGAACTCGGTACTGTTGGCATCCTCCAATCCGAGCACATGCCTCGAGATCTCTATCGTAGCGATCTGGAATCCGAGACATACTCCGAGGAACGGGATCCTGTTCTCACGTGCGTAACGTGCGGCCTCGATCTTTCCCTCGATACCCCTGTTCCCGAATCCTCCCGGGATCAATATGCCGTGAACATCGGACAACAATGCCGCGGGATTACCGTTCAACAGGGTATCGGAATCGATGAACTTCACGTGGACCTTGCATCTCCTCTCGGAACCCGCATGCGTCAACGCCTCCATGTGGGAGAGGTACGAATCCGCCAATGAGGTGTATTTACCGACGACGGCGATGGTCACCTCCTTCGCAGGGTTCAGGATGTTGTTGAGGAAGGATTCCCATTTCGCCATGTTCCTCTTGGAGGTCATGGGTGCGAGCTTCATCTTGTTGATTATGAGATCGGCCACTCCCTGCTTCTCGAGGTTCAGCGGTACTTCGTAGATGGAACGTGCATCCGGCGTGGAGATGACGGCTTCCTCGTCGACATCGCAGAACATGGCGATCTTGGCCCTTGCCGCATCGCATATCGGTTGGGAACAGCGTCCGATGATGATGTCCGGGTGGATACCGATGGCCATCAGTTCCTTGACGGAATGCTGTGTGGGCTTGGTCTTCTCCTCACCCACGGACCCCATTATGGGGATGAGCGTGGTATGTACGAAGAGGACGTTCTCCTCCCTGCCGAGGTCCCTGCCCAACTGCCTTGCGGCCTCGAGGAAGGGCATGGATTCCATATCACCGACGGTACCTCCCAACTCCACGATCGTGACGTCGGCACCGCTCTCTCTGGCGAGGGTCGTTATCCTCCTCTTGATCTCGTCGGTCACATGCGGGATGATCTGTACGGTCTTACCGAGATAGTTCCCGTGTCTCTCGTTGTCTATGACGGACCTGTACACCTTACCGGTCGTTATGTTGTGGTCACTCCCAAGATCGATGTCGAGGTATCTCTCATAGTTACCGAGGTCGAGATCCACCTCCCCTCCGTCATCGAGCACGAAGACCTCCCCGTGCTCGTACGGGTTCATCGTACCCGCATCTATGTTGAGATACGGATCGATCTTTATCATCGATACGTTGAGACCGCGTGCCTTCAGCAAACGTCCGATAGACGATGCCGTTATACCTTTTCCGAGACCGGAAATCACTCCACCGCTGACGAAAATCAACTTCATACAATCAACGGGATTTGTACAATAATGCGATAGTAGATAAACTATTTGATTAGACAAATGTCTATTCATTCGAAATAATGCAAGACATCGATGAAATCGATGTCCGTGATGGTCGGATCGCATGGGCAACCATAAATCATGGATGCTTGGTGATGTCCGATGGGGCATCGGTCACACGGTGTTCCGGGAGAGATGTCCATGACGAAGTACGAGGATAGGGAACAATTCGAAGAACACAACGTATTCGGGATGGGTGTAGCTAACACCGCGTTCGCACAGTATTTCATCGGGGAGTCGTTCTTGAACCCGCTGACCGATCCGAAGGACGGGTTGTTCGCCGCCAATGTGACCTTCGAACCGGGATGTCGCAACGATTGGCATATCCACCACGCATCCGAAGGCGGAGGTCAGCTGCTGATCTGTACCGCCGGCGAGGGATGGTACCAGGAATGGGGCAAGGATGCCGTGAGCCTGCATGAAGGGAGCGTCGTCACGATCCCCGCCAACGTCAAACATTGGCATGGGGCGAAGAAGGACAGTTGGTTCAGTCACATCGCCGTGGAGGTCCCCGGCAAGGATTGCAGCAACGAATGGTGCGAACCCGTATCGGATGACGATTACGACAGATTGTGAGGGATGATCTGAAAGAAAGTGATGAGGGACACCCTCCTCACGGAGGATGCCCCATCCACATCACTGGAAGGTGTGGTACTCGCGCATGGATCTGACGGTCAGATCCTTGCCCTTGAGGACCTTTATCGCGGCGACGGCCATCTTGGCACCGTTCGCCGTGGTCAGGAACGGCATCTCGAGCTCCACGGCCAGACGCCTGAGCTGATATCCGTCCCTTATGGCACCGGACTTGTTGGACGGGGTGTTGATGATCATGTTGATCATACCGCTCCTCATGTACTCCGTGGCCTGGGGTTTGTACTTCTCCGATATGGTGAACACCGTCGTCGTCTGGATACCGTTCTTCCTGAGGAAGGTGGATGTACCCTTGGTCGCGTAGATGTTGAATCCCATCTCGTACAGGTCCCTGACGCAATCGAGCACCTTCGGCTTATCCCCGTCGTTCACCGTGACGTACACACCGCCCTCCATCGGGAGGTTGGTACCTGCGGCGATCTCCGCCTTGTAACATGCGATATCAAGATTCTCATCGATACCCATGACCTCTCCCGTGGATTTCATCTCGGGTGTGAGGATCGAATCCACTCCCGGGAGTTTGAGGAACGGGAACACCGATTCCTTGATCGCGTAATGGTCTATCGCCCTGTATCCCATGGTGAGGCCCAACTCCTTGAGCGTCCTACCGAGCATGATCTGCGTACCGATCTTCGCCAACGGGATACCGGTCGCTTTGGAGATGAACGGGACCGTACGGGATGCCCTCGGGTTGACCTCGATCATCCATACCTGTTCGTCCTTCACCGCCAACTGGAGGTTCATCATACCCTTGACGTTCAATGCCAATGCCACCCTCTTGGATATGTCCACGACCTCGTCGATTATCTTCTTGGACAATGTTATCGGAGGCAATACCATGGTGGCATCTCCCGAGTGCACTCCGGCATACTCGATGTGCTCCATTATACCGCCCACGTAGACATCGGTGCCGTCGGCGACGGTATCCACGTCCAATTCGATCGCTTCCGTCAGATACTTGTCTATGAGGACGGGGTGGTTCCTGGATACGCGTACAGCGGTGTCGATGTAGATCTTCAGCTCCTCGGTGGAGTAGAGGATCTCCATACCGCGTCCTCCGAGGACATATGATGGTCTTATGAGGACGGGATATCCTATCCTCTCGGCTATCTCCTTGGCCTCCTCGAACGAGTAACCCGTACCGGATTCCGGCTGTCTTATGCCCAGCTCGTTCATCAGAGCGGAGAATCTCCTCCTGTCCTCGGCGACATCCATCATATCCGGTGTCGTACCGAGGACCTTGGTCCTCGTACCGGCCAATGCCTTCTCCAGATCCATCGCGAGATTGATGCTGGTCTGACCTCCGAACTGTACGATGACACCGTCCGCATCCTCCTTCTCCACTACGTTCAGCACATCCTCCAATGTCAGCGGTTCGAAGTACAGCCTATCGGATATGTCGAAATCGGTGGACACGGTCTCCGGATTGTTGTTTATGATGACCGCATCCACACCGGCATCCTGCAACGCCATGACGCTGTGCACACAGCAGTAATCGAACTCGATACCCTGTCCGATACGGATAGGTCCTCCTCCGATTATCACTACGCACTTCTTGCTCTTGTCGCGGGTGGATTCGCATGAATCCCCGTATGTGGAGTAGAAGTAGGGTGTCCTGGCCTCGAACTCGGCCGCACACGTGTCGACCATCTTGTACACAGGGACGATGTTCTCCTTCGACCTCATCTCGCGTACGTCGAACTCCTCCATGTTTGCGAAGGATGCTATCACGGAATCCGGGAATCCCATCCTCTTCGCCTTCTTCAATATGGCGGGCGTGAGCTTCTCCGTCTTTATGGTGTTCTCCATATCGATGATGTTCTTGATCTTCAGTGTGAAGAAGTTGTCCCACTGTGCGAGGTCGGAGATCTCCTGCGGGTCGTGACCCCTCCTGAGCGCCTCGGCTATGGCGAAGAGACGCCTGTCGGTGGCATGTCTCAACTCCTCCTCGATCTCGTCCTCGGTCATATCCGGCGGGTTGAGGTACATCGCACCTATCTCCAGGGACCTCACGCCCTTCAGAAGGGCCTCCTCGAAGTTCCTGCCTATCGCCATGACCTCTCCTGTGGACTTCATCTGTGTGCCGAGGTGCCTATCCACCGTACGGAACTTGTCGAACGGCCATCTGGGGATCTTCACCACCACATAATCGATCGCGGGTTCGAATGCCGCGAACGTGGTACCGGTGACCTTGTTCGGTATCTCGTCCAATGTGTATCCCAATGCGATCTTGGCAGATACGCGTGCTATGGGGTATCCGGTGGCCTTCGAGGCCAATGCGGATGACCTGGACACACGGGGGTTCACCTCTATCAGACGATAATCCCCGTTCTTGGGGTTGAATGCGAACTGTACGTTACAACCGCCCTCTATACCCAACTCGCGGATGACCTTGAGCGCCGAGTTCCTCAGCCTCTGGTGATCCTCATCGGATATCGTCAATATCGGGGCGCATACTATGCTCTCTCCCGTGTGGATACCCATGGCATCGAGGTTCTCCATGGTACAGATGATGATGCAGTTATCCTTGCTGTCCCTCATCACCTCGTACTCGTACTCCTTCCATCCGAGGACGGATTCCTCGATCAGGACCTGGTGGATACGTGAATACGACAATCCGCGTCCGCAGATGTCCCTGAGTTCCTTCTCGTCGTATGCGATACCTCCTCCGGTACCTCCGAGGGTGAATGCGGGACGTACGAGGACAGGGTATGAACCTATGAACTCCACGGCCTTGAGCGCCTCCTCTATGGAGTTGACGCTCATGCTCTTCGGGACGGGTTCCCCGATCTTCTCCATGGCCTCCTTGAACAGCTCACGGTCCTCCGACCTGGCGATGGCCTCGGGCTGTGTACCCAGGAGTGTCACGCCATGCTTCTCCAGGATACCTTTATCAGCGAGTTCGGAACAGATGTTCAGCGCGGTCTGTCCTCCCATACCTGCGAGGATACCGTCCACACCCTCCTTGACTATGATCTTCTCTATTATCTCCGCCTGCAACGGTTCCACATATACGCTGTCGGCCATGTCGACATCCGTCTGTATGGTGGCGGGGTTGGAATTGACGAGGACGGTCTTGTAACCCTCCTCCCTGATGGACTTGCATGCCTGGGAACCCGAGAAATCGAATTCCGCCGCCTGTCCTATGACTATCGGTCCGGAACCGATGACCATGATCTTCTTGTATTCCTTCTTCACAATCTCCCCTCCTGGACCATCTTCTTGAACTTATCGAAGAGGAATGTGGTATCGTTCGGACCGGGTGCCGCCTCGGGATGGTACTGACATGTGAATATCGGGAGGTCCCTGTGCCTCACACCCTCCACGGTACCGTCGTTCACATTCACCTGATCGACGACGAGTCCCGTACCGTCGAGGCTCTCGTCATCGACGGCATAACCGTGGTTCTGTGATGTGATGTACACCTTACCCTCGTATTTGACGGGCTGATTGGATCCCCTGTGACCGAACTTCATCTTGTATGTGCTTCCGCCCATCGCCAGACCGATGAGCTGACTTCCGAAGCAGATACCTGCCAAAGGCATCACCGACGAGAGGTCCCTGATCGTCCTCACCGTCGTATCCCTGAGAGCGGGATGGGCGGGATCGCCGGGTCCGTTGGTGATCATCACTCCCTTGACACCGGAATCGATGATCACCTGCGAAGGTGTATCGTACGGGAAGATCTCGATGTCGAACCTCTCCGACAACTGATCGACGATCCTCCTCTTCGTACCGCAATCGATGACGCCTATCTTCAACCCCTTCTTGTTGTCGAGACTCGTGATACCTTTCGCGCACACCTGTCCGACGAGGTTCTCGCTCATGGGCGAGTCCATGGTCCTGAGATTCTTCATGACCTCCTCGACCTTGCTCGCATCGTTGACTATGGCACCCTTGAACGCTCCCTGCTGACGTATCTTCACCACCAATTCCCTGGTGTCGATACCGGAGATCGCAGGTATCCTGTGATCCTTGAGATAGGCATCGAGGGGATCCCCTCCGTGCAATACCGAGGGATGTTCGCAGTATTCCGATACGACGACACCACGTACGTGGACGTCATCGGACTGTTCGAACTCCTTCCTCACACCGTAGTTCCCTATCAGAGGATATGTGAATATTAGGATCTGTCCGCGGAAGGAGGGATCCGTCAGGGCCTCCTGATAACCGCACATACCTGTTGTGAAAACGACCTCACCGTATGCCGACGAATCGTATCCGAACGATTCGCCCTCCATAACGGTTCCGTCCTCGAGAAGCAAGTAACTGGTTGCCATCGATATTGTATGATGGGTGATTGGTATATAATAACAACTTAATCAACCTGTATATGGAAGGACATGGATAGTCTGTACAGAACATACAATTGGAATATACCATAAATTATAGACATGAATGATTGTTTTCGGACATATTTCATCCCCATCATCATCTGCACAAAATACAATAACATCAGAGGATATCACCGCGATATGCGCATACTAGGTCAGAACCCTGCGGACAACAGCATCAGCATCCGTCTCGAGACGGATGACGACAGTTGGCACCTCTACAACATAGTGGAGATAGGGGACCTGGTGACCGCTTCCACCACGAGAAGGGAGGAGAAATCCGCCGATAAGATCAACAACGAACGCATGGAGAAGAAGAGGATGACGCTCGGTGTGCGCATCGAGAAGATCGAGTTCTCCGAGGACGATATGAGGATCAAACTGCTCGGTACCATCGAGAAGGGTCCGCAGGACATCGGACAGCATCATACTCTGATGATCGAGGTGGGCGACAACCTCTCCATCTCCAAGAGGAAGTGGAAGGAATCGCAGACCGAGAGGTTACAGCGTGCAGTGGCGGATACGACGAAACCGCGCATAGTGTTCATCTCCCTGGATCAGGACGATGCCACCATAGCGGTGATGAGACAGTACGGTCTGAAGGAGGTCGCCACCATCCGTTCATCCAGGAGCGGTAAGCAGTACGACACGAAGGACACGGGCGACTATCACGGGGAGATAATCTCCAAGATCAAACCGATGCTGGAGAAGGACATGCCCTTGGTCCTCCTCGGACCCGGATTCGAGAAGGAACTGTTGGCGGAGGACGGTAAGCAGAGGGAACCTAACCTGTTCTCGAAGGTCTTCGTCTATCACACCGGTCAATCCGGGATGCAGGGTATCAACGAGCTCATGAAGAAGGGTCTCGGCTCCAACCTCCTCAGGGAATCGAGGATGGGCATCGAGATGGAGGCCGTGGAGAGACTGATGACCGAGATAGGGAAGGACGGTCTCGCCACCTACGGTACCGAGGAGGTCAGGAACGCAGCATTGGCAGGTGCCGTGGAGACGTTGTTGATAGTGGATTCGAAACTCCGTGGCGGCGATTACGACGATATGATAAGATCCACGGAGACCCAGAAGGGGAATGTCATCGTCGTATCGGAACAGCATGACGCGGGCAAGGAACTCCTATCCCTAGGTGGTTTCGCGGCACTCCTACGTTACAGATTGTGCTGATCCCTTCCGTACCATTCATCGTAGAACTCCTTCAGGAATGCTTCCATGAATGCGTGACGGTGCTCCGCGATGCCCTTGGCGGTATCGGTGTTCATCATATCCTTCAGAAGCAACAGTTTCTCGTAGAAGTGATTGATCGTGGTCCCCTCATTGGAGAAATACTCCTCCTCGGACATGTCATCCCTGTGATGTTCCTTGGGATCGAACATCGCCCTTCCCGCCTTACCACCGTATGCGAACGCTCTCCCGATACCGACTGCACCGATCGCATCCAACCTGTCCGCATCCTGTACGATCATCCCCTCCAACGTATCGGGGGTCACGGTATCCTTGCCTTTGAAGGATATCTGCGATATCACATGGATGACCCTCTCCTGTACGGAGATGTCGATCCCATGATCGTTCATTATGGATCTCGCATTGGAATGGTCCACCGTGTCGAAGAGCTTCCTGTCGTCGGCATCATGCAGTAGGGATGATAGCCTTATCACGTCGATGTCCCCGCCCTCAACCGCCTGTATGGAGACGGCGGTGTCATGGACCCTCTTGGTATGATGTATGTCATGCCCGCTGCTGTCACCCTCGAACAGCATGGTGATGGCATCCTCGATGGAATCGTACACATCCTCACTCAGCACCATCGGAACACCTCTTCAGGACGTATGGGATGAGTGCAGTGGCCATACATGCCGCCAATGCCACCGCGAACAATGCGACCGCCATCCCCACATAATATCCCGCTGCGAGTATCGACAGGGTGGGGATGAGACATAGGATGCATACGCACACCTTCTTCGTTGTGAATCCGGATGGTACGTACCCCACATACCTTTGTTCTATCGCGATACCGATCGATGCGCCTGCCAATGCACCGATCTCCGCGGCGTATTTGGTGGTGATCGTGTCGAATGACGCTATGCATATCCCTGTGATGATCGCGAACACCACATATCCGGAACACACGATCATGAATGTACGATCGTCCCTGTCGGATAATCTTGACAGATATTGATTCAGGAATATCATCGCCAATCCGATCGCCACGCCTACGATGACATCCAAGGGCGTATGCACACCAAGATACAATCTGGAGAATACTATCAACGATATCAGAACGATGATCGCGATGCGCAGACCGCGACCCACCAGGAATGATATCTGACCGTATCCTGAGACGGTGGAGGACGAATGCCCGCTGGGGAACGAGTATCCCTTGGCCTCGTCCATGGCGGCTTCGCTCGGATGTATGGAATCGTCGATCACCCATGGTCTCGGTTCCTTCACGGCACATTTCACTATGTTCGTGAGACAGGTCGTAGAGAGCAACGTCAGCAGGATGAGCCTTCCGACCCTTTTATCGACGAACCATAGGTACACAAGAGCTACCAACAGCACCGGAACGACGTATACCAATGGAGTGGAGATGAATTCGAAGAATCCGTTCACCGCATCGGGGGCATTCAGACGGATGTCCTGCAACTGGAGTAAGAGATCGATACCTGTCCACATCGGGTGGGTATACACATTCTAAGATAATCATTGTCATCGGGATAATTGACCGTCAGATCGGTCCTTTCCATCGAGGAACTGTGTCATATATATCGGCAGATACAGGATACCGTTCACGATACCAAGATTCTTAGGGGAGATGACGACAGGTATATCGAGGTCCGAACCTTTCTTTTCGATAAGGACATCCAATGATTTGTGGCCCATAGCACGTGATGCTCTGATACATATAGGGCGTATCTTGCCACCTACGGCGATTATGAAATCCACATCGTAGAAATGCTTCCCATCCTCCTTTTTGAATGTGTGATAATGGAGATCCATCCCCATAGCAGTCAATGCTTGGGCAACCGCATTCTCGTAGATATGACCGAGATCGCGAGTCTCCCTTTCATTCATCAATTCTGCATATATCGCATTCTCAGAGGACTGTTCATCGAAGGAACAGAGTGTTACGAACAATCCCGTATCCTCTGCGAACAACTTGAAGAAATCCATATCATCCGATAATACGAAACGGGTGTCGAGATCGCTGACGTGCCTACAGACCCGAATCGTCTGGGAATCCTCCAATTTGAAGAATGCTCCTCTCACCCTTCTCATCCTACCATTGGGGATCGTCTCGGTTATCCTGTATCTCGTGGATTGACTGGACAGCTCTGATGGGATCGCAAGATATAATCTGCCTAACCTTCCGCTCGGATCCATCTTCCTGAAATCATCGAGATAGAGTTGGATTATGTCCCTCTTCACCGCATCGATCTCGCGATAACTGCCTCCGTCGATATACTTCGTTACAGCCTGAGGCATCCCACCGACAGCAAGATATTCCCTAAAGAGTTTCATCATGTGATGATGGACCGTATCATCGACCTTGATCTTCTTAACATAATGGTCATACAACAGACGGAAGGTGTTGATGCCTCTGGCCCATAGGAACTCCTCGAAATCCAAAGGGTGGAGTTTCATCTTCTCCTCCTCCGAAGGGATCATGATGTCCTTGACATTCTTCTTGATGGAAACGAGGGAACCAGTTTCGATGTAGTCATACCTTCCGTCTTTAACAAGGGCTTTGATCGCCTCCCTTGCCCTGGGGAATAATTGTACCTCATCGAACACTATCAAAGAGTCCCTTATCCTCAGATCCTTGTTGTAGTACAATTGTAGACCACGGAACAAATCATCAAGATTATTGAGATCATCGAACAGCCTCTTGACATCATTCCCTGCCATATAGAAATCGATGATGATGTAAGATGAATATTCGTTCTTGGCAAATTCCTGTATCAGTGTGGTCTTTCCAACCCTTCTTGCACCCTCTACGAGCAAAGCTGTAGAACCCTTGGATCTCTCCTTCCATTCCTTCAGCTTATCGTATGCTTTGCGCCTGAACATCATCTCTGCCATGATAACATATGCGCTCCGTGAATATTTGTACGTTTCCCAAGTTTACGAGAGTCTAGATTTGTACGTTTCCCAAGTTTAATTGATGGAATCGTCATATGAGAAGAAGCAACGTATCTGCAACGATCCCGATCGATCCGATGGAGGAGCGCCTCGTCAGGACCTCTCTGAACCTGTGAACGAGAACTGTATCGTCAGGAGTATGCTGAGCCTATCGATGGGGACCACGACACTCATCGAATCCCCTTGGAGAGCAGGGAAGAAGCACGACCATGAGACACCCGTGACAAGACCTGAGAGTATCAAGAACGACCATGTCGCCCGACCCTATATCAGAGAAGGATTCAATGATGGATGCCATCGTCCCATGCGAACACCAGGATCACGATGGTACGGTGGACAAGGTGGGATCGACGTCCTTCGACCCACATTTCGCGACTGTCGGCGTCGAACCTGCGATGAGGGCCTAATCCATGGCGAACATCGACAACATACCCATCGTAATATGGCATGATATAGTACAGATATGCTATTTTTCAGAGGGCCAAGGATTGATACGAAGTCGATAAATACTGAACCGACGATTATTAATCGAAACGTTGACCGATCCCCTTTCGGGGACCGTAAGAGGTTTTACTTCAATAGTTCGACCATAAGGCGAACTATTTGAAGGACCAGGGAGACTTTTTGGAGAATCAGTCCCTGGTCCTTCTTATCGTTGGTGATCATCTCACCTCCTTTGAGAATTCTCAGGGCGTCTGTCCGCAAAGAGTCAAAAGTCCTCATATGCGGACTTCGACCCTGGCGATCGATGCTTATTCAGAAGAAGACAATAAAAGCCGGATGTTACAGTTAATGGGTTAATCTGTTTTCAAGATCGACCCAGCCTCGAAGGATGGAAAGGTCCCATAGGCCGATATCCACTGGGATCGTAAGACGTGCTGAATGAAAAACCACGATGACGAAGTCGATAAATACTCTGCATGTGATGTGATATCCATAACATTGACCAGCCCCCTCTCGAGGGCTGTAAGGTGTTTAAATCTTCAATAGTTCAACCATAAGGCGAACTATTTGAAGGACCAGGGAGACAATTTGGAGTCTGACTCCCTGGTCCTTCTCGCTATTGGCGATGTTGTCACCTCCTTTGAGAATTCTCAGGGCGTCTGTCCGCAAAGAGTCAGAAGTCCTCATATGCGGACTTCGACCCTGGCGACATTTGGTTACTCATAAGAAGTCAATAAAAGCCGGATGTTGCAGTTAATGAGTTAATCA
>CAVGUW010000017.1:0-28200 GCA_963632775.1 Bacteroides salyersiae | reverse complement strand
CGTGACAGAATTTCCTATGGTAACTTCCTGGAGTTTACTGCATGAAGCAAACGCAGCCGCGCCTATACTAGTGACAGAGTCCGGAATCTTAATCGATGTCAGTTCCGTACATTTATAGAAGGCGTCGTAGCCTATTGATATCAGTCCACTGCTCTCCCCAATGGTCACAGTTGCAAGAGAGGTGCAGTAATAAAAAGCAGTATTACCGATGGTCGTGACAGATCCAGGGATCGTTATACTGCCGAGAGATGTACATTGGGAGAATGCGTAATTTCCAATTGATGTGACGGTATTAGATATTTCGATGGATGTAAGTGAGGCACACTTATAGAATGCACAACTTCCGATGGTAGTGACCCCATTTCCTACTGTAACGGTCTTAATGTCCTCCTCATATGAGTACCAAGGGGATGCATATGTTTCATCAAAACCGTAATTAGCCATGTCCCCTGTCCCTGTTATAGCGAGAACCCCTGTGTCAGTGTCAAGTGTGTATGTCACACCGCTCCCACAATTACCGGAGTATGTGTCAGCATCCGATTCATCGGCCACTCCGACCAATAAAGAACAACCGACGATCAACAAAGCAAGAACAACTATCGCTGTCAATAAATTAGAAGAGAGGCGTGAACAGTATCTGTCCCCCCCCTGACGCTATTAAGATCGGTTGCATCTTGTCCCGATCTGCTCTTCGATACCATTTGAATCACCATCAAACCTCCGATCGTTGCCGGAGTGTCTATTGGGCTGTATAGCCTGTATTCGATTGAGAGGCACATCTGCTGATGTTACTTAACGTTTAATGACTGAATGTTCACAATTGTTCGAACTATATCACACCCGGAATGGTCCACAAGGGCCTGATGATCCTCCAAGATCATGCGATATTCTGCCAGTCCGCCACCGGAATGAACACATGACATTTGAATCCGCTTTAATTTTTTATACGTTCATTCAGTTACTGTCCTCCACATGACCTATGATTTAGTTGTTATCGGAGCTGGTCCGGCAGGACTCACGGCAGGCATCTACGCAAGAACGAAGATGATGAACACCCTCGTTCTGGATGCAGGGGTCATCGGCGGACAGCTGGTCAGTCTGTATCCGGAGAAAGGTATCCACAATTATCCCGGATATGAGACCATTCAGGCCAGGAAACTCTCCGACAAGCTCTATGCCCAGGCGGAATCCCTCGGATGCGAGATCCGCGAGAAGGAGAAGGTCATGGAGGTCAACGACGGTAACGAAGAACTCGTCGTCAAGACGGACAAGGGCGAATATCATACGAAATCCGTCATCGTCGCCATCGGAATGGGAATGTTCAAGCCCAGGAGGATGGGATGTGAGGGCGAGATGGAGTTCGAAGGCAAAGGACTCTCTTACATCCTACCGCTCAAGGAGGAGATCGTAGGAAAGAAGGTGGTCGTATTCGGCGGAGGCAACAGCGCCATCGAGATGGCGATGATGGCATCCACGGTCACGGATACCACACTCGTCCACAGGAGACCCGAGTTCAGGGCGGATGAGTCCAATGTGAAGGATCTCGCTGCGAGTAAGGTCAAACCCATAATGAGCGCCAACCTGAAATCCGTCAACGGCGACGATGTGGTCAAATCGGTCACGCTCGTGCAGGACGATAAGGAATTCGAGATACCTGCGGATCTCGTCGTCATCAACATCGGAATCTCATCCGATCTCGACGATCTGAAGAAATGGAACCTCGAGCTCACGGACAGCGGATTGGTGAAGGTAGGGTTCGACATGACCACATCGAGACACGGTATCTTCGCATGCGGCGATGTCGTCGATTATCCCGGTAAGTACAAACAGATCATCACCGGTTGCGGCGAGGCGGGAACGGCTGTCCTCTCTGCATACAAGTTCGTGAAGAAACCCTATTGGGCCTGATCGGGACGATCCGATGCGGATTGCATCGGATCTCCTCATCACTTTCTATCAAACATTCAATCTAGGTTCCCCTGGACCAAGAATTCAGAAAAATTAAGAATTTTAGGGGAAATGGTTTGTGTCCGAGTTAGGACATTCACTCTGTGATTGCTGATGAAGGGCACTCGTCGATGCATGCTCCGCAGTCGACGCATTTGCCTGCATCGATGACTGCGATATCCTCAACAACGATTGCTCCCTGGGGGCATACGTCTGCGCATGCTCCGCATCCAACACATTCACTTCCGTTAACTGTTACCATGTGAGTAACCTCTTAGGTGGTTTACCGAATATATCCTATTTAATCTTAAGGGCGTTATTTTTTGGATTTCCTCAATTTTTCCCCATTTTCATCACTTTTTTAGGCATTATTAACATGTATTTTACAATCATCAATGTACATAATTGTACATCAATGTACACAATAGTTATATAGTGCATCGATATACACATCAATCATGGCAATACCAAAAGACGCAAGAATCAATCTATCCCCGGAGGATATCCCGAAGAGGTGGTACAACCTCGCGGCCGATATCCCCGATCTCAAACCGCCGATCAATCCGGTCACGGGAAAGGTCGCGAAACCCGAGGATTTCGAACCGATCTTCTGTAAGGAGATCATCAGACAGGAAGGGTCCACGGAGAGGTACATCGACATACCCGAGGAGGTACGTGACAACCTCATCTACCTCAACAGGCCGGCACCCCTCCAGAGGGCATACAGGCTTGAGAAGTACCTCAAGACACCTGCGAAGATCTACTTCAAGAGGGAGGACATGAGCCCTCTCGGAAGCCACAAGGGTAACACCGCGATCGCACAGGCATACTACAACGCGGAAGCGGGTATACACACGCTCACAACCGAGACAGGTGCGGGACAGTGGGGAACCGCTCTCGCCATGGTCTCCAACCTCTATGACATCAAGACCACGGTCTTCATGGTCAAGGGAAGCTACATCGCGAAACCGTTGAGGAAGACGATCATCAACACGTACGGTGCTACGATCTATGCCTCACCGAGTGCACAGACCGAGTTCGGAAGGAAGATCCTCAAGGAACACCCCGAGACCACGGGTTCGCTCGGAATAGCGATCTCCGAGGCATGCGAGATGGCAGTGAACGACAAGGACACATGCTACTCCCTCGGAAGCGTGCTGAACCATGTGATGCTCCACCAGACCGTCATCGGTACGGAGACCATGCAGCAGATGGACATCGGAGAGATCGAGCCCGACTATGTGGTGGCATGTACCGGCGGAGGTTCCAACTTCGCAGGACTCACGTTCCCCATGCTCGGTGAGAAGATCAGAGGCAAGAAGTTCAAGGACACGCAGTTCGTGGCAGTGGAACCGAAGGCCGCACCTTCGCTCACCAAGGGTGAGTTCAAGTACGACTACGGGGACACCGCAGGTCTCACACCGCTGCTCATGATGTACACGCTCGGAAGCGAGTTCATCCCCTCGGCGATCCACGCGGGAGGATTGAGGTACCACGGCATGTCGCCCTTGGTATCCGCGGCATACGATACGGGACTCATCACCGCAAGGTCATACGATCAGACGCAGACCTTCGAGGCCGGTGTCATGATGGCAAGGACCGAAGGTATCATACCTGCACCCGAGTCCTGTCACGCACTCAAGGCGGCGATCGATCTCGCACTCGAATGCAAAGAGAAGAATGAGGAGAAGACCATCGTCTTCTGTCTGTCCGGACACGGTCTCCTGGACCTGTACGGATACGAGCAGTACCTCGAAGGAACACTCCCCTCATCCAGTGTCTGAGAAGGGTCGGGGTCTGTGCGAACAGACCCTTTCCCATCATTTCTATTCCGATCCGTGTCCCTCAGGGACACAGGGTCGTATCATCCCTCGGATACCTGAGAAGGGATCATTCCTTCATGGCACCCGTCGGACATTCGTCCACACATGCGAGGCACTCGACGCATTTGCTGGCATCGATGACCGCTACATCATCGATCTTGATCGCCTCTACCGGGCAAACATCTGCGCATACACCGCATGCGGTACAAACTCCGGAATCTACTGTCGGCATTTCTTACACCTTGTCCTAGTGAAGAAGATTCATTGGTTTTATTACTGACGATACGGATGATGTCGAAGGACATGACGGAGCTATCGGGATACGTTTGGAACGGTGACGGATTCGAAGAGGGTACCGTCACCATCGAGAATGGTAAGATCGTCGATGTGGGATACGGGACCGTATCCGACAGGAACATGACCATCATGCCGGGGCTGGTGGATGGTCACACCCATGTGGCCGATGCGGGCCTGAGGATCGATAGGAAGTATACCTTGGAGGAATTGGTGGCACCCCCGAACGGCATCAAGCACAGATACCTGAAGGATACACCGAAGGAACGGATAGTATCGGACATGTCCGATTATACCAAGAGACTCAGAAATAATGGTGTCTCAAGATTCCTCGATTTCAGGGAAGGTGGATACGATGGTTGTTCGATGCTCAGAGGCGTATCGAAGGATGCCGTCATATTGGGCCGCCCGACATCGAGTGAGTTCGATGCGAACGAGATGGATAGGATACTGGACATATCCGACGGGATAGGGATATCGAGCATATCCGACATGGATCACGATTACATAGAAAGGATCGCGGACATCACACACAAGAGAAGGAAGATGCTGGCACTGCACGTATCGGAACGTATCAGGGAGGACATCGATCTCGTCCTGTCCCTGGAACCCGACCTCATTGTGCACATGGTACAGGCGACCGAGGAGGATGTGAGGAAGTGTGCGGATGCGGACGTACCGATCGTAGTATGCGCATCATCCAACAGATACTTCGGTATGACGCCGAACATACGCATGATGTTGGAGAAGGGAGCGACGGTCTCCATAGGTACGGACAATGCCATGTTATCACCTTCGGCCAACATCTTCGACGAGTTCAGGGTGTTCAACGAGATACTCACCGCCCAAGGCGGGGACGTCTCGGATTCCTATAAATGCTTGATAAATGGGGGAGGGAAGTTATTATATCGTCAGTTTCCGATAGAGATTCAACCGGGAATGGATGCGGATATGACGATCCTACGGTCATCACCTAATGGAATTCATGACCATGCATCTGAAATCGAGCACCTGATACCGGATTACCGAGGGGAGTAAAATGACATTCAAGAACATTCTCGTTCCTACGGATGGAAGTGAGTATACGAAGGCAGCCATCACCAATGCGGTAGAGATGGCTAAGAACTATGGCGCCAAGGTCACGGCACTCTACGTCATCGACCAGACGGTATTCGTCAACATGCCACTGGATTCAGCCGTCATGAACACGTATACCCTACTCAAGAAGGAGGGTGAGAATGCAGTACAGTTCGTCCTCGATTTGTGCAAGGAGAACGGTGTCGAATGCGAGATAAAGATCGTGGAGGGCTCCCCTGTCAAATGCATCGTGGAAGCCTCCAAGGATTTCGACATCATCGTCATGGGCACACTCGGAAGGACGGGATTCTCCAAGCTCATGATGGGAAGCGTTGCGGAACGTGTCGTGAGATACTCCGAATGCCCCGTGATGGTGGTCAGATCCAAGGAGGGAGAGAAGAAGTGAAGACAGTAGAAGAGGTAATGATCAAGGTACCTATCGTCGTAGAGGTCCCCGGAAGCCGCAGCGATGCGATCAACGTGATGGTCAGGAACAATGTCACGGGAGCACCCGTCGTCCGTTCGAGTGACGGACAGCTCGTAGGGATAATCTCGAGGAAGGACGTGTTCAACAGGATGGACGAGGAACAGCTCTCGCTGTTGATGAAGAAGGATATCATCACCGTCGGACCCGACATCGATGTCAAGGAGGTCGCCAAGATCTTCGTGGAGAAGAGGATCCACAGGCTGCCCGTCGTAGAGGACGGTAAGCTAATCGGACTCGTCACACCGACGGATCTCCTCGATGACGTCAAGGCCCTCAAGACGAGTATGACCGCAGAGGACGTCATCAGCACGACATGCGTCACCGCATACGAAGGGGATCCGCTCTCGTACGTCATAGCCGCCATGAGGGTGAGCAAGATAACCTCATTCCCCGTACTCGATGCACATGGTAAGCTCGTGGGGATCATCACCGACCGTGATATGTTCCTCGATCAGAGCAAGGACCTCAGTGCGCTCAAGGAGATGGGACTCGACGAGGCCAACCAGTCCCTCGCAGGATACAGGAACGTGTTGCCGCTGTTCTACATGGCGAGCAACAAGGAGATATCCGGTGACCGTACCGTCAAGGACTACATGGTCAAGGATCCCACGACGGTGTTCAAGAAGACATCGCTCTCCGAGGTCGCCAAACTGATGAAGCAATACAACTTCGGACAGATACCGGTCCGCGGCAGCAAGGACGAACTCCTTGGAATGATTTATGATGTGGATGTGCTTTCGGCACTTCTGAAGTGATCATATGTCAGATAACGCCGCCGAACTAATGGCCCTCTGCAAGCGCAGAGGATTCATCTATCCATCGTTCGAGATATACGGAGGGGTCGCAGGTATGTACGACTACGGACCCCTCGGGTGTATCCTCAAGAACAACATCGTAGAGGCATGGAGACACATCTACAAGGGAAGGGAGGGTTTCATCGAGATCGACAGCGAGACCGTCAACCCCAGGGATGTCTTCAAGGCCTCCGGACACTTGGATAACTTCTCGGACCTCATCACATACTGTAAGGAATGCCAAGCCCCGTTCAGGGCCGACCACATGGTCAAGGAGTTCGTGGAGAACCCCGATGTGCTCTCGCCGAAACAGCTCGAGGAGGCATTCGTGAAGTACGGTGTGAAGTGTCCCGAATGCGGCGGTGAGCTCGGACCCGTCGATGAGTTCAACCTGATGTTCAAGACATACATCGGACCGGGTTCGGCACGTATCGGATACATGAGGCCGGAGACCGCACAGGGTATCTTCGTCAACTACCCCAACCTTTACAGATACAACAGGGAGAGGCTCCCGTTGGGTGTCCTCCAGACCGGAAGGAGCTACAGGAACGAGATCGCTCCCCGTCAGGGAATGATCCGTATGAGGGAGTTCAACCAGATGGAGGTGGAACTCTTCGTGGATCCCGAGGACAAGGATTGGGTCAGGTTCAAGGACATCGAGAACGAGACCTTGGACCTCATCCCCAACACCACGCTCGAGCTCACCACGATGACCGTGAAGGAGGCTGTGGAGAAGGGAGTGATCGCGAACCGTGTGTTGGCGTACTTCGTATACACCACGAAACAGCTCCTCACCATGCTCGGTATCGATCCCAAGAGGCTGAGGTTCAGAGAGCACGAGAAGGACGAGATGGCCCACTATGCGGCCGATTGTTGGGATGCCGAGGTATTGCTGTCCTACGGATGGACGGAGATCGTCGGTATCGCGGACAGGGGATCGTGGGACCTTACGAGGCACTCGCAGTTCTCGGGCCAGGACATGACCCACTTCAAGAAGTACGACACACCCAAAGAGGTCGAGATGGACAAGGTCAAGGCCAAGAACAAGGCCCTCGGACCCAGATTCAAGGCCAAGGCGAAGGATGTCGCGGCAGCCATCGAGGCATGCAAGCCCGAGGATGTCAAGGACGGTAAGCTCACGGTCAAGGTGGACGGAGAGGACATAGAGCTCGACGGTGAATCGTTCGAGGTCGTCCATGTCAAGGAGAAGATCGCGGGTGACCGTGTCATCCCCCACGTCATCGAACCCTCGCACGGACTCGACAGGATATTCTACTCCGTGCTCGAGCACGCATACGACCATGACGAGAAGGAGGATTACACAGTGCTCCATCTCGCACCCGTCGTCGCACCCATCAAGGTCGGTGTCTTCCCGCTCATGGAGAAGGATGGCCTTGATACATTGGCGAAACAGATCTATGAGGACATCCACAGATCGGATGCGGAAGCATACTACGACGGCTCCGGTACCATCGGTAAGAGATACGCGAGGATGGACGAGATCGGAACACCCTGGTGCATCACCGTGGACTATGAATCCATCGAGGATGGTGCCAACAAGGGTACGGTCACCATAAGGGATCGTGACTCGAAGGAACAGAAGCGCATCAAGATCGATGAGGCCAAGGATGTCATCGACAGGTTGCTCTCCGGTGCCGACTTCGCCTCAATCTGATTAATAAACATTTGTGTGGGGACAGGGTCTGGGACCCTGTTTCCACGAATATTCTGTCATCGATAATATTCATAGATGAATATTTCGGGAAAACCTTAGACCATCTGGATAATGCTTAAATGTACATGAGTCAGTATTAATTCCGAGGTGTAAAAAGTGGGAGTAAAAGACCTGCAGGATCTTAAGAAGATCGCAATGCTCAGATCACAGATCGAAAGCAAAACGGTCGAAGATATAATGGACACCGAATATCCGAGCATAGGGCCGGACGAGAAACTTAACGACGCCCTGTTGCTCATGAAGGACACAGGTTATCAGGACATACCTGTTGTCGATGACGGCGAATATATTGGTACCATATGCTACGGCTCCATCCTGAAGAAGAAGAGCATAGCATTGGACTCCAAAGTGAGGAACCTCATCAACACGCCGCCGGTCATCACCAAGGATATGGGACTTACCCAGGTCGCTGAGATAATGATCCTCAACAACCTTAGGCAGGTACCGGTCATAGGTTCGAACAAGAAGAAGATCATCGGTTGCGTCGGAAGGATGCAGATGATCGACCTTGTCATAGGTCTCAAGGCATTCAAGGAGATCAAGGTATTCGAGATAATGAACACCCCGGTCGAGAGTGTGAAGGACAACCAGCTCCTGGACGATGCATTGGAGATCATGAGGGAGTTGGACATCAGGACCGTTCCCGTCACCGACAGCGGCAACCGCATCGTCGGTATCGTAGGAATGAAGGAGGTCATCGAGAACAACTGGAAATCCACGAGTAAGACCGTCGGGGACATATCCGGAAAGAGCAAGAAGGTCTCGACGACCATCGAATCCGTATGCATGTCCGCAGTGAAATCCGTCAAATGGAACGACGAGATCGAGGAGGCGGTGGAGATGATGTCCGACAACGGCATATCGACCGTCCCTGTCACAGAGGACGATAAGCTCGTCGGTATACTCACACAGTACGATATCATCGAGTTGATATCCGCATGCAGGGAGAGACAGTATCTCTTCATCCAACTCAGCGGATTGGACGATGAGGACAAACCCCTCGCACCGTCGATATACGATACGATCAAGGACGAGGTGGAGAAGATCAACAAGATGGTCATGCCCGAGTCGCTCTCGATCAACATCGCCAAATACAACGAGAAAGGCGACAAGAACAAGTACAGTGTGACCGGAAGGCTCATCGCCAACGGCCGTGCGTTCAGTGCCAAACAGGTGGACTGGGACTTGATCAAGACTGTGGATGATCTCATGAAGAAGATCGTCGACATGGTCAAGGACGATAAGGATTCCACCACGACACTCCGCAAGAGGAAGAAGTGAAACCAAGGGGCCACCATGCCCCTTCCTTAACCTTCTGAAAAGATTTATCACACCAAACACCATCCTTCGGACATGGTCATCGAAGTCCGGAAGGAACTATACGATTCTCGCGATGACAGATATGCTTCGTTCGCAATCAAATTGATCCCCGGAAGGGATGACATATTGGGTGTCAGACTCCCCATACTCAGAAGATTGGCCAGAAGGATCGCTAAGGACGATTGGCACGAGTACCTCGACACATGGGACCCGGAATATATCGAAGATTATCTGCTGAGAGCATTCGTCATATCCTATGTCGATGTCGATATCGATGAGAGACTGTCCCTCTTCAGCGATTTCATCCCATCGATCGATAATTGGTCCGTCTGCGATTCGTTCTGTTGTACGTGGAAACCCAAGGATGAGGAGAAGGACAGGTTGTGGGAGTTCATCCTACCGTATCTCGATAGCGATGACGAGTTCCGTATGCGCTATGCGACAGTGATGATGTTGACCCATTTCGTGGATGAGGAGCACGTGGATGAGATCATAAGGTTATTGGATTCGCACGATCACAGCGGTTACTATTACAAGATGGGTTCGGCCTGGGCACTATCTGTATGTTTCGCGGAATTCCCCGACAGGACATACGAGTACATGCATCATAGTAATCTTGACGATGAGACGTTCAACATGCTCATCGGGAAGATCAGAGATTCGTATCGTGTATCCGATGATATGAAATCGAAGGTCAAGCTCATGAGAAGATGATCAGGAGACGAGTCTCCTGATCTCCTCTACGATGGCATCCGCGTTCTCGTTACCGACACGGGCACCGACCCTGGGGTAGTATGACCACCCACGTGCCAGACATGCATCCTTGAACTTCTCGTTGGTGACCGCTATCACCCTTTCCGTGGGCAGGACGGGCATGATCATCTCGAACATGTCCTTCGGGACACAGACGATTATCTTATCGAATGGTTGCACCAACAGGCGTATCTGTCCTACGAAGTCCTTCTCCTCCTGCAGCTTCTCGTAATCGGCCTTGCATGAGGGAACGAAATCATACTTCATGACCACATAATTTGCCGGGATGAATCCGAACTTACCGGAGATGATACCGAAGGATGTCGTGGTAATCTTCGACAACCTGTCGTACAGGTTCTTCACCTCCGTGCACCTGCCTCCGAACATATCGTAGGCACTGACGAATCCGTTGCTTTGGAACACTGTGGAATCGTTGGTTATGACCAATACGTTCTTCTCCGTCCCGTTGATCGTATCCGGCCTGAGAAGGCCTCCTGCACCTGCTACGCCCATGTTCACAGCCTCTTGCTTCCGAGACGGTATGCGATGTTACAGTTACCTTCCGCCGACACCATGCACGGTCCCGACGGGTTGGTGGGCTTACAGACCTTACCGAACATCGGACACTCCTCCGAACGGATTATCCCTCTCAGGACCTCACCGCATCTGCATCCCTTCGCTTCGGGTTCTACGAACGGTGTCTTCGCCAATATATCCTCATGAACCTTCGTGGCATCGTGATCCTCATATCTCTTCTTGAGTGCCAGTGCACTCTTCTTGATCACGGGGAATCCCCTCCATGCCCTGTCTACGGGATCGAACGTGTCCTCCATGAGCTTCATCGCCTTGGGGTTACCCTCGGGTCTGACCAACCTCGTGTACTCGTTCTCGACCTCGCATCTGCCCTCCTTGAGCTGCTTGCATAACATGTACACTGACATCAGTATATCCAGAGGTTCGAATCCTGCCACGACCTGAGGCATGTGATACTTATCCACGAAAGGCTCGAACATCTTCGTTCCGGTGATCACCGCGACATGTCCGGGATCGATCAATCCCTGCACCTTCGTCTCGCCCATATCGAATATCGCCTCCAACACCGGCGGGCATATCCTGTGACAGCTGTAGATGCTGAAGTTCTCCGGGACCTCCTTCTGGAGCGGTACGCATGTGGAAGGTGCCGTGGTCTCGAAACCTACCGCAACGAACGTCAGCGGTTTGGTCTGCTCCTTCGCCATCCTCACGGCATCCTCGATGGAGTAGACGATCCTGACGTCGCAACCCTCCGATCTCGTATCGTTCAGGGTACCGATCGTCGTCGGGACCCTCATCATATCGCCGAATGCACACACCGTCACGCCGTTCCTCGCCAATGTGATCGCATCCGCGATCTCACTGCTCGTGGTCACACATACGGGGCATCCCGGTCCCTGACGGATCTCCACACCGACGTCCTTGAGCATCTCCTCCAATCCGAAACGTACGATGGTGTCCTGGTGCGTACCGCAGACGTGCATGAATGTGTAGTCCACATCCATGTCGCGTATCTTATCCAAGATCTTCTTAGCCGTCGCCTCATCTCTGTATTTGAACATCGTTATGCCTCCACAATCCTAAGGTTCTTGACACTGCATGTCTGCCCTGCCGTGACCCTTACCTTGCCACCGCATTTCGGACATGACAGTATCGGGATGTAATGGTCGTCGTAATCGCTTTGGATGTTGTTCACCGGACCTTCGTAACCGCAATCGAGGCAGCACACCTGCACCGCTTCCTTCTCGATGACCAACTTCGAACCCTCGAGTTCGGTGCCCTTGGTCACGATCTCATACGCGAAGGTCATCTGCTCCTCGCCCAGACTGGTCATGTCACCTATCACCAACGTGACCTCCTCGACGCTCTGGACGTCATATTTCTCCAGTTCCCTGAGTATGGCTGAGACAAGATCCGATACGACCGATACTTCATGCATCGAGATGGGCAACAATGTTGGCGTTAATAAGGTATCGTGCATGAATCGCACATGGATCCGACCGGACATTCGGAACACCTGTGCTTGTTGGGAAGACAGACCACCTGACCGTGACGCACCAGATAGCGGTTGATGTCGTTCCATCTCTCCTTCGGGGTGATCCTCATGAGCTCGAACTCGGTCTCCTCGGGATCCTTGGTGTGCACCAACCCCATCAGGTTCGATATCCTGTGCACATGCGTATCCACACAGACTGATGGTATATCCATCGCATACGATCTGACGCATGCGGCGGTCTTCCTGCCGACCATGGGAAGTTTCAGTAATTCATCGGTATCGCTCGGCACCACACCACCATATTCATCGCGTAGCACCTGACAGCACCTCACTATCGCCGCACCCTTCTGCTTCGGGAATCCTGCGGGTCTGACGGCATCTATCACCCTATCGACATCCGCATCCGCCAATTCGTCTATCGAATCATACAGACGGAATAGATTGTCGGATGCCTTCCTGGTATTGTCGTCACGTGTCCTCTGTGAGAGGATCGTGGCTATCAGCACATGGAACGGGTCCGCAGGCCATTCTGGATTCAGACCTTCGGACGAACGTCCGGGATATGCTCCTCCGACGTATTCCTCCGCCAGCCTGTCTAATATCCAACAGATGTCCTTCTGAGCCATCTCATCGCACCCTCTGCCATGAATAACGAACCGGTTATGAGAACATTGCCATCCCCGCGTACGGACATCGCCGTATCTATGGCCTCGTCGATGTCCTCTACGTACCGTACATCGTGATTGTATCTCATTATCGCGTCCATGACCACGTCACGCTTGGCCGCCCTGTCCGAATGTGGGGATGTGACTATGATCTTCGATGCGATCATGGACAGGTTCCTGGAGATGGAATCCATGTCCTTATCTCCCAATATACCGAACACCACGGTCACATGACCATAGATCTCCTTCACCGCATCGAATGCCGCCTTACTTCCTGCGGCGGTATGGGAGACATCGACTATGATCGGGAGATCGTCCATCTTCTGCAACCTGCACGGCCAATACACCGATCCCAATCCCTCTGCGATCCTGAACGATCCCAATGACGATACGGCCTCTATCGCCAATGCGGCGTTCTTGGCCTGATACCTGCCGACGAGATCGATATCGTACTCCCGTCCCTTGTACGTCGCACGTGTCCTCTTCTCGTCGAGCGATATGATCGATATGTCATCGGTAACGGTGACCTCCGTGTGCAACGATGATGCAACATCCTTTATCACATCCAATGCCACGCCTTCGTTCGATGTGATCACCGGGACACCTTCCTTGATTATCCCGGCCTTCTCGTACGCTATCTTCTCCAACGTGTCACCGAGATATTCCGTATGCTCCATGCTTATGTTCGTTATCACGGACACCTCGGGATGGATGATGTTGGTGGCATCGAACCTTCCGCCCATGCCAACCTCCACGACGGCATATTCCACCCCCTTGTCCTTGAAGAACTGGAATGCAATGGCCGTCGTGGCCTCGAAGAATGTGCATTGCATCCCGTGCGAGCGCATATCCTCCACGTGATCCTTTACGATCGAGACGTAATGCTCCAACTCCCCATCCGTGATGGGTATACCGCAGACCCTCATCCTCTCGTTGAAATCCAGGATATGGGGTGATGTGTACAACCCCGTCCTCACACCTGAGCATCTCAATATGGATTCGATCATGGCGCATGTCGAGCCCTTCCCGTCGGTACCCGCGACGTGTATGGTCCTGAAGGATCCCTGAGGATTCCCCAATCTGTCCAACAGTTCCGTTATGTTCGTGAGGCCCAACTTTATCCCGTGTACGCTGAGCCCGTACAGCCATGACGTCATCTCGTCCTTATTCATCCGACCAGCCTGTGATCATCTCGTTGACCGTCATGCCCTTCTTCTTGGCGACCTTCCTGAAGAGGTTCATCGCACCCGATCCATATTGCGCAGCCTTCTTCTTCTTGGCGGCGACCTCGGGTTGACCTATCTCCTCCGCCACGTCCCTGAGGGTCTTCTTACGGACGTCACCGGGCATCAGGTCCTTCATATCCATCCTATCCACTATGGATACGATGCGCTCGTCCAGGTATGGATAGAGTATCTTCTTGCCGAAATGGTCCGCGACCATGGATTCGTGGCTGAGTGTCTTCGTGAGAAGGGATGCCATATCCGCTTCCCTCTGATCCTTGAACTGGTCCTCCGACATCCCGATGTACTTGGAATAACCTGCGAACAGCTCATCCGCTCCCTGTCCCCCTATGATCAATTGTTCCGGGACGTTCTTCGATACATAGAACAACGGTATCTCGAACGAGAGGGTTATGGGATTGACCGTACCCGTTATGGAGATCATCTCCTTCACGGTATCCTCGATATCGTCCTCGGATATCCTCAGATGATCCCAATCGATGCCCAATATGGCTGACAATTCACGGGATTCGTTGACATCGTACGCGTCATCCACTCCCGCCGTATACAGGTGGATGGATCTGGCGTAGTCCTTGGCTATGGAAGCGACGATACCACAGTCCAACCCTCCGGAGAAGGCGACAGCGACATCCCTGCCTTCGACCATCTCTCTGATGACATCCCTCAGGGCCATCGTCAATTCGGATGATGCACTCATGATATCGAAGAAGTGGATGTTGGATATACAACTATCCGTTTCGACCATCGGACGTATCGATATTATGTCGATCGTCGAAAGCCAATACGACTGTGGATGCCTTCCTGCGCAGATCGAACCCGACGCTCTCCTTTATGATCATGTCGGATGTCGTACAGGGATGTGCCATTATCACCTCGGTATGGGGCAATACGGGATCCAACAACGATGTCTCCGTCGCTGGGATGATGAACCTCTCGCCACCGTCGAACTCGGCATCGGGGAACATGATGAAATCCCTGGAGATCCAGATCACATCATCCCTGGAATGGTATGCATCGATCTCCTCGTCCCTCAACGACCTTCCCACAACATCCCCTCTGGTGTTCACCATCAGGACGGATGTGTAATCCTTCTTCGCCGAATCGAAGGTGAGATTATCGACGATCAATGCCAACCTGTTGTGTCTGGTCATGACCTCATCGTATGAGCAATTGATCACATCCATACCGGTGGCGGACTTGGTACTGAGCTCCTCCATGCGGATGAGTTCGGAGAATGCCTCGTCCATGACGATCACCTGCAGGACACCGTCGGTATGCTCGAGGAATCCCACGACATCATCTAGAACTGACATGTGGGGGTGTATGTACAAACTCATAATAAAGCACGACCCAACGTTCCATCCACAGAGCGTATGGATGTGACCGGGATCGGGCCATTCTGTCCCTGTAGGGTTATTATTTATAATTGTAAGATAGATAATGAGGCGATGAAGAAACTCGTGATCACTGAGAAGGCGAATGCCGCAAGAAGGATATCGACGATACTGTCCGATGGTAAATCACACTCCAAGAGCAACGGAGGCGTGACCGTGATCTCGTTCGTCAACGGTGGCGACGAGTACGATGTCGTCAGTCTCAGAGGTCACATCATCGAATTGGACTATCCGGAGCAGTACAACGATTGGAGCGCCAGCTCACCGGTCGACCTCGTATATGCACCGCAGGTGAAGACGATCCGTGTCAAGAGCATCGTGAACACCATCAGGAGCCTCATGGACTCCGCAGACGAGATAATCATCGCTACCGATTTCGATAGGGAAGGAGAGCTCATCGGTATGGAGACGGTCACTGCCGTCGGTGCCGATATGTCCAAGGTGAAGAGGGCCAAGTTCAGCGCACTCACGAAGATGGAGGTGGAGAATGCATTCGCCAACCTCGTACTCCCGGACGAGAGGCTCGCGAACGCCGCAGAGGCGAGACAGATCGTCGATCTGTCGTGGGGAGCCGTCCTCACAAGGCTCATATCCTTATCCGCGGGACAGGTCGGAAAGAACTTCATGTCCGTGGGAAGGGTCCAGAGCCCTACGCTCAAGTTATTGGTGGACAGGAACGAGGAGATATCCAAGTTCGTGCCCACACCCTATTGGAGGATCATCGGGAAATTCGGTATGCTCGCATTCAAGGGCGTGCATGAGGAGGATCCCTTCTGGGAGAAGGAGAAGGCCGATGCCGTTCTCGAGAAATGCAAAGGCATCAAGACAGGTACCGTGAAGTCCTTCGACCGTTCCATGAAGGAGGAGTTCAGACCGGCACCGTTCGATACCACCGCTATGCAGGTGGAGGCCAACAAGATAGGCATCCCTCCCGCCACGGCGATGAAACTCGCCGAGGACCTGTATACGGGCGGATACATCTCGTACCCCCGTACGGAGAACACGGAATATCCCAAGAGCCTCGGTATCAGGAGTGTGCTGGAGAAGCTCAAGGAATCCGATTTCAAGGATGAGGTGAACGAGATATTGGCGCAGGAGACCATCCTCCCGTCCAGAGGGAAGAGGAGGACGACGGACCATCCGCCTATCTATCCAACCGCGGCCGCCACATCCGATAAGATGAAAGGGGACAAATGGAAGCTCTACGAGCTCATCGTGAGAAGGTTCCTCGCCACACTCGGTCCAAACGCAGAAGCAGAGATAACGAAGTGTTCCATAGACGTGAACGGCGAGACGTTCAATGCGGACGGTTACGTCCTCAAGAAGGAAGGATGGAAGAAGTACTGGAAGAAGTACATGACGATCACGAACACCCACATCCCCTTGCTGAAGGTAGGGGATGACATCGACATCAGATCGATGTCCATGGACGAGGGTGAGACCAAACCTCCGTACAGATACAATCAGGGTTCCCTCATCCAGGAGATGGATAGGTTGGGACTCGGTACGAAATCCACCAGGCACGACATCATCGGTAAGCTCTACTCCAGGAACTACGTCCAGGGCAACTACATGACGCCCACCGCGAGCGGTATCGCTCTCACGAACGCGTTGGTGAAGCACGGCGGAGGCATTGCCGAGCCTGACATGACATCCAAGTTGGAGGCCGATATGCTGAAGATCAGCAGTGGCGAGAAGATGTTGTCCGATGTGGTCGAGGAATCACAGAAGATGTTGCATGATGCGGCGGTGACGATAGACGAGCAGAGGGTCGCCATAGGCGATGAGATAAAGAACGCCCTCAGGTCCCAACAGTTCATCGGCATCTGTCCGAAATGCGGTAACAACATGACGATCAAGAAATCCAGGAACGGCAACTTCATCGGTTGCGACGGATACCCGGATTGTAAATGCGCATACCCCATGCCAAGGAGTGCGTTGATACAGACCGTCGATACGAAATGCGAGGTATGCGGTCTTCCGCAGCTCAAGGTCATAAGGAAGGGCGTACCGCCTCAGACCATATGCATCGACCCCAACTGTACGAGCAACACATCCAAGACCCATCTCGGTAAATGTCCGACATGTGGCAAGGGTACGATCAGGATAATGTACTCCAAGGCCGGTAAACGCTTCGCAGGATGCTCGTCATGGCCCGAATGCACGCAGACATATCCTCTCAGGCCGAGAGGTACCATCACGGCCACGGGCAAGGTATGCGAATCATGCGGTGCACCGATAATAGCATTGGGCGACTATGAGGAATGTATCAATACGACCTGCCCGAGCAGATCCAAGAAATGAGATTCAGAAACTATCGCACTCTTCGGCCTCGATGCCGTTGAAGTGCATCTCGATCTCATCGATATCCTTTGAGATACGAGCGTTGCGACACTTGGGGCATTCCAGCTCCTTCCCTAGAGCTAGCTTCAGATTCACCTGTGCGGAATCGATCCTGATGATGTTGCCGCACCTGCAGTAGATGGACTTCATCCTACCGATCCCCGGTACGGTGAAGATCGTGGAGATGTCACCTTTGACTTGACGAAAAGTTCTGTTCATATCCGCATCATACCTCGATTTCCACTGCATGGCATAGACCGGTTGAGAACAGTCTCGCAAAGCAATTTCCCCCTACTCATGGAGAGCATATAATGGTATCCATAACGCCATTAATAACCCACGTTAAGATAACGACGTTAATGGAAAAATCGACTATTAACGTCGTTTATCCTTTATATATCCTCAAAAATCATGCAAAATCAACGCGAATCCACCGATTTTTCCGAAAAAATGACAAAAAACGATATCGTCGAATACCATTGAAATAGTGTACGACGATGAACGAATGAAGTCAAAATTCCATATATCTATGAGCGTGGATATTGGAGGTTTTCCAGTGGAAATGTAGGGGTTGAAGAACACAGTATAAGAAGGGTTTATAACACGGGGTGTCGGGGGTTATAAACCCCCTTCCCGCGATCAAAGTGTGAATGCCTTCCTTCCGAGGAAGACCGCTTTGGAACCGAGTTCCTCCTCGATCCTGAGGAGTTGGTTGTACTTCGATGTACGCTCACCGCGTGCAGGAGCACCGGTCTTGATCTGACCGGATCCCCATCCGACGGCGAGGTCCGCGATGCTGACATCCTCGGACTCTCCGGAACGGTGCGAGACCACGACGGAATAACCGTTATCGAAGCTCATCTGAGCCGCATCCCCTGCCTCGGTCACGGTACCGATCTGGTTGACCTTGAGGAGGAGTGCGTTGGCCGCACCCGCATCGATACCTTTGGAGAGCCTCTTGGTGTTGGTGACGAAGAGATCGTCACCGACGATCTGTACGTTCGCACCGATCTTCCTCGTAAGCTCCGCGGTCGTCTCGAAATCATCCTCGAAGAACGGGTCCTCGATGCTGATGAGGGGATATTTCTCCGTGAGCATCTTGTAATGATCCGCAAGCTCGCCTGCGGAGAGCTTCATCCCATCCACATCGTATACGCCATCATTATAGAACTCGCTCGATGCAGCATCCAATGCGAGGAAGACATCCTTGCCTGGAGCGTAACCTGCATCCGATACCGCCGAGAGGATGGTCTCCATGGCCTCGGAGGATGTGTCGAGAGGAGGGGCGAATCCGCCCTCGTCACCGAGGTTGATCGCACCTACGCCATATTTCTTCTTCAAAAGCGATTTGAGTGACATGTAGACCTCGGATGACATCCTGAGGCATTCCGAGAAGGATTTCGCACCTGCGGGTATGATCATGAACTCCTGTATCTTCAGGTTACCGCCGGCGTGCTTACCGCCGTTGATGATGTTGAGCATCGGCACGGGAAGCGTGACACCGTTGTCACCGATGTGCTGATAGAGCGGGACACCGTCGGCCATGGCACCTGCCTTGGCGACAGCCAAGGATGTGGCGATTATCGCGTTGGCGCCGAGCCTCTTCTTGTTCTCGGTACCGTCGAGGTCGATCATGGCCTGATCGACCGCACGCTGATCCGTGGGATCCATACCTACGATCGCCTTGGCGATCTCCGTACGGACGTTGTTCACTGCGTTCAGTACACCCTTCCCGCCGAATCTTCCGTCCCCGTCACGGAGCTCGTGTGCCTCCCAGGATCCCGTGGATGCTCCGGATGGGGCTATCGCCCTCACCTTGTGCCCTGCGACGGTGATCTCCGCTTCGACCGTTGGGTTCCCCCTGGAATCCAATACCTCTCTTGCCCATACTGCTTCAATCTTCATTCGAATCACTTCACATATTGTTCCATCATGTTACTGAGGACGTCAACGTCCACATTGGATAGGTTATCTTTCTCTACGGATACTATGAGCGAGACCTTGGATGTCGACATTATCTGGTGCAACATGGTCATGATCGTGTTCTCACCGTTAACGGCCACCAATTGTGATATGCTGTCGATGATCACGACAGGTCTGTCGTTCTCTTCGATGAAACCCACTATGGTGTTCATCAATGTCCCTAGTTTGGACATCTCTAGGTATCCGATCTTGGGTTTGGTGGATAGGCCGATGACCTTCACGTCATGATCCTTGAACCTGTCGTTCACCGCCTTCGTCCTTCCTGCCGTGATCGCCATCAACTTGCATGTCCTGAGCAATGACGCCCCCAGTTCATACACGGCCTCGGGCTCCTCCTCGATCACGAAATAGGAATGACCGAACTTCACATCGTATTCCGAAGGGGGATCAGCGGTATCGTTGGACTGATGACCCTTCCCAAGGAACTTCTGCATGATGCCGCCGACGCCTTTCTCGCTCTCGACGAGGTTCGCCTTGCGTATACAATCGATGATATCGGAACTCTTGAACGGTTTGGTGATCACACCGATGATGTTCGGATTGTCCTCGGGTATCATCGCCTTGCTCTTGGTGATGATCAATACACGGAGCTTACTCCCCGGTCCCACCTCATACAATATCCTGGATGAATTCAATCCGTTGACCTTGGAATCCAGGATGAGAAGATCGGGTCTGAACGATTCCAACCTGGATATCGCATCGTCCACGTCACCTGTCTGTTCGGTCGTCCAACCCTCGGACGTCAGGATCTCGGACAGGATCTCCTGAATAGCTATATTGTCGTCAACTATCAATGCCTTCATCCAGTTCTCCCTCCGGGATGAATAGTAGCCTGTCCAACCTATCACGTAGAAGTATAAAACATAGTGCAAGACGACACAGTCATCGACCATTACATGATCAACTACTGCGGCTTGGATACCGCAATAGCTGATTGATTAAGAACAGGCCATACGGCCAAAGAAAACAATGGGAAGCTCACTGCTTCCTGCTCTCTTTTGCTTTAGGCCTGAGGTTGCTGTATCCGCACTTACGACATTTCGTCGCGTTCTTGGGGTTAGTGGCGTAGCAGCTCATACAGACGGTCTTGTCCAACAATCTGCTCTCAGCCTCTTTGAAGCGTGCCATTTGATTTCCTCTGGGCAACCCAATATTGCTCATATATTTAAGTGTTCGTTCGTCCCCTATAATAAATAAAAAGGGATGCAAAATGACACTGTCATCATCCTATGGATCCGGATCGTGACCTATCGATGACGGCGTCATCGCACGGACACCCTTATTAACGTACGCCATGATTGATGTACGATGGATTTCGAAGAGGCACTTGAACTGTATTCCGAAGGATATGATTGCGCACAGTCCGTGATACATGTGTTCATGGACAGGTTCGATGATGTCGACGAAGGAGAGATCATGAGATCCACATCCCTCATGAGCATGGGGCTCCTGGAAGGCAGCATCTGCGGTGCGTTGCTCGGAGCGTTCATAGTGATCGGATTGAGATATGGCGGTACGGGCCCCAAGATGGCCGAGAAAGGATTGGCGATCATCAAGAGGGAACAGTTCATGATGGAGTTCAGGAAGCTCTACAAAGGCACCTCGTGCCCGGAACTGACAGGATTCGATGTCCGCAAGGACGAGGATAACCTCAAGGCCTATCAGAGTGGCATATACACCGAGTTCTGTCCGCGTCTGACGATGAATGTTGTGAACATCCTGGAGAAGATATTGTAGGGAAAGGGTTTCTGTGCTGTCATGGACAGCACGGTGTTTCAGTTCTTCTTCAGATATATCGCACCCGCGATCAACATGGAACATGCGAGAAGGACCGCATAGTGCAGTCCGTTCTTGACCGTGTCGACATCCGCGAGCAATCCGAAGATGAATGCCACTAAGACGATCGCGAGTATCGCGATCAGCAGCAATACCACCTGGATCACAACGAAGGTGAGTGCATTTTTAGTATCCATCGCCATCTGTATACACCTCGATGTGAATACGAATGGACTCAGATATAATGCTTCTTGAAGAGCGAACGCTGTATCATGTAATCCGATACGCGTTCCGAGGATGCCACGGCACCCATCTCGTGGTTCACGAAGTCGGGGGATAATCTCTCCACATAATCCACTATCGACGGATCGGTGAAGGGACGGTGCTGATCCATATCGCATATGAAGCGATATGCAGCGCGATAGCGTCCCATATGTCCCTGGTCGTAGAAACCGTCAGGGAGACGGAACGATCCGATGAACGGAGCGGATGTGTTGTTGTGGAGATGCATCGCACGTATCCTGTCGATCATATCCTTCGGATAGGAGTCCGCGATGTGATCCAACTTCTCTATTGATCCTATTTCATCATCCGAACCGCCTGCGGCGATGAGAAGATGACCGGTATCGAGACATATGCACCAGTTATCGAACTCGAGATGCTTCTCCAGATATCTGAATCCGGACGGATCCAACATCCTGAATCCGGGCCACCACAGGTTCTCCAGTGCCAACGGGAACGGCATCTCCCCTCCGAGGGATGCCGCCACGAGATTCAATATCTCGGTGAGGGCGTGCATGACATCCGTATCGTCATCGGTATATCCGTTCGGACCCAACTCATCGAAGTTGGCACTGCACGCATGGAACACACCGTAGCTAGGATGGAGTGGCTCGGCCACCTCTATCGCCCTGACGATGTTGTCCACGATGCCTTCCCTGTCTGGACCGTAGTACATGTAAGGTACGGATTGTCCGTCGACATCGTCCGACACCTTCCTGTCCCCGGACCATATGCCGTACCAATCCGTGGCATACGGGAGATGTACCGAGGATACCTTCTCCAAAGGATACCCTGTCACGGATGAATAACCCGTCAGCAGTTCCACCCCATCCGTATCCGGTATCATCGAAGGGATGACACCATCCTCTGAGTAGACGGAATCGCATAACAGGTGTTTCATCAGAATAACTCGAACGCGGCAGTGAGTGCGGCCATCATCGCGGTACGCTGATCGTTACCGCTTCCCACGATGATGGCGTCGTTCTCTGTCATGCCTGTCGCGCGCACGCTCTTCGCAACATCGGGGCGTTCCACATCGACGTTCCAGTCGGGCGGTATGATCAGATTGCCGCCACGTATGACCAACGTGGTGCATCCGGTCGCACCGACCTTTATGCCTGCGTCCCTCTGTTGCATCCCATTCTGGATCTTATCGGCGACACCCAGGACCATTATGGGCTGACTGTATTCGCCGACGATCGAGTCCCCGAGGTCCACATCGATGACTTTGATGGGGATCTCGGCGAGGAAACCCAATCCCGTACGGGTTATGGTGATACCGGACTGTTTGATCTGTATCATATCCCATTCGCGGAGGGTCTCCAGGATACGCCTCATACTGCCTTCTCCGACACCGATCTCGTCCGCCAATCTCTTACGCCCGATACGCTTCCCGCTGGATAGCATATAGAGGGCCCAGTAGACGTTGGCATCGGTGAAACGGAACATCGGTCCGTATTGAGGTGACTCGATAATCTTCATCAGAATGTCCTAACCTTTCCATTGATTATAAGGTCTGTTACCTTATCAACGTTGTCGAGCCACTCGTATGCGATGGATTCGGCCTCCTGCTTCCACTGGCCGAGCTTCTTGTCCTCCGTTGCGGAGACCAACTGCACGTTACAGTTGAGCGGTTCGGAGACAGGCTTTCCGATCTGTGAGAGGATCCTTACCCTCACCTCGACTTCGGGCGAGACCTTCTTGGCGACATCCTCTGCGATGAGCTTCGACATGACGTTGTAGATCTTTCCGATGTGCGTGATCGGGTTCTTTCCCGAGGTTGCTTCCATGGACATGGGCCTGTAGGGTGTGATCAGACCGTTGCATCTGTTACCCCTTCCGACGGAACCGTCGTCACCCATCTCTTGGGAGAGACCTGTGCATGTGAGGTAGATTACACCCCTGTCGTAATCGTCACCGGTGTTGATGTCCAACTTGAAGTTGATCTTCTCGTCGCCGATGATATCGAGTGCATGCTGGTTGACCTTGTCGTACATCTGCTCGATGGCCGATCTGTAGTGATCGAGATCATCGATGTACTTGTCGACCATCGCACAGGCGACGGTCATCGTGATGTCGTTGCCGACCCTCGAGGCCATGACCTTGACATCCTGTCCCGTCTCGGGAAGGATGTCCTTCATCTTGCCGTTGATGTACTCCTCCGTCGTGAGTACGAGGCGGTCCGTGATCGAATAGGGTGCGTAACCGACACCGAATGATGTGTCGTTCGCCAATACCTTCGATGATTTGTATACTCCCCTGAGGTCATCGGAACCCTGTCCGAGCCTTGCATCAAGGACAACTTCAGAATCCACATCGAGGTTGGGGAATGTCTTCTTGAGATAGTTCCTCGCCGCTGCGAGTGCGACGGGCTTACAGGGTAGGCAGCGGATGTCCTTCGTCTTGACATCGGTGATGTTCGTGGTCGCACGTCCTACGAGGAGGATGTACGAGGGGTCGATGATGTCCCCTCCGCCGAACTTGGGGCTTGCCTGACCGGCTGCGATCTGTGTCTCGTCCGTGTTGTGGTGGAGAACGGTCCCGAACTCCTTCTTGTACATCTTACAAAGTGCTTTGCTGACTTCCTCTGCCAATGCGTCGGCGACCGAATCGGGGTGTCCGATACCTTTCCTCTCGACCAATTCGATCTTCCTCATGGGCACGGGCATCTCACTGATACCCTCGACATAGATGTTCTTGTTTGCCATAACTATAGGCTCCATTATAGGGAATGTTGGTTTCGATATTCTTCTTCCATATAAATACCAGTGACATAAATATTCATATAGGAATATTTCGTTACGAAATACATGAGATTCCCGCCCGTATCGGACATCCGCAAGATGAGGAAATCACTCGACATAACGCAATCGCAACTATCGGCCAGATCGGGCATAAGCCAGAGCACCATCGCGAAGATAGAGAGGGAGTCGATATCGGCGAGTTATGTGACGGTCGTGAAACTCTTCGAGACGTTGGAGAGGATGGGGAATGACGACAGGAAGGAGTTGTTGGCGAAGGATATCTCCTCGAAGGATGTCGCTACGATCCAAAGCGATATGACCGTGCATGAGGCATCGGAACTGTTGAAATCCACCGGATTCTCCCAATTGCCCGTACTCAAGGGCGAGACGCCCGTGGGGAGCATATCGGAACGTGTGATATCCAAACTGCTGTTGAGAGGTGCCACGATGGATGAGCTGGTGAACATGCCCATCTACAAGGTCATGGGCGATTCGTATCCCGTCATCCCCGAGAATATCCCGATGAACACGGTCACGAAGATGATGAATGATTGTGATGCGGTATTGGTGCACAAGAGCGGTAAGATCGTCGGTATCATCACGACGTCGGATCTTCTGAAACTAATCTGACGCCGCCGTCACGTACCATATAGATATCTTGATCCTTCGGTAGGATCGTACCTTCGAAATACGTCTCGGCCTCGATCTCGGGTTCCGGATCGTCACCGTAACGGTTGCTGATGTGGACTATCATCAATTGATGCACACCCGCATCCTTGGCCATCTCCGCCACCGATCTTATGGTGGAATGGAAGTGTGCAGCGGCCAATTCCGAGTCCTTATCGATGTACGTACCCTCATGGATGAGTACATCCACGCCTCTCACCGCCTCCGATACGGAATCACAGATTAGAGTGTCCCCGGGATATGCCATCGATAGTCCCGGCCTCCTCTCGCCGATTATCATGTCGGGAGTGATACCTCTCACGGTCTCGCCCCTCTGTATGGCGGAGAAATCAGGGCCCGGTCTCAGACCCAATCCCAATGCCTTGTCCTTATCGAACTGTCCGGGACGGTCGTCCTCCCTGTAAAGATATCCCAATGACGGACAGTTATGCTCCGTCCTGAAAGCGGATACCGAGAACCCGTTGAATCTTTCGATATCTCCGGGTTCCATCTCCTTCACGATGAGCTCGAACTCCAACTCCCCCTCGCATGCGTTCAGCATTGAATCTATCGTGAACGCTATACCCTTCGGGCCGAACAGTTGTACGGGATCCCGTCTTCCGGATAATCCCATCGTCAGTAACAGTCCGGGTAGACCCAATACATGGTCCCCATGCATATGGGTGATGAATATCCTGTCCACACGCATGAACGAGAACTTCGATACCATCAACTGACGCTGCGACCCCTCCCCACAATCGAATAGGGTGAGGGATCTCCCTTGTTTGACTGCGATGCAAGGTAGGGACCTTCCCCTGGATGGGATGGATGCACCCGTCCCTGCGAACAGTATCTCGAACATGATCCGATTCAACCCAGGTAATCCGGGATGTCGTCCTTCGTCTCCTTCTTCAGGATCTTGTAATGCTCTTTGCAGAGGTGGATGCTCCTCGCATCGGGGTTCTTGAGCGTCAGCGATGTCTCGCTGACCTTCTTTATGTTGAACGATCTCTCTGCGACCTTGTCGCATCCTTCCACATCACAGATATCCTGTTTGACCACGTGTGACATGCGCGGATTATCGTGCAAGGACGATATTAACTTAAGGTCACTGCTCCACGATAATCGATGATATTATGGGGGTATGATGACCGGACACGTTGGATATATCATAGCGATGAGACAGACATTCAGAAAAAGGAAGAGGTTTGGGATCGGGGATGGGGTGGATGGGATCCACTCCATGCCCCTCATCTCTTACGGATGACCGCCGCAAGGACGAACAGGCTCAACGATAATGCCATCAGAGCGATGAATGTCGCTATGGTCGCATCCTCACCGGTCTGCTTCTCGATCGTAGTGATCGTATCGTCCGTTACGGATACGTTCCCATCGGAATCGATGGTGAATGTGGCATAGGATGAATCTGCGACATATGTCCTGTTGCCTATAGTGACCTGGTCACCGATATCGGCGATGGTCACCGTGGAGGTCGTGCCTTTGGTTATGGTCACGCTACCGATGTTCGTACCCGGTACGGTGATCACGATCGATGGGTCCTCTCCGAGGCGGATGTTCGCTCCCGTATCACCGGATACGATGGCTGTATCGCCCGGATTCGTCAATGCTCCGTCCCTGTCATCCAACGGGAACTCGCCGCTGTCAGTGCCCGAGATGTAGGTCACGTCGTCGACGGTCACACGTTCGTCTGTTCCGAGTCCGCTCACGGTGCCCTCGTCGACATCGATGGTGTATGTGCAACCGGTCGGTATGGTGACATCGACCATCCTCGAGATGCTTCCGTCGGTTATCCTTACGGCAACGGTCGTTTCGCCATCTACCTCGACCTTACCGGCAATCACTCCTATCGCACCTGTGGTCGAGTCGATCGATACCTTCGTACCGTCTTCTCCTCCGAGGGATTTGACGAACAACCTGCTGTGCTTACCTCCGATGGAACCGCCTGCGGGGATGGTGACGGCATCCTCGCCATCGGACTCAATGAAGGTGAACGTATCGTTCTCTCCGCCTGTAAGGACGAAACGATCGTCAACGGTGATCGAACCGTCCTCTCCCAGAGTGAGCTTGCCTTCGGTCGTATCGATGGTGTATTCCGTTCCGTCGTCACCCATGAAAGTCCTGTCCTTTCCGCCGATGGTCACGGTGACCTCGTCCGATGTGGTGATCTTCCCGCCGATGAGTCTTGCATCGCCGTTGTCATCGAGTCCTATCTCGGTTCCTGTTGATGTGGATGTGATGAATTTCGATCCACCCGTCACGGTCACATCTGCAGGGACCTTGATCTCGCTCGTATAATCCCCTTGGTCGCTCTCGAGAAGATCGATCTTGGTCGTGTCCCCCGTTTCCTTCAGTGACATGGCGAACCTTGTTCCTGCGGTATCTGCGACGTAGGTGGTATTCTTCGATGCATCGTCCTTCAGGGACACAACGACCGATTTGTCCTTATCAGCGAGTACGATTGCAGGAGTCTTGTCTATACCGCGACCCTTGATAGTCACGTCTCCCGTGCTTCCGCCTGACGGGGCCTTGTAGACATACTTGCCGATCATGACGGATTGACCGGGATTCAGTTTGAAACTGAAATCCTCTGTGAGAGAGCTTTCATCGATCGTGATATTCTGTGTAATGCCCGTTATCTCGCCCGTCGTCGGATCCACTGTGAATGTCGTACCGTCGGGTGTGCTTCCGGTGAAGGTCTGAGTACCGATTGTTACTTTCTCACCAGCCCCGATTTCCACAGACAATTTCCCATTCTCATCGACACTGATGTTCGCTTCACCCTCGATGGTTGCCTCTCCGATCTTAACCTTGCCGGTGCCTGGT
>CAVGUW010000016.1:0-28745 GCA_963632775.1 Bacteroides salyersiae | reverse complement strand
TTAAAACGTCGCGAGACAGTTTTGTTGCTTTTTGATGGAGGTGTAGGTACCTGACGAGAAGGACCCTTTAGTACGAGAGGAACAGGGGTCCGTCGCCTCTAGTTGATCAGTTGTCTGACAAGGCACTGCTGAGCAGCCACGCGGTAGTGGATAAGAGCTGAAGGCATCTAAGCTCGAAGCCATCTTGAAAAAGAGGTACCCATAGAACGCTCATAAATGATGAGTTTGATAGAAGTGGGGTGTAAGTACCGAGGTTTTCCGAGGTATTCAGCCCGCACTCACTAAAGTTCTTTTGACGTCGCTGGGGTGTGGTCTAGCAGTTAAACAGGTTGCGTATGAATGAATTCTCATTTCCTCTAAGTGTTTTTTCTCATCTTTTACTAGAACAAATAGGTTAAATAGGTATTGTCTGTACCATGAAATCGATGACTATTCAACAGATCGAGCCCGCTTTGCTCTATGATTCGAACATCTACCTGGTGTCCGGATCCAAAGGTGTCGCTCTTATCGACACAGGCACCGGGTTCCAGTCAGGTCTGTTGATGGATCGTATCACTGATGCGCTTGCCGGACGTGAATTGGATGTGATCATCCTTACGCATCGTCATTTCGATCATGTCGGCGGCGTGTCATCGATCATCTCGAAGTTCAACCCGAAGATCTATGCGGGAGGTGCCGATGCATCCCCACTCAGAGCCGGGGATTCCGAATCGACACTCGGTACCGTCTTCGGAGGACACATAGAACCCATGGACATCATCGACTTCAATGATGGTGATGTGATAGACCTCGGTGACCACAAGCTCAGGTGCATCGAGACACCGGGTCATACGATCGGTTCGATCTGTATCCTCGACGAGACCACAGGATCCCTGTTCTCCGGAGATACTTTCATGGTGGGGAGCGTAGGAAATTATTCTCATCCGACCGGCTCGGCCGATATGTTGGTCGATTCTCTCAGGAAACTGTTGAACATCGAGTTCGATGGCCTCTATCCTGGTCACGGACCATCTGTCAAGTCGAACGGTAAACAATTTTTATTGGGTGCGTTAAATATAATGGGGGCAGAATGATGCAGATATTGAAGTGCAACGATAACTTGGATCAAGAGACAATCAAGAACATCGGTATCGCGGCCGAGGCTATCAAGGAAGGTAAGCTCGTCGTATACCCTACGGAGACCGTCTACGGTATAGCCGCGGACATCTTCAACCAGAAGGCCGTGAAGGACCTCTATCTCACAAAGAACAGGCCGTTCGATATGCCTCTCTCCGTCGCTGTCGCTGACAAGGATATGGTGGAGAACATCGCTGTCATGACAAGGAAGGTCGAGAAGCTCATCGATGCATTCCTTCCCGGTCCACTCACGATCATAACGAAGAAGGACCCCTCTGTATCGAACATCGTCACCTCGATGTCACAGAAGGTCGGTATCCGTATCCCCGACAACAAGGTCGCACTCGAGCTCATAAGACAGTCCGAGGTCCCCATCATCGCGACATCCGCGAACCTCCATTCACACCCCGATGCCGTCAAGGTAGAGGATGCGATCAGGGATTTCGGAGATTCGGTCCCATATTATCTCGATGCAGGTGCATGTACACTCGGTAAGCCATCCACGATCGTCTGGATCATGGACGATGAGGTGGAGATCATACGCCAGGGTGCGATCACGAAACAACAGATAGAGGATGTTCTCAATGACTAGTCCCGCAGATCTCGAGAAGATGCGCAGGGTGGGCAGGGTCTCAGCCAACGCAAGGGAGAAAGGTATGGCGATGGTCGATGAAGGGGTCAAGCTCTTCGATGTCGCCGAAGAAGTAGAGGGTTACATAAGATCGCAGGGGATGAAACTCGCATTCCCGTGTAACATCAGTGTCAACGAGATCGCTGCACACTACACACCGTCGATCAATGACAAGACGAAGTTCGAGATCGGGGATGTCGTCAAGGTCGACTGCGGTGCCCAATTGGACGGATTCGTCGGCGATACCGCCGGTACCGTAGAGGTCGGGACCAGGAGGTTCACCGAGCTCATCGATGCCGCACGCGATGCTAGGGACACCGTCATGGAATTCATAGGCGAGGGAGTGCCGATCAACGAGATCGGTGTAGCAGTCGAAGGTACCATCAAGAACCACGGGTTCGAACCCATAAGGAACCTCTCCGGCCATCAGATCGAGCCCTACAACCTCCACGCAGGTCTCTCCATACCCAATTATGACAACGGCGATGAACAGACCCTCAAGAGGAACATGGTCATCGCATGCGAACCTTTCGCCACGAACGGTGTCGGTGAGATCGTCGGCGGTAAGCCGGGTAACATCTGCCGCATAATCAGGGATGTGCCTATCGCGGATCCGGCCCTCCAGGACTTCTTCAACTATCTGAAGGAGGAGTTCGCCACGTTCCCGTTCTGCGCACGCAGCTGTGACGATCCGAAGGCGGAGCAGAAGGTGAAGGCATTGATCCGTCACGGTCTCGTCTCCAGCTATGCGATCCTCATCGAGAGGAAGAAGGGTTGTGTCGCTCAGTTCGAGCACACGGTCCACATCGGCGAGGGCAGAGGAGAGGTCCTCACGATATCCGATGGTGGTTTCTGACCACCATCCCCCATAATCTTTATTACCCACCTTCTTATCACAGTGATTAAGGCCGAAGTTGCCAAGCCTGGTCAAAGGCGACAGACTCAAGATCTGTTCTCGTAGGAGTTCGCCGGTTCGAATCCGGTCTTCGGCACTCATTATTTCTAACAGTGAAGATATTGATTACATGGAGGTAGCCAAATGGATTCTGGTCTGATAGAGATCGTCAATCTAAGGAAAGAATACAAGAGTTTCGTCGCTGTCAACGACCTCACCCTATCGGTGAAGAAGAACAGCTTCACAGGATTACTTGGTCCGAACGGTGCAGGGAAGAGTACAACTCTGAAGATCCTGACACATCTGATAAATGCCACGTCCGGGAGTGCGTACATCAACGGTATCGATGTCACATCCGACCCCAAGGGTGCGCTCGAGGGCGTGGGTACGGTCGTGGAGACACCCGAGTTCTACTCGTATCTCACTCCGAAGCAGACATTCGAGTACATCGGAGGGATCTTCGGTATGAGGAAGGAGACGATCTCCGCCCAGACGACGGAGATCCTCGCGGATATGAACATGTCGCAGTGGGCCGATAAGAAGATCGGGACATTCTCCAAAGGGATGAAGCAGAGGGTGGCATTGGGCCTCTCACTGTTGAACGAACCCACATGCATCATACTCGACGAACCCACATCGGGTCTCGATCCCAGAGGTATGGCCGAGATCAGACAGATCCTGAAGAATGTGAGGGCGAAGAACGATCTCACCATCCTCACGAGTTCGCATATGCTCCACGAGGTGGGGGATATGTGCGACCGTATCGCGATGATCAATCACGGTACGCTCATCAAAGAGGCGAACCTTGACGAATTGCTCGGATCCAACAATCTCAGGACCATCACCGTGAAGACATTGGATCATCTCGATGATGGGATCGTATCGAAGATATCCACATTCTCCAATGTATCCAACGTGAAGGCCACCAACGGTAAGACGTTGAGGCTGACGTTCAAGGGGGACGACGAGGATCAGTATCAGCTACTCTCGGAGATGAACGGTCTGGGGATCAAGGTATTCAGTTTCAACGAGGAGGATGCTCTCGAGACCGTGTACCTGAACATGATAAAGGAGTCGAGGTGATCACATGCCGGATAACAGTCTTTGCAAGAAAGGTATCTTCGAGGATCTCCGTCAGGCATCCATCGTGTCGAGATACGAGCTGTTGAAGTACTTCAGCGGATACAAATTGCTGATCTTTGCGATAATCGTCGCAGTAGCCTTGTTGTTGGTGACCGTGACGTGTTTCATCTTCCAGGATGGTTCGTCAGTGAATGGCATCTATTCGGCGTACATCTCGGTCGTGATGCTGTTGGCTCTCCTCGGTGTGGCATTGTTCACATCCCCCACCATATGCTCGGAGTTCGAGGATAGGACGGCACTGGTATTGTTCACGAAGCCGATAAAGAAGTCAACGATCTTCCTCGGTAAGATCGTGATAGGATTCGCTCTGAACATCGTCATGTTCGCGATCTATTACCTCGTGGCCATGTTGGTCGGATTGGTCATCACCGGCGACGTATCCATGAATCTCTGGACATCGTTCGGTTACCTCGTGGCATACATATTCGCGTTGACCGGTATCGCTGTGATGTTCAGCTCGTTGATGAAGAGATCGAGTTCGGCATCGATCCTGACCTTCATCTTCGTACTGTTCGTGCCGAGTCTCGTCCTCGTGGTGGTCGCACTCTCACAGGGTGCCACGGATAACGCTGGATATTGGTATTTCCTTGATGTCGCCGCATCGTCGATATCATCATCCATATCGGGTACCGTCGCCAATGGACTCAGGGACGTCCTCACGATGATCGTCTGGGGTCTGATCCCGATGATCATCGGTTATCTCCGCTTCGCGAAGAGAGAGCTTTGAAACCTATCCGGGTGGGTCTCCGACCCCACCCCATCTTTATATATTACTATTGAATGCCAACCTTGCCGTAAACTCGATCGTATGTCGGATGACATCGATGCCGAGAGCACAACACACGATCTTTTGCTAAGAATCGCGAGGTATGATGCTTGGGTGATTCCCAACGGGAACATTTACGGAGGAAGAACATGGCAGAGAAAAAGAATGCTAAACAGCAACAGCAGGAAGATGAGGACTTCAACTTCATCGTCCGTATCGCTAACAGTGATATCGATGGTCTGAAGAGGACCGTCATCGGTATCCAGCAGATCAAAGGCGTTGGAAAGAGAGTGGCACAGATCGTCGTCAAGAAGGCAGGAGTGGATCCCGCAGTCAAGATCGGTTCACTCTCGGATGAGGACGTCAAGAAGCTCGAGCAGCTCGTCACGACATACGTCGAGTACGCACCCGAGTGGGCCATCAACAGGCAGCTCGATTACGAGACAGGCGCGGACATGCACCTCATCGGTAACGAGCTCGAGCTCACCAGGAAGGACGATATCAACAGGATGAAGATGATCCGTTGCTACCGCGGTATCAGGCACGAGACCCACCACAAGGTAAGGGGTCAGAGGACAAGGTCCAATGGACGTCACGGACTGACGATGGGTGTCAGCAAGAAATGAGTGAGGCGGTAACATGGGAGATCCTAAATTTTCACGCAGGTCATATGATACACCTTCACACCCTTGGCAGGGTGAGAGGATCAAGGCAGAGGTCGTTCTCGTAAACCAGTACGGTCTCAAGAACAAGACAGAGGTCTGGAAGGCACAGTCCGTCCTCAGGAACTTCAGGAAGCAGTCAAGGGAGCTTCAGGCACGTCTCAGAAGCGGTGACGCACAGGCAAAGATCGAGGCGGATGCACTCATCAACAAGTGCTCCAAGATCGGAGTCCTCCCTGTAGAGGGTGCGACACTCAACGATATCCTTACGCTCTCAGAGGAGAACATCCTCTCACGCAGGCTTCAGACACTCGTCTTCGAGAAGGGAATGGCAAGCACTGTCGGACAGGCAAGGCAGATGATCGTCCACGGACACATCTTCATGAACGGCCACAGGGTAACGATCCCCGGATACATCGTCACAAGGTACGAGGAGTCATCCATCATGTACGACCCCGCATCACCCTTCAACGACGAGATGCACCCGATGAGGATCTCCGCCGAGCAGGCAGCCGCAAACGCAGAGCTCAAAGCATCGAAAGAGGCAGAGGAAGCAGCGAAGAAGGCAGCAGAGGCAAGGGCGGACGCAGAGGAAGCAGGCATCACAGCCAGCGATGCAGCAAACCAGGAAGGTGACCACTGATGACAGCAAAATGGGGAATCGCTAACATTTATGCAAGTTACAACAACGTGATGATCACGCTCACTGACATCACCGGTGCAGAGACGATCACGAAAGCAACAGGTGGAATGGTCGTCAAGACAGCGAAGGATGAGTCCTCACCCTACGCAGCACAGAAGGCAGCCGAGAAGGTCGCCGATGTCGCGAAGGAGAAGGAGTTCGTCGGGATCCACGTCAAGGTACGTGCACCCGGAGGAAACGGTTCAACATCACCCGGACCTGGAGCACAGGCCGCAATCCGTGCACTCGCTAGGGCAGGTCTCAAGATCGGCCGTATCGAGGATGTCACACCCGTACCCCACGATGGTACCAAGAAGAAAGGCGGACGCAGAGGACGCAGGGTCTGAGGAGGCCTGACCATGGAAATCCAGATAGTCGAAATGGCCGAGAGGAAGTGCAAGTTCATCCTTAAGAACTCGTCCCCGGCCATGGCGAACGCTCTCAGGAGGACCATGCTCACCGACATCCCCAAGATGGCGATCGACAAGGTGGAATTCCACCTCGGTCCCATCGATGTCGATGGCAGGGAGTTCGAGAGTATGACGCCCCTGTTCGATGAGATCATCGCACACAGGCTCGGAATGGTCCCCGTACCGACGTTGGACATGTTCAACTTCAAGGATGAATGTGTCTGCGGAGGAGAGGGATGCCCCAGCTGCGAGATCATGTACAGTCTCAACAAGAACGGACCGTGCACCGTACTCTCAGGTGACCTTCAGCCCCTCGGCAGTCCCGACCTCAAGGTCAAGGACGAGGATATCCCTATCGTCGATCTCGCTGACGGTCAGTCGATACTCATCTACGCACACGCTGTGATGGGTACCGCAAGGAAGCACGTCAAGTGGCAGGTCGCGAACGGTGTCGGATACAGCTACAGACCGATCGTCAAGATCGACGGCGATGTGAGTTCACCCGATGAGGTGGCCGCAGCATGCCCGAAGAAGGTCTTCGAGGTCTCCGGCGGAAAGCTTGTTGTCGCACACAGCGATGACTGTTCACTCTGTATGACATGCGTCGAGAACTTCGACGGAGAGCCCATAAGTGTCGTCGGTGACGAGAACAACTTCGTCTTCAAATTCGAGACGGACGGTTCGCTCACGGCACAGCAGGTCCTCGACAAGGCCGCCGAGATCCTCACGAAGGAATCCGAAGAGTTCAAGGCACAGGTCCTGTCCTTGTGAATAAACCGAGAGGGTATACACCCTCTCATTTTATCATCATCAGAAGAAGTCTGATAACTTACATTTCTTGACCTTATCGTTGTTGAAGAGCGAGTCCATACTGATCGAGAGGATCTCCACCCTTTCCCTGGTGTAGTCGGACATACCGTATTTCTCGCAGACATCCTGCGATACTCCGAGGTACTTCCTCACACTCTTCTCGTGGACGGTGAGGTTCAGCTCGTGCCCGCAGTTGGTACAGATCCCGCTGAGCGGTATCCTCCTGTATTTGGCGTTACAGTTGGTGCATCTGAACGTCTGGGCCGAGAAACTCCTCAGATTACCGGCCATGTCGGGCATGAAGTGCTTGTCTATGACCTTACTCGCCTCATCCTCCACATCGACCGCACGGAGCTTCTTACCGAGTTCCAACTGTGCGATCATCTTATCGCTCATGGTCTCCAACAATGTATATGCGGATTTGTAGGGACCTTCGTTGATATCGTATGTATCGTGTGTGAAACCGAACCCTTCATACTGGAGATTGGTGCCGATACGTCCGCCGACGAGATCCATCAGTTTCTCGACATCCTTGGCATCCTTCAGCTGCATCGCGGCCTCATACAATTCGATCGGATATTCCCTGAGGCAGTCCACGTTGTGCGCCTCCTTATCGATCTCGTTCGGATCCAATCTGGTCGTAAGGACCAGAGGAGTATCCATGAGTCCTCCCCTGCTGCTTGGGATGTACACCTTCGAGAAGTTCAGCAATCCGTCCAACAGGAGCATGATACAATCCTCATCACCGTCGCAGTTCCTTCTCTTACCTGCGTGGAAGAACGGGTGACCCATGCATCCGCTGGCCTTGGTGTACCCTATCAGACGGCACAATATCCCACCGGATGTGTGCGGTGCGAGACCCACGGTCATATGGCCGATCATATCCGTCGGAGTGCTCACATTGTAGTATCTCGGCAGTTTGTAGAATCTCTCGAGGAGGTCATCCACGAACGTCGCCACCTTCACGAGATGCGTACCGCAGTCTATGTTGGGGATGACATCCTGTACCTTGAGCTCACAGATCTGATCCCCGTCCGTGAGCGGTTCTCCGTTCCAATCATGTGTGTAACCGAGTTCGTGTGCCTTATCGATGGGAAGGCCTATCTCCCTCGGTTTGAAATGTGTGATCGGTATGTCCGTCATATCGAAACGGATCGTACCATCCTTGTATGTGGTGAGATTGTTCTTCGCCCTGAGGATACCTTTCTCGAGCGGTTCGGGGGTCTTGACGATCGATGTGAAGTTCTCGATCATCTTCACATCGCTGATGTCCTTCAATCCGATGTAATCCATCGCATCGCGGTATTCCTGCCTTATGTTGACGGTCATCAGCGGTCTGTCGAACTTGTCCGTACTTGCATTGGGTGCGACCTCGGTATGCACGTCACACTTCCTGCACCATGAACGGAAGGTCCTCTCTCCGCATTTCGGACAGACCCTCTCCGCATAATCGATCAGAAGACCGTCCTTGTTGGCCTTGATGCCTGCGGCCTTGAGCTGGTCCGCGGTCATGAACCTCGCCTTGTCCTGGGTGGACATGGCCTCTCTCAGTGATTTCTTGATGGTGGGCGTGTCCGTTACGGCGAACAGTCCGTTACCGAATGCGGAGTTACCGCTACTCCTGTCCTTCGCCTTCTCCGGCCTACCCATCCTGGTACCGATCCTGGTGCGTGCCCTCGCACGTACCTCGATACCCATGGCGTTGCTGACGGCTGTTAGAGAGTCATCTCCGTCGAATGCATTCTTCTCGACCAACCTGTCCCCGAATATCTCCAATCCGAGTCCGCTGATCAGCGGGATCGCATATCTCTCGATGATTATGTGACCGTCACGGACCTTGTGCAATGCACCGAGGTCCTCCAACGTCCTCTTCTCCACCGATGCCTTCGGTATCGAGAGCTTACCGTCCGTGAATGCTCCGTGGGCGACGATGTCCTCCCTCAGCTTCTTCAATCTGTCCACATCCACATCGAACCAGAAGAGATTGAAATCCGGATGTAACGGTACGCCGAGCGTCCTGGACATCTCGATGGCACGCTCCCATGTGGGGTGCTCCCAATCATCCGGGAGTTCGCCCTTCCTCTTCAATTCGAGCTTATGCCACTCGATAGGATACCCCGGAGGGACGAGGAAATGGTTGTTCTCACAGAACTCACCGAACGGTATCAACACCTCTCCGGTGTCGGTTATCTCGGAGATATCCTTCCTTACGGCCAATGCCTCCTCCTTGGTGTTGCATTGTACGAGGTCCCCGTTCTTCAACAGGACTATCGGACCTTCGAGCTTATCGCACGGGGTCACGACACATGCCTTACCCGGTCTCTCGATCTTCAACTGTGTACCGAGTGCGGGGAACTCGTCGAGGATGAACATGCTCGCGGGCGAATACGCCAAAGATGCGAGTCCCGACGTCCTTGCCCTGCCGTATCTGAGCCTGAATGCCCCGACCCTTGACGGATATCCGAAGATCGGACGACCGGCGACGATATCCTTGAGATATTTGTCGGCAGGCTTCAACGTCCTGCCTTCGCTGTTGGAGCTCGTGGATGCACCCTTGCCCTTGAGATATTCGTCGAGGAACTCCCATCCTCCGAGTTTGAGCTTGTCCACATGTTTCTTGATCTTGGGTGCCTTCTGACAGAGACCCTCCGCAACGACGAGACAGGCACCTCCCCTGACCCTGTTGGTATCCAACCTGGGGAGATCCCTGAATCCCGAGATCTCCATCTGTTCCGTACCCTCTCCGTCGATGCATATGGGGCAACTCCCCACGATGAGCTGGATCTCCTTGGGGGATGGGGTGTACTGGAGGTGTTGACATTGCTTGTATAACGGGATCTCCTCGATGAAACGGTTGATCTCGGCCTCCGTCGGTATGTACTTGCCGATACCGACCTCCTGCCTGACGACATCGGCGATCAGGACGCTCATGGCCTGTGCCGTACCTCCTGCGGCACGGATAGGTCCTGCGAAGATGAGGTCGATGTATTCACTGCCATCCGCGTTCTTCTTGATCTTCGTGTCCGCAAGACCCTCGAGAGGGGCGACCAACACACCTTCCGTGAGAACGGCAAGACCGACCCTTATGGCCCTGTCGATGGCCAATTCCGGCCTTTCCGCAGGTCTCTTGGCGACCTCCCTCGCTACCATCAGGCAGACGAGTTCCCTGTTCTTGTACTCCTCGGTGAGCCTTCTGATGTCGTCGGCTATCTCGCCAACGTGATAATCGGCGAGCAGTTTCTCGCAACGCGATGCCAGGTCCTCGGCCTGAGGGATCTCCACGAACGTCTCCGTATCGCGACCCTCTGCTCTGGCCTTCTCCGCTACTTCGTAGCATTCGTTACACTTGGCGAGCATGCTCTGGAAGTACTCTCCCATCTCCTCGCTGTATGCTACCTTGCGTGCAGGCATTATTCTTCCTCGAACCTGATCTTTCTGAGTTCGTCCGTTATCGTCTTACGGAGCAGGTCCATGTTCTCGCCGGTCTCCGCCGAGAAGTGGATGTTGTCGCTGTCCGTGGTCATGATGTCGCTCTTGCTCTCGGCGACGATGATCGGTACGCCTTCGAATCCCCTCTTTATCGAATCGAGCAATGCGAGCTGTTTCTCCATGCTGTATCCGCATGTCTCGGACGGATCGATGACGATGATCATCACATGGGTGAGATACCTCAATGCGAGGATGGCCTGTTTCTCGATGGCATTCCTCTCATCGATGCTCCTGTCGAGGAGACCGGGCGTGTCTATTATCTGATATTTCCTCCAATCGTCATCCATATGGCCGATCACGATACCCTTGGTCGTGAAGGGGTACGGTGCGATCTCCGGGGTCGCACTCGAGAGTGTGGATACGAGCTTGCTCTTGCCGACATTGGGGAATCCCGCCACAACCAATGTGGCGACGTTCGCATCGACCGCGGGCAATGCCCTGAACTTGTTCTTGCAGTCCTGAAGGAATGCCAATTCGTCCTTCACCTGTCTGATGATCGACGAGAGTCTTCCGTAGAACCCGTTCCTTATGGAATCGATCACTGCACCGTCCTTGGAGCGTCTCACGTTCCTGAGTGCCTCTGTCTTGATCCTCTCCGTCTTGTTGGCGGCCCAATTCATGGCGCCGAGCGATTTCTTGTACTTGTCTATCCCGATCACCAGGTCGACGAGCTCGGGGAAGAAGTCATCATCCTTCTCTATCCTCGGGAACTTGTTCACATATCCGACGAACGTGTCTTTGACTATGTCTCCTGAGGCCGTTATCTTGGCCAATGTCGTCTTCTTCTTGGTATCGAGGGCATTTGTACCGTTGACGGTTATCTTGGATGCCCTATGGAATGCCTTATCGGTCAATTCCTCTGCTGAGAGGACTGTTGGGATTCTGTAGGACTTCGCCATGTCCTTCCCTATATATTCCTTATTTTTAAAGAGATTGGGTTGGACATCGTACGATGTTCAACCCTTTTGGAACCGCATGCTTATGAGCCACAGGTCGCAATGTTCTCCCTTCTTCTTATCCAACCACTTGGACAGCATATGTGTCGGACAGTCCTCCAGGACGATGCCCGCCTCCACCTTCCAATCCATATCCTTCGATCCGAATATGTTCATGAACGCCGATATGTTGACGCCTACGGAGATGCCTATCGTTATCTCTTCGCCGTTGTCGTCACCGAGGAACTTCGGTGTACTGATCCCTGCGTATATGGTGGTACGGAAGTACGTGTCATTGCACACGATCTCCATCGGATCGTCGCATTTCGGTGATGTGACATATGTGCCCAACAGTCCGGTCTGACTGATCAGCCATTTGAGACCCTCCTCCACGAGCTCGGAGTTCATGTCCAACGCCAACCTTATGCCCGCATGCTGTGTGCTGGCCATATCGGACACCTCCAATTTCAGGAATACCGCTGCACTCACGATCATCTCGGCGAGTTTCTCGATGATGTTCTCGATGAAGAGTTCCAACATCATCTTCAGGAACTCCGCCACGTCATCGATGGATTTGAGATGGTTGCCCATCCTGTACAACGCATCCTCTCCCGCCTCCAGGAGACTGTCTATTATGAACGTCTTCGTGAACGAATTGGTCTTGATGAACAATCCGTTGCTCTTGTCCGGGGTACCTTTGATGAACGTCCATGTGGTGGAACCGTCCGACGATCTCTGCCATGTCCTGTCGTCATTGCTCGAATCGGTCTTCCATGGCGTGGTATCGAGGATGTTCTCGTCCGGATCGTACAACGTGAGGGATTCACCGTTATGATTCCCCGTCCTGCCGCTGTTCTTGAGTGACTGTCCGCTGAAGTAGAACGCCTTCGTATCGAACGGTCCGATCGTGCCCGAGAGATAGAGTGCCTTCGATTCGTTGGTCGCTGGCACAATCCTGTATCCCGTGAGGTCTATCGTCTCCCCGGTCGCATTGTACAGTTCGACGAACTCCTTCCCGCGGTCATCGCCCGCCGGATTGGACTCGAACTCGTTGATCATGAGTCCGGTCTTCAACGGAATGTTGTACTTGAGCTCCACGCCCATGTCGAAGCTCCCCTTGAGACCCGGTATAGGGAGCGGGATGTTGTTGAGCATGGGACCTACGACAGGTATGTCCGATACGCAGTAATCTATGATATCGTACTGCACCACCTCCGGGATGGCAGCGGTGAACTCCACGTTCCTGATCTTCCCGGTGACGTTGAGCAGTTTCTTGCTGAACTTCATCATGGGATCGACGGACATCTTGACCATCCAATCGTCGGAGACCACCTCTCCGGTGCCTTTGAACATGATGCCGTTCTTCTCGTTGTACTTGACCTCCGCACCGGCCTTGATCTCCGTACTGCCGATCTCCGTCTCCAACGTCACCTTGCAGATGGTCTTCGTGGTCTTCGTCAGTGTGGCGGCCCTGAACTCCATGGTCAGTGTCATACCGAAGAACGATATCGAGAACGATTGGTATCCGAGACCTATGTCGAATGCCGCACCGTATATCGATGTGAGACTGTCCTCGATGAACTCCCTGATCTTATCCAAGGGTTCCATGATCATGTTGAAGAAACCTTCCACGATGTCCGAGATGTACGTGCTGATCTCCACCAAGGCGGTGTTGCACATCTCCAACAATTGCTTCAATGCCTTGAAGACCTCCTTCAGCGGTCCGATCAGGGGTTCGAAGAGACTCGTCAATGCCTTGTATATTTCGTTGATGAAATTGGTGCTGTTGGTGTATTTCACGCCTGCCAACGCCCATCCGCTGACACATGCCACGTCGAACTTCGTATCGATCTTGAAGTTACCGCTCATCTCCGCATCCACCCAATCGAGTGCCATCAGTACGGACGAGGCGGATTGTACGGTATATCTCACGGCAGAGCTTATGGCCACGGTGAACACCGTGGTGTACGGGCTGAGGGAGAGCTCCCCGAGATCTATGTTGTGGATGCATTTCGACGTGTTGTTCCTGGGTTGTGTTATGTTCACGGTGATGTCGTAGTCATCCTTGAGTCTGATGTGCTCCACGAACTTGTTCCCGTCACCGTCCATCATGCCGTACGAATCCTCGGCATCAAGTTCCATGATGCCGGATCTCGTGTTCAGATCCTGGTAGGCCACGATGTCCTTGATCATATCCTTCGATAGCTCGGCCAATGCATCGGTCACAACATCCAGGCTCAATGCGGCCTTCAGCGCCAGTTTCAACAGGATCTTGAGGCTGTTGTCGTTCTCCCCCGGGACCTTGGTCAGTACGCTGTCGAGATTGGATATGCTGCTCATGATGTCGCGATCCATCCTGGATTGTATGCCGGCATATGCGACGGATGCCGTGACCTGATCGTACAGGGAATCGACCACACTGCCATCCAATATGGTCATCCCCATCGATCCCAGGTGTTCCCTTATCTTCGCTCTGATGGACGCATCATTCTTCTCTTTCAACGCGGTCAGATCGAATATCTCCGATCTGTTGTCGTCGATCTTGTTGAACAATGCGATGTATGTCGTGTCGTAGAACGTGTTCTTGTCCACCAGATCGATCATCGACCCCCTGATCATATCCAATCCGTCGGACAGAGCTTCGTCCACGGAGTTCGAGAGCAATGTGGAGTAGGTCATATCATCGAAGGCATCCGCCTTCACGCTGACGGTACCGAGATTCTTGCACACATCGGTCGTCGCACTGTGCAGTATGTTCTTCATCCTCTCCTCCATGTTGCGGGTGGAGAACACACCGTCATCCAGGAAATTGCCCCATCCATCCCAGGAGAAGATATCGATCCCGGAGGACTCGATGCTGATGCTGAACGGTTCTATGGTCACCGTCTCCTCGCCTATCACGTACGTACCGCCGTCGACGGCAAGTTCCGTCGTCCAGTCCCCAACGTATCTGTATTGGTATTCCTCGTAACCGTACTTGTCCATCATCGTGATTATGTAATGCTTCGATGACACCAGGTCCTTGTCCACTATCGCTCCCACCAGGAGCCTTATGGCATGTTCCGCGACATCGTCGACCTTGTCCAGGATATCGATCGCATCATCGAGGAGGAAGAAATCCAACCATCTCCCGATGAGTAGGTCCGCGACGGATGCTATGGTCTGCGAGACTATCTGCGAGAAATCTATCTTGATGTAACCGTCATCGGCTATCAGATACTCCGCCACATCGATGTGCTCGTACGTATTGAGTTCGGTGGACCCGTCCCCGGTGGCCCTGAAGCACAGGGATTCCACGATGGACAGCGAACTCCTGAAGGATTCCTTCACATCCTTCTCCGTGAGGATGGAGTTCGTGCCCTTCTCGCCCGTCTGCGACAATGCACCGTAGCCGTTGATGATCCTGTGCTGTGCCAGGGACGAGAGCTGATACGTCATCAGTTCCGTCAGTATCGAGGCATCCCCTGTGGACGACATCTCGAATTTGGTGACACTGTCCATGATGAATGGCAATCCGGATGTACCGTCGGCGTTGACGGTTATCCTCTTCACGGTCTCGCTGGTCGCCGTCGTATATTTCACATCGGCATATCCCGTCGTCCTGAGGTAGCACGGTTTCGTACCGTCGATCAATTTATCCGTGGAGATCCTCAGGTTCTCCACCGTCAACCCGATCTCGTGCTCCACCAACGTCGCCGTCGTCCCTCTGTCCGTCAGCGGGAATGCCTTCTCCAACCATTCGTCCGAACGTTCGTCGAAGGTCTCGATCCTCTTGAGGAGCGTACCTCCGTCCGGATCCGTGCTTATCTCGTTGATTATGACTCCCAGTCCGGACCCTATGTACTTCTCCGTGTCGTTGATCGCATCCTCCACGGACATCAGCTCGTCGAGTATGTCGTCCGTAGAATCGTTGGTGTCCTGTATCCCGGCATAGACTATCCCGGATACCGAGCATATCAGGAGCAGCGATACGGCGATCATCGCGAACGGCATCTGCCCTCCTTTCGAATCCCTGAGCGGTCTCATGCCATAGCTATGACTTGTAGCAGGTGATATAACCGGACAATTACAGTTAATGAGTTAGCGTGTGTCCGCCTTTATTTTACTTATAATAAATGCGACGGTTTTATATTCCCACAGCGATTGGGTGGGAGCAAGAAGTGTGGATGCAATGACTATCACGACGAAAGAATACAGTGCAATGAAAGGACTCCCTAAGAAGGTCCAGTCCATCTGCCCAGAGTGTGGTCGTGTCCTCGATGCCGAGCATTATGAGAAGGATGGCAAGGTATACTCGAGGAAGACATGTCCAGAACACGGTGAATTCGATTGCCTGATATGGTCCAGTGTAGAACAGTATCTCAGAGTCGAGACGTATGCCAAGGATGGTATAGGCCTGGAGAATCCGGACGATACCACGGCGAAAGGGAACAATGTGATCATCAAGATCGGGGACAAGCCGGTCTATCTGAAATCGTCCACGTCATTGGCGAACATCGATCTCACGAACAGGTGCAACATGACCTGTCCCATCTGTTTCGCAGAGGCGAACAGTGCAGGATATGTGTACGAGCCGTCGTTCGACCAGGTCATGGCCATGTTGAAGACGCTCAGGGACGAGAAGCCGATAAGATGCACCGCAGTGCAGTTCTCCGGAGGGGAGCCCACCATATACCCCAGGTTCGTGGAGGTCGTCAAGGCCGCGAAGGACATGGGATTCGCCCAGGTGCAGGTGGCCACCAACGGTATCGAGCTCTCCAAGAGCGTGGAGTTCTGTCAGAAATTGAAGGATGCCGGACTGAACACCATCTATCTCTCGTTCGACGGTGTGACCGACGAACCCTACATCCAGGCAAGGAACAGGAAGATGTTCCATGTCAAACAGAAGGTGCTCGAGAACCTCAGGAAGGTCGAGCATCCGCCCTCGGTCGTCCTCGTGCCGACCATCGTCAGGGGCGTCAACGACCACCAGATCGGTGGAATAATCAAATTCGCATTCGAGAATTCAGATATCATACGCGGTGTGAACTTCCAGCCCGTATCGTTCACGGGAAGGATCACGCGCGAGGAGTTGGACAAGGGAAGATACACGATCCCGGACCTCATGAAGGATGTGCAGGAACAGACGGGATATGCGAAACCCGACGATTGGTTCCCGGTCCCTGTGGTCGCGGCCGTATCGAAATACGCATCGGCATACATGGGTAAGCCGATGACGACATTGACGGCACACCCCCACTGCGGTATGGCGACATACATCCTCAAGGGACAGGACGGGGAATACGTCCCGATGCCCAGGTTCATCGATGTCAAGAAGTTCGTCACCGAATTGGATCAGTTGGCGGATGCGATGGAGAAGGCCAGGTTCAAGAAATGGCAGCTGTTCAAGCTCGTCGGCCTTCTCAACACATGCATCGACGAATCGAAGATGCCCAAGGGAATAGGCAAGAAGGACATCGTCCGTTTCATCAAGGGCGTCATGAGCGACAGCTCGAAGAAGACGCTCGCAGGATTCTCATGGAATGCCATGTACATCGGTGCGATGCACTTCCAGGATGCCTATAACTACGATATCGAGAGGGTGGAGCGTTGTGCGGTCCACTACGTCACACCCGATCTCCGTGTCATCCCGTTCTGCGCATACAACGGTGGTCCGTACTACCGTGAGGAGATCGAGAAGAAGTACTCCGTACCGATCGCAGAGTGGAAGGAGAGACACAAAGAGGAAGCTAAATCACTCGAGGACGCATTGATCGTTCCCGAGGATCAGAGACCCGATCTGTAAGGTGAGATAATGAAGGTCGATTACAACAAATGCCTCCACTGCGGAGGTTGTGCCGGTTCGTGTCCCAAGAACGCGATCTATCTGAACGATTACATCCTTGAGTTCAACGATGACTGCAACGGATGCGGAAGATGTGTCAAGATCTGTCCCGTAGGGGCACTCTCGAAGGAGGTGGCATGATGGTCACCACATACGAGTGTGACGTTGTCGTCGTAGGTGCGGGTCCCGGAGGCAGCATGGCCGCCAAATACGCAGCGGACGGCGGTGCCAAGACCATCCTCATAGAGAAGAAGGCAGAGATCGGAGCACCGTTGAGATGTGCCGAAGGCGTATCCAAGAAATGGCTCTCGGAGCTCGGTATCGAGGTCGAACCCTCATGGGCACGTGCAGATATGGCCGGTGCGATAATCAGGTCACCCAACGGTACCACGTTCCAACTCGACGAGAGCAAGGCAGGTGCCGAGGTCGGTTATGTGCTCGAGAGGCACATCTTCGACAAGCGTCTTGCGGAGGAGGCGGCCCTGTCGGGTGCCAAGATCCTCATGCGCACAGGATGCACGGGCGTCCTGAAGGACAAGGACGGGAAGCTCGTAGGTATCAAAGCGAGATCGATGGGCGAGGATATCGAGATCCGCGCCAAATGTATCATCGCGGCCGACGGATACGAATCGCAGGTCGGAAGGTGGGCAGGTATCGACACATCGCTCAAGATGGATGATATCGACACATGCATACAGTACAGGATGACGAACATCGAGTTCGAATCCAACTTCTGTGAGTTCGTCATAGGTTCGGCGGCACCCGGAGGATACATATGGATATTCCCCAAGAGCAAGACCACCGCAAGCGTCGGTATCGGTGTCATGGCAAGCAAATGCAAGCATGGTGCGGATCCGAAGTACTATCTCGACAAGTTCATCGCATCCGATCCAAGATTCAAGAACGGACAGATCCTGGAGGTCGTCGGAGGTATGGTGTCCACCATCCCCGGACTCGACGAGACCGTGGCGGACAACATCATGCTCGTCGGAGATGCCGCGAGGATCATCGACCCGATCACGGGCGGAGGTATCGCTCACGCATGCAGGTCCGGAAAGTATGCCGGTGAGGTCGCAGCAGAATGCCTCAAGACCGGTGACTTCTCGAAGAAGGCCCTCGGCGCATACGAGAAGAAATGGCGCGACAGGATGGAGGATAAGCTCTTCAGGAACTGGATGGCCAAGGAGAGGTTCGCAACGCTCGACGATAAGACGCTCGATGAGCTCATCCAGCTGATCAAGGATTCGGATATCGGAGAGGTCAACGTATACAACCTCCTCAAGATCGTCAAGGAGAAGTATCCTCAGGTCGTGGAAGGCTTCGAGGATCTGATCTGATAAGAAACCAAGGGGCACAGCCCCCTTCTCTTCTTTATATCATCTGTTCATTCGAACATTGAAAGAATCATAGGTGTCGATCGACAGGTCACATCATATTATCGTGACGCCGCCGACACCCGTCCTTACGACATAAGGTATCCCACCGTGGAGTCTTATGTCCTCGCACACCAGTTCAGGTTCGTCCGTGAGGGCTATCATGCAACCTCCTCCGCCGGAACCGGTGAGCTTCGCACCGTACGAGTGTCTCTCCGTGGCATTGACGAGTTTGTTCAGCTCGTTGCACGAGACGCCCAATATCGACAGCAGTTTGTGATTGGCGGTCATTATCCTACCGAGGGATTCGACATCGTTCCTCCTCATGTCGTCAATACCCTGCATGGTCACGGTCTCGATCTCGTCGATCACATCGGATGCGAACCTGTTGTGCTCCTTGTACTTCCTCACCTTATCCACCAACGGCTTCGTAGGGGCCTTTATGCCGGTGTATCCGATGACGAAGGTCATTTCGGGGATGTCGGTCTTGAATACGGACCACGAACCGCTCTCCTTCTCCGCTCTCCACAGGTGCGTTCCGCTGTCCTCGACGTTGATGGCGATACCGTCCCCGAAGGTACATGTCGATGTGTCCAAGGGTGATGCTCTGCCCTGTGCGAAGTATTCCGCCTCGAAGGAGTCCTTGGCGATCTCCACGAGATCCATGTCCTGATTGGTCATGTTCCTTATGGCAGCATCCAATGACGACGATAGGGCGGCGGACGAACCCAGTCCGGAGCCTGAGGGTATGTCGCTCCATGTCGTGATGCTGAGGTTGTTGACCTTCAATCTTGATAATATGTATTGGATGTGGGGATGACGGTTCACATCGATCGGGATGCCGTTCAGCGAGTTGTGATCGCTAGCGGTCACACTGCATGAGAAGGTCATATCGATGGCCAAGGCAACGGCCGGTTTCCCATAGACCACGGCATGCTCGCCGAGGAGGATGAACTTCCCCGGTGAGACGGCCGTCGATGTGCTGTTCATCATATCATTCATTCAGTTTGTATTTGGCCAGCATCTCGAGTATGGCGTCATTCGCGTTCCTCATATCGAGCTGAGGCTGACTTATGGTCCACCAGTGGTCGTCGATGGCCTCGATCGCCCTGGCGTAGTCGTCATCCGTGTCGTAATCCTCTCTCTTGACGATGGACACGGCCTTCTTCTCCTCTTCGAGGAGATCACAATCGTATTTCTTGTTGACGAGTGCGAGTGCGATGGTGTGGTCCAGTGCGTACGACACCTCCAATGCGAGATCGTCCGGTACGCAACCCATGATCATGTCCATGGCGCTGTTCACGGCCATCAGGAATGCGAGGTGCTTCTTGCCCTCATCGTCATCCGTCTCCTCCTCGACCGCTTTCTGGAGCTCATCATACCAGAGGTCGGCCATGGCCTGACTCCTGCGGGGGTTCTTCTCCCAGATCTGTTTGCTCACATTCACTTCCTCATCCTCGAACACCTGTTCGATGAGGCCTGTGTTCGGGTCGATCTTGACCTTGGGCTCGGCGGTCTTGAACATATCGTCGATGCTCTGTCCTTCGTCATTATCCTTGATATTCTTCTTAGTGGTCATCTTCAACACCAGATCATTGTTTGGAGATCCTCTTCGCCGTGGAGGCGAGGATGTCCATTCCTTTCTCGATCTTACTCTCATCCGCCGCATACGAGAATCTGAGGTGTCCCTCGCCGAACGGTCCGAATGCCGATCCCGGGGTACAGATGAGTCCGTCCTTGATCAGCTCCATGGCGAAATCAGCGGAGCTTATGTCGTAGTCGAACGAAGGGAATGCATAGAATGCGCCCTTCGGAGGTATGATGCTCATACCGTCGATCTCGTTGATCCTCTTCACGATCAGATCCCTCCTCTTCCTGAAGGTCTCCCTCGCCTTCTCGAGGTACCCGTCGATCGTGGGCAATGCGTTCAGTGCACCGTACATGGCGGGCATGTTAGGACTTGCACAGACGTGATACTGCATCTTGATCAGATCGTCCATCACGTCATCGTTGGCCATGAGGAATCCCAATCTCCATCCGGTCACGGCCATCATCTTCGAGAATCCTCCCACGACCACCGCCTTGTCGAGGCGCGAGAGGAACGATACATGCTCGCCTTCGTAGATGAATGAATCATAGACCTCGTCGGAGAGTATCGTGATATCCTTATCCTCAGCGATGTCGCACAGAGCCTTGAAGGACTCCTTGGTGAGCGTACCGCCCGTGGGGTTACAGGGATTGTTGATGACGATCATCGTCGTCCTGTCGGTGATCTTGGACTGTATGTCATCGATATCGGGTTGGAACTCCATATCGGTGAGCTTGTAGTACGTGGCCTTACCTCCGGCAAGTTCCGCATGCGGACCATAGATGACGAATCCAGGGCTAGGTACGAGCACCTCATCCCCCGGATCGATCATGGATTGCGTGATCTCGAGGAGTGCGGATGAACCGCTGGGCGTGACCATGACGTTCTTCCCTTCCAACGGGGCGTATCTGGAGTAATGTTTGGCGATGGCATCCCTCAACGGCATTATGCCTGCCGTGGGTCCGTATTTGTTCAGGCCGTTACGGGCAGCATCGCACATCCCGTCGATGGCGGCTTTAGGGGGAGCCAAATCAGGTTCTCCCAGACCCAAATTGATGCTGTCGGGTGTCGCCAAATCGAACATCTTCCTTATTCCTGACATCGGAATCGAGCTGAGTCTTTGAGAGATCTTCATGGTCACCCCATATAATTCTTGATATATAGAAAGAACCCAGCGTATGACGTGGATGAGATATATGTGTACGATATCGTCGTTTATATGCAACGATGTTACATGATTACACGACCCAGACATCCATTTTATCGATAATCTATATAAACAAATGAGACATACATTTTTATAATGTCTGCGAAACAGCTCTCAGGATTGGTAGCCTCGATACTCGGGTTCGTCATACTGATCGTTGGTTCGTTAGGATATATGGATGTGTTCGCTCTAGGTGAAACACTCAGCTGCGTGTTGATGGGTGTTGGAATCATCATGGTGATCTCGGCCCTAGCATTCATCAGTCTGATGGGAAGGAAACAGGAGCTTACAGTCTAAGGAGGAATGTAAATGGGATTGATGGACAAACTCAAGTCGCTCTTCAAGAAGGGTGACAAGAAGGGAACGGCTCCTGGTTCATGTGGGACCAAATCGACTGCTGTTCAGTTCAAAGGCGAAGGTAAGGTGCCTGACGCGCTCAGGTATGCTGCGAATAAGATCGATGCACAGGTCAAAGCGGGTAAGTTCGACGATAAGAGGGCATCGGCGTTCGTTGCGCAGCTCAGGGATTGCGAGGCATCCGATCAGACAGAGGACGAGAAGCTCGTTCAGATCGGACAGATCATCGGTGCGATAACCTTCCTGTGATCATTTTAAACCCATTCCTTTGCATCCTCTTCAAAAGAGGATGCAGAAGGTGATTCTATGTCAAATGTCATGAATATGGACTTGATCTACAAATTATTCGATGCTGCGAACATGCACAGGTGGAACGATCATCTGCGCCCCATCGACCTCACGGAGATAGACAAACAGGCACACAAGGCGGCCATAGCTTGGGTGCTTGGAAAGTACGAGGAGGACAGGGGTGCGAAGCTCGACTGGAGAAGGATAATCGAAGGATCATTGTTCTCGTTCATGAAGAGGACCGTGCTGACGGATCTGAAACCCCAATTACTCCACAGGATGGAGGAGGAGAGGTTCGACGAGGTCAACGATTACGTCCTATCGGAGATATCCGCCTCGATACCCGATCTCGATGACGGGTTCATGAGGAGGTTCGAGGATCACATACGTTGCAGGGAGACGGTCCTTGAGGACAGGATCGTGGCCGCCGCACACTATCTCGCCACCAATTGGGAGTTCAACCTCCTGTACGATATGAACAGGCATTCGTATGCGATAGACCAGACCAGGGCCACCATAACCCTTGAGTTGGGGCAGTTCACGGAACTGGTCGGTGTGAGGGATATGATGCAATCCCAATCGATGACGTTCATCGATCTGATCGGACAGCTGAGGTTCCAACAGAGGTGGACACGTGTCCCGAGGATACCTGCGACCACGGTATTGGGCCATTCCCTGATGGTCGCGACCATGATGTACCTGCACGACCTGGATGCGGGTGTCGATGACAGACAGGCATACAACGATTATTACACAGGTCTGTTCCACGACCTGCCGGAGGTGTTGACGAAGGATGTGATCTCCCCGGTGAAGGTCAACGTGAAGGGATTGACGGATATACTCGACGAATACGAGCATGAGCTGATAGAATCCAGGATAATGCCTCTGATACCGGAAGGGTGGAGGGATGAACTGAGGTTCTTCGTATACGACCCGTTCGCCGTCAAGGATGATGATGTGTTCGGCAAGGTCGCCGGGAAGGAGCTGAAGATGTGCGATGTGATGGGCGCTTACATAGAAGCGAACGTCTCGAGACGCTACGGCATTTGTTCGTCGAAGCTCAAAGAAGGTGAGGTGTCGTTGCGTAAGAGGTTGATGGATGAGGGTGACTGCATCGACGCCGGATCCTTGATAAGAAGGTTCGACGAGATGCAGATCTGATCCCTCATCTCTTCGTGATCTTCTCCTGTCCGCCCATGTAGGGTCTGAGCACTTCGGGGATGGTCACGCTTCCGTCCTCGTTCTGATAGTTCTCGAGGATGGCGACGATCGTCCTGGGGAGTGCGAGTCCCGAACCGTTGAGCGTGTGCACGAACTCACTCTTGAGGTGCGGCTCCGGACGGTACTTGATCCTTGCCCTGCGTGCCTGGAAATCCGTGAAGTTGGAGCACGAGGAGCACTCGAGCCAAGCATCCTTACCGGGGGCGTAGAGCTCGAGGTCGTAGCACTTGGAGCACGAGAAGCTCATATCGCCGGTACAGAGCAGGAGCACCCTGTACGGGAGTCCGAGTCCGACGATGAGGTCCTCGGCGTTCTTCCTGAGTTCCTCGAGCCTAGCGTAGGAGTTCTCGGGGAGTACGAAGTTGACCATCTCCGTCTTCCTGAACTCGTGGACACGGATGATACCTTTCGTATCTGCATGCTTACCCACCTCACGCCTGTAGGATGTGAGGTTCGCGGTGTAGTAGATGGGGAGCTGTTCCTTGTCGAGTATCTCATCCTGGAGGAGGTTCGTTATGGGGACCTCGGCCGTGGGGTTGAGGTACATGTCATCCCTCTCGAGGTAGTACATATCGTCCTTGAGGTTGGGGTACTGTCCCGTTCCCCTCACGGCTTCCTTGTTGATGATGCCGGGTACGACCAATTCCGTGTACCCCTGCTTCATGTGTGTATCGAGGAAGTAGTTGATGAGGGCACGTTCGAGCCTTGCTCCGTCACCCTTCATGACGTAGAATCCGCTTCCGGAGATCTTCACACCTCTCTCGAACTCGATGATATCAAGATCCTCCGCGATCTCCCAGTGTTCCTTGGGCTTGAATGTGAACTTCCTCTTCTCTCCGACCTCGTACACGACGACGTTGTCATGTTCATCCTTACCGATGGGTACGGACTCATGGGGTATGTTGGGGATGTTGAGGATGCAATCGTCCCTGATGAGGTCGAGCTCGGCCATCCTGGTGTCGTTGGCCTTGATCTTCTCCGCTACCTCGCGCATCTCCTTGATCTTGGCCTCCTTCTCATCGCCCTTGGCCATCTTGGAGATCTCCATGGAGACCTCGTTCCTCAGTTTCCTGAGACGGTTGTTCTCGTCCGTGAGCGATCTCCATTCCGAATCCGCATTCAGAAGCCTGTCGAGGATGGCATCGTCCTTGTTCCTGTTCTTCAGCATGGTCCTGATCTTCTCAGGGTCCTGTCTGATTACGTTAATGTCCAACATTCGGATCAACTCAGAATTTCTTTTGGCAGAGGGAGGTCCAGGTTCTCTTGTCCGTGAGGATGACGACATTACCGCGCACATCCACGACGACAGCCTCGGTGGCCTCGGCAAGACCATCCGCTATGTCCTTGGTCTCGCTCTCTGCGTTAGCGAGCACCTTGACCTTGATGAGACGGTTCTTCTTGATCTGCATCTTGATCTCCTCGTAGAGACTGTCCTTCAGACCGTCCTTCCCGACATGTACGGTCGGGTCGATCTCCAGTGCCCTGCGCATGAGTTCCTTCTTTGCTTCTCTCTCCGTCATTCTCTTTGCTCCCTGGTATATGGCATACGTCTGATGGAACCGCATCCGAGACAGGTGATCCTGACCCTTCCGTCACCGATCCTCACCCTGCAGTTGACACCGACATCCATCGGGATGCCGCATCCTTTGCAGATATCGATATCCTTCGGCATGGGTGTGCGTGTCTTCTGTCCGATGCGTTTCGCGATGGAAGCATATCTCCTCGCCCTCTCCTCGTCACCGTTCCTCACGGCCTTGATAGAGAGATCGAGCAGTCTCGACATCCTATCGTTCGCGATATCGGATGCGGCCTTCGATGAGATGCGCTTCCTTGCCATCGTACGCCCCTTATATGGAGTCCGCACATATGAGCGCATATAAAAGTTTGTGCGCGTGTATTATTGGGCATCACGCGACATGGGAGAGCAGTTCTTCCCTGACCTCGAGCTCCTCGCCGTCCAATCCCTCGCCATCGGTCGCCGCATACTGGGTCCAGAGGAATATGAAGTAGTCGTGGAACGACTGTACGGCGGAATCCCAACTGTCGTTGGATGCCAGGATACCAAGGTCATCGTTGGACAATGTCCATTTACCATTGTCGAAGGATACCTTGGCCTCGACAGGGGTCTTGAGCATGACATCCCCCGTGACGGAGATCATCCTGCGGAAGTTGATGGATGCCACCTCGCACATCTCCTCCGCATTGTCGATGGATATCAGATCGCCGTTCTCGGAATACGTGAACGTACCTGCGACGACGACAACCTGTCCGCCGATGAATCCCAAAGACTTTTCCAATTCATCCCTGTCCTTGAAGGAGATCCTGGAATGGATGTCCTTACCGGTGGAGAACACGTACTTCTGTCCCTTGTTGGACTTGGATTGAGATCTCTCGAGGATACCGATGGTGGCACCGTCGAATGACAACCCTTTCCTCATTATGAACGATGAGAGCTTCTCGACATCCACACGGCCGAATCTCTTGAGTTCTTCGGTTGAACCGTATTCGAGATGGAAGCCCTCATAATCGACAAGGTCCTGATTCAGTGCCACGAGATCGTAGATGACGGCATTCCTGTAGAGTGCGTCGGTGAAGTTGTCCTCCATCCAATAGCTCCCGGTACCGTTGCCCATGACGTCCAACGTCTCCTCCATCTTGGCTATGGTGTCCGCGATGATGTCTCCGTATCCTTCCGTCTCCGGATTCCCGGTGGATGCGTTGAAGGATATGCCCCCTTCACCGTCCATGTAGATCCTGAACTTCTCGTCGAACTTGGGGTCGACGAGCGTCTGGATGCGCAATTCCCTAGAAGTGAGATATTCTCCGATATGGGTGAAGAGATCCTGGAAATCGATCATGATCTGCCCTGCCAATGAGACAGGGACCCTGTTGTCATCCTTATCGGAAACTATGTTAACGGTGAAATTTACCATCTTGCGCACCCCGTTGGTACAGGGTTATGCATACGGTATTAAAGATAATTCCCATCACAGCCCACTAAAAATAGGAAAGTCTTATATTGGACGCATTTATCAAGAGTGGAGGTCAGACAATATCGTTAAATACAGAATGACGATTGTCAGCCCTACTCACTAACGATAATTGGTGGTGCAAATGGCAAGAAAGCCCGCAGTAATGTACAGAGAAATCAAAGGAATGGCATACACCCGCAGAGAATACATGGGTGGAGTTCCTAACAGCAGAATCAGTCAGTTCGACATGGGAAACCTCAAGGACGAGTTCCCGATCACACTCACACTCAAATGCAAGAACCGTGTCCAGATCAGGCACACATCCCTCGAGGCAGGACGTATCGCAGCCAACAGGGTCCTGACCAAAGAGGCCGGTGTAGCAAACTACCACCTGAAGCTCAGGGCATACCCCCACGTCGTTCTCAGGGAGAACAAGCTCGCGACCGGAGCAGGAGCTGACCGTGTCTCGAGTGGTATGCGTTTGGCCTTCGGAAAGACCGTAGGAACCGCAGCAAGGCTTGAGTGCAACCAGGCAATCATGACCGTCAGCTGCACACCCGCAGCATTCAACTCTGCGAAACTCGCACTCTGGAAAGCATCGATGAAGTACCCCACACCGTGTTACATCGATGTCGAGAAAGGTAAAGAGCTTATCAACTGATGTTCGATCTGAGACTCAGTGATATTACTGCGTGGATCCGCGACAGAGGATATTCCTCTGTCGCACTCCAGTTGCCAGAAGGATTGAAGATCAGGGCAACTGAGATAATCGATTTTCTATCCGACAGATTGGATTGTAGTTTTGTGATCCTTGGTGATCCGTGTTATGGTGCATGCGACCTGTTCCTTGATTACAAGGACATCGCCGATGCACTGGTGCATTTCGGTCATTCCCCCATACCGTCACAAGGGAGCGATCCTGATGTGTTCTATGTGGAATCGTTCTTCGATGCCGATGTAAGGGGACACGTGAGGAACATCCTGGATGAATTACCGGAGAGGGTGGGGCTGTTGGCCACCGTGCAATATGTCGGATGCATGGAACAGGCCAAGGAGATCATAGAGTCGAGCGGGAGGAAGGCCGTGATCGGCACAGGTGACAGGAGGATAACGTATCCCGGTCAGGTGCTCGGTTGTAACTGTTCGTCGGCCGAATCCGTCGCGAAGGATGTGGATATGTTCCTCTTCATCGGAGAGGGGGACTTCCATCCGTTGGCCACCGCATTCGGTGTGAAGGTCCCCATGCGTGTCCTCAATCCCATAACGGGGGAGTTCAGGACCGTGGATGAGGTGAGGGACAGGATACTCAGGAAGAGGTTCGCCGCCATACAGAGGGCGGTGGATGCGGAGAGTTATCTCGTCATCGTCTGTAGCAAGGTGGGACAGGAACGCGATATCCTTGCCAACGATATCATCGGCAAGATAAGGTCCTCGGGCAAGAGGGCGTACAAGGTGTACATGAACGAGATCTCGCCACAGGGACTCATGGCGTACAGGGTGGATGCATTCGTGAGCACCGCATGCCCCAGGTTGGCCATGGATGATTATTCAAGATATGACAAGCCGATCCTCACACCAATCGAGGCCGAGGTCGCATTGGGCATCCGTGACTGGGAAGATTACGAATTCGATGCGATAAGGCCGGAATGACCCCATATCGGACGTAGTCGGCTTCGTGATCCCGGTCGACGTATCCAGCATATCTGCAATAGCATTATAATCGGATAATCGATGTCACTTACAAGATTTTAGAAGACACCTTCGATCGACGGTCGGAGGATTCTAAAGGTGATGAAATGAAGATCCATGATGTACCGGCCAGAGGATATGACGAACAGATATCCCGCCTTGCCGCCAAGTTAAAGGGGGGGGGGCAAAGTCAATCCCGCTCGCCTATTTCTCGTAATCTATTGACTATAACGTTATTTCTAGCTCTATTCATTCTTGGTTGTTCTTTGTTGATCGGTGTGTCCGATGAGTCGGATGCTGCCACCTCTTTCGATAAGGATGGAATACGGTATCTTCCGACATCAGATTCAGAGGCAAAAGTCACAGATTATATTGGCACATCGGGTGTAGTGATAATTCCTTCGACCGTAACGAATGGTAGCACAACTTATAATGTGACATCGATAGAACAATCTGCATTCAACGGCGATAGTATCACTAGTGTAACTATAGGAGATAAGGTCACATCCATTGGTTCAAATGCATTTTACAATTGCACCAATCTTTCGACTGTAACGATCGGGAGTTCGGTCACAGAAATCAAGTTCAATGCGTTTCAGAATTGCACCGCCCTCACAACTATTGCTATTCCGAATACTGTAACAAGTCTCGGTAGCAGTGTGTTTCAAGGATGTGAAGCACTCACTG
>CAVGUW010000015.1:0-29454 GCA_963632775.1 Bacteroides salyersiae | reverse complement strand
CTGAGCTATCTTAGAGGAGGTGAGATAATAGCCGACGATAAGAAGCACCAGGGAGGAAGTTTGCAGAAGTACTCCCTGGTACTTCAGTTAATTCGCCTTTTGGTCGAATTAATGAAGTAAAACCACTTACAACTGCCGAAAGGCAGTTGGTTAGGGTCTTAACCGTTCTATGGTCGGATGAGTATTTATCGACTTCGTCACAATGAACGATACATATCAACCGTGGCATCCTGCGTCCATCGACGACATACGGGGCCGATCCCCCGGATTATCTCAGAAGAATATGGTGATAGCCGACGATAAGAAGCACCAGGGAGGAAGTTTGCAGAAGTACTCCCTGGTACTTCAGTTAATTCGCCTTTTGGTCGAATTAATGAAGTAAAACCACTTACAACTGCCGAAAGACGGTCGATCACGGTCTTGTATCTCCTATCATCCGATGGATATTTATCGACTTCGTCCAAGCACATCCCATATGCACGGTCGACAAGGCATTATATCGTATGCGATCATTCCGAAGGACATGGCAGAAAGCTTCCAGGTACCAGATTCTTTGAGCATTTACGGTAATGAGGACATAGCGAAGGATGTCCTCTCCAGGATCTGGGGGAAGCGGGGCGTGTTCACATGCACCGTCGGTAACACCCTCACATCGACGATACCCGGCGTATCGGATGCGGGGGACACACCGGAACTGACATTGTTCACGGGACCTGCCGATGCCGAACTTCTGTCATGCGGAAGGACCCTCTGTATGAAGGGGATACCGATCAATCCCGGAGGGATACCCACCCCTGCGACGTTGACCATGGCCGCTCTCCAATTATCGGATATGCCGTGCTTCATCGTGAACGGCGGATGCAAGGTCCTGCCTCAGGTCCCGTATTTCGAGATGGGCGGGGAATGCGGGGAGAGCATCACCTCGGGACATGCCGTCAAGAATGTGAAGGAGGTGTTCGAGAGAGCGAAGATCCTCGGTCGTAACCTTGCGAGAGGACATGATTTCCTCGTGGTGAGCGAATCCATCGCCGGAGGCACCACCACCGCACTCGCCGTCATGATGGCGATGGGTGTGATCAGGGAGAATCTCGTGAGCAGTTCGTCACCGAAGAACCCGAAGGAACTGAAGACGAACCTCGTGATGGAAGGATTCAAGGCCGCGGGTATAGAGATAGGTTCGTTGGCACACGATCCGCTGAAGGCCATCGAGTGCGTCGGGGATCCCATGATGCCCGTGAACGTCGGACTCATCATCGGTGCCGCCGAGACCATACCCGTGATAGTCGGAGGCGGGACACAGATGTCCGCCGTGATAGCCTGTGCCCATGAGTTGGAACCTTCGATAGTGGGTAACGTGATCCACGGTACGACGAGATGGTTGGTGAAGGATGTGAACTCCAACGTCTGCAAGATGAACGATGCCATCACGAACGACATCCCCTTGGTGTACGTGAACGTGGACTATTCCGACAGTCCCTATGAGGGATTGCAGGCGTACGAATGGGGTTTCATCAAAGAAGGAGTGGGTTGCGGAGGATCGTCGATAGCGGCCATCGCCAGCTCGTCCGGAAAGGTGGATTGCGACGTACTGCTGAAGAAGGTACATGAGATCTACGAGAGGATACTCGGCATTCAGTCGAAGTAACTGCGTGCCAACTGCAACTCGTACATCGTGTTGACGTTGATCGCAAGATCGACCCAATCGGTCTTGAAGTAATAGTCCTCGGGGCATTCCCCGTCCAGGATCATCTGTCTGTTCATTATGGTGAATCCCGACAGAACCCACCACGAACCGTCCATCTCGAATGAGAACGAGGGTTTGATGCCCGTGTTCACCACCACCTCCTCATCTATCACCGCGAGGAAGGAGTCGTGCGGATCTTCTTCAAAAGCGCTGATGAAGTTATCTACGGTGAAATCCCTCAACAACGGCAGATCGGAGGGTGTGGAGAATACGTACTTACCGCTCATGTTGCGATATGCCTCATGGAGGTCGCCCACGTAATCCTCCCCGGTGGTCCACAGGACCTCCACATCGTCCAACGTCTCCAGGAACTCCCCCGTCCGTCTGGTGTTGGGGCTCACGCTGACCAATATCCTGTCCACATGCTTCGCTTTCCTGAGCGCGTTGATCACATGTTCTATGACATGCTTGCCGGCCACGTCGATGAACGGTTTCTCCACACCGTTCCTGCACATCCTCGTGCCCTTCCCACCGGCCATTATCAGGGCTTCCATGTCAGAGCCCCATCAGATTGATCATCGACAATATCGCGAATATGATCACCACACGCGACGTCTCGTTGGTCGCACCCAACACGTCACCGTTCACCATACCGAAGTTCCTACCGGCCACCTTGGACATGATGTATCCCCAGATGACCGAGATCACGATCGCTACGGCAAGGACGATGAGATGCATGTATTCTACCCCATCCCATATGAGGTATGATGCGATGAGCCAGTATGATACTGTAATGACAATAACCAGTACCGTGGATGCCACGAGGGCCTTCGGTCCGGTGTACCTCACGGAATCCCCCGCCATCCCGTTACCGGGTATCCCGAACGCTGCGGCGGACACCTGTGCGTTCCTCGCCAATATCTCCCCTGCGGCCGCCACGAATATGAATGATGTCACGGTCATGGAGGAGTACTCCGCGAACAGCGACAGGACCACCATGAGTCCCGTTGCCATACCTCCCGCACCTATCAGCGTATCCTTCAGGGCGCGGACGTGGTCCTCCCTCTTACCTGCGACGGTCAATCCATCACCGATGTCTATGGTACCATCAAGATGCAGGAAACGGTTCATCATCCCTACGAGGAGGATCGTCAATGCCGCGGATATGACCGTACTATCGGTCATCCATCCCACCAGCGAGAATATCCCTACGGCCAACAACGCATAGAACAATCCAACGATCGGTACCAACCAGAACTTCCTGTTCATGGCGTCGATGTGCTTCATCTCTATGTTGATCGGTAACATGGTGAAGAACGAGAACATCCCCTTGAGGGCATCCATGCATCCGTACCTCTCGCTCATGTGTATCTCTCCCTCAGATCGTTGCAATCATCCTCATCCATATCGTAGGGGAAGTCGCCCCTCTTTATGAGACATCTCCTGACCGCGTCGCGTACGGAACGTGCCAACGCTATGCCTATATCCGATCCCGTTCCGGCGTAATTGATGATGTCACCGTCCTTCGGACACACGATCGCTATGGCATCGGATGTGGTACCGGTCTCCTTGAAACCGATGTCGTGCAACGCCGCAGTCTTGGCCTCGGTCATCGCTATGATGGAGTTCACTTTGGCGGCATCCGTGAACGGTACATCGGATATCCCGACTATGTTTATCGTTCCTGCGTGCATCAGCCTGTCCCTCCTCTCGGAGGATATCCTGAACCTCTCCGTGAAATCGTCGATGACATCCCCGGCGACCACCTGGTTGCTGAGTCCCGCGGTGGCGATCGCACGTGCCTCGTGACCGCCGTATGATGATGTTGTATCGGATATCACACGGTCGACCTCCGCGGCCGTCATGAACGATACCGTATCCTTCGGTAACCTCAGAACATCGATGACGTGATCGATGTCCACCTGCGGATCGTCATGGTCGTACATCGGTTCCACCTGCATTATCATGATGGTGTCCGTCTCCCGCAGACCTCCGTTGGATACGCAGGAGCTCAGTACATCGACCCTCTCGTCGAACGTGATGACCGCTACCGGATAATCGTCGACATACTCTATGGTGACATGTGCGTTGGGTATCATGCGAACACCTCGAACAGTTGTATGAAAAGGGATTCCATGGAACCCTGAATGTGGATACCGCAGAAGGCGTAGAGCGGTAATGCGACCAACATGATGTATATGATCGATGAGAATTCTACAAGAAGACAGCATCTGTTCATATCCTTCACCGTCGGCATGGGGCCGGTGCCCATCACGTACACGCCTTTCTTCTCCATGGATATGCCCAATGCCGCAGCGAATGCCGTCATCGGCCATCCGCTGTTGGGTGACGGGGTCTTGTCATGTTCCTTGAGTGCGGCCGGTATGGCGGCCTTCCAATCCATCCTGAGGATGAATGCACCGATGGTGACGAACAGGATCGATATCCTCGATGTCACGAATCCCAGCACATCGTCCAATCTTGCCGGGAACGTACCTAGATAATGATACTTATCATTGAGATATCCCCACATGGCATCCATGAGGTTGGCACATCTGAACGCTATCGCTCCCGCCAACCCGAATATGCCGAAGTATGTGGTGGGGGATACCACACTGTCGACGTAGTTCTCGGAGACCGTCTCCGTACATGATGATACGATATGTCCTTCATCCATCCCCTTCGTGTTACGGCTGACGATCATCTGCAGCTTGGATGCGGCACCTTCGACATCTCCCTTCTCCAGATCCCTGCGGATCGGATTGAGATGTCTCCTGAAGGATGATATCGCGAACGTTATCTTGAACAGGATGGCAGTAACGATTATCCATGCGATCTCCCCGAGATAGTACTTGGCGGCGGCGGATAGCAGGAATGCCACGGAACCGAAGAGCAGGAGGATGAACACGTAGGAAAGGAATCCCATGAGTCTCGTGAGTGTGGTGTCCCTCTTCGTGATGTGCCCATCGATCCAATACAATATGCTGCCCATCCATCTGAGCGGGTGTATCGCGTTCGGTACCTCCCCTATGACGAGGTCGAGGATGACCGCGAGTACGATTATCAGGAAGGCGTCCGTCAGGATGTCCATCGATTCACCTCAATGCTTCCCTGACGGCTTCCACGAATCTCTCGTTGCGTTCCCTGTCCTTGACACAGAATCTCACGTTGTCCCTGAACCTGTCACCGAAGGAGGCACAATCACGGACCATGATGTTGCCCTTGAGCATCCTCTCGACGAACTGATGTCCGTCCATCCCTACCGGGCGGACGGAGTCGAAGAAGAAGTACGAATCAGTCATCCTTATCGGCAATCCGACATCCGTCAGACGATCGTGCATCCACCTAGCCTCCGATGCCATGAGCCTTGCGGCCTTCTCCACATGCCCCATCCTGTTGCGGATGAGCTCGGTGGCGACCTTCTGTTCGATCTGACCCACGTTCCATGTCATACGTACCTTGTTCAGTTCATCGATCACATCGGGATTGGAGAATCCGAAGCCTATGCGTATGCCCGGGATCGCGAACGATTTGGTCAGCGAACCTGCAACGATGAGATTGGGATATCTGTCGACATACCTTATGCACGATATCCTCTCGTGATCCGGGACCAATTCCAACAGCGTCTCGTCGAGGAATACGAACGTACCCTTGTCCCCGCAATATTCGATAAGATCCAATATCCTCTCCCTGCTCTCGATCCTACCCGTGGGGTTGTTGGGATTGCAGATGTAGACGGCTTTGACGGAATCGTCTATCCTGGATTTGAGGAGGTCGAAATCCATGCGGAAATCATCCTCCGATGATAATTCTTGAGTGATCACATCCGCACCCACGATCCTGCATTGGTGCGTATATTCTGCGAAGGATGGATTCGGTATGATCACACCGTCCCCATCCTCGATGAAGGTGTTCGGGAACATGCGTATGATGTCGGATGAACCCGAACCTATGATTATGTCCTCCACCGGAACATGGAACCTCTCGGAGATCGCCTCCTTCAGTTCTGTGCTGTTGTCGTCGGGATAGTGGTCGATACCCTCTACGGATGATGATATGATGTCCTCGATATCATCGGGTGGTCCGAACGGATTGAGATTGTGGCTGTAATCCTCTATACCGCCGATCTTCCATGCCTGTCCGCCGTGTACCGTCTTGGGCAGTCCGTGCAATGTTCTTTTGGACAACATGGATGGATTCATCGTCCACGTGCATCATTTCATGGGTATAAATGTACGATGGTTCTGGTCTATAGGATGGGTTCGGGATGTCCATGAGGCCCATATCCCCTCGAATGATCCGCGGAGAGTGTTATATGTCCCATCCCGTGATCATACCCAGGATCCCGAGATATCTCGGATATGATGACGATCTCAAGAGAACATCGCCACACTGCTCTATGAGAACGAATCAAGCAAAGAGGATGTTTACAACCACTCGTGAGTTAAGCAAAGAGGAAGAATCGACCGTTCATTATAATAATATGTAACCCATCACATGAATTGAATTAAGCAAAGAGGATGTTTACAACCACTCGTGAGTTAAGCAAAGAGGAATGATGAGGCGAACGGGATGATGAGACGCAAGGCATACGATACACTCCTCGACTGGAAGAGGGATGATGACGGCAGGACCGCCCTTCTGATCGAAGGCGCACGCAGGGTCGGGAAATCATATCTTGTCAGCGAGTTCGCCAAGAATGAGTACAGATCGCACATAATCCTGGATTTCTCCAATCCCGACCCCAAGATCGTCAAGATATTCGAGAACGATATCCATGACATACCCCTGTTCCTGGAGAAACTGTCGCGCATCACACGCACGAAGCTGTATGAACGCGAATCACTGATCGTCTTCGACGAGATACAGTTCTATCCGAAGGCCAGACAGGCCATTAAGTTCCTGGTCGCCGACGGGAGGTACGATTATATCGAGACGGGTTCGCTCATCTCCATAAAGGAGAACGTGAAGGACATCCTCATACCGTCGGAGGAGAGGTCGATCCGGATGTATCCGATGGATTTCGAGGAATTCTGTTGGGCCATGGGGGACGAGGTCACCGTCCCGAACATACGTACCCATTTCAAGGAGAGGACACCTCTCGGGAATGACATACACGACGTGACGATGAGGGCATTCAGGACATACATGCTGGTCGGAGGTATGCCACAGGCCGTGGAGGCATATGCGAGGAGACATGATTTCTCGGATGCGGAGGCGGTGAAGCGCACGATCCTCGAACTGTACAGGAACGATGTCCGCAAGAGAGGAGGGAGACTCGTCGCATTGTTCGATGACATCCCGTCACAGCTCAACAAGCACGACCGCAAGTTCAATCTTTCACGGATCGAGGATGGTGCGAAGATGTCGCAATACGAGGATGCGATCTTCTGGTTGGAGGATTCCATGATCGCGAACCTCTGTTACAACTCATCCGTCCCGGACGTGGCATTGAGGATGAATCTCGAACGTACGACGGTGAAATGCTACATGGGAGATACAGGATTGCTCATAAGCATGGCCGTGGACGACGGGACGGTATTGGAGGATGATGTGTATCTCTCGTTGCTCGAAGATAGGTTGCACGTGAACGAGGGCATGTTCGCGGAGAACATGGTGGCACAGATGTTGAGGGCCGGCGGTCACGAACTGTTCTTCCATTCGTTCTATGAGAGGGAGGAGAACAACAACCGTTACGAGATCGATTTCCTGATAAGGGACGGGAAGAGGATCTGCCCGATCGAGGTCAAGACGTCCGTGGTATCCAAACATGCATCGTTGGACCGGTACATGAGAAGATACTCGAAGACGTTAGGACAGGCATACGTGCTATGCGGGAAGGATCTGAGGAAGGATGGTAACATCCTCTATCTGCCGATCTACATGGCGATATGTCTCTGATCATGGATCGATCGAAGAGGGAATGGGTCAAGGGACCATCCATCCATATGATGGGATGGATTGGTCCGATGATCACTTATCATCATCACCGAATATGTCCAGGTCGTACTGATAGTCCTGCTTGTGGAATCTCTTCGGCAGGACGTACAGTTCCCCGTCCTTGTCCAATCCGACGGATGCGGATACCTCGTACACATCCTCGATGAGCTCGGATGTGATGACCTTCTTCGGATCCCCGATGGCGACGATCTCACCCTTCTTCATGATGATACAGAGGTCGCAGTACCTCGCCATCAGCGATATATCGTGCTCGGCGACGAGGATGGTCATGTTCTTCCTGACCATCGCACGGAGATACTCCATGACGTCGAGCTTGTACTTCATATCGAGATGCGAGGTGGGTTCATCCACCAACATCAGTCTAGGCTGTTGCACATACGCCTTGGCGATCAGCACACGCTGCTGCTCTCCGGAGGACAGCATATGCAGCGGACGGTTCCTCAGATGGTGTACGCCGAACTTATCGAGACATTCCTCGACGAAGGATTCGTCCTCCTTCGTCTCCCACCATACGTTCTTGAGATATGGGTATCTGCCCAACATCACCGTCTCGAACACGGTGAGACCGAAGCTCGTCCTGAGTTCCGCAGGTACGTTGGCGACGATCTTCGCCACCTCTCCCGGACCCTTGTTGAGGACGCTCTCCCCGTCGATGAGGATATCACCGGATGTGGGGTCGTGCAGTCTGTTGATGCACTTCATCATCGTCGTCTTACCGCAACCGTTGGGTCCTATCAGACCCACCAGCAACCCGGAGCCGATCTTGTAGGATATGCCCCTGACGGCATGATAGCCGTCCTCGTAGTATTTCTGGAGGTCCCTGACCTCCAACAGTGGAATCTCATCCGTCATACATCTTCCCCCTCTTGATAAGGAGATAGGCGAACACAGGCACACCTATTATCGTTGTGATGGCCCCGACAGGGAGTTCGAATCCCGGGACGAGCATCCTTGACGCGATATCCGCGACGATCATGAGGAAACCTCCGAACGCCATCGATGTGGGTAGTACCAACCTGTGGTCCCCTCCGAGCATCATACGGCACAGGTGGGGTATGACCAATCCCACGAAACCGATGATACCAACGAACGCTACGCATATGGATGTGAGCACCGAGGCGATGATGAGCATCCATCTGTTGAATCTCTTCACATCCAATCCCATCTGTCTCGCCTGATCCTCTCCCAACAGGACCAGGTTGAACTCCTTGGCCCAGAATAGGACTCCGAACGATATCGCGAACGATGGGATCAGCACCAACCATACCTTGGGCCATGTGACCTCGGAGAACGAACCGTATAACCATGACAGAGCACCCGTCACGTGGTTACCTGCGAACGTGAGCATCAATGTCTGTGCCGCGGAGAACACCAATCCCACGATGACTCCTGCGAGGACGTAGTTGATGGATGTCCCTCCCGCTTTGGTGGCAAGCAACATGGTGCACATGAACGCCAACACTCCGCCGATAGCTGCTGTGAAAGCTGTGAGATAGATCGAGTGTGCGGGGAACAGACCGAAGAACGTGAAGTCGAACGATATCACTGCGATCGCCGCGGTACCCGCACCGGAGGACACTCCCATGATGTACGGATCCACCAGAGGGTTCCTGATGATCGCCTGATACATCGCACCGGCGATGGACAATCCAACACCGACAGCTATGGCGACCAATGTCCTCGGTAATCTTGCGCTGTATACCATCAACTCGTTGTATGTGAGGTCCTGACCTCCCTTCGCGATCGCGGAGAAGAGGCATTGGAACATCTCTCCCACACCCAATGTCGTCGTGGGCCCTACGCATAATGAGACTATGGCTGCGATCAACGTGAACGTTATACCGATGCCCATCACCAACCACAGGCGGTGCCTGGAGAGCGTGTTGTGCGAATATTCCTCGCCGAAGAGGAAGTTCCTGATCGAATGTACGATGTGATGCCACGGATGATCCCATTTCAGACCGTACTTCATACCGAAGTATCCGACAATGATGATCGCGGCGAATACCGCCAGGACTATGAGCAGGACCTGCCACGGAGCAAGACCTTTCTCCGGCAACGGTTCCGGTGTGGGATCGTCGAATCCGCCTGCGACGGAGATGACACTCGAATCGTTACCGAAGATGTATCCTCCGTTGTACACGGTGAGTCCCGCCATACAATAGTGCTGATATTCCTCATCCTCGAGGAACTTACCGATGATGTTACCTTCGAGATCGAACTCCATCATCGCCGCACCCTTGGTGTATGCCGTCGCTGCCAACTTCTCGCCGTTGATCAGGACGAGGAACGAATGCGATATGCTGGTCTCCTTGTTCAGGATGGCGATCTGACCGTTGATGTTCATACGATAGAGGCTACTGCCTCCCTGGAAGTACACTCCCTTGAAATCGTCCGTGACGACGGCCGTCGTCCTTCCTAGACTTCCGTAACCCTTGTCCCTGGGTTCCACGATCGTAGTGACATTACTTCCACCATCGTACTCGTAGAGTGCGATACCGTAGACCTGTGCGCTCATTCCCCTCCCGTCGGTGAATGTGCAGAATATGTAGTACTTCCCATCGGATTCGATTATGGAGGGCATGGTCACGGAACCGATCGCCTCTCCCCTGTAATCGGCCTGATAGACCTTGACGTCGGCCTTCAGGGTACCAGAATTCTTGTCGAGGATGTACAGATGTCCGTCGAGCATCCCTGCGAACACATAGTCATCGTAAACCACGGGTGCGGAATAATACCCTCTGCCCCCGGATGCGTATGACCATATCGGATTGAGATCGAGATCGATACAATAGATCATCCCGGACGATCCCATCGAGAACAGGGCACCGGAATCGTATACGAGCGATGTGAGACCGCTCGCCCCCGCATACCCGTCATATCCGACAGCAGGATAGTCTTCTAGGGTATCGGGGATGTTCTTGAGTGTCTTCTCGGGTGTCGCAAGACCGCTGCTGGTCTTCCAGTTGATCTTGTACAGCGTACCTACGGACTTGGAGGTCTCTCCCTCCACCCCTGCGGAGCTCTGCACGTACACATAATCGCCGACGAGGGCGAAGTTGCTCGTCTCATAGTATGATCTGGGGTATTCGAAGTACCACTTGACGGCACCGGTATCGATGTCCCTACAGACGAGGGCGGCCGTGTTGGTCCTGTTGTTGTCCATACCGTATTTGATGAACACATATCCGCCGGCGATCAATACCTGTGCATACGAACCGGTGTATGCGGCCTCATCGGAACCCATCACACCCGTGTCCTTGTCGATGCCTATGATCGAATTGGTGACCTTACCGTCCCATCCGACCTCTGCCCATTTGACGGTGGGCTTGTCGGTGGACATGGTCGCTGTTTGACTGTTGGAAGCCCTTGCATCATATCCCATGCAGGTGACCGATTGATTGTCGGGTGTCTCGGAAGGCACTATACCTTCGGGATAGAATCCGATCGCTATGTGACCTGAGGAGTAAGGTGCTGAGAGATCGGTGATGACAATCCATTCATCCTTCGTGTCATCCCACGTATAGGGGATCCATTTCGATGTCACCGTGATGTTGGATGTCCCCGGTATCCTGAGTACATCGGACGAACTTCCACGCCCATCCCCTATGGTGTTCGTGGTCTTCCCATCGACCGTGATGGACGTCCCCGATATGGTACAGGTATGTCCGTTGGCCTCCAATGTCGCCTTTATGACATCGCCGTATGTGTCGCCCTCCGTGACATCGTACCAGGTCTTGGCACCGTTGCCTTCGTCGAGCATGAACCTGTCCCCGCCCGTCGTATCGGCCGATGATATCGACGATAGGGGGACCATGATCATCATCGCCACGGCGATGAATGTGATGATTGCTGTCGCTCTCTTGTTCATCTATCTCTCCTCAGTTGTCGTATGATAGGTATTTGGTGATGGTCAGGTAGTCCCTGTAGTCATCACCGACGTATTTGGGCAGGTCCACGTCGAATGAATCGGGGTAGATTATCTCTGCCAGAAGTTCGCTTAGTTGGGGGAATCTCGGTGCCGCACGGGATGCGAGATCGGAGGCCTTCCCCGTTACGAGGTAGATCTCCTTGTTGGCGTATGCCTTGGTCATCTTCCATGTCTCCGGAAGATGTGAGTACATGTAATCCCATTCGGATTGGGTCGCTTCGTATGAATCCGTGACGATTATGATGACATCCGCATCCTTCTGAGCTATCATCTCGGTGTTCGCATGGGCCCATCCGTTCATGGATGCGAAGGCGTTCTCGGCGGATATCGTGTTGATGATGTCGTTGACGTAGGTGTAGTTACCAGCGACGTACGGGGCGCTGTCGGGCGAGAGTGCGACCATGACCCTCTTCTTCTGGGAGACATCGATCTTGGATGCGACCTCCTTGACGGCGAGTTCGTCCTCGGATATGGCGACCTGTGCGGTCATCCCGTATCCCATGGCCATCCCGACGATGAACGTGTTGTTGTAGATGGTCTCCATATCCTCTCCCTCGTAGAGGACGATGGATGTCACTCCGGCATCCCTGACGGCCTTCGCGACCTGTACCTGATTGTACTGTGTGCTGTCCGCCACCACGAGGTCCGGGTTCTGCTTCATGATGATCTCATAACTCGGATCGGTGTATGTTCCTACGATCGAGATCTTACCCTCGTTCTTCATCTTGATGATCGAGTTGGGGTAGTTGCTGTAATAATCCGCACCGACTATGGCCGCCACGGCGTTCATCGCACCGACGGTCTCCGTCGCCACGGGAGAAAGTGTGACCACGCGCATGGCCTGGCTGTAACCATATATGCTGACTCCGGTGGCATCGACGGCCACCGTTGGTGTCTCATCGGATGCCCTGTATGCCCATGTGACGATCGAATAATCCCTCATGTCGATCTCATAGGTATCCGATTTGGTCCACGTGGTGGAATTCTTCACGACATACCATAGACCCCAGGAATGCGTATCGTCATTGGTGACGCCGTTGATCTCGGTGACCACGTTGTCGTTGATGGTCAGAGTATAACCGTTCTTCTCGCAGGATTTCTCTAGGAGCGATATGGGATGGCTCGAGGTGTTGAGATCGTACTCGAACCATGTGGTGTCATATTCCTCGAAATCTATCAGGATTCCATCGGCATGCGCCAGACTACTCTCGCCTGAATGTAACGATACGATGCCTGAGAGGATCACTCCTATGAGGATTATCGATGCCGTCAGATAGACCTTCAGTTGTTTCACGGTCATCTTCTTCCGTTCTCTCAAACTATCTCCCTCAGAATCCTTCATCGTATCAAGTTGGATGATACAACCAATATCTTGTTCGCTATTAAATGGTATGTGTCTAGGTCACTCAGATTGGATTAGTAATCCAAAAGTATTATATTACATCATCTCTAATTTGGACATAACATCCAATAAGGGTTATCATCATGAATGGAAAGTTCAAAGCATTGACACTAGCGATCGTCGCTATGTTCTGCCTTACTGCGGTCATCTGCGTCATCGATGACAAGGATTCATCCGCAGCGGACTCCGTCGAGCACTACGCTTATTTCGAGATCGTAAGTGAGGACGGATTGGTCACGAGCAGCGATTGGGTCAAATTCACATCAACGAATGATGCAGCAGATTTCGTAGAGAAGGCCAACACGGCTTTCGCATACTACGGATATGATGTCAAATTCACATACACCACATACATCACTGTCGACTACGAAGGCTACAACGCCTGCTACGTCGGAAGCGAGGACGGTAAGTCATGGGTAGAAGTAACAGAAACCCAGAAACAGTACCCTGCAGCCAAATATCTGGCCTTCTCTCTCGCCAACGGTTACATCAGCGAGGCCACCTACGCCAACGTCGCAGACAAGACCGTATGGAAGAGCACGGGATGGGGCGACCCGTACGCCTACATCAAGGCCGTCGCAGCGAAGACGACGGATGCTGACACGCACACATTCCCCGAGGAATACACCAGCCACATCTTCGTTGAGGTCATCGGTGCAGACGGAAAGGACACAACGACGAAATGGGTCGAGTTCACGACATTGAAGACAAAGCAGTCATTCATAGCCAACGCCAACACCGCATTCGCCAACAACGGTCTCAGCAAACTCACATTCTCTTCGAGCGGCTGGGTAAGCTATGACGGAAGCAGCAAGAACGCCACATACTACGCAAAGGACAAAGAGTGGGCCGAGGTCAATGACTCCTCCGAGTACTACAAGAATGACACCGTCGCACTCGCTGTCTCAAACGGTTACATTACGAAGGATGTGTACAACGCACTGTCCGATTCAGACAAGAAGACATGGAAGGACACCACATGGGGAGACCCGTACGCCTACATGAAGATCGTCGATGAGTCCACGACAGGCTACGAGCCCTCCAAGAGCAACAACAACACCGCACTCATCATCGGTATCGTCGTAGTTGTCGCAGTCCTCGCAGTAGGTATATTCTTCTTCACGAAGAAGAAGTGAATTCCCTTTAATCCCAAACCCCTTACTGCGGACGGGAACGTCCGCAGACCCCTATTCTCAAAGATCCGACAGTTTCTAAATCCACCACCCCATTATCGAAGATATGTTCGCGGATGCGCATCTCCATATCGCAAAGGCAGGGTTCGGCACGGGATACAGGGACATCTCCGATGCAGGGCTGTTGTTCTGCAATGCGACCGGACCGTTGGATCGGGACATTCTAGAGAGGTTGATGCTATCCGATGATAGGGTGATCGCATTCTTCGGCACCCACCCTTGGTACTCCGACGAGTATGATGGAGATGATGCGTTGATCGATATCCTGGAGAGACATCCCGAAGCCCACGTAGGCGAGATAGGTCTCGACAGGATACGTTCCGGACATGATCCACAAAGGGTGTTCGAAGAACAACTACGGATCGCATCGGAGATGGATAGGGTGGCGAACATCCACATGGTACGTTCCACGGACGATGTCCTCGCTGCGTTGAAAGGATGTGATGTAAGATCGATAATACACTCGTACGATGCACCCGCTGGTCTCGTCAACGCGTTCATCGAACGTGGTTGCTACCTGTCGATATCCCCGAGATTGTTCAAGAGGTCGGAGGGGAAGGTGAACGATATCCTCCGTGCCATACCGAAGGACAGGTTGCTGTTGGAGTCCGATCACGAGGGCGAGGACATGGATATGCATGGACACATCTCCAAGGTGGCATCGGTCATCGGCATGGATACGGATGAATTGTCGGAGATGACGTACAGGAACGCATGTGATGTGCTGAAGGGATGAATCAATCCCATGTCGTGAGTGAATATCGCCCTTTTGCTTCTTATTCAGTCTGGCCGATTGTTCGCAGTATATAAAGATGACAATTTTGCAACTGAAGAAAATCGACATTTTGCCACTTTTGCAAGTCAAGGAATCTGCTAATTTGCCACTTTTGCAACTGAAGGATTGGTTGATACTATTCCCCTCATGGAATAATAAAGGGAATTATAAGGGAATGATAAATAGTCTCCACGTGCATCATGTATGACGACCATGAAAGATCTGGATCTTGAGGACAGGACATCGGGATTCGAACAGAGTATCGTCGAATTGAAGAACGATATCATCTCGCTGACAGCGATGCTAAATAAGGACGGTCACGGCGAGGTCCTTGTCGGAGTAGAATGTGGTGAGGGAACGATCAGGAAGGCAATATATGGTTCTGTGGACCCTCATGTGACGCCGATCATCGAAAGGACGATATCGCTGGATGGGGAGGATCGCATCTCTGTGAAGGTCGATGGAGACCATCGCCCCTACGCATGTAATGGGATCGCATACATCAGGGATGGAGAGAGGGATCGTAGGATGACGATGTCGGAACTCCGCAGGATGTTCATGAGCTATGGGGACAATCTGATCGATTCCACATCGATTGAACAGGGGTTGACGTTCGATGAACTGATCCGGATCCTGGGTGAGAGCGAGGATCCGATGGAGGAGTTCGATCTCATCGATTCCAACGGTAGGTTCAACCTCCAAGGGTCGATGCTGTCCGATCAGGACCCCATCGTGTTGGCGATCACATTGTTCTCGGGTGTGGACCGTACTGTGACATCCCATAGGGTGGAATTCTCTGGACACTGTCTTCTGATATTGGTCCGCAAGACATTGGATTACATCGAAACACTGAACGAGACCTCGGTCAAAGTTGGTGAGGGGGTGCGTAGAGAGAGGAAGCTCTTCGATATCGTATCTGTCGAAGAGGCTTGGATCAATGCGTGCGTACACAACAATTGGTCAGGTATGATCCCTCCGACGATACATGTATTCGACGACAGGATGGAGATCATATCATTCGGTCCGATACCGTATCCGTTATCGGAGGATGATATGCTCGAAGGGATGAGCCGTCCCGTCAATGCCTCTCTCATGAACATATTCACCCGTGCCGGGTTGTCGAAGGGTACGGGACATGGCATCCCATCGATCACGGAACATTACGGAAAGGGATGTATCGGATCCTCCAATGCAGGGGTCACGGTGACCATTCCGTTCACAAGTGAGCGTGCATCCGCATCCCTCAGGAGGCAGACGATCATCCTGACGGATGCAGAGAGGTCGATACTCGACACGCTTAGAATATGCCCCCATTATACACTGAACGATGTCTCCGAACATACTGGGCTCAGCAGATCATATGTAGGGAAGGCCATGATGAAACTGAAAAGACTAGGACTTGCTGAGAGGAAGGGATCCAACAAGGTCGGGTTATGGAAAGTGACGGATTGATGACACATCCCGTTGCAATCCATTATATCCCATCCATACAATCATTCGGTGACCCGTCATAATTCAAGAGGGATGACATGAAGGCCAATATCAACGGAAAGACCGCAGACATCCGTGCCGTATGGTTCGAGGATGGTAAGGTCACGATGATCGATCAACGCGAACTGCCCGACAGGATCGTCATAGTATCATTCAAAGATTACAAGGATGTGGCAGAGGCCATAAGGAACATGACCACACGCGGAGCTCCGTCCATAGGTGCCACCGCGGCATACGGTATGTGCCTGGCGGCCATCAACGGCAACGATATGGAACAGGCCGCGAAGGACATCAAAGCGGCGAGACCCACCGCCAACGACCTGTTCTATGCGGTGGATCATATGGTGGAGGAGCTCTCGAAGGGAAGGGATCCGGTAGAGGCCGCCGACGCATACGCCCAATCAATGGTGGACAGATGCACCAAGATAGGGGAGTATGGTGGGGAGCTGATCAAGGATGGATACAGACTCATGACCCACTGCAACGCAGGTGCATTGGCGACGGTGGATGTCGGTACGGCATTGGCACCCATGCGCAAGGCGCATGATGACGGTAAGGAATTCTTCGTCTACGTATCGGAAACGAGACCTAGATTACAGGGTATGCAGCTGACGGCATGGGAATTACTACAGGAAGGGATAGATCATGCCATCATCCCCGACGGTTCCTCGGGACACTTCATCAGGAAGGGTGTCGATATGATCATCGTCGGTGCGGATAGGATAGCGGCGAACGGAGATTTCGCCAACAAGATCGGTACGTTCGAGAAGGCGGTGTTGGCCAAGGAGTTCAACGTCCCCTTCTATGTCGCAGCCCCCATATCCACATTCGATTTCAACACAAAGACGGGAGAGGACATCGTGATCGAGGACCGTTCCGAAGAGGAGGTGACGATGGTGAAGGGTGTGCGCATAGCACCGGTCGGTTGCAAGGCACTGAACCCGTCCTTCGACATGACCCCTGCGAGATATGTCACGGGATTCATCACCGAGAAGGGTATCCTCAAGCCATCGGAGATATCGAAGGTGAGGGAATGAACGAGCTCTATGCGAGGGAACTGCTCACCGATATGTGCAGGACCATCTACAACAGGAACCTGACCGTATCCGCCGGCGGTAACATGAGCATGAGGGTGGACGATTACGTATTGATCACCCCGTCCGGAAGGAACAAGGGGATGCTCACGCCCGATGAGTTGGTGAAGCTGTCGTTGGATGGGGAGATACTATCCGAAGGGAAACCGTCGATAGAGCACAAGTTCCATCTCGCATTGTACAGGAAGAACAAGGATGTGAATGCCATTGTTCACTGTCACCCCCTGTATTGTACGACATTGGCCGTCAAAGGTAAGAAGATGAACACCTGCCTCACACCCGAGGGGATAATGCTGTTGGGAGAGGTACCCATGATACCATATTACACCCCGGGATCCGATGAGTTGGTCAAAGCTATCGAGGAACACTCTGATAGTATGGCGATGCTGATGGCTAGACATGGTGCCCTCACACAGGGTGCTACGCTGGAGGAGGCATACGACCGTATGGAGGAGATGGAGTTCCAGGCCCATATGCAGTTGTTGGCGAAGCGTGCGAAGAACCTCCCCAGATCGGAGATAGAGAAGATCAGAGGGATGCTATGATACTGATCACGAAATGGTTCGGTTGCTTCCTATGCGATGAGAATAAGATAATGGACAAGAGGCTGTTCCCGAAGGACGCCTCCGTGATATCGGAGAAATTGGCCCTCATGCAGAGGGGAGGGACGTTACCCGAGGAGCATGAGCTGGTCGAGGGTAAGAGCAAGATGTTCGTGGCGGACAGGCGTCAGGCCCTGTTGGGTAAACCCACGTTGTTCGATTCGTCCTTCATCAAGGCGGAGAACTTCGGTTACGACAATGCGTTGATGCACGAGGCCATGTTGGGATTGGGGAGACTGAGGACGTCGGAACCCATACCGAGAGACAGGAGTCTTGTACAGGCGATCAGGAATCTCGACGATCTGATCGAGACATCCAACCTGTTGAACGAGAGATTGCATGAATGGTACGGCCTCCACTTCCCCGAATTGGCCGATCATGCCAAGGACAAGAGATATGCGGATCTGATCGCGAGATTCGGCGAGAGGGACGGGATCATCGAGGAACTCGGTATCGAATTGGAATCCATCGGTGCGGAGTTGGATGAGGACGATATGAGAGCGGTACAGGATCTCGCGGATACCTTGTGCAGGATATACGACGACAGGGAGAGGACGGAAGAATATATCTCCGGGATAGTGAAGGATTCGTGTCCCAACCTCTGTGCGATCGCGGGAGGACCGTTGTCGGCGAGATTGATCTCATTGGCGGGAGGATTGGAGAGATTGGCATCGTTACCGTCATCCACCATACAGATGCTGGGGGCGGAGAAGGCCATGTTCAGACATCTGAGATCGGGTAAGAGGCCGCCGAAGCACGGTGTGATCTATCAGCATCCCGAGGTGCACAGAGCACCCAAGTGGCAGAGAGGGAACATCTCCAGAGCGTTGGCTGGGAAGATCTCGATAGCTGCGAAGATAGACCAATACGGTGGGGAGTTCAGAGGGGATGTGCTCAACGAGGAGTTCCTGAAACGTGTGGAGGATATCAAACGCAGATATCCGAATCCGCCCAAGAGGCCCCAGAACCAGGGCGGGAAGAAGAGATTCAACAAGAAGAGACGTTGAATCTTTTTTATCAAAAGATGCCGAAAAGGCATCGAACCTTCCATTTTTGATCATTATAGATGATATTCTACCATGTTATTATGAATATATTAATAACTAAGAATTAATAATTACAATTATGGATAGAAGGTTGTTAATTGGGATTATGGTGCTAGCATTATTTACACTGCCAATTGTGCTAGAATCCGAGAACGGTAATGGAGAAACGGTAAATCAGGTTACGTTTAAATTCGATGAAATTGACATAGAAATGAGAGTGAACAATGTAATCATAGAGAGTGAGGTGCCCGTACCAGTACCTGGAGACTTGATCAATTATAATTTCAAAGCAATAAGTAAAAAGGTAGGGTATGAACCACATAGGACATATGGGTCTGCAACCGACAATGCTGATGACTTCTACTTACAAAAATTTGAACTGAGGAGCGGTACAATCAATGTTTTTTTAGAGATGATTGAGTACAAGATCAAATTCGACGACACATTTGGTCATGTGTCTGAAGAAATTACATGTTCAATTGGCGATTATCTCACAATACCTGAATACGTCCCATTGAAAAATGGGTACTCAGTTCCTAAATGGATTTCAAATGAAAAGGAATTTTCTTGCTCAGAAAGGGTGTCTATCGATGCAGATCTCATCAATGCCTGTAAAATTGTGAATAAAAACATAATCATCACCCCCAAAGTCGAACTGAAAAAATTTACTGGATTCTATGAATTAGACGGAGGCATTGCCGATTATGCTTACAATACAGTACTTTTTGATGTTGAAAATTATGTTAATGTCGCGAATGTTGCACCGACAAAACTGGGATCTGTTTTCAAATATTGGATGATTGAGAATACTGTCGTTCAACTTGGTGGTAGCTATAAGATGGATCCGCTCTCCATCACAGACGATGCATATATAGTCAAAATAAACGCCATATGGTCGGCCTCCATAACTCCTACATTAGAGCATTGTTTTTTCACAACAGAATATGGTCTTGCTGATTATGGTGAATCATGGTTCACAATCATCAAGCCAGAGGAACATTATTTCCTTCCAGATGAGACAGCAATAACAGGTGCAACATACACTCTGGGCTCCGACGGTACAGCAAGAATACTTACAGGTTGCGTTAACGGTCCAATAGAATTTTCAATCTCAGCGATACCAATCGAACACACAATCACGTTCGACTCCAGAGGTGGTTCCGATGTCGAAAGCCTGACATTCACCGAGATCGAAGAGAAGACACTCCCGACACCTACCAAGGCCGGCCATACATTCAACGGATGGTTCGATGGCGAGAACAAGATCGAGAACACGACGGGAATCGTTGATGATATCACGGTCATCGCAGATTGGACCTACGTCCCACCAACATATCTGGTCCGCTTCTACGATCGTCAGGATGGCAATCTCTTAAAGGAAGCGACCACCGAGGGCACCGTCACAGCACCGGAGACCCCTTCCAGGTCAGGATACCGTTTCGTACAATGGAAATCGACGGATGGTGCATTCACAGGGACCGTCACCAAAGATACGGATTACTATGCGGAGTGGGCATACGTCCCACCGACGTATCTCGTCCGCTTCTATGACATCCAAGGCGGTAACCTCGTACATGAGACGATAACGGAATGTTCGGTGACCGCACCCGATGCACCGACGAGATCGGGATACCGTTTCGTACAATGGAAGTCAACGGACGGAGTGTTCACCGGAACGGTCAACAGGAACACCGATTACTACGCGGAATGGAGCATGATCTACGTACCATCGCCTACGAAGCCCGATCCCGTGGTCACATTCTATCTCGAGGAGGGTGGGGAGATGTACGTACAGTACAGACAATCAGAGTTCAAGGAATCTCCCGTACCTGCAAAGAACGGATACACGTTCGATCATTGGTATCATCTCGTCGATCTCGAGAGGGTGGAGTTCACGGGTGAGTTCGATGAGGACATCGATGTGTACGCATCATGGACGGCGAAGATGAACAGGTTCCATCTGAGTGAGGATGGAGATACATGGTTCGAAGGATATGTCTGCTCCAACGATCCCGTGAAGGAAGGTCATGTCTTCGATGGGTGGTACATCATAGATGGTGATGAAAGAAAACAATTCACCGGAGGTCTCGACCTAGATGTGTATGCTTCATGGAAGGAGGAGACGATATCCCCGCCGTCGTCCGACAGGGATATGGGTCTCCTGTTACCGGTGATCGTGATGTCCCTGATCCTCGTGATGATCCTGGGATTCGTGATACACCAGAAGAGGGTCAGATGAGTCCTTCCCTCATCCTCTTGAGGGCTTCCTCGATCCTCGGAACGGGCTGTGTGACGGTCATCCTCACATAGCCCTCCGCGGATTCACCGAATCCGGAACCGGGTGTGACCACGATACCGAGATCGAGCATCTTCTCCGTGAACTCGAGGGATGTCTTGCATTTGGAGTCGAACCAGATGTAGAACGTTCCCTTGGGCATCTTCACGTCGAATCCCAGTTCCCTGAGGCCGTTGACGAGCACCTCCCTCCTGTGGGAGTACTCCTTCATGTTCTCCTTGACGACCTCCGGTGCCTCTCCGTTCTCGCCGTACATCTCCAGTGCCTTCAAAGCAGCCTTCTGTATGAAGATCGGTGCTCCGGAATCGATCTGTCCCTTGCATTTCTTCAGTCCCGCGATGAGATCGGGATGTCCTACGGCATATCCCAACCTGAATCCCGTCATGTTGAACGTCTTGGAGAACGAACCGAATTCTATCGCATCCTCACCTATCTCGAGTATAGAGGGTGCCTGATAACCGTCGTAGGTCATCTCGCAGTATGCATCATCCACGCACAGTATCGTACCGTTCTCCTGACACCAATCGTACACCCTCTTCAGGTATGCCTTGTCACAAGTGGCTCCCGTGGGGTTGTTGGGGTAGTTGATGTACAGCATCTTGGCGCCCTTCGGACAATCATCTACGTCCAAGAGCCAGTCCTTCTCCGCTTTGAGGGGGACCTTTACGCATTTAGCTTCGTTGAATATGGTGGATGCACCGGAGTATACAGGATATCCCGGGCTCGGTGCGATTATGGTCTCACCGGGATTCACGAAGGATTGGGCGATGTTGAATATCGCTTCCTTCGAACCGATGGTTATGCACACCTGTGTGTCCGGATCCACTGCTACGCCGTATCTCTTCTTGTACCATCTTGCAACGGCCTCTCTGAGATCCTTCTCTCCGGCCGATGACGAGTACTTCTGATTGGCGTTGATCCTTGATTGTATGCACATCTCCTCGACTATCTCATCCGGTGTAGGGAGGTCGGGGTCACCGATACCGAAATCGATGATATCCACACCTTCCGCCCTCTTCTTGGCGGTCATCTCCTCCAACCTCACGAAGAGGTATGGAGGAAGTCTCTGTAATCTATCTGCGAACTCATACTTCATGTTCATTCCTCATAGTCCCCTGCGTATACGAAGGTCGCAGGTCCTTCCATCTTCACATATCTCAGATCCTTGTCGACGGTTATCCTCAGCCATCCTCCGGGAAGCTCCACGTCGATTGGTTCGTTAAATTCCACCATACCGTTCAATGCCGCTGCGGTGGTGGTCGCACATGCTCCCGTACCGCAGGCGAGTGTCCATGCCGCACCGCGTTCGTAGACACGGATGTGTATCTTACCATCCTTCACGGTGGCGAACTCCACGTTAGTCTTCTTGGGGAAGAGTCTGTGGCATTCGAGTATCGGGCCCAACGTGTCTATCTTCTCATTCGATAATTGATCGAACGTGACGAAATGCGGGTTGCCCATGGAGATGCAGTTACCCGTGACGGGGCCTGCGGCTGTGTTGATGGTCACTGTCTCCAACTGTTCCAGATCTGTCTTTCCGGGTGCTTCGAGTATGGGTGCGCCCATGTCGATCGTCACCGTCCTGACCTTACCATCCTCTACGGTCACATCGGCACCGAGATTGCCCCTGAGGGTGTTGATCGTGAACCTCTTACCTTCGACCTTTCCGAAATCGTATGCGAACTTCGCGACGCATCTGATGCCGTTACCGCACATCTCCGCCTCGCTGCCGTCGGCGTTGATTATCCTCATGGTTATGTCCGCACCGTCCCTGCCGGGAAGGACGTACAGCACACCATCCGCACCGATGCCGAAGTGCCTGTCGCACATTCTCTTGCAGAGTTCGTTATCGATCTCGAGATCCTCATCTATCCCGTTGAGGACGATGAAGTCGTTCCCTATGCCGTGATACTTCCAGAATATCATCTGAGCCTCTCCGGTATTATCTGGTGTCTCCAGATGTCCTCCATCGTCTCGGCTTCCCTAATGAGCTCCGCTTTACCATCGTTCACCAACACCTCGGCGCATAATGGTCTGGAGTTGTATCTCGACGACATGGAGAATCCGTATGCTCCCGCATTGTACACGCATAACAGGTCGCCTTCCTTCGGATTGGGGAGAATCCTGTCGTGTGCGATGTAATCGCCGGTCTCGCAGATCGGTCCGACCACTTCGTATTTGGCGACGCATGCCTTGTTGAACTTGTTGGCGAGTGCTACGTGATGGTATGAATCATAGAATGAAGGACGGATGAGGGTGTTGAATCCCGCGTCTATCCCCACGTACTTCTTAGGGCCGGCGTCCTTCACATCATTCACCCTCGAGAGGAGGATGGTCGCATCGCATACGAGGTATCTCCCGGGTTCGAGACATACCTTCTTCACGTCGGTCTCCTCCAATATCATGTCGGTGATCTCAGCCCCAAGGTCATTCACATCGCATTCCTCCTCCTGAGGTTTGTACGGTACGCCGAGTCCTCCTCCGAAATCGATGAATTCCAGGTGGATGTCCAACTCGTCCCTGAGCCTGTTGGTCAATTCTATCAGCACCTCCACGACCTCGATGAACGGGTCGGTGGTGTTCCCTCCGGAACCGGTGTGGGCGTGTATCCCTTTGATGTCGTATCCCAATTCCTTGGCTCTGGCATATGTGTCCATGACCCTGTCGTAGGGTATGCCGAACTTGGCTCCCTTACCGCCGGTCATGACCTTCGCACCGTGTCCGGACGAGACGCCGGGAGTGATGCGGAAGGATATGGGGAATCCCTTACGTCTCTCACCGAGTATGACGGATAATCTCTCCAACTCGCTCTCGGAGTCGATGTTGATCCTGCATCCGGTGTCGACTATCTCCTTCAATTCGTTATCGGAGACGTTCACTCCGGTGTACATTATCCTCTCGGGGGTGAAACCTGCCTTGAGGCATGTGAGCACCTCTCCGATGGAGACCGCGTCTATGCAACTACCCTCCTGCTCCAATATCCTGAGGATGGCAAGATTTGTGTTAGCTTTGCATGCATAGTGTATCTCCGTGTCCATGAAACGGGAGAATGCTTCGTACACCCTGCGGTAGTTCTCCCTTACGATCTGCTCATCGGTGACGTACACGGGGGTGCCGAACCTCTCGGCTATCTCCACGGTGGACATACCACCGAATTGCATTATCCCATCCTTACCTTCGAAGTCCCTCATCATCACTGGTCGCCCCCGTCGATGAAGTTCTTATGGAGCGTCTTCACGACGTTGGAGGCCATGTCCGTGGATACCACGAAGTTCAAACATACCTCGGATGCGCCCTCGGAGATCATCTCCACGCTCGCACCCACCTCTTTGACCGCTTTGAACACATCCCCACAGAATCCTACCCTGTGCAGCAATCCGTCCCCTACGGCGCATATGAGTGCGAAGTTGCTCCTGACATCTATCCTTTCGATCTCGTCGTCATCCAACTCGTTGAGGTACTTCAGTGCCTTGTTCACATCGAGACTGTGGACGAGGAATGCGATGGATGAGAGGGATGTGGCTATGGCATAGATAACGATCTCCGCTTCGGCGAACTTCTCCATGATCCTTGCCACGGTAGCTTGTTTGTACGATATCTCTCCGGAGATGATCGTAACCCTGGAGAGATCCAACTTCATCGCCACGCTCTTCAACGGCATGTCACCTGGAGTCTTCATCTGATGGATCTGTGTTCCCGGTTCGTCCGGTTTGTACGAGTTCTTCACCCATACGGGGATGTGCTTCATCCTGGCGGGTTCGATCGTCCTTGGATGGAGGACCTTCGCACCGAAGTGCGCCAACTCGGCCGCTTCGTTGAAGTTCATCTCCCTGATGACCACCGCTGTGGGCACCAATCTTGGATCCGCGCTCATGAATCCGTCCACATCCGTCCATGTCTCGATGCTATCGACATCCATGGCGTTACCGATGGCGGCTGCCGCATAATCCGAACCGCCCCTTCCGAATGTCAAGGGTTTGCCGTTCTCGTTGATACCGTAGAATCCCGTTATGACAGGAATTATGTCCTCATTCAACAACGGTCTGACGCTCATGTTCATCCTCACGGATGTCTTCTTCAGGTCGCATGAACCCGATAACGGTTTACCGGTGGCGAACACTCCCGCCGTCTCCGCCGTCAGTGCGACGGATTTGAATCCCAACGAGCGTATGGCGAACGACATCAGCAATGAGGAGAACCTCTCTCCCTGTGATGTCACGTTATCGGTGAAGAACTCGTCCTCCCTCCTGCTCTCGTCGGTGAGGAGTTCCTTGAAACTCTCGAAACGTATCTCGAACTCCTTCATGAACTCGTCCATGAGATCGTCGTTGACGATCTCCTTGGCGGTGTTGACGTGTTTGTTCCTGAACTCATCCAACACCTGTCCCATATCCGTCGTCTCATCTTCCACCGCATGTACGAGGAAGTTCGTTATACCGGACATGGCCGATACTACGACGATCTTCTTCCCTTTCTCTCCCGTTGTGATCCTTGCGGACCTCATTATAGCTTCGGCAGAGCCTACGCTGGTCCCGCCGAACTTCAAAACCGTGATCATAGATTGAACACCTCATCCATCGTGTGCATCTTGCCGTCCCTCTTGTCGGCTATCCATCTGATCGTATCGATGCACCCTCTTGCGAACACTTCGCGTGATACCGATCTGTGCTTAAGTTCCAATAGTTCCATACTGCCACCGAACATGACCGTATGGTCACCGTAGACATCGCCTGCCCTGACGGAGTGGATGCAGATCTCCTGTCCCCTCTCGCCGGTCACGCCCTGCCTTCCGTATTCTAAATCGTTTATCCCTGTTACGGACTGTATCCTGCGTACCGCCTCCATGGCGGTACCGGACGGTGCGTCCTTCTTGTGCCTGTGATGCGTCTCGATGACCTCGATATCATAATCCTTCAGTGCGGAGGCCATGACCTCGCACATCTTCCAGAACACGTTGACGCCCCTGGCGAAGTTGGCAGAGACTATCCCCGATACGTTGTATCTGCATACGTTATCCGCGAGATTCTGAATGGTCTGTGCATCGATACCGGTGGTACCGACGATGACGTTGGTACCAGTGGATGGGATATCGGCGATGATCTTGGATGCTGCGGATGGTGTGGTGAGATCCACGTACACATCGGCATCATCCAAGAGATGCATCAGATCCTCCGGAGCTGATGCTTTCACACCGTCGTAGAGCATCCTGCCTATGTTCCCTCCGGAACGTGATACGGTGGCACCCACGAGATCGATATCCTCGGATTGCACCGCAAGGTCGCAGACCATGCGTCCGAGCTTACCAGTGGCTCCTCCAACCACCAGGTTGATCATATCAATCCCAGTCTCGCGATGTCCATGTCGAGTATCGGACGGTTCTTCACCGAGAGTTCGGTCAACGGTAATCTGAGCTTACCGTTGCCGTATCCGAGTCTCTTCATGACGTATTTGATCGGTATCGGATTGGATTCGATGAACAGGTCGTTGAACAGGGGCATGAGCTTGAAGTGGATCTCCCTCGCCTCGAGGTACTTCTCCTGCTTGCAGAGGTTGATCATCTGACTCATGGAACGGGGACAGCAATTGGCTGCCACGGATATGACTCCGTCACAACCCATCCCCATGAGGGAGAATGTGAGTCCGTCATCCCCGGAGAGGACCTCGAATCCCTTCGGCCTCTTGCACAGTATCTCTTGAATCTGATTGACGTTACCGCTGGCTTCCTTGATCGCAGAGATACCCGGGAGTTCGGCCAATCTCAACGTGGTCTCCGCGGAGATGTTGCTCCCGGTCCTTCCCGGTACGTTGTATATGATCAACGGTATGTCGATCGCTTCGCTGATCGCCTTGAAGTGCTGATAGATACCTTCCTGAGTGGGCTTGATGTAATACGGGGAGATGGATAGGATACCATCACAACCGATGTCCGCTGCCGCCTTACTGAGGTATATGGCCTCGGATGTGGCGTTACTACCGGCACCTGCGATGATCTTCGCATGCTTCGCCTGATCCCTGACGATCTCCACCACACGGATGTGCTCCTCATGGCTCAACGTGGCGGATTCTCCCGTGGAACCGCAGGGGATGAGAACATTCGCTCCATTCTCCTCCTGGAAATCCACCAATCTCCTCAATCCGTCCTCATCCACGGAACCGTCATCCCTGAACGGTGTGATCAATGCCGTCGCTGTTCCTCCGAACATCAGATCACCCCAACATGTTCCTTGAGGATGAGACGTGTACGCGTACTGATGATACTGTCATAATGCCTCACCTTCTCGATTATCTCGTTCAATTGATGTGATGATTCCACATCCACTATGGCGATGATATCCTGATCGCCGGTGACCTCGTACACCTCGGATACTCCGGAGTATTCCGCCAATTCCTTGGCTATCTCCTCCGTATCCGTGTTGACGTCGATACGTATCTCCACCAACGCCTTCACATTCTTGGAACTGGTCTTTATGGTGAATCCCCTGATGGTCCCGTCCTCGGTGAGCTTGCGGACCCTACTCCTGATCGTACCTTCGGATACGCCGAGCTTGGCCGCGATCTCAACGAACGGACACCTCGAATCCTTCTTCAGTATCTCCAGGATACGGTTGTCAAGATTGTCTGTCATGTTTCGGTTCGCCTCCTATAGGTTCTTCTAATGAGGATAGAGAGACAGAGCCGATATATCAATTTAACCTTGGATTCTGGATTTTTTCTACGATAATCGACTGATTTCGTTTATTGTTTACGAAATCAGTCAATCATCACCACGGAAATCGTCATATTTATGGCGGAAATCGCTATGAGTATCATGGCGATGATTATCCAATCCTTGTCCTTCTGTATGAAGAGACATACTGTACTCACGATCACGCCCAACAACGGACAGAGGATGAGTGCGCATACCCCTACGTAGAGGAGGGTGTCCGTGATATCGCTCATCTTGAGGATCAGACCTATGATTATCAGGAATATACTGACGCATATGGAATACTTCAGCGTCCTTGCCGTGACGGATTCCATGCTCATATTACCCCTCCCGCCTGCAGTATCATGACGAACGCTATCGCCAATACGAGTATGGAGAAGTATCTCTTCAGAGAGGAACCGTCGAACCTCCTGGAGAGACGACTGCCGATCAACGCTCCGAGGAACGTACCTATGGCGACGAATGCCGCCAATTCCAGATCTATGTGACCGCTCAGGAAGTAGATGATGGAACCGGAGAATGCGGTTATCCCGATCATGTAACTGCTGGTGGCGGTAGCCACCTTCATAGGCACCTTCATGACCATGTTCATGATGGGTACCTTGATCAGTCCCCCTCCCACACCCGTGAGGGAGGAGATCACACCTGCGACCACACATGTGGAGAATCCTATCCCTCTGTGCTCCACATCGTATCTCATGGTCTCGCCGGTCTTGAGGTCGGTGTATTCGAATTCCCCATCCTCTTTATCCTCTATATCCGCGGTAGGATTGAGGAGCATCTTCACCGCCGTGAGTATGAGAACGGCGGAGAACACGAGCATTATGACCCAACTCTCCAGAGCCAGGGCGAGGAAGACACCGATCATGGAACCTATCACGGTGCTTATCTCCAGTAGGAGACCTAGACGTATGTTGGTGACCTTGTTCTCCATGTAATAGATCGTCCCTCCGACGGAGGTGGCCACGATACCTACGAGACTCACCGCTGCGGCATCCGCAGCGGACAGGCCGTAACATATGGTCAGCATCGGGACTATGATTATCCCGCCTCCGATACCGAACAGGGCACCGAGTAGACCGGCCACGAGACCCACGATTATCAAGGACATCAATAGGATTGGTTCCATACGATTCCGCTGGATGCGATTGTCGATATTATCTCTATCGGTCGTCGTTAATGGTGTTGTGTGATTGGGAGTTGTTCATCGGATGACTCCCTGTTGATATTGATCCTGTCAGAGCGCGGGTTCCGGTACACGACCTCCTTCAAC
>CAVGUW010000014.1:0-31238 GCA_963632775.1 Bacteroides salyersiae | reverse complement strand
ACCATAGAACATTCAAGACCCTAACCAACTGCCTTTCGGCAGTTGTAAGTGGTTTTACTTGATTAATTCGACCAAAAGCCGGATTAACTGAAGTACCAGGGAGCATTTTTGTAGGGTGTCTCCCTGGTGCTTCCTATCGTCGGCTATTATCTCACCTCCTCTAAGATAGCTCAGAGAGTCCATCCACACATAGGGTCCCGAAGTCCCCATCTGTGGACTTCGACCCTGGCGATAATCTGTTACTTATAAGAAGTCAATAAAAGCCGAATGTTACAGTTAATGAGTTAATGGTTTTTCAAGATCGATCCAGTATCTGGAATGATCGGGAACTCTCGGTTCGATCCTTATCAAGATCGCAAGATGTGTTGTACATACGAACCACGATGACGAAGTCGATAAATACTGAGCCGATGATTATTAATCGAAACGTTGACCGATCCCCTTTCGGGGACCGTAAGAGGTTTTACTTCAATAGTTCGACAATAAGGCGAACTATCTGAAGGGCCAGGGAGACTATTTGGAGTTTGGCTCCCTGGTCCTTCTTTTCGTTGGTGATCATCTCACCTCCTTTGAGAATTCTCAGGGCGTCTGTCCGCAAAGAGTCAAAAGTCCTCATTCGCGGACTTCGACCCTGGCGATATATGGTTACTCATAAGAAGTCAATAAAAGCCGGATGTTACAGTTAATGAGTTAATGGTTTTTCAAGATCGGATGCTCGCGTATGTATCGGTACGGAATATGGTTGGATTTATAATCCACGATATGATATCCTGATATGTCGCGGAACGGGATCGAATGAAATGCATCAGTAGTAAGGTGAATGCGGAGTTGAAGGCCGGGAACATAGGCTCGAACACGTCCTGTGAGTACCATCCATGTCATTACAGAGGGCAGAATTGCTCGTTCTGCTATTGTCCGTTCTATCCCTGTCACGACGAGGATCTCGGTGCCAACCTGCATTCGGAGAGCACGTCCCGTGACGTATGGGATTGTTCCCAATGTCTGTTCTGTCATGACAACCGTGTGGTGGAATACGCATACAAGAGGTTCTCGGAACTCGGTATCACCGATAGCGGTGACGAGAGGATCATGAGCATCGTGTTCAAGGAGGCCAAGGAGAGGATCTACCACAGAGGTAAGGCGGTCATGATCCTCGGTGCCACGTCGGATGCGGGGAAATCGATCACCGCCGCCGCACTATGCCGTATCATCAACAGGAAGAGGTATTCGGTCACGCCCTTCAAATCACAGAACATGAGCCTCAACTCCAGGGTGACACGCCGTGGTGACGAGATATCCATGATGCAGGCCCTCCAGGCGAAGGCCGCAGGCATCACCAACCCCACATACAACATCAACCCCATCCTCCTGAAACCCAAGGGGGACAGGAGATCGCAGATCATCGTGGAGGGGAAGCCCTTCAGGGACTGTTCCGTCACATCGTACTACAGGACGTTCGTCGAGGAGGACGGGCGGGACATAGTCAAGAGGAACATCGATTTCCTCCTCGCAAGATATGACTATATGGTGATGGAGGGTGCCGGATCCCCTGCGGAGATCAACATCTACGACAGGGACATCGCCAACATGAGTGCGGCGGAGCTCGCGGATGCCAATTGCATCCTGGTGGTGAACATGGAGTGGGGAGGTTCCTTCGCATATGCCGTGGGCACATTGGACCTCATCCCCGAGAAGGACAGGGGAAGGATCAAAGGCATCATACTGAACAATTACAGAGGTAACGTCGGATCGCTCGATGATGCGAGGAAGGAGCTCGAGGGCCTCACGGGAATACCTGTGTTGGGAGTGGTACCGCACTTGGATGTCGACATCCCGAAGGAGGACTCCGAATACTTCCGCAATACCAACGAAGCGGGTGATGGGAAGTACATCATATCCGTGATCAAGCTACCGCACATCTCCAATTTCACGGATCTCGATCCCCTCATGCTGGAGGATGTGAAGGTCAGGTTCGTCACCACATCCGAGGAACTGAAGGGATCGGATGCGATCATCATACCCGGTACCAAGAACACCACCGACGATCTGCATTGGATGAACACCAGCGGACTCGCCGAGCACATAAGGAACTATGTGGGGAGGATACCGATCATAGGCCTCTGCGGAGGATATCAGATGATGGGTCGCAAGCTCATGGATCCCAACGGGATAGAGGATGACAGGTATCGCACCATATCCGGGTTGGGATTGTTCGACATGGAGGTGAGGTGGAGCAACTACACCAAACATGTCTGTAAGAACGAGGGACACATGCTGATCGGGGACAAGGGACCGTTCACCGGTTACGAGATACACATGGGCAATACGGTGAACAACAACGAGGAACCGTTGTTCGTCATAGAGCATCTCAGGGACAGCGTCACGGAGGGTTCCGTCAACCTGGACAGGAAGCTGTTCGGCACATACCAGCACGGAGTGTTCGAGATGCCCGCATTCAGGGATTATATCATGAGATTGATAGGTGCGAAGGACACCAAGAGATTGGACTACAACGCATACGTGGAAGACAATCTGGATAGACTTGCGGACGGATTCGAGAAGGCATTGGATATGGACAGGCTGTGGGAGCTGATCGGATGAGCGGGATGATGTTCCTGGGGACATCCTCGGCCGTCGGTAAGACGTTGCTCTCGGCCATATATTGTAGATATCTCTGCAAGAAGGGTGTAGATGTCGTACCCTTCAAGGCATCCACCCTGACATCATCCGTCCACGGTATCGGGGACGGGAGGGTGATCGGTATGGAACAGGCCATACAGGCATGGGCATCCGAGAAGGTACCCGATGTGAGGATGAACCCCATCATACTCATGCCCGGTAGGTCCGGTAGCATGTCGGTGTATGTGGACGGTCGCAAGGAGTACGTACTCTCCGCCGGATGCAGACCCGATGCGGACACGTTGTTCGGGAAGGCATCGGAGGCGTTCGATGATTTATCCAAGGAGCACGAGAGAGTAGTGTGCGAGGGATACGGGTCCCCCGTGGAGATGAACCTGCGTGACGACGATGTAGCGAACATGAGGATGGTCCTCGAGAAGGACATGCCTGCGGTATTGGTCGCGGATATAGAGCGCGGAGGTGTGTTCGCCGCGATATACGGCACATGGAAGCTGATGGATCCCAAGGAGAGGTCGCATCTCAAAGGATACATCATAAACAGGTTCAGAGGGGACGACAGCGTCCTGAGGTGCGGTATAGAGAGGATCGAGGAACTGACCGGTATGAGATGCTTCGGTGTCGTACCTTACGTGGATATCGATCTGCCGAAGGTCGATTGTGATAATGTCGACATAAGGAGCGTCAAAGAGGTCGACAGGGCATTGTCACTGATGAAGGATCACATCGATCTCGATGCGTTGGATTCATTGTGAACCCATTATCCGGGGTATGACATCCTTCAGCTCCACATGCTCATCCTGGGATATGGATGTCTCGAACGAGGTCCAGAACGGGACCCTCATGAGTATGTGGTCCCCGGTGACGGATGAAGTGCCGTGATCCACGAAATAGACAATCCTGTCCACATCTGAGAAGTATTCCTCCATCTTCCTGTCGATGTGTTCCAATATCCTCACCTTCTTCGGAGGGTCCTTCTGGTGGCTGTACTCGTCCACCTCGTCCATGTGCAGGAACACGTTGGTACGTTCCAAGGCCTCCCTGGCGATGGGGAATCTATCATCTATGTCCTCCACCAACCTTATCTCCTGCCCCAAGGATGCGCACACGCCCAACGGGGTGGGGCTGTCGGATATCGCCATCATGTGCTCTATGTACGGGGGATACTGTCTCTCGAACCTTCCGCATCCCCAGGGATAATCCGTTATCCCATCAAGGTCCTCGGCGACGGCCATGACCATCCTTCCGAGATCACCGGGGACCTCGACGAATGGCGCAGGTGTGGGCGGTCCCGGGAGATCGGGCACCAGATCGCATCTCATCGTCAGTATGGCACGCCCGTTGAGGAAGAATCTGATCTGCGGGTCGTAGTCCTTCAGTACATCCATATGTTCGATGACCTTCGGGATCAGACGGTCGCAGAACTCCTCGGCATGGTATGACCAATTGATCATACCATCCTTTATTATCGCGGGCGAGAGACGGTACGCCGTCCTTCCCTTGACGTCCAATCCCAATCCCATGCCTTCCAGGGCGGCCCTCGCTATCTCGGGAGGGTGTCCGGTGAAGAACTCGTTCAGGAAGAGGTGCGTATATCCCCTTCCGTCGGTGGATCCCCTGTGCGTCGCCTTCGATCTCATGAAAGGCATGTGCGCGACATCCAAAGGCTTCCTGCCACCATATTCCGGGACAGGGTCATCCTCTGCACCATCAAGAAGAACGAACAACGTATTCATCGGGATCCCTGTGTCGTACGGCTGATTACCGTTCGCCGATTTAACCGTATCATCATCGGTCCAATGTGTTGGATGCGATGACGGCCTGTCCCACGGATATGCCGCCGTCGCCGTTCGGCACCCTACTGTGCAGGATGGGCCTCAATCCTCTCATCCTGACGGCATCCTCGAACATACGGGTTATCGGTCCGTTGTACGAGACACCGCCCGTGATACCTATGGTATCGATCCCTCTGCTCTGTGCATCGTCACATGCGACATCGACCATCTCACGAACGATGGAGTCGACGATGGAGTATGCGACATCCTCCTTCCTCGCATCCTTGGGAACATCCTTGAAGAGATGTGCCGTCCTTATGACCCCGGATTCGGTGTAGGTATCGAATCCCTCGATCCTCCTCCCCCTCCTCAGGAGCGGTTCCATCCTCATGGCGGGTTCACCATCATACGTGCGTTCATCGCACACGCCCAACCAATAGGATAGAGCGTCCAATATCCTTCCCAGGGAGGACGATCCTATGCTGTTGCGGGCGATCTTCCGCATTATCTCGGCCTCCTTCTCCGGTACGATACCTGTATCCACGCCGTTGATGCCGTCGATGGCGAACTTCAGTCTCCTGATGTCGTGCAGTGCCCTCTCGGAACCTATCAACGGGATGTATTCCAGATGGGCCAATCTGTCGTAACCGTGATATGTGGTGTGGAGTACCTCTCCTCCCCACGCCTGACCGTCATCACCGTGTCCCGTACCGTCCACGGCTATCACCACGGCATCATCCACATCATGTTCGGCCATCAGCGATGCGGCATGCGCCCAATGGTGCTGTATCTCGATGAGATCGGCACCGAACCTCTCGGACAGGGCCTTCGCATACCTCCTGTTGGCATATCCCGGGTGGAGGTCCATCGCTATGACCTCGGGTCTGCATCCCAACAGGTCGATGAACGAATCCGTGGCCGATTCCAGATATTCCACCACACCGAGCGATTCACCGTTGCCGATGTGCTGTGTGGTGTACATCCTACCGCCGGATGCCACCGTGGCCGTGAGGTTCTCCTGTGCCCCCACACCCACGACAGAATGTTTGGATGGTATCGTGATGTATGACGGTATGTATCCTCTGGATTTCCTGATGATCTGCTGTACGTCCCCGTACGCCCTGACCACGGAATCGTCCGCACGGTTGATTATCTCCTGATCGTGGAGGAGGTACACGTCCGCACCCAATGACATTATATCCCTGTCATCCAGGACCATCGGTTCCCCGGGGAGGTTGGCGGACGTCATGATCAGGGCATCATGCTCCAGACAGTCGAAGAGTATGTGCTGCATCCCCGTGTACGGCAGGAATATCCCGATATTGTCCAGACCGGGTGCCAACCCTCTGCAGATCTCCTCGGATTTCTTATCCACCAATACGATGGGTCTGTTCGGGGATGTCAGCAGTTCCCTCTCCTTCTTGGTGAGGTCGACGTACCTCTCGGCAGTATCGATGTCCCTGACCATGACGGCGAAGGGTTTCTCCTTCCTCCCGTACCATTCCCTTAAGCGATCTATGTTCTCCAGCACGGTGCATATGTGCATCCCGCCCCAGCTCTTGGCTATCCCTATCTTCCCGGAATCCATGTATCCGGCGAATGTCGGTATCGGGTCGCCGTCGATCTCCTCACCGTCACGATCGAGTATGCGGTATCTCGGACCGCAATCGGGACAGCAGACGGTCTGATGATGGAATCTCCTGTCCGTCATGTCCGTGTACTCGTGCCTGCACGAGTCGCACATCGGGAATCCCCTCATCGCGGTGTTGTCCCTGTCATATGGCAATGATGACAGTAACGTGAACCTTGCACCGCAGTTGGTGCAGGTGGTGAACGCATATCCCTTGCGTCTGCCCTCGGACCTCATCTCCTTCAGGCATTCGTCGCATACCGCCGTATCCGTCGGTATGCTCACCCCTCTGCTCCTGTTCGCGGAATGCACTATCGAGAACGAATCGCAGTCGGGTGCGGGGGAATCCTGCACCTCGATGCGTTCGATGACGGCCAAGGGAGGGAGTTCCCTCCTCATGCCGTCGATCAATGCATCCGCATCATCAACATCGATCATCACCTTGGAACCGTCGTTCCATACCCTTCCCCTCAATCCCAGGGAACAGGCGACACGCTGGACCATTGGTCTGAAACCGACCCCTTGTACCGTGCCCTCGATGATGATCCTCATATCCGTCCTTCATATCTTCTCGAACGCCTCTATCGCACCGCTCGCCGTGGGTTCGTCGATGCAGTGGCATGCCGGTAGCTTCTCAAGCCTCGGGAGTGCGAGTTCGAGTATCCTGCATATCTTGTCCAGACATTCCGCCATCGTCCTCACGACCATCTCCATGGTGACGGTCTCCTCCATCCATGCGTCGTAATCCGTGATGGTGGCGAGGGAACAGTAGCACATGCCCGCTTCCCTTGCCAATTGGCACTCAGGGACGGCCGTCATCCCGACCAGGTCCCCTCCGAGGGTCCTGAACATCCTGCTCTCCGCTCTCGTAGAGAATCTGGGGCCTTCGATGCACACGTATGCACCACCCATGTGGTACGATATGCCCATCTCCTTGGCGCATTCCTCGAACACCTTCGATGCCTGGGGGCAGAAGGGTTCCGGCATGGCCGTGTGGACGGTCCTGTCCATGAAGAAGGTGTAATCCCTCTTCTTCGTGAAGTCGATCATCTGATCCACTATGATCAGGTCCCCCGGTGCGTAATCCTCCCTCAGCGATCCAACCGCACAGGGGGATACGATCATCTCCACGCCGAGCTTCTTCATGGCGTAGATGTTCGCTCTGTAAGGTACGCTCGACGGAGGGTACTGGTGACTGTTACCGTGTCTTGGCAGGAATGCCACCTCGACACCGTTGATCTTACCGATCAATATCTCGTCCGAAGGTTTACCGTAAGGTGTGTCCGGGAACACCTTCTCCTTGAGTTCGAATCTCTCCGGGTTGTATACTCCGGTCCCTCCGATTATTCCGATCTTAGGCATGATCACATGAATGATGTGGGCGTATAAAACAAGGGGTGCTTGCCCGTAGCGGGCAAGGTACCCGGTTCAAAGATGCCTTATGGCATCGAAAGGTGTCTTCTGTATCGCCAGGTCCGCTTCCTCCTTGGAGAGGCCGGCTCCCAACGCTACGGTGTATGCATCCTTCTCGGACATCAGGTCCTCGGGGGCATGGGCATCCGAGTCGATCACGATCTTCGCCCCGATCCTCCTGGCGACGTTAACGACATGACCGTTGGTGATGTTGTGCCCCCTCCTCCCGGTCACCTCGATGAGGACATCGTTGTCCTTGGCGATCTGCATCTCGTCCTCGGTGATGAACCCGGGATGTGCCAACACATCCACATCGGGATTCCTCGCCGCCTGGAGGTTCGTGCCGTTCTCGACGGGTTCCACCACCGTCTCCCCGTGCACCACGATCCACTTCGCACCGAATCTCCTGGCATCCGCGATGACCTTGTCCATCTTGGACGGTGTGACATGGGTTATCTCCACGCCCGGGATGACCTCGATGGAATCATCCGTGAGCTCGACCGCCTTCACCACGTTCCTCACCACGTGCTCCACGTTGGTCATGTCCACGTGATCGGTTATGGCGATGGCGCTGACACCGAGTGATTTGGCCGTCCTGACCAGCTCCGCAGGGATCAGTTCCCCGTCGCTGAATATGCTGTGGGTGTGGAGTTCCGCTCTCATTGTGCCCTCTCCGAGAGTTTCCTGTACACTTCCCCCATCGGGAGTCCCGTCTTCTCTATGGCGACCATGGTGTGGTAGATGAGATCCGCCAGTTCCCATGCGACCTCGTCCTCCTTCCTGTCCTTTATGGCGAGGACGAACTCGGCCGCCTCCTCGACGATCTTCTTGCACATCTTCGTCTCGTCGTTCAGCAGTTTCACGGTGTAGCTGCCTTCCTCGGGATTGACGTTCCTGTCGTGGATGACCCTCTTGAGATCGGGTATTATCGACGATGTCTCATCCAGATTACCGTAGATCAGGTCGTAGAAGCATGACGGGTTGCCGGTGTGGCATGCCACACCCTCCTGTACAACCCTCACGAGTAACGTGTCCGCATCGCAGTCGGCCTGCATGGACACGATCCTCTGCACATGTCCGGATTCCTCTCCCTTCTTCCACAGTTTCTGTCTGCTCCTGGACCAGAAGTGCGTGTATCCCGTCTCCTTCATGAGACGGACGGCCTCCTCGTTGGACCATGCCATCATGAGGACCTCGCCCGTGGTGCTATCCTGGACGATCACGGGGATCAGTCCGTTCGAATCATATTTCAGCTCTGTCATCTGACAACAACCCCTCTGTCCCTGAGATATTCCTTGACATCCCCGACAGTGTACTCTTTGAAATGGAATATCGATGCGGCCAACGCTGCGGCCGCATTCGTCTGTGTGAACACCTCGTAGATGTGCTCGATGTTACCGCATCCGCCGGATGCTATCACGGGTATGCTCACCGCATCGGCTATGGCGGATGTCGCGGGTATATCATACCCTGTCTTCACACCATCCGCATCCATGGATGTCAGGAGGATCTCACCGGCACCGAGGTCCTGTGCCCTCTGTGCCCATTCGAGGGCATCCAACCCGGTGTCCCTCGTACCTCCGTGGGTGACGACCGTCCATCCCGAGCCCTTCTTCTTGACATCGATCGCGACCACGACGCACTGTCTTCCGAAGCTCTCTGCACATTCCGTGATCATATCCGGATTCATCACCGCTGCGGAGTTGATGGATACCTTGTCCGCACCCGCATTCAGTGCGTTCCTCATGTCCGCGACGGATGATATCCCTCCTCCGACACAGAGCGGTACCGTCAGCCTCTCCGCGGTCTCGGTGACTATGTTCAGCATGGTCTTCCTACCCTCGACCGATGCCGATATGTCGAGGAACGTGACCTCGTCCGCACCCTGTTCCTCGTATTCCTTGGCGAGGTCCGGCGGATGTCCGACATCCCTGAGATTCTTGAACTTGATACCTTTGACGACCTTCCCGTCCTTCATGTCGAGACAGGGGATGATACGTTTCGCCAGCATCAGCTCACCCTGACCTTATCCTTGGTGCTCAGTTCCCTGTCGCGTCTCACCAATGCCGCTGACAGTGCCTTGCCCATCGATTTGAATGCGGCCTCTATGATGTGGTGCTCGTCGAAGCCTCTGAATTGCATTATGTGGAGTGTCATCCCTGCGGACATGGCGAAGCTCCTCATGAAGTGCTGATACAACGGATCGGGGAGATCGGTCTCGCAATAGGGTCTGTCGACTATGTCCAACGACGTCATGACCATGGCATCATCCATGACGACGGTCGCGGTTGCCATCCTCTCTATGGGGGAATCGTCCAACGCCTTGGCGAACGCCTTCCCTATGCTGATGGCGACATCCTCGATCAGGTGGTGATCGTTATCTCCGGTGGCCCTCATCGTGATGTCGATGTTCGAGTATCTAGCGAACGTCTCGACCATGTGTTTGAGGAACTGTATGTCGCACTCGACATCGAACGAACCCGTTCCGTCCAAGTTGAGCTCGACCGTGATGTCGGTCTCGCGTGTCTTACGTTCAATCCTTGCGATCCTATCGGCCATGATATCCACGTCGATACGTACGCCATCGTGTTATATAACACTTTAAAAGAAGGGATGGACGGTCCGGAACAGGAGTATATCCGAGGATACAGGATTAACATGTTAACTGTAGTCTGCGGTTCATATCGGCATTGAACGAATGAGTACTGATCGCCAGGGTCGAAGTCCGCATATGAGGACTTTTGACTCTTTGCGGACAGACGCCCTGAGAATTCTCAAAGGAGGTGAGATGATCACCAACGATAAGAAGGACCAGGGACTCCTTCTCCAAAAAGTCTCCCTGGTCCTCCAGGCAGTTCGTCTTTTGATCGAACTGCTTAGTTGAAAACGCTTTACGATCCCCGAGAGGGGGTCGGTCAACGTTATGGATATCACATCATATGCAGAGTATTTATCGACTTCGTCGTCATGGTTCGTGCGTTCATCACATCCTATGTCCATCGGGAAGGGATCGATCCGCAGGACACCCATCGGCCCCATCACCCTTCCATATCTTCCGACAGTCGTCCCTACGAACAGTGTGGTCAACGGAAAAGGATTATAAATTTAGGATACCTTAAAGATTAACATGGATAGCAAGACACTGATCGTGGACGGTATGCATTGTCAGAAGTGCCAGAAGAAGGTCGAGGACGCATTGTCGGCAGTCGACGGCGTGACCTCGGTGAACGTCGATCTCAACAAGGGTAAGGCCAAGGTCGAGTTGGCGAAGGACGTCAACGACGAGGATCTCTGCATGGCCGTACTCGACGCAGGATTCAAGGCGAAGGTGAAGCACGGTCTGTTCAGATGAGTGAGAGGATCGTCATAAGGGTAGGCGGCATGTCATGTGCCGCATGCTCAGCTAGGATAGAGAAGGCTCTCTCGAAGTTGGACGGCGTATCGGAACCGAACGCCAACTTCACCGCAGGTAAGGTGTCGCTGTCGTACGATCCCGAGATCGTCGACAGGAAGAGGATAGAGGACACCATAGCATCCGCCGGGTATACGATAATCAAGAAGGATGCACCGGTGGACGACAGGTCGGGTTCGATACTGTTATCACTGATCGTATGCGTGATATTCTCCATCCCTGTGGTCATTCTGTCCATGGGATCGATGTTCGGTCTCGATGTCGACGATAAGGTGTCGGCCATCACACAATTGATATTGACCATACCCGTGATCGTCGCAGGCAGGAGATTCTTCCTACGCGGTATCCCTGCATTGTTGGCCCGCAGTCCGACCATGGATACCTTGGTCGCATTGGGTTCGGGTGCCGCATTCCTGTATAGTTTGTATCTCACCGTCGAGATATTCGACGGCGGCATGGCGCACCTCTACTACGAGTCGGCGGTCATGATCATAACCCTGGTCTCCGTCGGCAAGTATCTGGAATCCAGATCCAGAGAGAGGACGAACGATGCCGTGAACGGGCTCAGGAAGTTGGTACCTTCGACGGCTAACGTCATCGTGGATGGGAAGGAGGTCACCAAGGCGGTCAGCGAATTGGTCATCGGAGATATCCTCATCATACGTCCGGGCGAGAGGGTACCGACGGATTCCACGATAATGAGCGGGAACGGTTCATTGGACGAATCGATGCTCACCGGAGAGAGTCTGCCCGTCGACAAGACCGTGGGCGATCAGGTGTTCGGAGGTACGATCAACACGAACGGTTCCATAAGGGCCGAGGTGTCCGCATTGGGCGACGATACCGTCCTTTCCAAGATAATAACGACCATCGAGGAGACTCAGAGTACGAAGGCACCCATCGCGAGATTGGCCGACAGGGTGGCCCGTGTGTTCGTCCCCGCCGTGATCACCATCGCCATAGTGGCGGCGGCATCATGGCTCCTGGTCGGGAAGGACGTGGCGTTCGCCATGACGATATTGATCTCCGTACTGGTTATCTCGTGTCCCTGTGCCATGGGTCTCGCCACACCGATGGCCATAACCGTCGGTACGGGCAAGGCCGCGGAATACGGGATATTGTTCAGGGACGCGGCCGCATTGGAACGTGCCGGAAGGGTGGACACGGTCGTGTTCGATAAGACCGGTACCATAACGGAGGGAAGACCTGTCGTATCCCATTACCATCCGGATGAGGATGTGTTGCGCATAGCCGCCATAGCCGAGTACGGTTCCGAGCACCCCATCGCACGTGCGGTGATGGAGAAGGCATCATCGCTGAACATATCCGTCCCGAGCAACACGGATTTCATATCGTCCATAGGTTCGGGCGTGAGCTGTATGTCCGACGGGCACAGGATCGTCGTAGGCAATTCGAGGATGATGGCATCCGAAGGCATCGCGATGCGTTACGAGGATGATGCGAAGGACATGGAATCCGACGGATGCACCGTGATCCATGTCGCCATGGACGGGGAGATGGTAGGTGTCGTCGGGATATCCGACAGCATCAGGAAGGATTCGGCCGATGCGGTATCCGCGTTGAGGGATCTCGGGATATCCGTAGGCATGGTGACCGGTGATGCGGAACCTGCGGCCATGGCGGTCGCATCCAAGGTGGGGATCACGGATGTCACCTTCGGTGCATTGCCCGATGACAAGGTGAGGGCGGTGAAGAGGCTGCAGGCATCCGGGAAGGATGTGGCGATGGCCGGTGACGGTATCAATGACGCACCCGCACTCATACAATCCGATCTGGGGATAGCCGTGGCATCCGGTACGGACATAGCCATGGATTCCGCCGACGCCGTATTGATGAACGATGGCATAGGCAACATAGCCACCACGATCAGGATCGGACGTGCCACCCTGAAGAATGTGAAGGAGAATCTGTTCTGGGCGTTCTGTTACAACGTCGTATGCATCCCGATAGCGGCCGGTCTTCCATACGTGTTCGGTATGTCGATAATGCATCAGATGCCGATGATCTCGGCGGCGGCGATGTCCATGTCATCGTTATGTGTCGTGGCCAATGCATTGAGGCTGAAGGGCTTCAAGGCATGAGGCAACATTATCTTGGCAGCCTCCATATTATGAAAATCTGGAATCCGATTCCTAATTTTCATATGGTTGGATGTTCATGATCATTCATGATCGAGCGTACGATATACCCTCATATCATCCGCAACATATCGCTCCGTCCTGTGACATTGATCACAGGTGCACGTCAGGTGGGCAAGACGACATTATGTCTGAAGCTTCGTGACGAGATCGGGATGAACTACGTATCGTTACGTGACAGAAGGGAGAGGGAGATGGCACGTTCCGATCCCGAATCATTCCTTGAGATCCACAAGGCCCCTCTGATAATAGATGAGGTGCAGTATGCCCCGTCCCTGTTGGAATACATAGAGACTGTGGTGGATAGGGTGAAGGAGGAGGGAGGATCCAATAAAGGATTGTTCGTTCTCATAGGTAGTCAGGCCTATAAGCTGATGGAGGGGATGACCGATTCCCTTGCCGGTAGGATCTCCGTCATCAACATGTCCCCATTGAGTATGAACGAGATCATCGGGAGAGAGGAGATTCCGTTCGATATAGATCTGCAGAAGAACATCGAGAGGTCACTCGAGCATCCCATAGGGGTACGTGAGTTCTACGAGAGGCTGATACGCGGGATGTATCCCGAACCGGAGACGGAGCCGGAACTGACCACTCAGGAATTCTATTCGGATTATGTGAGTGCATACATAGACCAGGATGTGACCGAGATAATCAATGTGGTGAACAAGGACAAATTCCATTCATTCATGCAATTGATGGGCTCTCTGACAGGACAGGAATTGAACTACGAGAGGATAGCATCCGATATCGGGATAGACAATAAGACCGTCAAATCATGGATCTCCGTGCTCATAGCAGGGGATATCATCCATCTTCTGCAACCATACAATGACAGATCGACATCGAAACGTATCGTCAAAAGACCGAAGATGTATTTTTGGGACACCGGTCTTGCCTGTCATCTGGCCAGGGTGATGGATGCTGACAGTCTGATGGTCGGTTATCTCAAAGGTGCGATGACAGAGACGTACATGGTGAACGAGATAGTCAAGTCATACAGGAACAACAGGATGGATTCACCTTGTTACTACTATCGTGATAGTAACAAGAACGAGGTGGATGTGGTGATCGTCAGAGGCGGACACATGTCCCTGATAGAATGCAAATCGGGGACCGAGTTCGGTTGGAACGACATCAAGGTCATGGATAGGGGGATACCGTCGCAATATCCGATAACAGGCAGGTGTGTACTTTGTCTGACGGAGAAGCCATACCCGATAAATGACAAGGTCTACGCCCTTCCTGTGACATCGATCTGATATCCTTCATCTTCGGAAAGGATGGGTCCAGAGGGAGGCTTTCGCCTCATCTCATGTGATGATACAAGAAAAATGTAATCATAGAACATTTTTAATAATAAAAAAGTGTATTTTGAATACACTAATTATCGAAGATGGTCATCATGGAGAGGAAGATCACATCGAGGATGGAGCAATGGAAGGACTCCAAGGACAGGAAGCCTCTAATGATAATGGGGCCGAGACAGGTGGGCAAGACCCACTCCGTGATGGAGTTCGCCAAGACCCATTTCGATAGCTATGTCCTGTTCAACTTCCAGGAATCCCCCGAGCTCCACAGGATCTTCGAAAGGGATCTGGATCCCCTCAGCCTCCTGAGGGAGCTGTCGGCATATTCCCAGGAGACGATAACCGACGAGACCTTGATCGTATTCGATGAGATCCAGGAATGTGACCGTGCGGTGACCTCTCTCAAGTACTTCACAGAGGAGTTACCCGATCAACCTATCGTGACAACGGGAAGTCCTCTTGGACTCACGGTCGGCCGTCAGGTCGCCGAAGGAGGTTCCAAGCGTTCGTTCCCCGTGGGAAAGGTCCAGATGATACAGATGCATCCGATGGACCTGGAGGAATACGCCTGGGCCACAGGGAGGAGAGCACTCACGGACTCCATACGTATGCATTTCGATGATATGTCGGAGATGCCACTCCATGACACCGCCATCGGGATGTATCGTGAGTATCTTGCGGTGGGCGGGATGCCCGAGGCGGTCTCTGCGTACGTTCGGACCGGCGATCCGAATGCGGTCATTACCGTTCAGAGAGGGCTCAACGACAGTCTGCTCGGGGACATAGCCAAGCATTCGGGGTCATCGGACACGATGGTCAGGACCATCCGTACATGGAACAGCATGGTGTCGCAACTGATGAAGGACAATCTGAAGTTCCAATACAGCAAGGTGGCATCCGGCGGTCGTTCCTCCAGCTATTCCGTATCCGTGGATTGGTTGGTAGCGGCCCAGATGGTCGATCGCTGCGATATGGTGACCGAGCCAACCGCCCCATTGTCAGGATTCGTGAACGATTCATCGTTCAGACTGTTCATGGCCGATGTCGGTCTGCTCTGTTCGAAGGCCGAGGTACCATTCAAGTCAGTGATGTCGGGGAGGGCTTCCGACAGGTTCAGAGGGGTGATGGCCGAGAATTATGTGTCGCAGGCCCTGACGGCCAACGGTCTCCGGACATACTATTGGAATCCGGATCCGTATACGGAGGTGGATTTCATATTCCAGGATGCGGACGGGATGGTCGTACCGATCGAGGTCAGATCCGGTGATCGCACGGGATCCAAGAGCCTCATGAAGATCAGGGACAGGATCTCCCCCAGGTCCGCCATAAGGTTCTCCTCGAAGAACTTCGGTCTCGAGGGCGGACTTCACAGCATACCGCTCTATGCGGCATTCTGTGTCGATGACACCTGGGCACAGAAGGTCACGGATGTCCATGATCCGGATCGGGTGCGCTGACCTATCGGTCTCCGACCATGTCATCGAGGAATGCGGCAGCGAACAGAGGATAATGCTCTATCCCCTTGGGATCCACAACTCTCTCGATGGTTCCTTCCTGCGCGCCCATGCTTATGCGATGCGCGTATGATGACGGCTCGTTGTGATGTTTGTAATGTCGGTGATGAATGTCATACGGAGCCGTCAACTTTCCGTAAGCCCGTGTTCATCTCCAAAATCATTCGTCCTTCCGGGCTGTGCACCTTCCATCGACCGTTCTGCTCTATTCTCCTCCCCAACGGGTTTGGAGACCCTCCCCTCCGATGCCTTTTCAACCTGCCTTTTCAGGCAGGCTCCGGCATCCGGGAGGAGGGCCCTTTGGAGCAACGTCCGATTTACGGTGTCGCCCGGAAAGTTTCGGAATCTGTTTTCCTCAGCCCTTCATCTTGCGGATGACGACCGCGATGACCAGGATGACGATCAGGACGGCCAGGACGATCAGAAGATAGTCGGTGGCCTTCATGCCGTTGTCTCCGGTGTCGGAGTCGGTGCTGATCTTGGCGACCATGGTCTGGGCCTCGGCTCCGAGCACGACGCTGGTCTGGGCGGCCTGGGTCTTGTCGGTGCTGAGGTACCAGCTGACGAACTTGCCGTCCTTCACGGCGGGCTCGAATGCCTCGACCTCGGTTCCGGACTGACCGTAGACGGTCACGACATCGGCTCCCTGGACCTGGAAGACGACGCTGCAGAGGTCCTCGAGGATGGCATCGTCGACGGATGCTCCGGCGGCGACGTAGATCAGCTCGGCATAGACGGTCCCCTCTCCGGAGAGGGCGGCAGCGGCACCGGCGGATACGGCCTTCATGGCCTCGGTGGTTCCGACGTAGATGACGTCGGCATCGATGGTCCCGGTCTCCTCGACGGCGACGGTCCCCTGGATCTCCAGGGCGTCAGCGGTCAGAGAAGCGTTCCCGTGGACGGTGGCGGTCCCTGCGACGGACAGCTCGGAGAACGTGACGTCACCGGACAGAACGAGTTCGCCGCCCTCGGCGACCGTGACCGTACCGGAGGCCTTGAAGTTCGGGGCTTCGATTTCAGTATCGGGGATTTCGACATCATCGGTTGCACCGACGATCAGACAGCCGTTCTCGGTCACGGTCAGCTCGTCGGTGACGGTGACTGCAGAGGAGAGCTCCACGGGCTTTCCGTCAGTAGCTTTGTCTTTGTACTCTTCGTCCTCGCTGTGAGCGATGATCAAGTCAGCGTTATTGACGACACCGGAGACGTCCAGGTAGGAGACGAGGGCAGTGCATTCGGTCATAGTCCCCTCGACATCCTTGTAGACGGTGTTCGATACAGTGACCGCGGTGAATGTGAGCTGGGACACGTCGGTCGCGCTGTCCTCCTCGGTCGTCTCGAGCATCACGGCCGCACCGAGGATGTCGATGTTCTCGGGGATGGCCTTGGAGAGGTCCGCACCGACCGCTCCGATGACGAGCGCAACGGGTACGTTCCCTTCGATATAGGCTGTGGCGCCGTCCAACATGGCGAGGATTCCGCCGATAGCGGAGACCTGCTCCCCGTCGGAGTCGACCTTGACGGATCCTCCGTCCATGACCTCGGCGATGATGCTCAGCACTCCGCCATTCTGGGCTGTGACGGTTCCGTAGATGAAGGTACCGGTGTAGATCCCGGTCTCCGCGTCCGCCACCACATCGGGCAGGGAGGCGAATACCGCCTCTCCGTACTGTCCGATGACGATCTCTCCGTTGACGATGACACGGGCTCCGTCCTCGACGACGAATTCGGCGTTCGGGACGTCTCCTCCCTCGTCAGCGGCCCCCTGTCCGTCGACAGTGACCTTGACGCCGGTGTTGACGGTCAGGGTGGCTCCGGCGCTCACGGTGAAAGTGGCTCCGTTCTTGATGTTCATGTCGCCGTTGACCTCGGCGATGACGCCTGTAGCGACGTTCTGATCCTTGCTGATGTCACCGTTGTAATAAACGATGTCTGCTGCATCAGAATTGGTGGGCAGTGCTACGGCGAAGGCGCATACGACAATCGCGAGCACAGCAGCGAGGGCGAGGCATTTGCCTCTGTTGAGTTTCATTCCAGTTGTAGTCATATACATCTGCTCCAAATCTTCATAGGTCCTTCGAAACCGGTTCTGAGTTTCGAATAGCCATATGGCCCGTATAGGAAAGTTTGCAGATCTTGGAGATCCACAGGACCTCATCCATCTCCAGACGATCCTCGGAACCCGGCTTTGATTCTTGGCGAATCCAGGACGAAGCGGCATTTTGACGATCTGGATATAAGGATTACCCAAATGATATCAAGGATTGTGATGCGATTTCAGTGAGGGTATGCGAACATCTATTCTGACCAATCGTTCCCATCGATCCCATTCTGATCCCTCGTCTTCGCGCATATTGTATCATGCTATCAGGACGATTGCAGGGTGATGAGCCCGTTAGGAGTACGAGCAGATCATCGGCCAAGGGGATAAGGCTGATGATAGATGCATTCGGATCATCTTCCATTCTCTACAGGCTCGATGTGGAATGCAGACCGAGGGACTGTGGACTGAAGTTCACGGTTGTACATGATCCGGATCGGGTGCGCTGACCTATCGGTCTCCGACCATGTCATCGAGGAATGCGGCAGCGAACAGAGGATAATGCTCTATTCCCTTGGGATCAACAGAGATGTCCCCCCTCTCCAGCATGATCGAACGTTGGAACCTCGAATCGTCGATGGTCTTACTCAGTGATGCGGCCTCACGGTCCTTCCCTGATTTTACCTCTATCGCGGTGACATCCATCCCGAGATCAAGGACGAAGTCGATCTCCATCCTCCCCGGGTTCTTCCTGTTGATGTAGTAGCACGGTCTGCGCCCGCTCTTGACGATACATTCCGCCACGGCATTCTCGATCAGTGTGCCTTGATTGAACCTGTCGTCCTTCTCTACGATCGCAGTCCTGGCCCCGGGCCCAAGCATGCTCATCAGGAGTCCCGTGTCGGACAGGTACACCTTGAAGTTGGACGGGTCGGAGTTCATCGCCGAGGGGAATGATACGGACCTGAGCATATGACACATGTTGGCCATCCCGGAGTTCTCCATCCAGAGCATAGCATCGGCGTATGTGCGCTGACCATTCCTGGATTTGTCGAGTCTCGACCACATGAACTTCTTGTTGGTGTCCGACAGTTGGACAGGGATGGATTGGAAGCATTTCCTTATCTTCATGGCATCCGAGCCGTAGCTGTATTTCGATACGTCGCTGTAGAACGACTCGATGATGTCGGATTGGATCGACATCACCTCTGCGTAGTCCTTCCTCTTCGCGAAGGAATCCACTGCCTCCGGCATGCCTCCGACCGTCAGGTACTCGTCGAACCTGTCCAGATATGCGGAAGCGACGGACCCTCCCATCGGTTGCTTATCGTGGATACACTTCTTGATCTCGGAGATGGCATCTTCGTCATACCCCATCGCCCACAGATACTCCTCGAAATCCATCCCGTACATGGTCCTGTGTTCGACATATCCTGCGGGTATCAGAGCCGTTGGATCCTCGAACTCCTTGGATGGAACATCTATCAGAGAGCCGGACGCGATCACATCGAACCTACCGTCGATGGTGAACTGCTTCAGGGACATCCTTGCACGTGGACAGGTCTGGATCTCATCCAGGATTATCAGGGTCTTTCCGGGTATCGGCGTGTACTCGGGACCTCTGGCCGTGGCGTACCTTATGAACGAGTCGACATCCACGGAACGTTGGAACTGTTCGCATAGTCCCTTGTCGATGCTCAGATCGAAGTAGATGCAGGATTGGTACGTCTTGCCGAATTCCTTCAGGATCGATGTCTTCCCGACCTGACGTTGTCCTTTCAGGAGCATGGACTTGTGACCGTCGCGGGACTTCCATTCAATGAGGTCATCCATCATCTTGCGTCTGAGCATGAATCTCAGTTGATTGGATGGTATATATGGATGTGCATTTTTCAGCTGAAATTGTTGAAAAAATGTGCATTTTTCAGATAGACTCGTTCTACGAGATCGAGAAATGTGGACAAAAGCACCATGTCCCCGATGAGGATGGCCGGAGGGATGCGGTCCGTGCATCCACAGGAGCTATCCTGCTCTGCAGATCCTCGAACATCGTACGCGTTCCGTCCGGACTGCCGGCATCGAAGACCACGACACCACCGTCCGTGCAGTGGACGACGATCACAGGCCGCATGCCCTTATGTATCGCCAGTTTGTAGTTCCCGAACTCATCGTTATGGAAGTTCCCCGTGGATACCTTGTTGCTGGCGAATCCCCCGATCCTTCTACCCACATCGAACTCCTCCCGTAATTCCACGGACTCGATCTCCGTGTATCCGATCGTCCTGTTCATCATGGTGGCATCTATCACGACGGCATCATCCTCGAGATGTACATCCACATGTCCCGTGTTCATCAGTATCGCGACCAAAGCGATGATGGTGATGGTGATCGCACAGACGACTATCGCCATGTTCCTCTTGAATCTCGTATAGGATGCGTTATCCACATCGTACGATACCTTCGCGGACACATCCGCCCCTGCGGTTATCGCTCTGTAGAGCGATTCGGTATACCCTTCATCCTTGGAATTGAACACCGCCACCTTATCCTTCCCGTAGCGGATGAGGATGAATTTCCTGATGCGGGTGTCCCCTGCGAATGTGTAGTGCGGGAACTCCGCATTCTTGAAATCCCCGGAACCTCTCTTGAATCCGCCGTAACCGAACATCCTGATGCCGGGTCTGAACGAATCCCTGCATTCCACCGCTGTGATGGAGTTCAACGGGATGTCGAGATCGACCATGGGGGCCCTGACCTTCAGATTACCGTCCTTCACCTCGGCCTTCGCACCTCCGATCCTCAGGATCGGGATGAACAATATCGCGAGGGATGCTATCGCCAGTATCAGGTATGGTACGATCCCTATGTGATCCGTCAACAGCAGTATGACTAGGACGATGTTCACCAGGATGTAGGTCATGATCCATAGCGCGAGACGGACACCATCGCTCATGATGTAAGTTATGTATGATCGGTTGAAAAAACCATGTGTGTCCCGATGACACGACATGATGGTAGAGAAAACACCACGGTCGGACGACCTTCCGACCGTGTGAACGCCTTGCGCGTTCATTCTCCATTGGAGGGAAACCATCGCCCTCCAAGTAATAGGTTTTCAGAGCCAGGAGATGAGTTACCCATGAAAATTAAGATCATGACCGTACACTTACTGGTCATTGTCAGGCTCCATGATATCCTACGGTCTGCAGTCTATAAGTCCATTGTCTCGTTGGCGATATCCGTCGCCACGATACAGGTAAGATGAAGGTTACGACATCCGTACCTATAATAGGTTTAAATACAGGCTCAAAATCAGAGGCTCTGTTATTTTATGACATCAGATTTCTCTAAATTGGGTTTGTCGGACGACATCGTCAAGGCGATCGATGAGATGGGTTGGACGGAACCGACACCCATCCAGGTGGAGGCGGTCCCGGTCGGTATCGGCGGAAGGGACATACTCGCACAGGCACAGACGGGTACCGGTAAGACCGGTACGTACGGTTCCATCATATTGAGCAGGATAAAGGCCACCCAGGGCGGTTGGCCGCAGGCATTGATCCTCACGCCCACCAGGGAGTTGGCGTTGCAGGTGTCCGAGGAATTGGAAAGGCTATCCAAATACACGGGACATAGGAACATCCCCGTCTACGGAGGCGTCAGCATGCTGAGGCAGACGCAGGACATGGACAGAGGGGTGGACATCATAGTCGCCACACCAGGAAGACTATGCGACCATCTGAAGAACGACGAACGTCTCCTGGAGGATGTGTCCATAGTGGTATTGGACGAATCCGACAGGATGTTGGACATGGGATTCAGGAGGGACCTGGAGTTCATCATGGGAAGGATCCCGGAGGAGGGCAGGCAGACCATGCTGTTCTCCGCCACCATGTCCAAGGACATCAGGAAGTTGGCGTTGGACTGTTTGGACGATCCCAAGGAGATATGCGTCTCCAAGGACGAGATGGTGTTGGACCTGATAGACCAGCAGTACATGATGGTGGAGAAGGACGACAAGGTCGACACGCTCCGCTACGTACTGGCGAAGGAACCCATGAAGACCATAGTGTTCTGCTTCACCAAATACAGGGTGGACAAGGTCGTCAGGAAGCTCAAGATGTCATTCAAGCTCGCCGGCATACACGGGGAGTATTCGCAGAACAGGAGGGAGGAGACCCTCCGTAAGTTCAAGGAAGGATCTATCGAAGTATTGGTGGCATCCGACATCGCGGCCAGGGGATTGGACATCGAGGATGTGGAGCGTGTGATCAACTTCGATATGCCTCCGGAGGCGGAGACCTATGTGCACCGCATCGGGAGGACCGGCAGGGCAGGTAAGCGCGGTATAGCGTTATCGTTCGTGATGAGGGAGGACAGGAAGCTCATGAAGGAGATCGAGAACCTCACGCTCATCCCCATGGAGGAGATACCCGCACCGACGAAGGGTGAGATGGACGAGGTGTTCTCGGGCATCAAGGAGCTCTCGCGCCCGGTAATGGCGAAGAAGAACTCCAGGAAGAACGACGTACCTGTCAAGGAGAAGGTGTTCGTCGTTGCGGAGATGAACGTCGGTAAGGAGGACGGTCTCTCGAGGCCATCGATCGCACAGATGATCAAGGAGCACACCACCGTCCCCAAGAAATCCATAGGCGATATCTACGTCGGAGAGAGGACGAGCACGTTGCAGATCGAGAAGAGGTACTTCTCGAAGACAGAGGATGGGTTATCCAAATGTGACGTGAACGGGAAATCCATCAAGCTCTGGAAGATCTCAGAGATCGAGGGATTGGAACTGAAACAGACCCTCGAGGACGAACCGTCACCCAAGGGGGACGGATCCAAGGGTAACAGGTCCAAGGATGATAGGCCCAAGGGTAAAAGGAAGTGCAGTGACGATCGCAGATCCGATCGCCCCAAGGACGACCGCCGCAAGGGTGATGACCGCAGGTCATACGGTGACAGACCACGCAGGGATGACGATCGCAGATCCAACGGCGACAGACGCCCCCGTAGGGACGGTGACCGCAGACCGAGGTCGGATGACGACAGGCGCTCATACAGGGACGGTGACCGCAGATCATACGGTGATAGGGAACGTACACCCCGTTCACGCGGTGACGGATCATACGGTGACAGACCACGCAGGGATCGTCAGTACGGATCCGGCCCGAGATACGGTGACCGCAGGGATGGGCCCAGGAGGGGTCGTCCGTACGGTGACGGACGCCGTGACGACAGTGACAATCATAAGGGTGCACGCAGATACGACAACGACCGCCCGAGGGGCGGATCATACAGGTCGGGGGACGACGATCGCGGATACAGGCCGCGCGACAGGTTCCAGAGACCTAGGGAATCGAGAAGATATCGAGAGTGATTAGTTGGATGCCACGAAGGACCTAGAGGTGATGCTGGGGGACCCTAAGAGGGCCATCAAGTCCATGATGGTCCCCCTTATCGTTTCATACCTAGTGGTACAGATAAACATCTTCGCCGACACATCATGGTGCAGCGGTCTCGGTTCCAATGCGAGTTCTGCCGTATCCTCCATATTCCCGATCTATTGGATAATAGCCGGACTGGGTACGGGTATAGGTGTCGGAGCATCCACCTCCATCGCCAGATATCTGGGGAGGGGCGATAAGGCATCCGCGGACAGTGTGGCGACACAGACCGTCGTACTGTCGTTGGTGTTCGGTATATTGGTCACACCGATCCTATTGCTCTCCATGGGTCCGATGATCACATGGATGGGTATAGATGACATCAGACAGGAATGCATGGACTACATCATGCCCATGATCTGGTCCAGCGTGATACTGATCGTGAACGGTGCGATCGCCGGCATAATCAGGGCCGAGGGTGCCGCGAAGAGATCCATGATCATCCTGTTATCCGCGGCGATATTGAACATAATCCTCGATCCGTTACTGATATATGGGTTGGACATGGGACTCCTGGGGGCGGGATGCGCCACGGCCATATCCACCGCCATATCCACACTGATCGGATACCAATGGTACCACAGGAAGAGGATGTACATCGACATCTCCTTCAAAGGGTTCCGTGTGAACATCGAACAGATGAAGGATGTCCTCTTCGTCGGTATACCCCGTGTGACGGAATCCACCCTCATCAGCGTGATGTCCCTGATACAGCGTTTCCTCATCGTGCCTGTCGCAGGTATGATGGGGATAGCATTCTACAACGTACCGTGGAGGTACGTGTCCGTGGCCATGGTCATATCGCAGGCCGCCGGTTCGGCATTGATACCCGTGTGCTCCGCGGCATTGGGGCACAACGATAACAAGAAGGCCGAGGCCGGGTACAGGTACTCGTTCCGCATGACCATGGTGGTCATGACGATCATCGCCGTCATAGTGTTCATCTTCGCCGATTATCTCGTTCTACCCTTCGCCTACTCCGATTCCATGATCCAATACAGGGATGAGTTCGCCCACGGTCTGAGGATATACGCATTGTTCTTCCCGTTCATGGGTATGGTGGACATCGGTTCGTCGATACTGCAATCCCTGCGTATGGCGCAGATGTCCATGGTGATGGCGTTCGTCAGGAACGCGTTCCTCGTGTTCGTGATGCTGTTCGCCAACAGTATGGACGACATCTATTGGCAACTGTTCGCCACGGAGGTGTTGGGTGGATTGACCATGATGGCCATGGCGGTGTACGAGTTCCGTAAGTACAAACGGAGACGTATGCTCATACCGGCCTGAATGCAATCGTTTTATCAATCCGTTGCATATCCCTCCACACCGGTGTGTTCGTATGAAGTTGGTACTTATCAGGCACGGAGAGAGCGTTTGGAACAAAGAGAACCTTTTCACGGGTTGGACCGATGTGGACCTATCCGACACCGGGAGGAAGGAGGCCGCCGAGGGCGGGAGGATACTGAAGGAGGAGGGATTCGACTTCGATATCTGTTACACATCATACCTCAAGAGGGCGATCCATACGTTGAATCTGGTGCTCGAGAGCATGGACAGGGAATGGTTGCCCGTGATCAAGACATGGAAGCTCAACGAGAGGCACTACGGCGCATTGCAGGGATTCAACAAGTCCGAGACTGCCGAGAAGTACGGTGAGGAGCAGGTCAAGCAGTGGAGGAGATCCTATGCCATCAGACCTCCGGCGTTGGACGAGGAGGATGAGCGCAATCCCGCATTCAACCCCATGTTCAGGGACGTGGACAGGAAGGACCTCCCGTTGACCGAGTGCCTGGCGGATACGGTGGACCGTGTCGTACCCTACTACCTCTCGGAGATAGTGCCGAAGATGAAGGAGGGGAAGAGGATACTGATCGCCGCACACGGCAACTCGTTGCGTGCACTGGTGAAGTACATCGAGGGCATATCCGATGACGATATCGTCGGTGTGAACATACCTACGGGGGTACCGTTGGTCTACGAGTTCGATGACGACCTCAACATGATATCGAAGAGATATCTCGGCGATCAGGATGCGATAGATGCGAAGATGACATCCGTCGCGAATCAGGGTAACAAGAAGAGATAATGACGATCACCTGGGGGACCATCCCCCATGTGACCCTTCGGTTTTGGATGACCTTATTTCTTGGCCATCTTCTTCTGGAGTTTCTCGAGCTTCCTCTTAGCTTCACTGTCGCCGTTCGCGGCCGCTTTCTCAAGCTCCGCTGCCTCGGCCTTCTGTTTCTGCTTGTTCTTCTCGAGCTGTTTCTTGCTCATCGGCATGAGTATCACCCGTCCGTAGAACGTTCCAATATATACGGGATTTCACAGCACGCCGAGGTGTTCGAGCAATACCTTCAGGCCTATGATCACAAGTATGCAACCACCGACGAACTCGGCCTTGTTGCTGTACTTGTCACCGAATATGCTACCGATCCTCACACCTACCATGGAGATGACCATTGTGATCACACCTATCACGGCGGCGGACACGATTATGTCGGAACCGTCCATGGCCAAGGAGATACCTATCGCCAGCGCATCTATGCTGGTGGCTATGGCCAACAGCAGCATGACCTTGAATCCGATGTCATCATCCACACCCTCGTCGTCACCGAAGGATTCCCTGATCATGTTCAATCCTATCGCGACCAAAAGTATGAACGCGATCCAATGGTCGATGTCCTCGATATATCTGTGGAACGACGAACCTAGAAGATAACCTATCGCGGGCATCAGGGCCTGGAATCCTCCGAACCATAACCCGACTATGAGGATTGACCTGAAAGACGGCTTCTTCATCGCCAGTCCCTTGCAGATGGAGACGGCGAAGGCATCCATTGCCAATCCGATGGCTATCAGGATGAGCGATATCGCATCCATGTCACGGGCATATCAGAACAGATAGAAAAGGGTTGAGTGGGGACCGTCGCCACCCTGATGGCGACGGTCTCATCTCTTCTTCATACCGACCGAGAATATGATGTAGATCGCCATGGCGATGAGGAACGTGGCGATACTGACCCTCCAATCCTTGATGACTCCGTAGACGAGGACACCGAGTCCGACGGATGCGATCACCGATCCGAGCCAGAGGGCCGAACCTGATTCCGAGGTACCCATCTGATCCACCCTCTTGTCCTTGAATATGGAGGATAACAGGAGATACGCACCGAGGACTATGATCGCTACACCGATTATGATGATGGGATCCGATCCGAGATATGCTGCCAACAGAGCGAATCCGATGATCAGGATCGCCACGGCGAGACCGAGTCTGTTCCACTCATTCGTACTTGTGGTCATACCCGATGGATGAAGTCCCGAATACAAAAACTGTATCCCACGGATGTGCGAACGTTCGATAACCTTCGGCGATGGCCATAGGGGCCCGTGGTCAATCGATTACGATGTAAACACATCTTAATCAAGAAAGTGATATATACTCATTCACCTTGGTATGCTTCATGGGGTCAGGATATCTTACGGCGATGGAGGAATCCGAGATAGGGTTCCGTACATCCGATGGGAGAGAATGGGATGTGATGGAGGAGATGTTGATGCTCGATCAACCCTGTGGAGAGGGATTGGGTTCGGGCGACCGTTCGAGAGGTACGTATCGCGTATCGCCCGACGGACGCAGGTGTTCCGCGAGGATGGTCCCTGTCAGGGTGATGATATCATGACACAATGGGAACCGCCGGCGAACGACGAGTTGAGGTTGGACGAGGATCTCAGGAGGAGGATCCGCGAGATCCGCAGTATGGATCATGAGGTGGGTGAGTTCGTGCTGACATCGGGTGGGATATCTACCTTGATGGAACACGTCATCGATTCCGAGATCGATTCCTATGGCAAGGATGTGCCGAGGGAGGCATATGGGTTGACGGAGATGTTCGCCCTTCCCTGGAGTGCACGTGAGGTGTGCGGATTGGATTCGTTCCTGACCGGTAAGGATACGGAGATACCGGAAGGGTTGTCCGACCTGCTGGAATGGGTGAACGGATCGCCTTACGACCAGTTCGTGACGGCATCGGTGTTCCTGTCCGATCTTGATGATTTCGAGGAGGTGGACCGTATGACGGCATGGATGCTCTTCCGTGCGATGCTCTTCGACACAGGGTTGAGGAACATCGGATCGTGCGACATATACGACAGGATATTCGGAGCGTACGATGTGCAATCCGGCAAGGACGATCACAACGAGTTCATCAGGGAAGTGGTCGAGGCCGTGCACGGTTCCTACATGGATGCGGTCGAGACATGCCGTGGGATGGACATCTCCAAGGAATTGGATGGTAATGAACTGTCATTCGTCAGGCATTCCCGTACGTACAAGGGAACGTTCACGGTACAGGATGCATCGGCATGGACCAACGGTCTCGAGGATCAGGCCGTGAGAGGAAAATTATCAAGACTCACGGAGCTGGGTATATTGACCAAGGAAGGACGTACGAGGGGTACGCGGTTCAGGTACAACGACCCGTTCGAAGAGGAACGCAGGATGGCGGAGGACCGTTTCAATCAGGAGTACGGGGACTTCTCGTTCACGGAAGGAAAGTAATACATCCACTACATATCCGCAGAACATGGCGAGCGACGAGGAACACACGATACGCGAAGCGATGGACATCGTACGCAGATTCTGCGAGGAGAGGGATTGGGATCAGTTCCATAACCCGAAGGATCTCGCGATAGGCATGGCGACGGAATCCGCGGAGTTATTGGAGGTGTTCAGATTCAAATCCGATGATGAATGCAGGGAGATCATCGATGACGCTGTAAGGTCGGAACATGTGAAGGACGAGCTCGCCGATGTGTTCTATTTCGTGCTCAGGTTCGCTCAGATGAACGATATAGATCTCTATGATGCATTATCGCAGAAGATCGAGAAGAATTGTGAGAACTATCCCGTCGATAGGAGCAAGGGTTCCAATCGTAAGTATGACGAACTCTGATAGAACCATATATCAAGAGTCCGATGGTGAGGGATATGACGGATAGGCTGACGTTCGAGAATATCGACCCTCAGGTCAGGAAGTTCGCGATGATCGGACTGGCACTGGGTATGATGGTCGCATGTATGGATGGTACGATCATAGGGACGTGCGCCAACGTCATCGCCAAGGACCTGGGAGGGGAGGAACTATACTCCTGGATGGTCACGACATATCTTTTGTGTCAATCGGCGATGGTACCGATCGCAGGGAAGATGTCCGACCGTTACGGCAGGAAACCATTGTTCCTGATCGGATTGATATTGTTCGCAACGGGTTCGGTATTCGCAGGCCTATCCAATTCGATGATGATGCTCATCGTATGCCGCGGTGTGCAGGGACTCGGCGGAGGGATACTCATGCCCGTGGCGATGGCCTCGGTGGCGGATTTCTACTCACCCGAGGATCGCGGGAAGGTACAAGGTGCGCTCGGTGCCGTGTTCGGTATCGGTAGCGGCATAGGTCCGTTGGTAGGGGGTGCGTTATGCGAATACATAAGCTGGCACTGGATCTTCTACATCAACATCCCGATAATCCTGATATGCATATTGCTCACGGTCAAGAAGTTCCCCGAGCGTGAGGCGGATGTATCGAAGAGGATAGATTACGTCGGCATGGCGGTGCTCACACTGATCATCCTCGACATCCTGTTGTACTTCCAGTGGATCAGCGGGGAGATGGAGTTCCTCAGCGTGAGGTCGATCGCCATGATCGTCGGAGGCATCATCCTCGCATCGATATTCGTGGCGATAGAGAGGAGGGTCGAGGATCCCGTCCTCGCCCCGAAGCTGTTGCACAATCCCACGTTCATGAAGGCCGCGGTCTACATGTTCATCATGGGTCTCGCGATGATCGGGACGTTGACGTTCATCGCGATGTACATGCAGCAGATGTTCGACATCGGGGCGATGGAATGCGGCCTATACCTATTGCCGATGGTCATCGGTATGATGATCACATCCATGGGAAGCGGTATGCTGGTCAGCAGGACGGGGTACAGAGGATGGATCGTCGTAGGTTCCGTTCTGATAATGATCGCCCTGTTATGCATGTACACATTGGGTTCGGATCCCCAGAGGATACCTCTGTTCATCTACCTCTTCATCTTCGGATTGGGCCTAGGTTGTGTCAACTCCACGGTCATGATCTCCGTGCAGAACCATACATCGAGCGAGGACATGGGGATGACGACGTCGGCCGTGAGTCTCATGAGGAACATCGGTTCCACCGTCGGTACCGCAAGCTATTCCCTGGTCATCGCAAGTCAGATGAACTCCAGGTTCGCGGACAGCGCATACGCATTCCTGACGGAGATATTCGACTTCAACGGGACGGGATTGATCGCATTGAGGTACATCACGGGTTTCGACATCCCGGGACAGGCGACGTTGGCCGAGACCATCGTTGGTATATTCGGGAGTTCGGTGTCCATGGCATTCCTCTTCGGCGGTCTGATCTACATCGTAGCACTTGTGATATCATTCATGATGGACAAGAAGTACACCGTATCCGGACATGAGGACGAATGACAGGGTTAGATCGACGTCACAGGTATCGCGTAGATCTCATCCTTCACGGGATATGGTCTTTCGGTCATGCAGATGACACATGACGGGCCGACCCTATCCTTCGTGTCACCCAATCTGGAGAATGATTTGACATCCGATGCACCGACATCTATTCCGCCTTTGCATTCGATCAGATTGATCTCTCCATTCCTCTGTATCAACAGATCGACCTCATTTCCATCCGAGCTTCTGTAGTAATAGAATGCAGCATTCTCCCTTTGATTCTCATAGGTCTTGATGATCTCGTTCACGATGTATGTCTCGGCCATCGGACCTTTGAGATAACTTGCCATGAGCGTCTTCGGATCCGTTATCTTTGCGAGATAGCATGCGAGGCCCGTATCACGGAAGTATATCTTCGGGCGTTTCGTAACCCTCTTGACGGTCGATGCACCATTGTACGGTTGCAGGAGTCTGATGATCTCGCCTACCTCTAGGACACCCATCCATTCCTTCAATGTACGAGAATTGATTCCTGTGGCGTTGCATAATGTACTCTCAACCAATTCCTGTCCTGTCATGGAGGCGAGGATCTGCATGAATCCGAAGAACCTGTTCTGATCTTTGAGATTGATCAATTCCATGACGTCCTGCGCTATGTATGTATCAACGTAGTCGGAGTAGAATGTGTGAGCTCTCAATCCATGATTGCTGTGGAGTTCCGGGTAGTTCCCGCGATATATGTCGGCATAGATGGTGGCAACATCCTTTCTTAGGGAGCGTTCAGATGCCAGATGTATGTCGGGTGTGAACGGTATGTTCTCACGTTCAATGATCTCGCTGATGCTTAATGGGGACATCCTGATGATCCCGACTCTTCCCGCAAGTGATTCCGACACACCATTCATCAGCCTGTATGTCTGACTGCCTGCTATGATGTACATTCCTTTGTCGTTCTTTCTCTCGAATATGGCCTTGTCGACAATGGATTCGATAGAGTCGAATAGTTCCGGTGCTTTCTGTATCTCATCGATGATCAGAGGAACTCCGTGTATGGATAGGAAAGCATCAGGATCCTTCTGTGCCAAGATCCTTTCCTGTCTATCTGCTAGTGTCACGTATTTGATCCCCTTTGATTCCGAGATCTCTCTGCACAGGTAGGTCTTCCCAGTCTGCCTAGCTCCCGTTATCAGGGTGACAGGTTTATCCTCTATGCTCTTCAATATCTGAGGGTAGACCGTACGGGGGATCATGGGTGATCATGTGCATCTAATTATTTGAAAATATTGTATATGACTACAAGATTTTCAAATTTATTGAAAGCATTTGGTCGTTCTGTAATCTAAGGAATCGGGAAGATTTATGGGCTCTCTAATCTAAGGAAAGAGGAAT
>CAVGUW010000013.1:513-34743 GCA_963632775.1 Bacteroides salyersiae | reverse complement strand
TGGCGATTGATGATCATTCGTTCAATGTCAATATAAACCACATGTTACAGTTAATGGGTTAATAGGGTAGGTCGGGGCCCATCGGTAATAGAATGAAGGGAAGGGGTTTGGTTCGGCGGACGTATCCCGTCGTATCGCATCAATCCCTGATGCAGAGTTGTTTCCAGATCCTCTCGGATTCGTCAAGGACCTCGGGCATATCGAGGGTCAATATCCTTCCCTCATCCACCACCATGTCTCCCTGACAGAACACCGTCTTCACATTGAGGCTCGAAGCGGAGTATGCGATGTTAGCGACCATGTTCTCTGGGAGGAGCGGCCTCATGTTAGGTGCCTTACCGTCCAATATGACGATGTCGGCATACTTCCCCTTCTCGATCGAACCGAGCTTATCGGACATACCGATAGCCTTCGCACCGTTGATCGTACAGTAGTCCAACAGTTGCTGTGCGGGTGCGACCGTAGCATCCCATCTTGCGGATTTGTGCAGGAGGCCGAGGATCTTCATCTCCGAGAACATGTCCAGGGAATTGTTGGTGTTGTTGCTGTCTGTACCTACCGTGACGTTCACACCGTACTGGAGGAACTCCGGCAACGGTGCGACACCTCCGGTGGCCAATTTCATGTTGGAGACGGCACAGAGCGATGCCGACATACCTGCGGCGCCCATCAATCTGACCTCGTTCATCGTCAACCAAGCGGAATGTGCGGCTATCATGTTCGGTGACAACGCACCTATGCTGTCCAACCATTCCACGGGCCTGAGACCAGTGGCCTTCTTGTGGTTATTGACCTCTCCTCTCGTCTCCGAGAGGTGGAAGTTCAGAGGGATGTCCTTCTCGTCGGCGAACTCCTTGGCCCCGACGCATGTCTCCTCACCGCAGACATATACGCCCTGGAGACCCACTCCCGGTACGATCTTCCTCTTGTCCTTGTGCGTCTCGTAGAAGTGTTTGCAATTGTCCAGGGGCTTTCCCTTCTGTGTCGTGAACTGCTCATCCAGACAGCACCAGCACAATACGCCCCTTATGCCCGCATCCTGTGTGGCCTTGGCGATGACGTCCTCGGAGTAGTACAGATCGACGAAGGTGGTCGTACCTCCGCGCATCATCTCTGCGCATCCGAGTCTCGTACCCATGTCCAGGTCGTGATCCGTCCTGTCGGAGTCTATCTTGAACACCTTGTCGAGGAAATCGGGGAATGCGAGGTCGTCGCATATCCCTTTCAGAGGGGCCATCGCGACGTGCGTATGGGTGTTGATCATACCAGGCATGACGATATCGCCCGAAGCATCGATATCCCTGTCCGCGGGACCGTCGTATCTTCCTCCGACGGATGTGATATTGTCGCCTTCGATCACCACATCGCCCCTCAGGATGCTCCTGTTCTGGTCCTGGGTGACGATCCAAGCATCGCGTATCGCCGTAATCATGGACCTATCAGCAGGATACCGTTATTTAAGTCCTGATGGCAGGAGGCGCTCTTAGAAATAATGGGGTAGAATAAAAGGGGTTTCGGTGGAGCTTATTCCAAGCAAAAGGACTCGCTTCGCTCGCCTTTTGATTATCCTCGGCTCACTCCGTTCGCCTACGGAGGGGATAGGGCTCCGCCATCATCCGTTCGCTGTCGTTGTCTTCCGCTCTGTAATCATGCCGGAAGTGTGCGACCCTAAGACCAGATGGGGTGATGTCATCGAGATCATCCTCCCTTGATAGGTGGCCCATGATATGTGGAACTCGGAAGATCGACAGGGGGATATAGAAGTAGGAAATGGGCTCCGTGCTATGATCGGCACGGAGCCGTGTTTATCCGACCGATGGCATCAGGCCTCGGCGACATCATACATGTCGATATGATGCCTGGGCCTCCATATGCTTCTCGATCGGTCCATCACTTGTTTCACGTTCTGAGGTCCTTACCCGGAACATTCGGCCCTGTGTCCTTGCTCGGGATCACCGGTTTGATGGACGCCCAAACAGCCGACAGAGTGACGTCCTCCTGCACGATGATCTTGTCACCGGGGTTGAGCATCCTAGTTCCGTCATGCCATCCTATGAAGATGTAACCCTTCTTCACGGGCGTCGCATTCGATATGGTGTAATCTCCCTTCAGGATGCTGGCAGAAGCTATCTGAGGCGACCCACCATCCATATTGTAATCAACGGAGTATCTCACCGTCGGATCGCTGTCGAAGACCATGGCCAGGCGGGTCCCGTTAAGATCGGTACCACTGATACGTGAATCGTTAAGGCAAGAGAGACCTGCTTCCGTCTTTCCACCGTAGTAGCGATCCCAGGAACCGCCCACTATAGGTGTCCTACCATCGCAATCATGAGTGTTCATCAAATCTGGAGCCGATGAGCTGTTCCTGTCGTTAGCCTTGGGCAGACCCCAGGAATCCAGTTCCTGGGAATAGGGCAATGTTCCAAATTTATGTGCCCAGCCCAAATTGGACGTGACGGTCGTCTTGTTCATGCCAGTGGACGTTCCGGCCTTCTGCGAGGAGTTCTGTCCTGCGTTCAGTCCATTGTTCCAATAGCAGTCCCCGATGTATTCCCACAGATTACCCCAAGAGTTCTCTATGAACAGCTTCACTCCTGTCGTGCTAGCACTACTGGTCCCGTAGTACGGCCCTTCCGTGCTGGTGGTCCCGGTGTTCATATGGGAACCGAACACGTTACCGTATCCGATCTGGGCCTGGGAGTCGAAGTTCTCCATCACGGCCAGGGAGCAGAAACGATAGAGCTGCCACTGGTAGAAGTTCCAGACTATGGAGTGCCCGCCGTATACCCCGGTATTGCTGGCATGGGTCTGGAAGTCTGTGAGAGATTTGTAGTTGGTCGGGGACTTATCGGGATACGAATAGAGTTTGGAGCCGTCGTCGTATGCCTCATAGACTCCGAGGGCCAGATATTCGTAGACGACACCGTCGATCGTGTGTGCGGGTGCGGTCATGCCCGACATCTTCTCGCTGGACATCACGAGGGTGCTGTCCCCTCCTCTGATGACATCGGTCACCTTCATCCATACGGTCGGGAGGACCCACATGATGTTGTAGCCGGTCGAGCTGATGGATGTGCCGTCGAGTGCCTTGGACAGATCGTTCGGGTTCAGACGGTATGCGATCTTTCCGGTGTTCACGTCGAACGCTGCGTAGAACGAGCCGAACGGTCCGTAGCCGGTCGAGCTGTCGAATCCCCAGGATCCGACGGATGCGTTCCCGTTGTTACCGCTCACAGGTGTCGTGTCGCTCAACGCAGCACCGTTCTTGGCATATTTCGTCGTTATCGAGGTCGCTTCGATCGTTATCGTACACGTCCAGCTATCCGAGGCCGCTTCCGAATCGTCGGATGTTCCTTGGATCAGTACGAACGATGAGAATACCATCATGAGGACGGCGGCGATTGCCATAACCTTGTATTTCCTTGCGTCAATCTTCATCAAATCATCACTCCTTCCTAGAATCAGATAAAGTCACGATTGGTGGCCGTGATCACGGCCAGATGTCCTTTTTGAATCCAATTTGGACATTATAGTTAAAGATTGCCGATATCATTTCGGATTATCTACGTTCTTTGAGGATCGGAGTCCAAGACCGATGGTCGTGGACATCAAAATAACGATATATTCGGGACAATATGGACGACAGGATGGCAAGACTCATCATGCTCGGTACCGGAGGAGGGCGTCATACGACGATGTTCCAGGCCAGGAGCACGGGCGGTTTCCTGCTCGACACCGGAAGGAGCATGATCCATATGGATCCCGGACCGGGTGCGCTCAGCAACATGTGCAGCATAGGTTATGACCTCAGGAGGACGGATGCCGTGCTCGTATCACACTGTCATCCCGACCACTATTCCGATGCGGAGGTCACGATCGAGGGTATGACGTACGGAGGATGGGTCAGACGCGGGATGCTGTGCGGGAGCGTATCCGTGATGGAAGGCTTCAAAGGACTGGGGCCGTGCATCTCACCCTATCATCAGAGCCTACCCGAGCAGAAGCGTACGATCGTCCCCGGGGACACGTTGCAATTCCCCGGTGTGGACATATCGATAACCAGATCCGATCACAACGATCCCACGACCGTGGGTTTCAGATGTGTCACGGAGGACGGTGTGTTGTCATATGTCACGGACACCTCATACAGCGACGATATCGCCGAGCAGTATATCGGATCTAAGGTACTTCTGTTGCCGGTGACGACACCCGATGGGAATCGTATCCACGGACACCTCTGTACGGAGGATGCGATAAGGTTTATTGATGTGGTCAAGCCGGAATTGGCCGTCTTCATCCATCTCGGCATAGTGATACTGAAGGTGGATCCCGAGAAACAGGCTGCATACGTGCAGAAGGAGACTGGGGTAAAGACCATATCCGGGAAAGACTTGATGACGATAGACATCGGTAGTCTGGATATCGGACAGCTCATACCATCGAAGCCCGAATGGAGCGATGCGTGGGAGCTGTGAGAGGAGGGAGCACATGAAGGATTTCTGTCATCATTGCGGAAGGGAATTGGATGATGATGCATATTCATGTCCCGAATGCGGACGGTTGACCGAGAAGGGGATGTCATCGGGCGAACAGGACCTCAGAAGGAAGGTCACGATGGTCGCACAACCCAACATCAACCCGATGATCTCCATAATGATCGTCATGCTCCTCATAGGGGTGGCATTCGCAGGGATGTCATTCATGACCGAGAGGAATGGGAGTAACGACCCATATCATATCGAGTATCAATGGAACGTGAAGGGTCAGAGCTTCAGCTATACCCTCGACATAAGCAAGGACGATTACACCAACATGATGAAGAGCGATATCGACAGGTCGGGGACAGTATCGTCCGATATGTATGTCATGGAGGACAACGGCGTCAGGAAGACCGTCAATGGTGTCAAGGACTACATCGTGGTGGACAAGAACATCGAGACCATGGCCAATGCTCTGAAGGAATTGTGCGACAAGTACAATTCGACCAATCCCGGCGACAAGGTCGGCTATGCGCAGTTCATATCGTGGTTCGTACAGACCGCGGTGGATTACAAGACCGATGAGGAGACCAAGGGGACGAACGAGTATTGGAGATATCCGTTGGAGACACTGTATGATAAGCAAGGGGATTGCGAGGACGGTGCGATATTGCTCGCCGCATTGCTCTATGCCGCAGGGTACGATTCCGGGATATATCTCCTCCCCGAGCATGCGGTGGGTGCCGTCAGTGTCGAGAGCATAAAGAAGGTCGACGGTTACAAGAAGCCTCCGTACGAGTATCAGGACAGGTATCAGGATTATTACCCGATCGAGACGGCAGTGTCTGCGGGAGGAAATTGGTACGATATTGGCGACATCGGTCAGAAGTACAAAAATTGTTACTACCACCTGTACACAGGATACTCGGTGACATATTACTTCAGTACACCCACGGACACTTCGATAACGAATCTTTGAATCATTCGCGGGAGACGCTCAGATCCAGGATGCCTTTGGGATCGGAATCCCCTTTCAATGTTATCTTACCGTCAATGAACGAATCGTACGATATCGCTACACCGGTCACACCGGCATATTCGGGCATGATGCTTACATCCTTGACATATTTCGAGACATCGAAGAGGTCTGCTGTGTCATCCATGGCACCATAAGTTCCACTCGGTCCAGTTTTGTACATCAGGAATATGCTGAACGTAGGATTCTCGGACGATGTCTTGAACTTACAGGTGTTCTTCTCGGTCAATACGATGTTATCTTCGTTGACCTTGACCTTCCACAGCTGCGATTTCACTTCATCGTCACCGACGGATATCAGAAGATAGACACTGGTGTCACCGTTCACATCAGAATACACATAGTCCGCATGATCGGCGTCACATTCGATACCTATCCCGTTGACGGTTATGGTGTATGTGTACTCCGAGGGTTGCATCAGATACGGCATGACCATGGATGCCAGCACGATCACCGATGCCACGATGAGCGTGATCGGTAGTAGATTGCTGGAACCCTTCTGGTCCGACGGCCCCTGCGGAATGGGAACGAGGGGTGCACCGCAGTATTCGCAATAGGTGTCACCATCCTTGACCTCCGAACCGCATCTAGGGCAGAAACTCATGCACGTTGATTGTCTCACGATTATATATCGTGAACCGTGTCAGATCGCATCATCATTCCTCATCGATATACTCTGGTCGTAGCGTATGGTCATGGGGTGCGGGATATGCTGCTGAAGGGATGTCGTAAGATATATAGTCTAAAATGCTAACACCCGCTCGATGAGCATCGAATCAGACGTTCTCAAAAGAATCAAACCGTCGGAAGAAGAGAAGGCCGAGATAAAGAGGAAGGCATACAGCCTTGAGATCCTCGTCAAGGACTACATCCTAACCCACGGTATCGATGCCGAGACGAAATACGTCGGATCCGTTGCGAAAGGGACGTACCTCACCAATCCCGATCTCGACCTCTTCATACTCTATCCCGAAGGGAAGCCCAAGAGGGAGATGGAGCAGGAGGTCCTCAGGATGGGGGAGGAGCTCATCGAAGGTAAGATGGCATACGCCGACCACCCGTATTCCAGCGGGAGGTTCGAAGGCCTCGATATAGATCTCGTGCCGTGCTATCACATATCCGATACGCTCAAGCTCCTCACGCCGGTGGATAGGTCCCCGTTCCACGCAGAGTACATCAAGTCCAAGGTGGACGAGAGGATGTGCGACGAGATACGCCTGATGAAGCAGTTCATGAAGGGTGTAGGCACCTACGGTGCAGAACCGGATACCAGAGGATTCTCAGGTTATCTCTGCGAACTGATAACGATACACTACGGTGGATTCCTCGATGCACTCATAGCCGCATCCGAGTGGAAGGACGGTGTCACGATCGCTATGGAGAAGAAGGGTCCGATCATGAAGGCACCCCTCATAGTGTACGATCCCGTGGATCCCAAGAGGAATGTTGCATCCGCCGTGCACGTGGAGACGTTCGCGGAGTTCATCGTCGCATGCAGGGCATATCTCAACTCCCCCAAGATGGAGTTCTTCTTCCCCAACGCGAGGACACCATTCTCTAGAGAGAGGCTCGGCGAGCTCGTGGACGGTCACGGTACGAGGCTGATCATGGTCACGTTCGACGATCCGAAGATCAACGCGGACAATCTCCACAGTCAGGTATGGAAGACGCAGTACGGGCTTGCCAAGAAGTTGGATTCGCTCTCCTTCAACACCCTCAGGGCCGTTCACGATACGATAGACGACAAGGTCACGTTCATATTCGAGTTGGAACGCGATGTGTTATCCAGGACATGCAAGCGCATGGGACCTCCGGTATGGTCCAAGAGCTGCGAACCGTTCTTCATGAAATGGAAGGACAATCCGTACGGAAGGCCGTTCATAGAGGAGGGTAGGTGGATGGTCATCGGAGAACGTCTCCACTGCAAGGCATCGGAGATGCTCTACGAGGAAGCGGCCATATCGGGTATAGGTAAGGACCTCGAACCGGACACCATGGTGGTCTTCGATCATGATGATGTATTGGCGACAGCGGATGCGAGATTGCTCACGGAACTGTTGTACCCACAGCACAGATGGGAGAATTGAATCTTAGAAAACCATTGAGGTTAAGTGGTTTAGGGGTCACATGAATGGTGCGTTGACCATCAGGATCCATACACCGAGTCCGAGAAGGACGAATAGGATGTAATTCCCGATCATCGTCTTCTGCTCCAGATATTCGGATTTCAGTTTGAAGAATCCGAGGATCTTCGGGAGACAGAACATCGAGAGGAAGAGCAATGCCAGGCCGAGCCAGAGGCCGAACGAGTCGAATGCCCTCTGGATGCATGAACAGAGTATCCCGATCACGATGGATAGCAATGCAACGGCTATCAGTACCTTCGTGCCATAGATGTCCTTAAGAATGAACTCCTTCTCATCGAATTCCGGAGGTATGAACTCATATTCCTCTTCGACCTCCTTCTCGATGATACGCCTCTTCTTTGCCATCGACTACCCAATCTAGATTCGCCTTATAAACATTATTACACACGATCCTCTCGATCGGGGGATCGTCAACAATCGGTGACCCCCCGCTTTCATTTAAATACCATCTCATCGTCCTACCTGCGGTGAAAATACAATGGCCACTAAGACCCTTGAAGACATACCAGGAGTAGGACCAGCCATAGCAGAGAAACTCCAAGAAGCGGGTTATTCGGACATCATGGCCATTGCCGTAGCATCACCATCGGATCTCTCGGAGAAATGTGAGATCGGTGAGAAGAAGGCAATGGACATCATCGAAGGAGCGAAGTTATGTGCTGACATAGGCGGTTTCGAGACCGGAGAGGACATCCTCGAGAGACGCAAGCAGATAACCAAGCTGACGACAGGATCGAAAGCATTGGACGAACTCATCGGAGGAGGCGTGGAGAGCCAATCCATCATGGAGTTCTTCGGAGAGTTCGGAAGCAGCAAGACACAGATCTGTTTCCAGCTCGCTGTCAATGCTACACTCCCCGAGGATATGGGAGGATTGGATTCGGATGTCGTGATCATCGATTCCGAGAACACGTTCAGGCCCGAGAGGATCATACAGATGGCCACCTACCTTGGTGTCGACCCCCAGGAGACGCTCAGGAGGATCCATGTCGCGAGAGCATTCAACTCCCAGCACCAGGTGTTGCTCGTGGAGAAGGCGATGCAGTTGGCAGAGGAGAAGAAGATCAGGTTGATGATCGTGGATTCGCTCACATCGCACTTCAGGGCGGAATACGTCGGAAGGGGTGCGTTGGCGGAGAGACAGCAGGTCCTCAACAGGCACATGCACGATCTCCTCAACTTCGCGACACTGAACAACGCCGCGATCGTGGTCACGAACCAGGTCGCAGCGAAGCCCGATGCGTTCTTCGGCGATCCCACAAGACCCATCGGAGGACACATCGTCGGACACACGGCCACGTTCCGTGTGTATCTCCGTAAGGGTAAGGCGGGGAAGAGGGTCGCAAGACTCATCGATTCGCCCAACCTGCCCGAGGGAGAGGCCGTGTTCATGGTCACCGAGGATGGTATTAAAGACTAAAACACATTGAAGGGGGCGTGAAGCCCTCTTTCCTTTTCGAATTGTCCGGCGAGCACAAGACCATGTGCACGGCCGAAGCGTTGAAATGCATCGAAGCCGAGACAGCGGAGCATACGATCGAGAAGGTCGGGCCGGGATATGTGATAGCTTCGTTCGACGAGGATCGTCTGCAGCCGATAGCCGATCGCATATCGCTGACGCACAGGATGGGCCGTCATCTGGGTTCGTTCGACATAGATGACCTCTCCGGATTCGAGGGGATTACGATACCGGAGGGTTCGTTCGCCGTCAGGTGCAAGAGATTCGAAGGGATGATGAAGGACATCGATTCGCAGGATGTCATCAGGAAGCTCGGTGCATCGCTCTCGAGGAAGAACGATGTGAGGCTGAAGGATCCCGATCAGGAGGTGTTCATCCTGATGAGCGACCGTATCCACGTCTATCTCTCGGAGAAGGTCATCGACAGGAACATATTGGAGACCCGCAAGGTCGGGGAGAGACCGTTCTTCTCCCCCATATCCTTACACCCTAGGTTCGCAAGGGCGGCCATCAACCTCACGGGAGTCAAGAAGGGAGGCACGGTCCTCGATCCGTTCTGCGGTACCGGGGGTATCGTCATCGAAGCGGCGTTCATGGGCATGAAGGCGATCGCATCGGATTTCGATCCCGAGATGATCGCAGGTACCCAAGAGAACATGGACTTCTACGGATTGGAGATGTACGATTTCGATGTCTCCGACATATCCGATATCCACGACAGGTTCGGAGAGGTGGACGCCATCGTATGCGACCCGCCGTACGGAAGGTCCACATGCACAGGTGGAGAGGATATCGAGAGCATCTACGCCAGGGCGATGACCTCGTTCTATGATACGCTCAGACCAGGTTCGGCAGTCAGTGTCGTACTCCCGCATCCGATCGAGAGTGACAGGTTGCAGCTGGAGAGCATGTTCGTGCAGAGGGTGCACGGTTCGCTCTCGAGACACTATCACACGTTCAGGAAACCGCTGTAATCCCAGACGATTTCGTCAGAATGGAATGTTTATATACGCCGCACCCATCATTCTGAAAAAGCCGAAAGGTCGTAGAATGGCACATTTCACCACCTGAACGGTTTGCAATCATTCGATCGGGAGCGATGTGATGACGGTAAAGCAATACATATTGGATGGAATCAAGAAAGGTACGATGCACATGGCCCTCTTGGATCCCGACAAACAGACTCCTGCGGAAGCGGCCGAGATCGCACTCATGTGCAAGGAGGCAGGCACCGATGCGATAATGATCGGTGGTTCCACAGGGATAACGACCGAGAACGTCGATGCTACCGCCGTCGCCATCAAGGAGGCAACAGGTCTGCCGACCATCTATTTCCCCGCAGGCCCCCACGCACTATCCACGAAATGCGATGCCCTCTACTACATGAGCATGATCAACTCCACGAGGTTGGAGTTCGTCATCGGTGCTCAGGTCTACGCATCACCGATCATCAAGAAGATCGGTATCGAACCCATCTCCATGGGTTACATCATCATCGAGCCCGGTATGAAGGTCGGTGAGGTCGGACAGGCCAAATTGATCAAGAGGGATGACATCAAAGGTGCCGTCAGTGCCGCATTGGGTACGCAATACCTCGGTATGAGCATGGTGTACCTCGAGGCAGGAAGCGGTGCGGACAAGCCCGTCGATCCGATGATGATCTCTGCCGTCAAGAACGAGATCGAGATCCCGCTGATCATCGGCGGAGGTATCGACACACCCGAGAAGGCCAAAGCGGCCAGGGAAGCGGGTGCCGACATCATCGTCACCGGCACGTTCGTCGAGAAATGTCACGACAAGAACATCCTGAAGGATGTCATCGCGGCAGCGAAAGGGAACTGAATCATCATATGCCGGTCGATGACCGGCTTTTTCTCCCCATTCCATTATAATCTGTTGTCACTTGCCGCAGTTCATCTCCTTTGTCGGAAACAGCTTATACTGTGCATTTGGGTTTTTCAACCATGGATGAATTCTGTTATTTTTCGAGCGATTGTCCATTTGAAGGGAAAAGGTGTTTGGAGTGTACCTTCTTCTGTGATGTGGATGCACATGTCGATACTGTTCTAGACGACTACGATTATTCTTCATACAACATGGACGAGTCCGATTACGAGAGAGGGGACCGTGAATGGGATGAGCTCTGATCTAATAGGCTCTGGTTGAAAAGAGTAGGGTGTGTCCCATCGCCCCATCTAAGCAAAAGGACTCGCTTCGCTCGCCTTTTGTCTATCCTCGGCTCACTCCGTTCGCCTGCGGATGGAGATAGGCTCCGCCATCATCCGTATGCTGTCATTGCTCTTTGCTTTCGATGGTTGTGTGAGTCCTTCACAGCATCCACATTAGGTCTATGTGGCGAATTATTGGATTTCAATCCAATTATAATTGTATTGTAACACAGAAAATTGATACATTGAAATACAATTACATCTATGTTCAACTATGGATGAGTATGTGTGGCGTACCTTCTACATAGATCAGATGAAGCGGTATCTCGATGATCGTGAGATCATCAAGGTGCTTACCGGCATTCGCAGATGCGGAAAGTCCGTCATAATGATGCAGTTCAAACAATATCTCCTGGATTCCGGCCTCTCCGAGAGGGACGTGATACACATAGACTTGGAGAGGATGAGGTATGTCATCGATTCCGAGAGGATGCTGTATGAGTATCTCTCATCTAAGATCGTGTCCGAGAAACCGGTGATATTGATAGATGAGATCCAACTCATCAAAGGTTGGGAGCGGGCCATAGATACGATCCGTCTGAAGTATGACGCAAATATCTACATCACAGGTTCCAATTCCGAGACGGTATCCTCATCTCTCGGAACACATCTCACAGGGAGGTTCGTCGAGATCCACGTGTATCCGTTCTCATTCAGAGAGTTCATCATCCGTTATCCTATCGATACGGAGCATGGGTATACTCAGAGATTGGTGCAATACCTGCGTTATGGCGGGATGCCCATCATCGATCTGAGGGATGACAGCAGAAAGAACAGGGCGATATTGCGTGGTGTGTACGATTCCATAATAAACTATGACATCAGGCCCCATATGGACATCGATCAGGTGATGTTGGAGAACATGACATCGTTCATGATGTCCAATATAGGGAATTTAACAACGTATAACAGTATAGCTGGGAGATCCTACATAGGTGACCAACGTACGGTGGAAAGATACCTAGGTAAGCTCTGTGATTGTTTCATCTTCTACAAAGCGGACAGATACGATGTGATCGGAGGAAGACATCTGAAGACCAACGCCAAGTTCTATCTCTCGGATACAGGGTTCAAAGATGCTATCCTGATGGGTTCGGAGTACGACGAGGGGGCATTGTTGGAGAATGCCGTCTACATGGAGTTGTTGCGTAGAGGATACAGGGTGTCCGTTGGGGCATACAAGGATAAGGAGATAGACTTCACCGCATGGTCGGACGAAGGCGTGGAATTCTATCAGGTCGCATACGATATCAGGGATCCGAAGGTGTTGGACAGGGAATTGCGTTCGATGCTCAGGTTGGATGGTAAGAGGTATCTGATAACGATGGCGAAGGACGTACCGGATGTCCCCGAGGGTATCGAAGTGATCGATGCCGTGGACTTCTTCCTGGGATGATGCAGGGGGTTCCCCCTGCATACCTCAGTCCTTGTTGTCCCTGAGGTCGATGATCTTCTTGGCCTTCACCGCATATTGCATGGTGCCGACATCGACGAATGATACCTTGGGCGTGGAGACGAGATCCTCCTCGATACCTTCGCTCACCTCCATGATGTTGGAGACGGCGGACACTATCCTTTCGGCCAATTCATCCGATGGGTGTTCCGCTTCGATATCGAATGTGAGCAGATCCTTGTAACCGTCCTTGGTTATCTTGACCTGATAGTCCACGACGGACTTGTCTATGAACACCGCTTCATCGAACAATACGGGATAGATCTTGTGGCCCATACCGATCTTGAACTGGAGATCCATCCTGCCGGAGGGTTTCATCAGTCTCCTGTTGAAGTGGCATCCGCACTTGCACGGAGGTGCGAGCATAGCGGCGATATCGTGGGTACGATACCTGATCAATGCGGTACCTTCGGCGTTGAGGGATGTCAGCACGAGCTCACCCTTCTGACCATCTGGCACATGTTTGAGTGTCTCCGGATCTATGACCTCGAAGAGGATGTTGGCCTCATCCGTGTGCAGTCCGTCCTGCTCGTCGCACTCGACGGCACATGCGAGACCGAACTCGGTCATACCCCAGACATCCAACACCTTGCATCCCCAAGCATCCTCGAGGATCCTCCTCATGCTCTCGGAGAGCGGTTCGGATGTGGAGATGATCTTCTTTATCCCCAATTCCTTGAGATCGTATTCCTCGCCCATGAGGACGGTGACACGATAGATGAACGACGGCAGACCGATGATATGGGTGGCTTTGGATCCCTTGATCGTATCGTACTGCTTCTTGACATCGGAATCGGAACAGACCGATGAACCGTATCCGAGGATCTTGCATGCACCGACCATGATCAGGCTCGGATCCCATGCGGCAACCAACGGGAACATGACATGGAGGGAATCGTTCTGTTTCATCCCGACGTTCTTCAGGGCGGATGCGACGATATCGATCTTCGATACGAGGTCGTTGGTGGTGTATCCGATGAACTTCCTGTGACCTGTGGTACCGGTGGTCGTGAATTCCGTGGCCATCTTGGTCCTCGATACGGCATAGAAGTACATCGAGTTCTCGGCGAGGTCCTTGGGTTCGGTCAGCGGTACCTTCTCCAGATCGTCCCATGTCCTGATGTCCTCGGGTCTGATCCCCGCATCCTTGAACCTGTTCCTGTAGTATGGGGAGTTCTCCTCGACATACTTCATCTGCTCCCTGAAACGGAACAGCTGATACTCATCGAAATCCTTCCTCGTGACCTCGTCCAGGGTCTTCTTCCCGATGCGTTCGCGCAGTTCCTTGTTCTTCTTGAAGGTCATGCGTGTCTTGACGGCGATCCACTCTTCCAACGGCGTCTCACAGTCATCCGGCACCAGATTGGACAGGAGCCTGCGCCTGACTATGAACATCTTCATCGATTCCCATGCGCCCATGGTCGGCATTATGGGTGTGATGTCTTATTAATGGTTCCTGTGCCAGCATATGAGAATCGGTTACAATTTCCCGAATGTTGCGGTCGACAATTCGGACAATGTAAATACTGCTTCATCCATAGAGGTGGACAGGAGGAATAGATTATGACCTTGACACCAGAGATGGCAAGAGCGGGTGTTACACCTCAATTGCTCTCTTCGACACACAGGTTCCAATGTCCCAACTGCGGAAAGGAATTCAGCCTCTTCCAGTCCAGGGCCATCGCTTGCAGGGCATGTCCTCAGGCGAATAAGAACTGTAAATATGTGAGGTGCGTCCACTGTGATATGGAATTCCCTATCAACGGATTCATCGTCAACACGAAGGAGAAGGAGAAGTTCCTGTCGAATTACATGAGAGGGATCGTCGGTAACTACCACAACTCTTTCGGATATTACAGAAGATAAAACAAGAATGATTTTTCAGATGATCGTCCGCTCTGTCACGGACGATCACCTGACAGGATTCATTGACAGAACGTCTTCTTCCTATAGAGTGTCTCACCGTCATTGTTGGTGACGTTGAACAGACAGAACGGGATCAGTTTACCGTCCAATGTGACCACATGGATGCAGCAACGCTCCCACCTCTCCGTCTCACCGGTCCACACATCCTGGAATGCCATTGCGGAAACCGTGAGATAATGGGTCTTGGCACGTGCGACGAACGTCCTCCACGAACCATCATCGCTCCTGTTCTCGTCCTCACCGTCCATGGAGTTCTCAATGAACCTCCAGAATTGAGATACCTCGCCTCTCGTCTTGTCGGCGACATCATCGGTCTTCCTCGGCGGGCCCAATGCCATCGTCGTGAGCGGGAAGAGCGAGTGATCGGGAAGTACGACGGATAGGGATTTCATATCACAATGTACGTTGGAGCATGACGTGGGGATGAAGTTATCCGCCTTCAACATACCTTTGGTCTGGACCTCTATGGCATGTGCCAGTTCCGGTATGGTGACGCGATCCTTGTTCTCCGGATCGGTGGGATAGCGACCGAAGTAGGATATCGGTTGGAAGTGCACACCCTTGACGGTCGGGACCTTCGTTGCAGCGTATTTGACGATCTCTCCTACATGATCAAGATTGATATTGGGCGAGACGGTCACGACCAATGTGATCCCGATACCTACCTCGGAACAGTTGGCGATCGCCTTCTCCTTCAGTTCGAACAACGCCTTACCGCGGGTCTGCAGATAGATCTCGTCCTTCGTTCCGTCGAATTGCATATAGAAATCATCTACACCTGCTTCCTTCAGTGCCTTGAGATACTCGATATCCTTGGCGATGCGGACCGCATTCGTGTTCACCTCTACATGTTCGATGCCCATCTCCTTGGCCATCCTGACGATCTCGGGGAGATCGTCCCTGACGGTCGGTTCCCCTCCGGACAGTTGGATGCATCTCGGACTCTTCACATAGTCCACCACCGTTTGGAACATCCCGCGGATGGTCTCCATGTCGGGGTGATAGTCGTATCCGCAACCGTTCGCCGTCGCGAAGCATATCGGACAGTTGAGATTGCAGTGGTTCGTCACCTCCACGACATTCAGACAGGAGTGTTGCAGATGCTGGTTGCACAGACCGCAGTCGTGCGGACAATCCTTGATCTGCGGTACCGCGAACTTCTCGGGAGTCTTCGGCACCGCCGCGAACTCGTATAGATACTTGTAATGCTCCACGCCGTTCCAGATCTTGACCTTCCATGAACCGTGTTCCGGACACGTCTTCACGATGTAGACCACATCATCCTCTGCGATCTTCTCGGCCTTGATCGTCCTCATGCACACGGGGCATAGGGCATTCGTCTCTCCAATTCTTTCCTCCATAGCAAAATCCCTATGGGGGTGAATCGTGACCAAATGATATAATGGATTGTGAAAGAAAAAAATCAAATAAAAAAGGAAAAGGGGGAAAGGAAGTGGTTTAATTTTTTCCTCGATTCAGAGTAGTGAGCTTATGCTCTCTTCTGCTGGAACAGTCCCTCAGCTGTGGTGAGTGCACCGACTGCGAGGTACTCCTCGAACCAGGAGTTTCCTGATACGGGCTCGGTGAGTGAAGGTCCGGACCTTGTCGCGCCGAGGTATGTGAGGTTGGTGTGTCCGTTCTTGAGCGGCTGACCGTTCTTGACGTAGATCCATCCGGCATCCTCTTCTCCGGGGAGAACGATGTCCAAGATCTTCATCTTGTGGCTGTATGCCGACTTCACGTCGCCTGCCTCATCGAACACGGCGTAGACTGTTGCATCTCCGATCTCTTTCTTCGCGATGTAGAGTCCCTTCTCTTTGTTGAAGATCTTCTCGTCGCCGCAACCGTCAACGATGCCGATGATGTCTTCCTCTTTGAGTCCTCTCTTCTCGATGATCTCTTTTGCTGCTGCTGAAATTGTAGCCATCTATCTCACCTCACCATGTTCCGTATGTACCGAAGTCTCTGGCTGCTCTTGTCAATGCAAGGAGCTGTCCGGGGATGGTGTACGGAGGCGTCTCACAGCTTGTACCGAGGATGTATCCCTTCTTTGCGTCACGTCCGGCAAGGAGTGTCTCCTTTGCTCTGTCGTAGACCTTCTTGGGGTTCGCCTGGATCATGAGTTTGGTATCAACTGAACCCATGATTGTGGTGACATCCTGGAATTCTTCCTTGAGGACCTGTGTGGGGAACTCTTTCTGTCCCATGTATCCTATGTGGAGAACGTTGAAGGGTGACCATACGAGGTTCTTCTTGAACACCTTGTAGTCGGTCTCGTGGTTACCGCAGAGGTGGTAGAAGATCTGAGGTCCTGCTCCCTTTCTGAAACACTGATCTACATAGTAGTGCATGAGTTTCGCAGAGAACTCCTCGACCTGCTCGTCCGAGAAGATATCGTTGTTGGCGAGAACCGATCCGACGATGAGCATGGCCATTCCGTATGTATCGGAAAGGAGGTCAGCACCGTTGATCGAGGTGTCGACGTAGACCTTCTGGAGCTTGTGAGCGATGTCAGGCTCTGTGAATGTCCACATGATGAAGTTCTCGACACCGCACAATTCTGCACCTGCTCCTGCAAGGTCGAAACCGTAGGAGATAGGAACGAGTGTGTGCGGGAGGTTCTGCTGGACGTATCCATAGAGGTTGTGGAAGAGTGTGTCCGTGCTTCCGCCCTTGAGCTTCTCCTTGGGGACCGACTCGAGTTTCTCGACTTCCTCAGGCTCGCTGATTATAGGTCCTGTGGAGACCGGCGGCAGTGTGTCCTTGTACTCCAGTGTGACTCCGAGGTCTCTGATCCACGGGAGTGAGAAGAACCAGTGTGTAACCGGCAGAAGGTCGAAAAGCTCAGAGATGTATCCTACCGAGTGAATACCGAGCTCAGGTTTCTCGTAGAAGTCCCTGATAGTGAAACCACAGTGAACGGCAGCGTTCGACAGGATGATAGGATCCACATCGATTCTGTCGTGGTAGTTGTCCACGAAAGGACTTGCGAATCTCTTGGCTGCATTCGCATGCCAGCCTTTGAGGTCGTTTGTTGGGAATAATTCTTCATAACCCATTGTAATCCCGAGATTGGATAGGCTTTCTAGAATATATATAGCTATTTAGTTGAAAAATGCAACTTTGTTACATTTAGTATATTCTCAAACGGTCTTAATTGGATGAAGTTTTATTATTATTGATTTTATGGAACATCGTTGCATTTACATGATTTTGAACCTTGTTTGAACTTACTGTTTTTTATACTAGAACAATTAGATTGGAACAAAGTTGGTAGGTTTTTGGCTTAACGATAGTTGAAAAGGGGTGTTTAGACCCCCATCACGATGAGTTCTTTATAAAGGATAAGAAAGAAGTAAGATGTTGGGGGAATGTGTTTTCTCAGCGGTATTTGCTGTATTTGTCCATGAGTCTGTTGATCCTGTCGCACTCATCCTTGGTGAGGTCGCCCGAATCCATGAAACCCCTGACGAATTCCTTGGCCTCTTTGGTGGATACGCGCGATGCTTTCGCGATGAGGGATGCTAGGAACGCGGATGCCTTGGCCTCATCCATCTGCGTGCCCGATAGGATCTCGTTCATGTCGTATTTGAAAGGAGCTAGCTTGTGCGTGTTGAGCATGGACTGCCTTCTCGTGGCCTCCTTCGTCCTTACCTTGCCCTTCTGCGAATTGGGTGATGACTGTGGTCTGCCGTTGTTCTGACCGTTGTTCTGATCTCTCCCCGAGGGCCCTTTGCTATTGGACGAATTCTTGTAAACTGCCAAGATTATAACTCCGCAGAAGTCATTATTGAAACCCTATATAAATAGGATGGATGGGTGAGTCGTACCGTGAGAAGCGAAGGGAGGTCGGTACGATATGCATCTCCCTTCGTATGATCTATGTTACTGTAATAGAAATGACCGTGGGTACGGCGTTCCGCCGTACCCGGGTCGTATGGTTTCATTCTTCCTTCTCTTCCGCTTCCGCAGCCTTGAGCTTTCCCAATGCACGTGCGATGAGCATCGTTGCGGCGACGGCGATGATGGTCACGACGATGGCGTAGACCAGGTTACCCCAGACGGTATTGTCCGATGAGAGGTATGTGTTGATGATCGATTTGATCGTCTCGTTCCATGCCAATGCGGCGACGAGTCCGAATGCGGCCGTGATCAGGGCGGCCGTTGTCTCCAACAATTGTATCTTGAATGCGTTGTTCATCTTAGAACACCTTTGGATGTACGCATTCTGATAGAAGGATATCAATCTTTAGTAACGGGCGGGGTGGAAACGGGATGGATGATGTTCCATACCGCACCTTCATATCCTTGCCATCGTGCGGACGATGGTTCAGAGGATAGATCGAGAATCGTGTTGGTGCGAGAGAAGGGATTCGAACCCTCGAACTTCTACAAGACAGAATCTTAAGTCCTGCGCCTTTGGCCAACTCGGCTACTCTCGCAACGGACGTCCGATGTACGATTTCACTTAAAAGACTAACGATTGCATAAATATACAGACCCACATACGGAACCGATGACATACAGCATACCCAGTGACGAGAAGGTCATTGACGCCATATTCTATGTGATGTACAGGCATCCGCAGGTGAGGTCCCAGAGGGAGATGGTGGATCTCGTCACGGCCGAACTGAACAGGTCGGGAGGGGATTACCGCATCAGCGGTCAGAGGATAAGGAGACTCGCCATCAGGAACGATATGCTGGTACTATCGATATCATACAACGAGTCCGAAGGGGAACTGCCAACATCGTGTCCCGTGTGCGGAGGGAATCTGACATCCGTCATGAACAGTACGCTGGACGGAGGGACGATAGAGGTGTGCAGGAGATGTGATGCATGTCCGTACACCATAGGCACGACCAAGCGTGTGCCCGGGAGATATTCGTTCACGGGGAAGAGGAGATGACGCCGGAGGAGAGGATCCTTGCACTGAAGGAGGCGGAGATCGAGTTACGCAGGATCGCCGAGGCGATCGACGATGCGTTACGCATGTCCGGCGAGGAGAGGAGGTTCGGGCACATACCCGATGACATCATCGGAATATTGGATTCCGATGACGGTCTCTCGAACCTGATCAGGGAGTTGGAATACGCCGATGAGGAACAGCCTCCCTGGACACGTCCGTTCGCTTCCCCAAAGAATGTCACGCGAAAGGATATATGAGGAAACGTGTTCCGTCCCTCCAAGAGAGGGTCCTCATGAAGAACTGGGAATTTTCGAAGGTCAATGGAACCAAGATCATGCTCGACGATAGGATGTCGGACATGATGGGCATAGTCGAAGGCGGATTCGTTTACAGCACACTCTTCGAGTATGTCGACAAAGGTCCGAAGAAGTACGAGCTTCTGTTATCGATGTTCCCGCAGGAGAACTACCGCACACTGACCAACATAACGGTCTATATGCAGGATGTACCCGGTGCGAGCGCACAGAGTGCGAGATTCCTGGCGGACAGGAGCATCAACATCCTCAACTCGATCTCGTTGGACGGTATCTCGGATACCACCATCGTGTGGAAGGTGTTGGCGGATCTCAGTTTCGTGGGCGAGATGGACATCCTCAAGGAGACCTTCGACGAGTTGAAGGCGAAGGACGATCCATCGGTATCGCTCATAGACCATATCGAGGTCAAACCCGCCGATATCGGTCGCGTATTCCGTACGGAACCCTCCAAACAGAAGAACGAGGTGAAACGTGCGACGCCCGTGGTGTTCGAGGGTGGAGCATACGACCTCGCTCCCGAATATGGGGATGTACTCAAGGACATCGACGGGAAGTATGTGCTCATAGTCGCCGACGTATCGTCGTGGATAGTGTCGGTGACGTTCTTCAAGGATGAGACAAAACTTGTCAAGATGGTCATCGAGATACCGGATTGCCCCGGTGCGACGACACAGGTGCTGGATTGGATAGCCACGACGAACGTGAACCTGATATCCGTATTCAGCAGGATCAAGATCTGCTACCACACGACCACATTGGAGTTGGTGGCGGACTTCAACAACAGTAACTACTCCGTGGACAGGATGAGGGAGGAACTCCCTGTCGCATTGGAGAACATGAACGGGATCTTCGAATTGAAGGAGTTCACCGAGTTCTGAGGTGAGATATCAACATGGACCGCAACGAGATCAGATCGACATACGGCATCAGGGATGATGCACTGCTCGACCGCACACTGAAGACATATCAAGAGATCGACGTACCTCGCCTGCTCTCGATGGCGGCGGACGGCTCGAACGCCATCGTGGAGATGGCCAAGATGGCCGTGGACGATGCCATATCGGCACACGGTGCCGATATGGAACTGACATATCCCGAGACGGGATACGGATTGCCTGCGATCTTCGCATGGAAGGGTATGGAATCATTGACCTTGGGGAAGGCCAGGGAACTGTTGGATTCTTTGCCTATGGCGAAGGACTCGTCCGTGGAGGACGGTATGGTCGCGGGAGAGAACGCGATGTATGCAGCCGACGTGATGGAGGCCACCGCATACCTGAACGGTAAGGGTAACGGATTCATCCCCGACCGTGTCCTGAGGGCATTGGGATTGCCGTTCGTGGACGATACCATACCCGGAGCGGTCGTGTTCCTCGGCGGACACGTACCCGGAGAGGACGTCAGTGCGATGATCAGGAGCGTACAGGGCAAGGGAATGGTCGCCATAGCATCCGGGGATTATCCTGCATTGATACAGAGACAGGGTATCGAGATGGGATTGGACAGGATGCTGTATCCCGTCGGCATGTTCACGGGTACGGTACACGCATTGAACTTCGCGGTCAGGGCCGCACTCACCTTCGGTAACGTGGCCGGAGGGGACGTCGAGAAGCTATCGGATTACCTCAAGAAGCGTCCGAAGGTCTTCGTGGTACAGACGGGTCCGTTGTGCGCATTGGATGCGGCATTCGCATTCGCCGCTCTGAAGCACAGCGCATGCATCGTGACCGATCAGAACCTCCCGGAGATACCCGGTGCGCTCAAGGTGTGCAAGGATCACCTGAGCATGATACAGACCGGTATCGAGGAGAGGGGGATCGTGATCAACGTCGAGCCCATAGAGCTCGCGGTACCGTACGGGCCATCGTTCGAGGGAGAGATCGTCAGGAAACCGGACACGTACGTGGAGGCCGGGGGTACGAGGAGCACCGCGTTCGAGGTGTTGCTCTCGAAGGACGAGGATGCCATCGAGGACGGTATGGTCAAGATGATCGGGAAGGAGATCGACGAGTTCGAATCCGGTTCGGTCATACCCTTGGCGATGATCGTCGAGGTCTACGGTAAGGATATGCATGATGATCTCGAACCTGTCATAGAGAGGAGGTTCCACAGCTCCATCAACTACGCACAGGGCGTATGGCATGCCGGTCAGAGGGACTCCGATTGGGTCAGGATCAGCAACAAGGCCAAGGAGGCGGGATTCAAGCTCGCCGACCTGGGAAAGATACTGGTGCACAAGGTGAAGGAGGAGTTCGGAGGCATCGCCACGAGGGTGCAGGCCACCATCATAACCGACGAGGACGAGATACAGAGGCGCATGCCCGAGGCCAAGGAGGCATACGACAGGAGGGACGAGAGGATGAAGGGTCTGAAGGACGACCTCGTCGAGGATTTCTACACATGCACCATGTGTCAATCCTTCGCTCCCGCGCACATATGTATCGTATCTCCCGAGAGGATAGGATTGTGCGGTGCCATAAACTGGCTGGATGCCAAAGCAGGGCACGAGATCTCACCCAACGGTCCGAACCAGCCCCTGAAGAAGGAGGATGCCATCGATATCGCCAAGGGTGAGTTCAAGGGGATCAACGACATGATCTCCTCTGCTTCCCAAGGTAACATCGAGAGGATATGCATGTACAGCCTGATGGATGCCCCGATGACGTCATGCGGTTGCTTCGAGGTCATCGCAGCGATGACCGTGGACATGCAGGCCGTGGTGCTCGTGGACAGGGATTTCCCCGGTATGACGCCGGTCGGGATGAAGTTCTCGACGCTCGCCGGAAGCATAGGCGGAGGACGCCAGACCCCGGGATTCATGGGCATCGGAAGGAAATACATCACAAGTGAGAAGTTCATAGCCGCCGAGGGCGGTATCGCTAGGATCGCATGGATGCCGAAGCATCTCAAGGAGGCCATAAAGGAGCAGTTCCAAAGGAGATGCGAGGAGATCGGTATGCCCGATCTGTTGAACAAGATAGCGGACGAGACCGTGACGGATGATGCGGAGGGACTCATGGCCTGGATGGCACAGGTGGACCACCCCGCACTCACCATGGATCCTCTGCTGTGAGGGTGATTTACGATGACAGATATCCCGAACGTCAATGAGAAGTACAACGGAGAGACGATACAGGTCCCACTCGGTAAAGGGGATTACATCGCAGGCGGGGCCAAAGGTATGCCCTTCCTCTCCTTCGAGAATCCGAACAAGCTCAGGCCGATGATCGCCGGAGAGGTATGGGACGACGTGACCGACTTCCCGGAATTGGCCAAGGACATGTTCTCCGGAAGGTGTGAGGATCCCGTGGAATGGGCCACCATGTGGAAGGAGCTGGGTGCGGACATAATCTGTCTGCGTCTGGTCAGCATAGACCCGTTCAAGAGGAACACATCGGCGGACGATGCCGCCGCATTGGTGCAGAAGATAGCGGATAAGACCAACCTGCCCGTGATGGTCAGCGGATGCGGGAACGTCGAGAGGGACATAGAGGTGCTGACGGTCGTATGCGAGAAGGTCAAGGGCACCAGATTGCTGATAAACAAGGTCGAGGAGGACGAATACAAGAAACTGGCGACGGCCGCGATGGCCAACAACCACGTGATCATCGGATTCTCGAACCTGGATGTCAATCTTGCGAAGCAGATGAACATCCTGTTGAGCGATTTCGGTATGGAAAGGAGCAATATGCTCATGGACCCGCTCATGGGTGCGTTGGGCATGGGATTGGATTATTCCTATTCGGTGAACGAGAGGATCAAGCTCGCCGCATACTCGGGCGACAAGATGCTCCAGATACCGATGATATGCGATTGCACATCATCATGGGATGTGGGGGATGCGACCGAGGAGGACGACGGTACGATGGGTCCCGCATCGTTCAGGGCAATATGGTGGGAGGCCATCACGGGTATGGCGGCCATGGTGTCCGGAGCGGACATCCTGGTGGTACGCGGACCCGGTGCGGCCGATATGCTCAAGGTGTACGCATGCGAACTCACGGAGGTGATGTGAGATGCCTACAGCGATAGAATTCTTCAAATTGCTCCCGAAGACCAACTGTAAGGACTGCGGACAGCCGACATGTCTCGCATTCGCGATGCAGCTCGCCAACCAGAAGGCGAAGATCGAGGACTGTCCCCACGTCAGCGGTGAGGCCAAGGAGACCCTGAACGAGGCATCGGCACCGCCGGTGGCGACGATCACGGTCGGTGTGAAGAACAAGATCGACATGGGCGGGGAGACGGTACTTTACCGTCACGAACGCCGTTTCAACAACCCGATCGCATATGCGGTGACGGTATCCGATGCGTTGAGCGATGAGGACGTCCAGAAGAGGATCGAGTACATCAAGGGACTGAGATTCGACCGTATCGGTATGGTCTTCATGGCCGACATGATCTCCGTCAGGAACGATTCCAAGGATGCGAAGAGGTTCACGGATGTATGCAGGATGGTCTCGGAGAGGTGGGATAACCCGTTCGTCCTGGAGACCGACGATGTGGAGGCGATGAAGGCCGCCGCATCAGCGGTAGGATCGTTCAGACCACTGCTCTATGGTGCGGACAAGGACAATCTCAAGGACATGATCGATGTCGCGAAAGCTTCCAAATGTCCGTTGGGGATCAAGGCGACATCGTTGGAAGAGGCCGCGGAACTTTCTGAGAAAGCGAAGGCGGACGGATTCAACGATATCATCCTCGACCTCGGTGCGGATCATATCAAGGACCTCCTGGAGGAACAGACGATCGCGAGACGTGCGGCTCTGAAGAAGAAGTTCAAACCCTTCGGTCACCCGCTGATGAACAAGGTCGGTTCCGGAGAGGGTGCCGTGATGTCCGCGGTGATATCCACGCTCAAATACGGGAGTCTGGTGATATTCGACGACCTCCACAACTACGAGGCATTGCCGTTGTTCACGCTCAGACAGAACATCTACACCGATCCCCAGGTCCCGATCCAGGTGAAACAGGACCTGTATCCGATCAACAATCCGGACGAGCATTCCCCGATAATGTTCACGACGAACTTCTCGCTCACATACTTCACGGTACGTGCGGACATAGAGAAGTCGAAGATACCCGTATGGTTGCAGATCGTGAACACCGAGGGTATGTCGGTGTTGACGGCATATGCCGCAGGTAAGTTCGATCCGGAACGCGTGGCCGAGGCATTCGAGGAATCGGGCGTGTTGAAGAAGACCGATGGTATCGTCATCATACCCGGTCTGGCATCCAGGATGTCCGGTAAACTCCAAGAGATCATCGGAAGGGACGTCACGGTCGGAACGAACGAGTCCAAGAACATCCCGAAACATCTTAGGGAACTCAACAAACAGTGAGTGGATCGGCGGGTGCGTTCGCACCCGTCAGATCACCCTTACAAAGTCTCGGAAACGATGTAAGGCTTCTTTCCAAGGAACGAGATCCCGTAGAGTATGGTCTGACCTTTCAGACCCTGTGCGTAATCCCTGTCCTTTATCTGCTCTAATGCCTTTTTAGCATCGGATTCGAGTCTGCTCTCGCTGTCGGATCTCTTCAACTCCATGATGACGTTGCATCCGGTACCGCTCTTATTCTCCATCCTTATGTCGTGGTATCCGTTACCGGACTCGAAATCGGCGGTTATCTCGTATTTTCCGGACAATGACATCAACAGACCGACGATGAATGCTTGATACGAATGTTCATTGTCGAGGACGCGGGAACTCAGTGTGTTGGTGATTATCCCGTAGAGAGCAGATTCCATCTTGGCAGTATCGTCGGAGACGATGGCCTTTGAGAATTTTTCCAAACTTAGACTAACCTCATCATCGTTGTCAAATGTGGATAGGATGACGGCATCCGCGAAGACCGAGAATAACTCCTTGTTCGGTATCGATAGAAGGTACCCTTCATCGCTCGGTACAGCCTTGAGATATCCGGCCATGGCCATCAGGGAATATATCATACTCGGTCTACGTGCAAGGTCATCGAATGTCGCCGTCATGGAGATCTTGTGTACTATGTTCCCGCCGGAGCCCAACGTCTTGAGACCTTTCAACGTCTTCTCATCGGCGTTGATTATGAGATCGTCTATGATGCTGTTGCTACTGGTGTTAACCCAATATGACTCGGGTTTGAATCCGTTGGCGATGTAGTTCAGGATGCTCCATGGGTTGTAGATATCTGTATCACCAAAACGATATCCATCGTACCATTCCTTGGCTTCAGTGAACTTCTCTGGGTGACCATAATCCTCGCAAATCTGCTTCACCTCATCATCGGTGAAACCGAACATCTCATCGGATCTCTTACTGAGGATGTTGTTCACAACGAGATTGTTCAATCCGCTGAAGATGTTCTCCTTGGTGATCTGCATTATGCCTGTAATGACGGCCATCTGGAGAGATCTGTTACCTTTCAACAAAGATGAGTACACACCTTTCATGAATGACAATATCTTGCGACGAATGTTAACGTCGGTTACAGAACTGACGACACTATCATATTCGTCGATGAGAACGATCACCTTCTTCCCATGATGTTTCTCCATCAGGTTAGTCAATCTTGCCAATGCCGACTTGGATTCCCTAAAGCAGGTCTTACCCAGACACATGTCCGAGAATTCGGTCTTGTCGATGTCTGTAAGATTGGATGAATCGTTAAGATACTGATGCCTTTTGTAAGCATCTTTGACAAGACCCATGAAATCCACTGAGAAATCATCATAGTCATCAGCACATACGGATTTCATGTCTATGTAGAGGACAGGAAATGTGTTCTTGTACCCATCACATTCATGATGCTCGGATATCTCGAGGTCATCGAACCATGTGTTGCCTTTGTATTCGATGTTGAAGAAGGCATCCATCATACTAAGATTGAGTGACTTTCCGAAACGGCGTGGTCTTGTATACAGGAATACGCCAACATCATTGGAGTTTAATATCTGTCCGATGAGCATACTCTTGTCAACGAAATACTTGTTTCCGTCGCGGATCGATATGAAATCCTGTACGCCTATCGGAAGCTGCCTCATATGCGTCATGATGGGGTGGAATTTTAAATAATTACCCAAAAATGAGGCGCCATAGACTATTGTGCGATCATTCATCCTCTGCGAAAGCCCTCTCTTTCTCAATAGGTCGATGATTTGTTCTGCATCATGCTCAAGTTGTTCTTCACGATCGGACCTCTTGAATCCTATGATCATGCCACGCTCTTCATCGCCGATGTCCTTCATGGTTATGCTATAGCATCCATCCTTCTGATTGAAATCGAAATCTGCCTTGTATTTTCTTGCAAGTATCATGAGTATGCAGACGATGAACATCCTGTATGTTTGCTTATCATCGAATACATGACACTTGCATGCACAGGCCATCATGTTGTCCAGTGCATTCCTTATCTCAGGCATCCGTCTGGAGTGACCTATTCGGAAGGTTCGCTTCGCTCACCTTCCGACATCCTCGGCTCGCTATGCTCGCCTGCGGGAGGGGATACGGCTCCGCCGGCGTTACGTGCAATCGAAAAGATTTATCATCAGTTCAACGATTGTGAAGTCCATGCAACTGTCTGACCTTGTACGTTACATCTGGATGGTCTTCGGTGACCAGAAGCTCACGAGCAAAGAGGTCGAGACCAGATTGGCCGAGCTCTTCAACTATCATTGTCCCGATGCGTTCATCAAGACCATGACCAAACTCAAGATGGTCGGTCTCGTGAAGGGGGAATTCTCCGACACCAAAGGGACATGGCTGTGGTGGGTCGATGACGAGTGCAAGGCGCTCGATCCCAAGGAGGTACTCTCTTCCGATTCGGTGCACAGCGATGCCTGCAAGAGATGATGGTAACGCTCTTATCCTAATGGGTGCATGGCCTCCCCATGGCAGACAAATCCTATTTCATAGAGACCGAGTTCAGCGAATACGAATCCGAGGTGTTCGCAGAGGAACAGATCAAGGATACGTTCATCTCGGTCCTCAGGACCGTCGACGATGCGGACGAGGGACTCATCATGGTCATGGGTGCATCGGAACCCGTCGGAGAATACACATGCATCTCATCCGTCGTGTACGGTGACCACTGCAGGGTCGAACTGTACAGGGATTTCAACAACAGGGTGCCCGATGTCGCTAAGGATCTTGCGATCGATGATGCCATGGCGGCATTCATCGAGTTCTTCAACGATAAGGTTCCATCCTTTGATGAGATGAAGGAGTGCGGAGAGGCATACACCATGGAGACGGAGTACACCGACTTCCCCGTGCCCGTACGCGACAAGAGACAGATCGAGGAGAGCATCATGGCCATCTCCACCGTATGCGAGTGCGAGGAGGATGACTGCTGTGACGACGACGATTGTTGCTGTGATGATGAGGACTGCTGTTGCGATGATTGCTGTGACGACGGGGAGATGAACTTCATCGTCCTCCAGGCACCCACACCCGTTGATGGGGTGGACTTCGTGCAGGCCACACCCACCGACTGCGGATGGTACGTCGAGATGAGCTTCCTCGAGGGTCGCAGGCACCAGAACTTCGGAACGTTCTTCGACAATGACAAGGACGTCATCGACATCTTCTGCGGATTCATGGACGGGATGGTCCCCGACACAGAGGATTGGATCAAGGTGAGGATCTGAGATCCGCCGGTGGGGTGTTACCGCCCCACCAACGAAACCCATTATCTCGAAAAATAGATTCTATTGGGATATGACATCAACCGATGATGTCTATCAGCTTCGACATTGCTTTCCCGAAGGGTGTGTCCGCAGGTACGTCCACAACATCCCCTTCCATGGTCGCTTCGCTTATGAAATCGTCATGGGGCATGACGAACACGTCATCGAATCCGTATGACCTGGCTTCGGACATCAGCTGTTCGCTGATGTCCCCGAACACGTTGTTGATTATCAGAATCCTTCTATCGGATTCGATGTGCACCTCATCCGCCAATTGGGACAGGCGTGCGGCCGTCCTCACGCCCACCTTGGTGGGGTCGGATACGAACAACATCACATCGGCCTTCGGCAGTACGCGTCTGGAGAGGTGTTCCATACCAGCTTCGTTGTCGATCACTGCATACTTGTATCTGGGGATGAGGTCGTTGAAGCAGTTCTTGAGGACATCGTTGGTGAAACAGTAACATCCTTCCCCTTCGGGTCTGCCCATGACCAGGAGATCTATGTCCTTGGTCTCCGTCATTATCTGACGGATGTGCGTTGCGATGTAGTCCTGTTTGCTCACCCCTGCAGGTACCATGTCGGGATGGGCGACTATCTCGTTCCTCAACCCTCCTATGGTGCCGGTGACCTCGATGCCCAACTTATCGCACAGATTGGAATTGGGGTCGGCATCCACCGCTAATGTCACATCCCTCTTGGAGAGTGCCCTCACCAATTGGGATGATATGGTGCTCTTCCCCACACCGCCCTTACCGACGAGCGCTATGATCATCAGAATCCGTATCTCCTCTTCATCTCCTTGGAGACGCCGTCGAGGAGGTCGAACGTCCTGTTCGCATTCTCCTCCGAGAGGCCGCTGAGACCGCACTGGGGTGTGATCATGGATTGGTGGGCGACCTTCTTCCTGTTGATACCCTTCTCCTCCATCTTGTCGAAGAGTGATTCCAACCTTGCGACTATGGTCTCCACCGTCTCCTTCGAGACGGTGTCGTCGCTGTTGGGGACGATACCCCATGCTATGCATTTGCCCTTGCTGAGGAATTCGGTGAGCTCGTCGGGGTACATGAGAAGGTTGTCACCATAATTGTATGCGTCGAAGCTCAGGATATCGATATCAGTGGAGAGTACCATGGCCCAGTTGGTGTTCCCACAGCAGTGTATGCCGCGGAACGCGTCCACACCGTCCATGGATTCGTTGATCCATTCCTTGGCCTTGTCGTCGGATATGGATGCGAAGGGTGTACCCAATATTGATAAAGAGGGTTCGTCGAAGAATATGATGACGTTGGAGTTGGACATGGAGAGTCTCCTCGCCTGCCATTTGGCCATCATGTTCACGGTCTTCCTTACTATCTCTCCGTATGATTCGTCGTATATCACGGGACGGGATTCCTTGTCCAATATCTGCAATCCCTCGCTTATGGGTCCCGTGACCTGTCCCTTGACCGCATCGAATCTGGAGAGGTCGCGGTTGAGGAACTCGTACATCCCCTCGTACAGTTCGGCGGGGTGGACGAAGTGGTCGATGTCATCCGAGAGGATGGCCGTGTATACCTCCGTAGGGTCGTAATCGTTCAGGTCGACGATGATCTTGTCACCCTCGATCCTCAAACCGGGTAGGTATGCGCCTGTCTGGACGTACATGCTCTCGTTGATGCCTCTGGTCGGTAGCTGGGGCCATGAGGGACATGTCACCCTGCCATCCAATGTCATGTCGACACTGTCGATCGAGTTCACGAAAGGTAGCGAACCGATGAGTGTCGTAGCAAAATTCCAATCCATCATTACCTCAATCTATTACTTGTTTAATTAAGTAATGGGGAGACATCACGATGGAATCGATGGGTATCTTCCCATTGGGTGGATGTCGTGTCCGGGGGACGATATGTCGACCGTTAGGGTGGGGATGATCGGGCCACGATGTCGATGTGCATGGGGTGATGGTAGTCATTACCGTGAAATCACGGTAATGACTTCCCTGAAATCACGGTAATGACAAACTATCTATCCTCATTCGCATATGATATCGACATGGAGTTCTCGAAGGATAGATACCTCAGGCGTCTCGCGGATGATGAGCTGGAGCTGTATCGGGAGGCATTCGGTGCCATCTGCATAGAAGGACCAAGGGGTTGCGGGAAGACATGGTTCTCGTTGAACAATTCCAAGAGTGCATTCATGCTCGCCGATCCGGACAACAACTTCATGAACAGGAGACTGGCCGAAGCGGACATAGGTGTGGTGTTCGAAGGCGATAGACCACACCTCATCGATGAATGGCAGGACATCCCGGAGATATGGGATGCCACCAAGAGCATGGTCGACTCATCGGACGACAGCGGTCAGTTCATACTCACAGGGTCATCCACACCGCAGCTGAAGGGGATGAGGCACAGCGGTGCGGGGAGGATAGGCATCCTCAGACTACGTACGATGTCACTGTACGAATCGGGTGATTCTTCAGGTAAGGTCTCTCTGAAGGATATGTTCGACGATAGGTTGGAGAGGACGATGACAGGGGACGTGTCCTTGATGGGATTGATCGGACTCACCGTACGTGGGGGTTGGCCTCAGCTGATAGGCAAGTCCCTGGAGGCCTCCGCATTGGCCGTACGCGGATATGTGGACCGTCTGATCGATGATGCGGCGAGGTTGGATGATATAACACGCGACAGGAACAAGATCGCCATGGCATTCAGGTCGTTGTCGAGGCATGAGAGTACGTTAGCTCACATGAGCAGGATATCCGCAGATATACTTGACATGGAGAACGACGGGAGTACGGAGTTCAACAAGGGTCTGTCGATCACGGACAAGACGATGAGGGAATATGTGGATGTGTTCGACAGATTGTTCCTGATAGAGAATCAGACCGCATACAGTCCGAACCTGAAGTCGGAGCTGAGGGTTGGTAAGATGCCTAAACGGCATCTTACCGATCCGTCCCTGGCGATAGCGGCATTGGGGTTGGATGCGGATATGCTATACTCCGACCCGAAACTGTATGGGTTGTATTTCGAGGCCATGTGCGAGAGGGATCTGGACATCTACATCGGGAGCATGGGCGGGAGACTGTTCCATTACAGGGACCACAACAACAGGGAGGTGGATGCCGTGGCCGAACTGCGTGACGGGAGATATGCGTTGTTCGAGATCAAACTGGGGACGAGGGAGATAGACGATGCGGCGGAGAACCTGATCAGGATAAGGGATATGTGGGAGAGTAAGGGCGTGGATAGGATGCCCGAGTTCATGTGCGTGATATGCGGGATGTCGAACGCCGCATATCGTAGGAATGATGGGGTATATGTGGTGCCGATAACCGCGTTGGGTCCGTGAGCATCATAGTGCGAAGAGGCTTCGCCTCTTCGATCACATCCATGGCTCACTGCGTTCGCCATGGATGGTCACGTATGATGTGATGGGATTACGGAGCCTATTACGAAGGGCTCCGTTGCACTCCGCCCTCCTCGGCTCACTGCGTTCGCCTCCGGAAGAGGATTGCTTAGTAAGTGTGCTGTGTACGAAACAGCTTAGAATGGACATCACTCGTATCTTGGGATGTATGTCAACAGGACACCGTCCCCGAGTACCTCGGAGCCTTTGAATTCCAATTGTATCCCGCCTTCGGCGATCCAACCGTTACCATCCACCGGTGTCGGTGATGTCCTCCCGCCTATCAGCATACTGCCGACGAACACGGTGTACCTGTCCACGATCCTCTCTCTGAAGAACGATGCGATGGTCTCCCCACCGCCCTCGACCAGCACGCTCTCGATACCGCACTGTGCGAGATGCTCCATCACATCCGATAAAACGATGCTCTCGCACCTGATGATGCTGACATTTGGCCATGTAGTCTCGCACGAATCCAACGTGACGATGACCGTTCTCGCCCTATCGTCGACGACATCCGCATCCTGAGGTGTCCTGCCGTGCGGGTCTATCACTATCCTTATGGGATTCTCATCGAAGTCCGCACCCTTTATGGTCAGGTGCGGGTTGTCCGCCAACACCGTCCCTACGCCTACGAGGATGGAATCATATTGCTTCCTGAGACGTTTGACGCGTTCCTTGTCCTCGGGGGATGATATCCTCACCTGTTTCCTCTCGGAACCGGCTATCTTCCCGTCGGCGGACATGGCGCAGTTCACGTGGATGAACGGCCTCATCTCTTCCCTCCGGGTGTGATGGTGAAGTGATACAGGTCATCCTTCCTCTCCACCCCGAACCTTACATCCAGGAATGTCTCCAACGTATCCATCTGACTGAGCAGATGCCTGCTTATCCTGGAGACGGAGAACGCACTGTCCCCGTCGGCCATCGCCATGTATGGTAACAGTTGATCCGCCGTGTGCACGTCCAACGTGGCACCCGAATCTATTATCTGAACAAGATCGTTGGCGGCATCGATCCCGGTCTGGTCGGCCGGACGACCTCTGGTCGTAAGGGCATTGCTCCCCAACAATCCGTTATCGTATTCCGCAACGAGTGACAATCCCGCACCTCTGGAGTTACCGGTGGTCCTTTGCGTGACTATCTCCACATCACAATAGTCCTCGAGTATCGATGTGCACCCTTCCACCATCTGATCCGGAATCCATTTCGGCAGACGCTGGGCGAAGCATATCCCCCTCACCCTCCTCAGCTTACCCAAGTCGGTGAGCTTCAGCGGTTCGATATCATCTATGGGATGGAACGTGGCCTTGACCCTTCCCCCTCCCTCGGGATAGAATCCCCTTCCCAGGATATCCAGGTCGGCACGGATGTTCATCCGTGCCATGAGTGGATATAATGTTTGTTGATAATAATCGACAGGGGGTGCCCACATGACGTTCGTCCCCCCGGATATGTCCACGGTCACCTTCTCCTTGAAACCTACGGTGGCCAATTGCAGTGCTTGAAGGACAAGACTGACGCTGCCGGCGGTACCGATGTCCATCTTCATGTCATACATACGTTCGTGACCCGGTATGACCGTCAATTCCCTGGAACCGAGGGTGTTGCCGATGACCTGCGAACCGGTCATATCCGCCACGGCCTGTACCGCGGTACAATGCTGTTTCGACAATCCGTTGGTAGGGCGGTTCTCCCTTATCCTGATGAGTTGTATCTCATTCCCGGTGACCGTGCTCATCGCTACGGACGTGCGGACGCTCTGGCCTCCGCCCTCGCCCCTCGAACAATCTATCTCAAGCATTCGGTACACCTTCCCCTCCCTATGTAACATAACTAGAAGAAGCTACCCATCGATTCGTCGATTTATGTAATCTATTGTTACATATCCACCGGAATGGACGACGGATGACGGACAGGATTGCAATGTTATGGGTGTGTGGTGCGATAGCCGGGAATCGAACCCGGGGCTGGTGCTTGGGAAGCACCTGTCTTAACCCCTAAACCACTATCGCGTTGATACGGTGAATGAATAGGTAGTATAGATAGACTACTATTCGGCGATCGATGGGCTAGATGGGCTTTAGTCGATGGGATGTACGGTGAATGACCGAACATGAAGGTGACTTCGAGCATACGTAGGGTACCTGTAGAAAGGGGCCTAAAGCCGTCTGGAATGTCGATTCGACCCTTCCAGAAGAGCTATCTCG
>CAVGUW010000013.1:0-503 GCA_963632775.1 Bacteroides salyersiae | reverse complement strand
AGTAGGTAGTATAGATAGACTACTATTCGGAAATCGGCGGGTCAGATGGACCTTAGATAATGGAGTGTACGGCCCATGACGCCTGATGGGAGACTTCGAGCATACGTAGGATACCAGAAAAGAGGGGCCTGGAGCCGTCCGGAATGCCGATCCAACCCTTCCAGAAGAGCTATCTCGAACCCATGCCACATATATTTTATAGTAATTCATTAATCGGTAGAGACAACGGGCCCGTGGTCTAGTGGTTATGACGCCACCCTTACAAGGTGGAGGTCGCCGGTTCAATCCCGGCCGGGCCCACCACTCAGGATTTTTGCGGATCTTTGGGTTTTTATCAATGAAATGGAGTGAGATGCAGTAATTTACCCTCAGAATGGTGTCTTTGGACTCAATCTAGGCACTAGGTAATCTTTATAAGTATATCACACATTCTTTGATTCGGTGATTTAACGGAACATAAGTCTCTAGTGATAGCTAGCACTATGGACGGGAGGAGCAGCGTC
>CAVGUW010000012.1:0-34988 GCA_963632775.1 Bacteroides salyersiae | reverse complement strand
CAGTTCGAAAACACGGAATTCCGTATATCAATTGACATAAAGATGAGTGGGCCCGTCCAGATTTGAACTGGAGTTACTTACACCCCAAGCAAGAAGGATACCAAGCTACCCCACGGGCCCGATTGTAAGAGGTTTGGTAAGAGGTTTGTTCTAGATGAATTGCAAGTCGATCATCCAAGAGTAGAGATCTCTTCGATGAGGTTAGCGTGTGAGATGATCATCCTACGGCAACAGTATCTCTCGAGACCGAGGTCGTCGAGGACCTTCTGAGGATCCTCTCCCATTCCAACACGTCTTACATATTCAGGATAGGCCGAACCAACGACCTTTCCGCATGTGAAACACCTTACGGGAATGATCATGCTATCAAATCACCTGTATGACTTCTGCTTCTTTGCACGTGCACCGGGACCCATGGGGTTCTTGGGCAGTTTCCTTCTGTCATCGTTGATGATGAGGGACCTGTCGTATGACCTGTATGTTTCCTCGAGCTCGTCGTCCTTGAAGAATTCGCACATACCCCTTGCAATCGCTGTCCTGACAGCTGTTGCCTGGCCCATGACTCCTCCGCCCTGGACTGTGACCGAGATGTCGACCTTCGCCGATTTGTCTCCTGCGAGTCCGAGGGGTTCCTGGATCTTGAGCCTTGCAAGCTCGGGTGTGTACAATGCGATCGGGATCTTGTTGATGGTGACCTTTCCGGTACCCTCTTTCACGACTGCCCTTGCAACTGCTGTTTTCCTTTTTCCGCTTGTGTTAACGCAATCCATTGGAATCACCTAACCTTTGAACCGAGGAACTTCGAAATTGCTCCAAGGGTAGTGTATTTGCCTGTGACCTTCTTCATTGCGACGTCCACTTTCTCTTTGTCAACGTCCTCAAACTGCTTCGGTGTGCCGACGAACACGTGGAGTCTCCTGTATGCATCCCTACCGGACGTTGTGGTCCAGGGGATCATTCCACGGACGCTCCTCTTGAAGAGAAGGTCTGCCCTACGGGGGTAGAACGGTCCTTTCCTCTTTGTCGTGTCTCCGCGGTCGACTCTCGCCTTGTAATCCGCAAAGACCATGTCCCTCTCACCTGTGACAACGATCGCTTCCGAGTTCACGACGACGATCTCCTCGCCGTCCATGATCCTCTGTGCGATGATGCTTCCAAGCCTTCCGAGCACTGCGTTCCTTCCGTCAATGACTGTAACCATCCAAATCACCTCATGATCCTGACGTTAGAGCCCTTGGGGTTCTCGGCCATCAATTCAGAAATGGTGATGGCCTTTCCGCCTGCTGCTACGATGGCTTCCTTGGCTGCTGCTGAGAAAGCATATGCTGCAACTGTGATCTTCTTGCTGATGCTGCCTGCCGCAAGGACCTTACCGGCGATGATGATCGTCTGTCCGTCCTCGGCATATCTGTCAAGTTTGCTAAGATTGGTCTCGGCCCAGTTCTTCCTGGGTTTCTCGAGCCTCTTAGCAATGTCTCGCCAGATAGCAGCCCCGTTCTCCCTCTCTTTTGCCTTAAGATCGTCGATCAGGGCAATGAGAGAAGGGTCTGTCTTGTTGAAACTCTGTGGCTTCATTTTACTGACTCTCCCGACATTGGGTAACCGCTCAATGAAGACGTTATTAATAAAGGTTGCTACCTCGCTCCTTCTAATAATATAGGAGGCATCCGACCATCTGGACACGGATATCCATACCGATGATAGGCCATATCGTGATCTGGCACAGCCGAACGCATGCATATCATCATACGGTCGTCACCCTCCCTTTTCTCGACATGGATTTATACAGGTATGCAATAGACCCCCTACGGTGTATCGCAGATGATTAGATTCGGACCAGCTGGAATACCACTTTCTTGTAAAGGACGCACATTGAGAGACGGAATAGAGGATGTACACAACCTCAGCCTCACGGCTCTCGAGATCCAGATGGTCAGATCTGGAACCACGGACATCTATCCGGACGAGGAGGATGTCGGGATACCTGCGAAGGACCTCGAAGGCCGTTTCATCATCGAGATCATACGTGACGACATGTCGATCACCGATCTGAACACACCCGTGGAGGAGGACGATATCCTCGTACAGATGCCCTCTGCATTCGCAACGAACTTCGGAGAGCTCTACGAGATCGGGGACCTGGCGAAGAAATTGGATGTCAGCGTATCGCTCCATACACCGAATTACATCGACCTCTCTTCGGATTCACCGCTCACCGACGATTGTCTCAACAGCATCAGGCATGCGGCACTCATCGAGAACGCACTCGGTGGTGACATCGTAGTGACCAATCTGGGACTCTACAGCGACCCTGATGATATCGATGCATCGCTCGACAGCATCTACGGTAACGTGGATGCCCTCATGGAATGGTGGAAGGACGAAGGCCTGAAACCCAAGCTCGGTATCGAGATCACCGGACAGCAGGAAGTGTTCGGTTCATTGGAACAGGTGCTTGACATCTGTCACGAGTTCAAGGGACTCGTCCCCGTCGTCAACTGGCCCCATTACCACTCACGCACGAACGGTTCGCTGCTTGAGGTCGAGGACTTCCAATACGTCATCGAACAGGTCGAACCCTATTGTAAGGGTCACATCCATTCGCTCTTCGCCGGTGCGGAGCACTCGGACGGTAACGAGCTCAGGCTCACCCCGATTAAGAAGGGCGATCTCAAGTTCGAGACCCTCGCGGAGTGTCTCATCGACATCAGGCCCGACATGACCATCATCTCATCGTCACCGCTCCTTGAACATGATGCGATGTACATGAGGATCATACACGAGAGATACCTCAGCAAGAAGGTCGCCAAGGCACTCAGGATGAAGAAGAAAGAGGAAGCCACCGCAGAGGAATGAGATGGATAACGGATCCCTCGAATACATCCTTGAACAGATCAAGGGCACCGTCTCGTCCATCGATCCCGATTCGCAGAGGCAACTGATCGACGAGATCGTCAATGCCAAGACCGTGTTCATCTACGGTGCCGGAAGATCCGGATTGGTAGGGCAGTTGTTCGCGGTACGTCTGGTACAGATCGGTCTCGACGTACATTTCATCGGTGACATGACCACGCCCATCATCGGAAAGGATGATCTCACGATATTGATATCCAACACAGGGGAGACCATGTCGGCCGTACAGACTGCGAACATCGCGAGACGTATCGGATGCAAGGTCGCCTGTATCACGAGCAATACCAAGAACAAGCTCTCGCACGCATCCAATCTGACGGTGGTCGTGGAGCACGACGGCAAGATGGATGCCACATACGCTCCCCTCGGTACTATTTTCGAGGACAGCGTCAGCATATTCTTCGACAGCCTCATCCCCTCCATAATGGAGAGGAAGGGTATGGATGAGGATGCGATGCGCAAGAGACACGCGATCTGGGTCTAATCGGCTTCCATTATGACCATATCGATCGGTGACGGATCTCCGATGGTCGTGTCGAATACCTTCAATTCACGTCTGACGGGATCGATCACGACCGCGAGACCGAATTCTCCGGAGAATATCCCATCCTGTGTCCTCACATCCACCTCCGACATGTAACATCCGAGATCGAGATGCGAATGATACCATCCGACCACACATTCCCTCTCGGAGAACGTCATCGTGCCGAACATATCCTCCAGGAATCTTCTGTCGAACTCGCAATGCTGCCCATCGGCCAACAGGACGGACGTGGATATCCTGTGGACCACCGCATATTGTCCGTCATCGTCCTCGTAGACCTCGCCTATGATCAATCCCATGACCTCGGAGTCATTGTCGAGACCTGCCTGTGCGTGGTCGGTCATCTCCGATAGCACATGCTCCGGCACGAACACCTTCGCGGACCTCACCATCCTCTTCCTGTATTCCACGCATCTACCCTCTGACGAAACGATCCTCATGACATCACCTCATCGTCGCACTTATCCTTGCCTTGCCCTTCGCCGCGAAGAACTCCGCTGCCTCCATGCACGAGTCCGTACCGAACGGACTAGCGATGTTCGGCTCGCTCAACAAGGTGATTATCCCATTTAGAAATGCTGATAACCTCGTCCCATAGCTCCAATTGTCCAACATCTTTATGCACACCAATCCGCCGTCCTTCGGACTCATTATGTTCGGATGGAATATCTCGGACTTCCATCTGACCTCCGGTTTACATTGTCCGTAATCCTTGGTTATGGTAACGGAGAACTCGTGCTCATAGACTATCCTGTCCCTCGCCGCATATGCCAATGTATCGGTTATCTTCATGCCTATCGTCAATGGCAGTTCCGTCGTCTCTGGATCTATATCAAAATCCCCATCCATGAAACCGGAACAGTCCCTCAGCTCGTTGACCAATCTCCGAAGGACGATCTCCTTGGGATAGCTCATGCGCCACCCTCTGGGTCCGGGATCATCTCCAGCACATCGTCGGGCACTATCCCCGCATCACGCATGGTCATCGTGGATGTGAGCAACGATCTGCCCCTCTTCAGCACGAACGCACCCGCATCCTTCTTCCAATACTCCGCGGCACTGCATATTATCTCGCCGATCCTGTCATCGTACTCGACCTCCATCCTGACCGTGGAGCTGTTCGCCATGTTCTTCACCGTTATTATCAGACTCATGTTCACACCCGTGATTCGGACATGATGCGGAGATCGGTACGGTGCAGGTGACCACATCTCCGCTCATCCCGTCATAATACAATATGTGGCGTATGCATGACCCCTGCATCCCGGATATCACCTTCAATGCCTCCCTCACCTGCATCGCTGCGATGATGGATGCCGTCGTGATATCCGATGCGATCCTCGGAACGAACGCTTCCCCGTTGCCCGTACATGTGAACCTCATCTCCATGAGTTGCACATGCGTACGGTTGAGCGTACATTCCAGGCATGGTCCCCCGGGAAGTATCACCTGCACCTTGCCGATGAGACCGTCCATGGCCCCGTCGATGAATGGTATCCCGCGGTAACATGCGTGCGCATTGATGTGCATCCTGGCCTTGATGTTGTCCACACAACCGATGATCAGATCGTAATCCCAATCGGTCACATCCTCTATCCTCGATCGTATGGGCGCTATCATGCAGGATGGGTCCAGCTCCATACCCCTCCTCGCCACGACATCCGCTTTGTCGGAGACCTTCACATCGGATCCCCTGAAGAACAGACATCTGCTCAGATTGGAGGTCACGATCCCGTCCATGTCCACCACCGTGATCCTCTTGAATCCGGCCAGCACCATGTCCTTGATCACCTCGTTGCCCAAGGCCCCTGCACCGACGACCATACAACGGACGGATTGGATCCTATCGATATCCATCCAACCGTACCGTCTCATACGGTCGTACCTGTCAGCGTCCTCGAACCCGGTACGGATCATCCTACCACACATAATAATTAAGATATTATGAATTAGGAATATAAATGTATATATTTCTCAGAGGCCGGAAGGATGAAAACATATACTCTACAAAGGGATGTCTTCGTCGAGGAGTAGATATGACGGGGATGACGAACAAAGAGAGATTGGAAGCGATAGTGAAGGGTGAACTCCCTGACAGGGTGCCCGTGCATGACGTGGCCTGTATAGCCGTATCCAAGGCGATGGGCTACGTATGGAAGGATGTCAGGTACGATGCCAAACTCTCCGCGAAGATAACGAACGAATTCAACAGGTTGACGGGATCGGACTTCGAGTTCGGTATGCTGGAGACGCCTTCCATGTTCATGGACCTCGGCGTGGAGGTATCCCAACCCGACGACAACTACGGTAACGTCATGAGCTCATACTTCAAGGAGCCCGAGGATGTCGACAGTAAGGAATTGTACGATCCGTTCGATCCGAAGGAATCCGTGATGATGAGGAAAGGTATAGTCGATAAGATCGACGAATACAGGAAGGTCAACGACACGGGTGCATTGACGAGCGGATGGAGCTGGGGGATAATCACCACCGCAGGATTCCTGAGAGGCGTGGAGACGCTCCTGATGGATACGATGGTGGAACCGGAATTGGCCCACAAGGCGATCAAGAAATCGGCGAAGCTCGTGGATGGCATCATGAGGGTCGGGAGCGATGGAGGGGACTACATATGGGTGCCCGATCCGACGGCGTCCGGTACGGTCATCAACATAGATACGTTCAGGGAGTTCGAACTCCCGTATACGAAGGAGGTCGTCGCCAAGTGGAAATCGGACCTCCACCTGCCTGTGATACTCCACGTATGCGGGGACACCATACCGATCATGGATGCCGTACCGGAGACCGGTATCGATATCCTGTCTGCGGACCATGCGATCGATCTCGCGAAGGCGAGGGAGATAGTCAAGGACCGTATCGCACTCATGGGTAACGTGCATCCGATAGATGTGCTCTGGAACGGTACGCCCGAACTCATAAGGGAGGAATCCCTCAGATGCATCGAGAAGGCCGGCAAGGATGGGAGATTCATACTCTCCGGAGGGTGTGAAGTGCCGAGGGACACCCCCATAAAGAACATCGTGGCCATGATGGAAGCGGGTAAATCGTACACATATTGAGATCCGGCCGGTCACACACCTATGTGTGGCCGGTACCCATCCCATATGAGCAGGGTCGGATATGCCTAAATATCAAACTACCGTTCATATGGAACATGCAACTTCCCGATCACGATCACTGCAAGTACTGCGGAGACCCGATAAGGTACGGAGACGAGTTCTGCGATGATTATTGCAAGGAACTCTTCAAGGCGCAGGAGAGGGAGGACAGGAACAAGGACCTCAGATTCTACGGATTGATCGCGGGATCGCTCGGAGCCCTGTTCATAGTGGGGATCCTCATCAAATTATTCCTTTGAGAGTGCGGCGACGATCGCAGGCACATTGTGCACCCTCACGATATCCGCACCCGATCTCACGGCACGCATCGATACGTCGACCGTGGCCTCATCAACGTCCATTCCAGGATAATAAACTGAAAGGAATCTCTTCCTGGAAGCACCTATGAGGACGGGACATCCTATGGAATAATCGGATGCGTTATCGATCATGTGCATGTTCAACTCGGCGGTCTTACCGAATCCGATACCGGGATCCATTATGATATCCTTGATACCGTGGTCCAATGCGCATTCCTTCCTCTCTTTGAGGAAACTTATGATGCTATCGTTGGAATCCACTCCGATCGGATCGTTCTGCATGGTGGACGGCATACCCGACATGTGCATTATCACCGCCGGGACGCCTGCCGATGCTATGAGCTCCATCATGCCCTCCGCACGGAGCCCGTAGACATCATTGATGATATCCGCACCCGCATCCAAGGCCTTCGAAGCGACCTCGGTCTTCATGGTGTCCACCGAGATGGTGACATCCGAGATGGAGGAGAGTTCCCTGATGATCGGGATCACCCTCTTGATCTCCTCATCCACAGGGACGGGTGTTGCCCCGGGTCTGGTGGATTCTCCGCCGACATCTATGATGTCGGCACCTGCGTCCACCATCCCGAGAGCGAACTCCAATGCGTCATCCCTGTGCTTCCCGCCATCCGAGAAGGAGTCGGGGGTCACGTTGAGGATGCCCATGACCTTGGTCATAACAGTTCGTCCACGATCTCCATGAGGTCGATGACCTTCACATCCTTGTCATCCGAACCGAACGTCAGATTGCTGACGCAGAACGGACATGCGGTGATGATGGTCTTGGCACCGACGGCCAGAGCCTCATCCACCCTTGTGGATGCTATCTTCTTGGATTCCTCGGGATATGCCGAACGCACACCTCCGCCTCCTCCGCAGCAGTGGCTGGTCGCCCTGTTGAACTCCATCTCCTTGAACTCGACACCGGGGATCATCGAGATCACCTTCCTAGGTGCATCATAGACGCCGGCATGCCTACCGAGATGGCACGGATCGTGATAGGTCACGACACCGCTCATGGGTCTGAGCTTCAGATCCTGTTCTGCGAGGAACTCCGTCATGTGCTTGACCTCGAAGGGTACATCCACGAACTTGGGGTACTCCTCCTTGAACATCCTGTAGCATCCTGCGCAGGAGAGCACCAATGTCTTGACGCCCATGGCCTTTATCGCATCGACGTTCCTCTGCATGTATCCCTTGATGTCCTCTATGTTCCAACCGACCCTCTGCATGACGGATCCGCAACAGATCTCGTCCACTGTGGTGTAATCCACACCGAGCTTGTCCAATATGGACAAGGATGCCTGCGAGGTCCTCTTGGACCTGTATGTGGCGGTACAACCTGCGAAGTATCCTATCTCTGCCTTCTTCGGGGTCCTGCCGAGCGTCTCCACGACGGATCTCTCCTCTCCGTACGGGTTGTTGTACTTCAGGATGCTATCGCACATCGCCTTGTGCTTGGGCAACATGTGACCGTTCTTCACCAGGTCCGCCCTGCACAGTTCGATTATGTCCACGATCTTGACCTTGGAAGGACATCTGCGGACACAATCTGCACATGTGGTGCATGTGTACATGTTCTCGACGACCGAATCATCGGCATCGATCTGACCGTTCAGTAGGCCATATGTCAATACGATACGCCCTCTGGACAGTGCGGAGTCCCAACCGATGGCCTTGAATGACGGACATACGCTCTTGCAGAATCCGCACATCGTGCACACGTTGACTGCGTTCCTCACCAATTCCAATCTATCCGTTTCGAATGTCATTTATCTCACCATAGGTATCGTGACGCTTCCGTCCATGAGTACTATGACCCTAGCGTCCTTGTTCTCCTTCAATGCCTCCTTGACCGCGTCATCGACGGTATCGAAGGGTGTCATATTGGCATCGCTCATGAGCTTCTTGTCCAAATCCGTGACCGCCCAGATATCCGCCCATGTGGCGATCTCGGCCATCTTGGCCGCCTTGTGGTATCCGAGCTTGTACTCCTTGTTCAGATTCTCCAGCACGACCTTCGGGTCCTTGGATGATGACAGTTGTTGCAGGAACGTCTCGTGTCCTATGCCCTCTCTGCACTTGGATACCATGACGATCTTCCCGCCTTCCTTCAACGCCCACTTACCGTTGTCCAATGCCTTCTGTGATTGATATAGATCGACGTCCATCGGGTACGGTGCGACCGATATGACCAGGTCCGCCTTCTCCGGGATCGGGACACAGAACACATCCTCTGCCCATCCGACAGCGGTCCTGAATGCCTCGTTGAGGTCACCCGATGCGCACTTGTAGATGTTCTGGTGCCTGTCCATGACGATCTGTATCGAGAATATCTTCTTGTCCTTGATCTGCTCGAGGGCATCCATCATGTCCTCGTGCACGGGGTTGCCTTCCAACGCCAACGCCTGTGCCTCGGGCCTCATGGCCAACATGTGGTTCGCTTCGATGGTCCTGAACGAAGCGACACCGGGAAGGAATGATTTCCTGCCTCCTGTGTAACCTGCGAAATAGTGGGGCTCCACACTCGTGATTATGACGAGACGGTCGGAATCGACGGCGACCCTGTTGACCTCCATCGGCGTACCGTTCTTCGAATTGCCCAGATACACGCACTCCGATTCCTTCGCGTTATGGCAGATGATCCTGTCCTTCAGCTCCTCATAGTGCTTACCGAATACGAAATCATACTCCTCGGGCGTCATATCCCTGTGGTTACCCGTGGCTATGATGTACCTCGCCTTCCTGAGGTCCATCCTCTTCGAGAGCGCATCGAGGACCTTCGCCGTAGGCGTCGGTCTGGTACCGTCGTTGACGATGAACACTATGTCCTCTCCGCCGTTGAGGAACTCATCCAGGGAGTCGTATCCGATCGGGTTGTCGATGGATCCGTTTATCACATCATCGGGTGAACCGCATGTGACATCCTTGGGGTAGAAGATGCCCACTAGATTCTCATCCGGGATCTCGGCCTTCTGGATGCCATCCTTTCCGTACTTAATATCCACTATCATAGGACCACTACGCACTATCCGGTAGATAGTATATAATTCGTGCGCGTTAAAGGATGGAGATATGGTCACTCCTTCGGGTCCGTTCCCTCTTCCGTACCGGATCCGACGGCATCGGGCACCTCGCCCTTCTTACTCTTGAGGTGCGACACCAGGGCACGGGGTGCTCCGACGACCCTCTCCCTGGCCTCCAGCATACCGCTCACGCCCAAGAGTTCCTTCCAGAACCCTTTGGTGAACACGACCAATATGGTCACTATCTCCACACGTCCCAGGATCATGAGCGCACATGAGAAGAGCTTCATACCCCACGTCAGTTCGCAATAGTTACCGAACAACGCACCCATACCGGGACCGGTACCGGAGACCAATGCACAGGATGCGAACAACGCCTCGTCCATGTCCAACTCCATATCCATCACCATGGTCCCCACGAAGATGGTTATTATGAACATGATCGACACGACCGTGGCACTGCGCACGACGCTCTCGTCCAACCCCTTCCCGTCGAACCTCACGCTGTACACGGCATTGGGGTGGATGGTCTGCTTTATCTCATTCAACATGGACTTGAAGACGATCAATGCCCTGGAGATCTTGATACCTCCCGCTGTGGAACCGGTGGAACCGCCTATGAACATGACCACCAATAGCAATGACATGCCGATGAACGGCCATGCCGTGGTGTAATCCACGGTGGTGAATCCGGTGGTCGTACCTATGGATACCACGGAGAACACGACATCGACGATGGATTCCAACACATTGTTCATACCGTGTCCGTTCATGAACATCGCCAGGATCACGACGATGCTGATGACCGAGAAGAACGATATCATGAAACGGAACTCCTCGTTCTTACGGATGGCACCGAACTCGCGTTTGATGAACACCTTGTACTGGAGATAGAAGTTGGTCGCACTGATGATCATGAAGATGAGCACTACGATCTTGACGATCACACCGTACGAAGCGAAGCTGTCGTTGGTTATCATGAATCCGCCCGTACAGATGACACAGAGCGATATCGTGCTCGCCTCCAGCCACGACAGTCCGAGGAGCATGAGTATGACGAAGTATATCGCCGTTAGGATGATGTAGACGGACACGTACTGCTTGGCCGCGTTCTCCATCTTCAGGTAGAGGTTACCGGAACCCGAACCTGACATCTCGTTCTGCAGGAGACTGCGTCCTCCGGAGACGACCATCGGCATGATGAACATGAACATCATGACGATTATGATACCCCCGACCCATTGTGTCAATGCCCTCCACAACAGCATGCTCTGCGGCAAAGAGGCGACATCCGACATTATGGTGGCACCGGCCGTGGTGAAACCGCTGACCGATTCGAATATCGCATCGACCAACGACAATCCATGGATCATGTACGGTATCGTACCGACGATGAACAGTCCCGCCCACAGGGTGATGATCATCACGATACCATCCACCGGGCGCATGACCTTCGGGTTCTTGAACAGGATCATCAGGGCCAGAGAGCCTATGGTGCACGGTATGACGGGGATCAGGAACGGTAATGTGGACTCGCCCTGCCACAATGCCACAGCCAATGCGGGTATCATCAGCAACGATGTGAACAGAAGGACGATACCCAGGACGTGCAGCGATCTGCTCTCTATCTTCTTTGACGGACCCATGCGGATCCGTAGCCCTAGCTCCATATGTTACCTCAATAGCGTATTTCGGTAATATACTTTGATTCTCGGGATCCGACAATAACCCTTAATATCACCTGACAGGATTTGTGCAACGATGTCATCATTGAAGGAAGTCGGCGAACGCCATCTCATCGAGAACATAATGAGTGTTATCAGACCGTCACCGGGTACGATCGGCACCAAGGACGATGCCGCGGTGATACCCGTGAACGGGGATGTCGTCGCTTGTTCCGATATCGTCACGTTCGAGAGGCATATGCCGACGGGCATGTCGTTCGAGAAGTTCGGATGGACGGCCGCAGCGGTCAACTTCAGCGACCTGGCCGCCATGGGCGCCAGGCCCATAGGGATACTCGCATCGTTGGCCATGCCCGAGGACATGGATGAGAGCGAATTGTATGACATCATGAGCGGTCTCGACCAATGTGCGGAGTTCGTCGGCACCACGATCGTTGGTGGCGATACGAAACCCGGTAACGGTATGATATCGTGTACCGCATTGGGCACCATGGAGGGACGCAGACCGATGATGCGCAACGGCGCCAACATAGGCGATCTCGTTGCAGTCACTGGCGGACTCGGAGGTGCTGCCGCAGGATTCAAGGCGATCGAGAACGGTCTCGAGGCCGAGGAGGCCATATTCAAGCTCATGACACCGATACCTTTGGTGTATGAAGGGATCGAACTCTCCGGTTGTGGCAAGGTGACGTCGTGCATCGATCTTTCTGACGGTCTCGCCACCGCCGCCAACACGATATGCGAACAGAGCCATGTCGGCATGGAGATCGTATACGAGTTCCTCCCCATCGATCAGGATGTGGATGAGGTGAGCGAGAGGCTGAGGATCCCGAAGAAGGACCTGGTCCTCGGTTGGGGCGGGGAGTACGAGCTGATGTTCACATTCCCGAAGAGCGAGATCGAGACGCTACAGAACACGGGTGTGTTCTTCTCCATCATCGGTCACGTGACAGATGATGACGGTGCATACCTCATGGAAGACGATAGACGTGTGAGGCTTGAGAATGGGTGCTACTAGTCCTGTCAAGATAGAAGCGAGATACTACGAACGCACGGATGACGGATACATCTGCCATCTCTGTCCGCATGAATGCAGGATAGGTGTCGGAAGGTACGGTCTCTGCGGTACGAGACGCGGGAACGAGGATTTCCTCGAGGCGTACAGTTACGGCAGGGTATCGTCGCTATGCGTGGATCCCATCGAGAAGAAACCACTCAACCACTATCATCCGAAGAGCAAGATCTTCTCGGTCGGCGGCATAGGTTGCAGCATGACCTGCAAGCACTGTCAGAACTACTCCATATCGCAGAGGGAGACGGGGAAGAAGCGTACCACCTACGTATCCCCCCAGGCACTGGTGGACATGTGCAGGTCGGAAGGTATGGATTCCATAGCGTTCACGTACAACGAACCGATGATCTGGTTGGAGTACATCGAGGACGTCATGAGATGCGATCCGGACCTGAGATTGGTGCTCGTCACGAACGGTTTCATAAACGAGGCGCCGCTGAAGGACCTCTGCAAGATAACGGATGCCATGAACATCGACATAAAGGCGTTCAGAGAGGATTTCTACAGAGATATATGCCATGCGAGACTGGAGGATGTGCTCAGGACCACCAAGGCCGTCCATGAGTCGAAGGTGCATCTGGAGATCACATACCTCCTGATACCCGGATACAACGACTCCGTGGATGAGCTCACGGACTTCTCCAAGTGGGTGGTGAACGAACTGTCGCCTGATGTACCCGTCCATTTCACCAGATTCCACCCGGACAACGGGATGGATGACGTCCCGTGGACGCCTGTCGAGACGATGACCGTCGCAAGGGACATCGCGATGGGTGCGGGACTCAGATTCGTATACCTCGGCAATGTCATGGTGGAGGGCGGGAACGACACGATCTGCCCCGAATGCGGTACGGAGGTCATCAAGAGGATGGGCTACATGGTGGACCTCGAAGGCCTGGACGGGAACAGATGTGCCTGTTGCGGTGCATATCTCAACATAAGGAACTGAGGATCGTGGACAGTGGATCCCCGAGGATCGATACGAACACGAAGGCCGCCGTGATCGGTACGATGAACGGTATCATCGGCGTGACCAGTACATCCTTCGCACCCACATCCTCCAATCTGTCGTATGCGGATCCGTCGGACACACCTTTGATCGTTACGATATCCCCGTCGATGACATCCTGTTTCGGCCATACGTAGGATCCTCTCGCCTCGGCGATGCTCACCCTGTACCAAGGACGGAATCCGATACCGTTCCTTGCGATCACATTATGCGACATGATCGTCAGTGCATATGCCGAGGTCATCAGTGCGGCATAGAACAGTACGATGAACGGGAATGGCAATGGGGAGACGGAGGTCCCCGTGATCGCATATGACGACACATCCCCATGGAATGCGATGGACATCACGATCATGCACTTGGTGTCGGCCCCACCTCTCAGTATGCCGAGGGCATACATCGCATAGAATACGATGGTCGGTACGATTATGCACAGACTCCCGACCATGTATTCGGGCGACGATATCGCAGGTATCAGGAAAAGGCCCACTGTGATGATATCGTAGAGCACCCACACCACCTTGGGGAGGTCGAAGGGGCACAGTATGCCGAACAGTATCATCGCCGAACCTATCGTTGCGGTGATACGGTACACACCCTGGAGATCTATGAATACCATGATCACGCCGACGATACCGATGATCGCCCAATGCAGATCGCTGACCTCGCGACACCTGATGTCCTGATAGGATGCGGACAGCAATATCGCCGTGACGATGCATATCGATGGTAGCCCAAGGTCGTACATGCACACATAATACATATATTAATTATTAATATGTTTGAATACTCGTACGTCGTACTTATAATAGGGGAAGGGAATGGGGGGCTATGAAATGGAGACCGACCATCGCGTTGGCACTGATAGTGGTAGTGTTCATACTATCGATACCGACATCATCGGCGTATGATGTGTCGAGTGTCGAGTGTGACAAGGTCACCGTGATGACATTCGCAGACAAGACCGAGATCAGCGTATTGAACAGTACCGGATTCACCATCAACATCCACAACGGGAATGATGTCCCTGTGATGGTGGACATCACGCAGAGCGATTCCTCTCCGATAAAGGTGAGCGTGGAGAGCAACATCCTGGTCGATGCCGGGGCGACGACGACTATCGATAGCACACTGACGCCCAAGAACTTCTGCAGGGACGGGAGCTACGGAATCACACTGAAGATCAACGTGATCAGGGGCGAGGTCGCAACGAGCGAGGCCGAACTGGCATTCACCATCACCACGGTCAGCGGCATCTCCAGCAACGGATACTACAAGACGGTCATGGGATTGTTCACACCCCCGGAACCGTTCGATGATGAGATATGGTGCGTCATATTCTCGATAATCGGATGGATCGCCATAGCTACGGTCGCATCCATCGTCGGATCGTTCGTGATAAGGAAGATCGGAAAGAATCTGAAGGGAGAGGATGCCGAGATCAAGACATGGCTGTTCACGTCCGGTATCTTCACGATGATCATCGCGACCGGTGTCATCAATGTCTCACGCGTCATGGCCGTCGATTACGCCCTGTTGGCGATGATCGAGATGGCCATGGACTTCGTATACATCCTGACGGGCGCCATGATCGCTTGGGATATCTACAAGACGGTGGTCGCATACTTCCTCAAGAAGGCGGAGAGGTACGGTACGGGCGTCGATACCTCGCTCATACCGCTCACGAACCTATTGGGCAAGATCATCATAACATTGGTCGCGGTCGTATACCTGTTATCCAAACTCGGTCTGAACCTCGCGAGTCTCATCGCAGGGGCCAGTATCGCCACGTTGGGTGTATCCCTGGGTGCCAAACCGGTGATCAACGAGTTCTTCTCCGGATTGAACGTGCTCATAACACGTCCGTTCGTGAATGATGACATAATCAAGGTGGATGGCGGGAATGCCATCATCGTCGATAACGTAGGTATCATGAAGACGACCTTCCACACGGATTACTCCAACGATATCATCACGCTACCGAACAGCATGCTCTCATCCAGACCGATCACGAACATCACCTGGGTGAACAAGAACTATCGTAACACGCTCAGGGTCAGGGTCCCGATATCGTGCGACCTGGAATTGGCCAAGAGGCTCATGAGGGAGGCCGCGGAGGAGAACCCCAACGTGCTGAAGGCACAGGGCGATATCCACAGTCCGGTGGTCGTCGTATCCGAGACCAACGATCACGGTGCGATGGTCCTGACGCTCGCATGCTACTTCAAGTCCTACGTACCATCATTCAACGCAATGGGTATCGTTCGCGAGACGGTCCTGAAGAAATTCCACGAGAACGGGATACACGTCCCAGGACACATGACCATAACGAACATCATGGGGGTCACATCAAATGAAGAGTAAGAACATCATACTATGGGCGATCGTAGCGACGATCCTTGTCTGTCCGATGGTCGCTGAGACGTCCGATGCGTCCTCCGCCACGACGGTCAACGGTCTGACGTTGTCAACATTCGACGACCACATCAGCGTCGCCGCAGGTGGCTCTACCACCGTCAACATCATGATGACGAACAACAGCGCCGACTACATATCCGCCTCCGTGAGGGTAGCTTCCGGGAACGGTTATTCATGCTCCGTCGATTCGTCGGAATACATGATCTCCAAAGGCAGTGCATCCAAATGCATCGTCACGGTCGATACGGGCAGATTCACCGAACACGGGGATTATGTCGTCAAGATCTCCGTGAACGTGTTCAACTACTCGACGGGTACCGCCGAGGAGACGGTCATGAACATCAGTCTCACCATAGAGCCGACATACGACGATGGAAGTGAGTACAACAAGATATTCGGTATCTTCGGCCCCTTGCCGGAACCGTTCAACACCCCCCTCGTCTCATCGCTGATAACATTCGCCATATGGTGCATCATCGCAGGATTGGCATATGTAGCACTGAGTTCCGTCTGGGCACGTGTGTTCAGGGACAGTGACGATGACCGTAAGGACATAACAAGGACGACGGGATGGATGATAATCATCGCCATCATCCTCGTGGGAGTGCGCAAATCATTGGTGGTGTATGGTGCACACGATGCTGCGATAGGCATCTTCCAGGATATACCCAATCTCATATTCGTGATCCTTGGTACGGTCTTCGTCTGGAGCGTCTACAAGAACCTGGTCTCCACACTGTTCCACAGGGCCGAGGAGAGAGGTAGTCTCACCACGGTGGACGCGACGCTCATCCCCCTGTTCCATATGATCGGTAAGGTCATCATCGCGATCGGTTCGGTATCGGCATTACTGTCGGTGCTCGGAATGGATCTCATAGCCATATTGACCGGTGCAGGTCTGGTCGGTGTCGCGATGTCATTGGGTGCGCAGGGCATACTCACCGAGTTCTTCGGAGGTGTGACCACCCTCATAACACGTCCCTTCAAGGTCGGGGACATGGTGCAGATCGGAACGGAGAAGGAGATCTATGAGGTCAGACGCATCGGTTTCCTGAACTGTGAGTTCAAGAAGTGGAACAGTCTCGAACGTTACATCCTCCCGAACAGTGTCGTCTCGACATCGGCGATCACCAACGTCACCGGACGCACGGAGATCTACAGGATCTTCCTGTACTTCGATGTCGATTATGACGCACCGATCGAGAAGACGAAGGATATCATCCTCAAGGGCGCATACGCGAACAAGGATGTCGTCACGGACAATGATGATTACAAACCGTTCGTCAGGCTCGATTCCTTCGACTACTCCTACATGACGTTCCGTCTCGCGGTGTACATCAAGAACTTCAGGGACAAGACCAGGTTGACCGGAGAACTGAACGAGTCCATCTATGCGGAGCTCGTAAGGGAAGGCATCGACTGTCCGTTCGAGATCTATGATGTCTACGTGAAGGACGAGACAAAGAGCGAATGATGGTGGTCCGCCACCATCCCCTTAAACCCCTTCCCCACATTATCTTTTAGACAAATATCCAGTATATTGAATCAATCATATCCATATGAACATTTTTCATTGGAAATCGTCAGGCGATACATGATAAAATGGGGCTATATTCATATACCCAATAGATTGTTGAAAAGAATAACATCAAATGGTGGATATCATGGCAATAAAGAACAGCTATCTCAAAGAGGTGTTCGAGGGTCTCAAGAAGCGTAACGCGGACCAGCCCGAATTCCTACAGGCAGTCGAAGAGGTACTTGAATCGTTGGAGCCCGTCGTGGAGGCAAGGCCCGAGATCCAGGCGAACGGTATCATCGAGAGGATCGTCGAGCCCGAGAGGATCGTCATGTTCCGTGTCTCATGGGTCGACGACAACGGAAAGATCCAGGTCAACCGCGGTTACCGCGTACAGTTCAACTCGGCCATCGGTCCGTACAAGGGAGGACTCAGACTCCACCCGTCCGTCAACCTCTCGATCCTGAAATTCCTCGGATTCGAGCAGATCTTCAAGAACAGCCTCACCACACTCCCGATCGGAGGAGGCAAGGGAGGTTCCGACTTCGACCCCAAGGGTAAATCGGACAACGAGGTCATGAGATTCTGTCAGTCATTCATGACAGAGCTCGCTAAGCACATCGGACCCGACACGGATGTCCCCGCAGGAGACATCGGAGTCGGCGGAAGAGAGATCGGTTACCTCTTCGGACAGTACAAGAGGCTCCAGAACGAGTACACAGGTGTCCTCACCGGTAAGGCCATCCCCTGCGGCGGTTCGCTCGCAAGGACAGAGGCGACAGGATACGGACTCTGCTACTTCACCGATGAGATGCTCAAGGATGCTGGAAAGTCATTCGAGGGCAAGACAGTGGTCATCTCGGGTTCAGGTAACGTCGCGACATATGCGACACAGAAGGCCACACAGCTCGGTGCCAAGGTCGTCGCGATCTCCGATTCGAACGGATACATCTACGACGAGGCAGGTATCGACTACAAGATCATGAAGGAGATCAAAGAGGTCAAGAGGGACAGGATCAAGACATACGTCAACTACTCCAAGACCGCCAAGTACACAGAGGGTTGCAACGGAATCTGGACGATCCCCTGTGACATCGCTCTCCCCTGTGCGACACAGAACGAGCTCGATGAGGAATCCGCGAAGATCCTCGTCAAGAACGGTGTCATCGCAGTCGCAGAGGGTGCGAACATGCCCAGCACACCCGGTGCGATCGCAGTCTTCCAGAAGGCAGGCGTCCTCTTCGGTCCCGCGAAGGCGGCCAACGCAGGCGGTGTGGCAACATCCGCTCTCGAGATGTCACAGAACAGCATCAGGATGGCATGGACATTCGAAGAGGTCGATGAGAAGCTCCACAACATCATGATCAGCATCTACAAGCAGGCATCAGAGGCCGCGAAGAAATACGGAATGGAAGGCAACCTCGTAGCAGGAGCCAACATCGCCGGATTCGAGAAGGTCGCCGACGCCATGATCTGGCAGGGCGTTTCATACTGAAACCTATGGGCAGGGTATCACCCTGCCCCATTCCTTTCCTAAAACGATCCTGAAGAGGGATCGACGGACCTATTGACAATACCCCCATACACATCCAGCGTACGCTGTGCGAAGAATCATGGATTCGGTAATGGGTCAGAACTTAGAACTCTCATCTCGATGGGATGAGATGGTGCAAGGGATGGGATTTGAACCCACGAACCACTAAGGACTAGACCCTGAATCTAGCACCTTTGGCCAAGCTCGGTAACCCTTGCGATGGCGATGCCAATCACATTTTCATATTTAAACAATATCTAGAACGAATCGATCGCAAAGATGCGTAAATTGTTTCTTCGTCTGGTCACATACCTATGCCAGACGCATGAAAGCGGATGAGAGTCCATCAGGCTTTCATTATCTTCATCCAACCGCCACTTTCGTAGATGGCCAAGCCCCTCTTGGAAAGTGCAGCCTCGAACTCCTCCCACGAGATGACGTCGAGCCTGTTGTTGGATCCCTTTGTGAATTGGACTCCCTCTGTGCCTTTCACCTTTCCAGGCTTAAGGCCTTTTGTCAGAGCGATCTTCTTCGCTTTGGCAAAATCAATCTTTTCCATAACCATTTCTTTCCCTCTGGTCCTTATAAGAAGAACCAGTCTTCTAATCTGACTAATCAGTATATAAACATTGTCGAATCTGGCTACCAAATATGCGTCATGTAGCTGATAATATAGCCACATGACATGATTATCACACAACGGACATCATTAACCTAGTATCGGTCTCAACAGTAGCGGAAGCAGATGATACGATGCGAATGCCGCGATGGATATCACGGAACCCACGAAAAGCATCCTGGCGCACTTGGGTCTATCATCTAACCAGAGTACCCACAGTATAAGGCCCAATGGTGGCAGTATGAATCCCCATATCGCCCACCACAGACTTCCGGTATCCGGATTGTATGTATTCATCAATACGACATTCTGATGGGACCCGCATATCGGGCAGTAGATCGCACCTTCCTTGAGTTCTTTACCGCAGTCCCTGCAATACATATGGATCCCTTCGAATGCATATGAATCGTGACATGATATAAATCAACTATCGCATCCGCACATCCCGATGTGTATGGGCCACATCATCGAACAACGAACAATATGCTTATATCGACCGATGCACTGGAACATGCCATGCAGATCATCAACACTGCAAGCATCCAAGAGGTATCCGACGGAGAGCTCACACCGGAGCATATGGTGAACTACGGCAAGGCCGTGGGTATGAAATACAGCTCCATAGTCGTCGGAAGGGACCTTGCACCGGGCAGTCTGATGATGATGAACAGTTTCATCGCAGGTGCCAGATCTGTAGGTTCCGACATATTCGACGTCGGAGTGGTACCGCCTATGGTCATGCCACTCTGTAAGGAGAATCAGGGATGCAACATCATGTTCGGCAATCCCGAGGACAAGGAACGCATCGGAGGGGCCACACTCTACAACACCGACGGCAGACTGTTCACCGGACTGCAGATGGAGCAGATATACAAGGGTGCGGAGGTTGAGAAACCCGCCACCAACGAGAACAACATAGGGAACTATGACACGATCTCCGGCATATTGGAGGATTATAGGAGAACGATCGTCGACGATTCCGACGATATGGATTGCGGCATATGCATAGACTGCGCATCCGGGCCGTGCTCGCTGATCGCACCCACCATCCTGACGGACCTGGGTGCCGATGTCACCACCCTGAACTGTCAGGCCGACAGCAGACCTCCGGAGAGGGGACTGTCCCCCGACGAGAACAACCTGAGGCTCCTGATGAAGAGTTCCAAGGTCAACAGCGACGGTATCGGTATCGCCTTCAACGGTGACGGGACACGTATCGCCGCCGTGGATGATGATAACAGGTACATCACCGGGAGCAACCTGCTCGCATTGGTGATGAGGTACCTGAAACCGAAGACCATCGTCGTCCCGATCAATACCCCCATGGTGGTGAAGGACCTCGTGAAGTGCAACATCCTGTACTCTCCCTTGAGCAAACAGAGCCTGACGGACATGATCAAGGACAAGGAGGCGGACATCGGCGGTGTGGCCGACGGTACGTTCATATTCCCTTCCACGTCGTACTGCCCCGACGGTATTGTCGCAGCGGTCACCCTAGGCAACATGGCATCGGAGAACATGATCTGCGATATGATCGATGAGATCCCCAAGTACTACAGCGCCAAAGGATTCGTCAGACATTACGAGAGCAGGGAACACCTCTCGAAGAAGCTCAGCGACAACCTCTATTCGTTGGAATACAGCAAGATCTCCGATTGTGACGGATGGAGGGTCGAGTTCGATGACGGTTGGTTGCTGATAAGGTTCTCGAATTACGACCGTGCGGTCGATATCCTCGCCGAAGGAAGGGATAAGGCATACACGATCAGTCTTCTGGAGATGGGTAAGGAACTCGTCTCGTCGAGCCTCATATCTATCGGCAGATGACCTGCAGGATCACTTCTTCCCCTTTCGAGTTGTATGCCTTCCAACTGCTGCGGTCGTAGGGTTGGCATGTGATGAAGTGTATCCCGCCCATATTGGAGAACAGTGCCTTGTCCTCATCCGATGCACTGTTGTCATAACCCGGATGCGAATGTGCCGTACCTGCGAGGCTGTAATCTATCGGTGACATCCATTCGCTCAGGAAGCTGTGACTGTCCCCGTACACCGTACCCGGCAACAGGACCAGCTCGTTGACCACCCCATCCTCCTGTCTCACCATGCAGAGGAACTCATCGGGGTAGCATGACTTGGCGGATTCGTTGAAACTGTCGATCATCCCCGCATCCACCGCATATATCCTCTTCATAGCTTGCTCACCAACTTCTCCCTCACGCGCGAATAGAAATCAGTCTCGAATACGATGAACGATGCCATCCTCGCCGACCTGACCATATCGATCCTGGAACCACCCGGTATGTGGATCTCCTCCTGACCGTCAATGACGAGGAGACAACCCTTGTCGAGCACCGCCTCGATGGATATCTTGACGGATGACGGTACCACCATCTCCTTGAACGAGAACTGGAATGCCGCCATGGGCACCATGAGCCAGGCTTCCACCCTGTGATCCATTATCGGTCCGCCCAGGCTCATCGCGTACGACGTGGAACCCACGGGAGTGGACAGGACTATCCCGTCCGCACGTATGTCCGTAGTGAGCGAATCGTTCACGTACACCTTGAAACGTCTTATCTTGGCCACGGAGTCCGAATGGATGACCGCTTCGTTCACCGCCTCTCCGACGATCTCGCCGTTGTACATCACGGCGATCCTCGGTCTGTTCTGCACGGTGTACTCGCCCCTCAGGAGTCTTGCGATACCCTCTTCGATATCGTCCCTCGGTATCTCCGTCAGGAATCCTACACCGCCTGCGTTGATGCCGAGAACCGGCACATCCGTGTTATGCAGCGCACGCAGGATCGTACCGTCCCCTCCGACGGTGATGAGCATATCGATGTCCATCCTGTCCATGGGGACGCCTTCGATACCCATCGCCTTGGCGATCGGTTCGTCGAGGACATAATCCTCACCGTCCAAAGCGGCCATGACCCTCTTCGTGACATCGACCACGTCGTTGAGCTTCATGTTCGCATAGATACCATATCTCAGCTTACCGGACTGGGGACTGAGGATCATGTTACCGTTCATCACGAAATCGAACACCTTCCTGTTCGATACAGCCAAGAAATTGGCCCTTCTGGAGAGGTCGAATGGCATGTCGAGTGGGACACCGTCCAATGTGTAGACCTCGCCTCCCGCCTCCCTGAGGATCAATGCGCTGGCGGCTATGTCGACCACACGCATGGATCTGTTGTAGTTATCGGTCTGCATCAGATATCCGTCGGTCGCACCGTTCGCTACCAGTGCCATCTCCAGGGATGAGCAACCGAACGATCTCGTGGACCTTATCCTCTTGGCCAATGAGAATGCCAACAGATTCGCACCCTTCCCGAGGTAGATGGACATCTTCACCTTGTCCTGTGAGAAATCCTGCTTGACATGGATGCGCTTACCGTTCTGATATGCGCCCTTACCCTTAACGGCGGAGAACTCCTCGCCGGTGGCTAGATTGTAGATCAGTGCAGTATGGATATCGTTCAACGAATCCTTACCTATGGCCAACGACACGGTGTACATCGGTATCCCCACGACGGAGTTGGTGGTACCGTCTATCGGATCCAGTACGAGGGTCTCTTCCGCACCGTTGTCCACATAACCTATCTCCTCCGAGAGGACGTTGAGACGGATGTCATTTGCAGCGATGTATCTCAGGACCGCATTCTCTGCCACCTTGTCTATCTCCTCGGTGGGCGTACCGTCCGCTCCCATACAGATGTTGATCCCTTTCTCCTCATCCGGGATCAACGAGATGGCACTCTTGACCTCCTTGGCCATGGCCCTAAGAACATCGATCATAACGGTACGTACAATCGACCATGATAATAGATTTATTGTACTGGGCCATAGGAGGCGGTATGGAACGTCTCGAAGGCATGGAAGGTGTGTTCCTCGAAAGGAGAAATGTCTACACCGTGTCGCGCAATCCGGGTGTCAGGGTGTACGGCGAACGCCTGGTCAACATCCGTGGTACCGAATACAGGGAATGGGTGCCGAACAGGAGCAAACTGGCGGCATACATAGCCTGCGGAGGGAAGGCGTTCCCGTTCAGGAAGGACTCCAAGGTACTGTACCTGGGTGCGGCGAGCGGTACCACATCATCGCACGTATCCGATATAGTTACGGAGGGTGTGGTCTATTGCATCGAGTTCGCCCCGAGATCGTTCAGGGATCTGGTCAACACCGCCAACGGGAGGGACAACATGATGCCCATACTCGGCGATGCCACCAAACCCGAGGAGTACTCGTTCGCAGTGTCAGATGTGGATATCGTGTATGAGGATGTGGCCCAGAAGAGACAGGCGGACATACTCGTGGACAACATGGAGCGTTTCAACGCCAGGTACGGGATGGTCAGCATAAAGGCACGTTCCGAGGATGTCACGGCGGATCCGAAGGATGTGTTCAAGGCATCCGCGGAGCGTCTGAGACTGAGGGGATGCAAGATATTGGAAATGGTCGATCTGTCACCGTACGAGAAGGACCATGTCATGATCGTCGTCGAGAAGCAGAGATGCGTCTACAGCGTGGGCATGAAGGACGGAAGATTCCTGATGGTGTTCAATCCCAAGAGGAACGGTTGGGAGATGCCGGGCGGCAAGATAGAGTCCGGAGAGACCGTGGAGGAGGCTGCGATCAGGGAGTTCGCAGAGGAATCCGGATATGCCGTGGAAGTCGTCGGAAGGATGAGCATCGGATACTGCGACGTATGTGCCTGTACGATCGGTGACAGGATCAAGGACGGGGAGATGAGGAGCGAACTCTTCGATGATCTCCCTTCGGATCTCGCATTCGATACCGATGAGTACACCATGGTCATCGATTGGGCGAGATCCCTGTTATAATACTCACGCACGCACCTCTTTAAATATATGGACGGAATAGAGGGACTCAGCCTCGCCGCCTGAATTATTCAGAGGAATAAATTATGGCAAGAATGCACGCAAGAAGAAAGGGCAAGTCATGTTCGAAGCGCCCGCTGATCACCGAAAACCCCACATGGGTCACGATCTCTGCCACCGAGATCGAGGACATCATCGTGAAAATGGCAAAGGACGGTAACGTATCTGCAAAGATCGGTCTTGTGCTCAGGGATCAGTACGGAGTTCCGGACGTCAAGCTTGCAACAGGAAAGACGATCACACAGATCATGAAAGAGAAGAACGTCGCACCGGCACTTCCGGAGGACCTCTCCAACCTCATGAGAAGGGCGATCGATCTCAACGTCCACCTCAAAGACAACCGTGGGGACATCTCCAACAAGAGAGGCCTCATGTTGATTGAAGCCAGGATCAGAAGGCTCGAACGCTACTACAAGAGGAACGGCGTTCTCCCGAAGGACTGGAAGTACTCACTCAACACAGCGGAGCTCATGCTCAAGTGAGGACACATGGACGGTAACGTCCTTCCTTCTAAACTACTTACAGTCTTATCCAAGGCTACGGACATCGTCCGTAGCCACGGATTCATACAAGTCTATACACATTATGATGCCGACGGCCTATCCTCTGCAGGCATAATCGCCAATACGTTGTTGAGGGCCGGCAAGGAATTCCAGATCACGACGTTCAAGACACTCGACGCCGAGAATCTGGACATCATCCTGAACTGTAACTCCGATTGCGTCCTGATCGCCGACCTCGGTGCATCCTACATCAAGGAATTGGACATGAGCGACAAGGAGGTGATCGTCCTCGATCACCACACGATACGCGACGAGGCCACGAGGATAGCATATGCGAACCCACATCTCTACGGTGTGGACGGGATGACAGGCGCATGCGGTGCGACCATGTCGTTCCTCTTCTCGATCACGATGGATGAGAGGAATTGGGATCTGGTGCAGATCGCGTTCGGAGGAATCGTCGGTGACAAACAGCACCTCAACGGACTCACGGGATTCAACACATACCTCTTGGATGAGGGAGTGAAGAGGGGATTCATCAAGGTCATGCAGGGATCGATGATCCCGTCGGGACCCTTGGTGGAATCATTGACATCCTGCACCGAACCATACATCAGAGGCATAACCGGAGAACGCGAGAACGTACTCAAGATGCTGAAGGATGCCAACATACCCGAGGAATCGAGTTTCATAACACTTACAGAGGATGAGAAGAGAAGACTGTCCTCGATGATAGCCGTGAAGCTCACGGGTCAGAACGTGAGATCGGAGGTCATGAGGGAGCTCACGAAGACCAGATACCACCTGATGGATTGGAGCATGGATGCCGAATCGTTCACCGAACTGATGGATGCATGCGGTCGTAAGCTGTATCAGGGATTGGGCATCAGCCTCTGTCTCAAGGACAGGGATGCGTTGGTCGAGGCCATCGCACTCAAGGATGAGTACAACAAGGAGATCCTCGGATCGACATTGGAACTCGATAGGAACGGACTGATACAGAGGGATCACATCCAATACTTCGATTCCAGCGAATCCGGTTACAGCGGTGTGCTGGCAGGGATCGCGATGCGTTATTTCGCCGATCCGGACAAACCCACAATCGCCATGAACAGCTCCGAGAAGAAGGTGAAGGTCTCGTCAAGGGGTACGCTCAGACTCCTCGATAAGGGATTGGACCTTTCCACCGCCATGTTCGAATCATGCAAAGCGGTCGGCGGAGAGGGTGGCGGACACAAGGTCGCCAGCGGCGGATCCTTCGATCAGGGCAAGGAAGAGGAATTCATCGACATCCTTGACAAGATAGTTGGTGAGCAGTTCAGTCTCTCCAAGTGACCTTGACCTCATCGGTCCTGAATCTCTGTTCTACGGTCGTATCCTCCATGCTCATCCTCACTCCGGATGAGTACATGAGGTTCCCGAGCCATGCGATCATCGCACCGTTATCCACGCACAGCCTCCTATCGGGTACGAACATCTCCGCACCGCGTTCCTCGGCCATCTCGCGGATCATCTCGCGGAGACGGTTGTTCTGTGATACACCACCTCCGAGGAGGACCTCGTCCTTACCGACATGGGCCATGGCACGTTCGGTGACCTCCGCCAACATGGCGAAGCATGTCTCCTGCACTGAATACGCGATATCTTCCAGACGATATCCCTTCTTGCGGAGGTTGATGGCCGCCGTCATTATCCCTGAGAATGATATGTCCATGCCCTTCACGGAATATGGTAATTCGAGCAGCTTATCGCCTTCCTTGGCCAACTTCTCGATCGTCGGGCCTGCGTAATATCCGAGTCCCAACTCCCTTCCGAGCTTATCGAACATGTTGCCGATACCGACATCCAACGTCTCCCCGAATATGCGGTACTTCCCGTTGGCGAATGCGATTATCTGTGTGTTACCCCCTGATGCGTAGAGGAGTGCGGGATCCTTGCAACCGGTCGTCGCCCTTCCTATCTCCACATGCGCCACACAATGGTTCACACCGACGATCGGCTTGCCCAGGGATACGGCGAGCGATCTGGCGGCGGTCGCTGCGACCCTGAGGCACGGTCCCAATCCGGGACCCTTCGAGAATGCGACCACATCTATGTCCCTCATCGTCACACCGGCCTCTTCCAGGGCCTTGACTATGAGCGGGGATACGACATCCGCATGGTGGTTCGCGGCCTCCCTCGGGTGCAATCCGCCCTCCGGCGGCCTGTACATGTCAAGGACGTTGGCGATGACCTTCCTGTCACTGTCCACGATACCTACTCCGAGCGTATGTGCGGTCCCCTCGATACCGATCGTTATCATTGCAAGCCAGGAGAATGCGTGTTCGGATATATCGCCTTCGATTGTTACTTTAAATACGAACGTTGCATTGTAGATGACCGATGGCACAGAATGAATATTCCGATCTGAGCGGTCCGTCCACGGGTTACTTCCTCACGACGATGCTCCTGATGCTGTTCGGCATCAACTCCTTCGGAGATAGGTTGGACCTATTCTATCTGGGCGATTGTACGTTCATATACGCCGTCATCGGGATCCTGATACTGATCGTGGCTGGATTATGCTTGAAGAACTGGTATCTGATGAGCGGTTACCTCTTCCTGTTGATCGCGATTGAGACGATCTGTCTGTCCATCGGTCGTTCCATATGGTCATACGAGTTCAGCGATGCCGTCAACATCGTCATGTTCATCGCGATCATGTTGGTCGCATACATGTGCTACAGGGCGAACGAGGATGTGCAGATGACCATCAACATCCTGCTCGGCGTCATGCTCATCCTCTCGATGAGCATGTTCGATGACATGTCCGTGTTGCTCAGCATCATATCGTTCATCTGTGGATGCCTCACTGCATACATGTGCTACAGCACATGGTCGATGATACAGGACATGGATGCTGAATATGAGGGCAGACTGCCGATAAAGAAAGGCTGAATCTACTAGAGATGACCCATCACCTTTATTAATAAGAATTGTATCAAGGGGAATATCGGGCCCATGGTCTAGGGGTTATGACGTCACATTGACATTGTGGAGGTCGCCGGTTCAAATCCGGCTGGGCCCACCATCTCCATATTCTACAACGGTATCATCCATTCAAATTTCACGTGTCGATCCTTTCCAGGAGCGATGTGTCATCCACACCCAGCACATCCCTCAACATGGTCGCGGACCAGGACGCTTTGGTCCTGACATCCGGATCGGGATCGCACATCAGCTCCATGACGATGTTGACGCATCTGTCATCACCGATACCCAAGCGTGCCATCTCACCGATGCCCCATGCCACGTTGTACCTCGTGCCGGGATCGATGTTCCCCGTCAACGGCACCAGGATATCGATGATCCTCTGATCCTGTACCCCGTTCTGTGCCATCCTCGCGACGCACCATGATGCCTCCCTCTTCGCCTCGGCATCCCCGAGGAACGTCCATTGGAACAGCTCGTCCAACTCGTCGGAACGGTCCATCCCCTCTTCGAGGTCATCCCTCAAAGAGCGGAAGAACGATCTCAGCTCATCATCCATGGTATCAATCGTCTTCGACGTGTTCGAAGCTTATGACGTTCTCTCCCACTTCCTTCGCCAACCTCTTGGACATCATCCCCGTCTCCAACCATGCGGCGTTTATGATACCATTGGGAGCGAGACATGTCATCGTCACCTTCTCCAGGTTCTCGGGGCAGAGGATCCTGCTCGTGGGTATGCTCGTGATATCCTCCATCGTGATGGTGTCACCGAGACATTCCGCATAGTACTTGACCTCGGGACAATCCGTAGCGACATGGAGGGAGAGACTACCGTCGTCCCTCATCTTCACCGTGATCTTGTGTGTCTTCTTACAGAAGTTCATCTTGACAACAACGACTGCCATGATTCAGATAAGGATGGTGCGAATTAATATACTAAATGATAACAGGGCTGTAACCGTCTGGGAAACCCTTAATTCCATGCTATGACATCAATGATGTATGGCAATAAACTTCGATGACTACCCCTGTGAATTCTGTGGTAAAAAATCGACGAATGTGGTCTACGCGGCATTCGTATGCAGCGATCCCGAGTGCATAGAGAAGGCGAGGATCGCGAGGGGAGGTCCCGGCGGACACATGAAGGCCAAGGCGGAAGGCAGACCGATAATCCCCGATGACCTGATGCAATATTCCGATGATAAGAAGATGTGAATCCGTGCCCTTTCGGGCACGGAATGCACATTCATCCGTGCCTGAAGACACGACAGCCGGTGAATACCATGGCCATGCCATGCTCGTTCGCGGCATCGATGACCTCTTGATCCCTTATGGAACCTCCGGGCTGTATTATGGCGGTGACGCCTGCCTTGGCGGCCTCATCGACACCATCCCTGAACGGGAAGAATGCATCCGATGCCATCACGGAACCCTCCGTAGGCTCGTTCGCCTTCATCGATGCTATCTTCGCAGAATCCACACGTGACATCTGACCGGCACCGATACCTACCGCACGTTCTCCTTTGACGTATACGACACAGTTCGATGTGACATGCTTCGCGAGTTTCCATGCGAACATCATGGCATCGATCTCCTCTTGGTTCGGGGCACGGTTGGTGACGACCTTGAGGTTCTTGGGATCGATGAGAACATCCTCATCGGTCTGGGTCAGATATCCGCCCTGTACCTTCTTGACCTTCATCTCCCTGACCCTGTAAGCGGGACCTATGGGTGAGTTGGTCCTCATGAGACGGATGTTCTTCTTCTTCTCCAGAAGCTCCAGCACACCGGGTTCGTAATCCGGTGCTATGACGACCTCCACGAACTTCTCCGAGATATCGTGCGCCGTCTTCATGTCACAGTTCCTGTTCAGACATATGACACAACCGAATGCCGAGAGGGGATCGACGGCGTACGCGGTGGAGAATGCCTCGTATATGTCGTTCCCGGATGCCAATCCGCATGGGTTGGTATGTTTCATCACCACGGCGGTGGGCTTCTCGAAGTCCATGCATATGTCGAGGGCCTTGTCCATATCGAGGATGTTGTTGTACGACAACTCCTTGCCATGGATCTTCTCCATCTTGGCGACGGTGTTACCGGGAGTGAACGGATCCTTGTAGAATGCGGCCTTCTGATTGGGATTCTCACCATATCTGAGGTCCTGTACCTTCTCCATCGGGACGGGATATGATTCCGGGAAGAGTGTACCGAATCTCGCATTCATCTGCGATGCGATCATGGAATCGTAGTTGGCGGTGGTGATGAATGCCTCGGACATCAATCTTGAGAGTAACGCATCATCGATCTTCCCGTTCGCCTTCAGCTGCTCCAGGATCGGTTGGTATTGCGAAGGGGATGTCACGACAGCGACCGATTGATAGTTCTTGGCGGCCGCACGTATCATGCTCGGTCCGCCGATATCGATGTTCTCGACGATGTCCTCGAGGGTGGAACCATCCTTCAATACCGTCTGCTTGAACGGGTAGAGGTTGATGACGACCATGTCGATGGGTTCTATGCCCTTATCCTTGATGGCCTGCATATGATGTGCGAGATCCCTCCTCGCCAATATCCCCGCATGTACCTTGGGATGCAGGGTCTTGACACGCCCGTCCAACATCTCCGGGAATCCGGTGACGTCGGACACCTCCGTGACCGCCAACCCATTCTCCTTAAGAAGTCTGTATGTACCACCAGTCGAGATCAGTTCGATGCCAAGTCCGGATAATTCCTTCGCGAAATCCACGATGCCGTCCTTATCCGATACACTTATGATTGCCCTCTTAACGGTCGCTACCATCTGATTTTCCTGCAATAATGGTGTATTGCATAGTATGTACCATGGGCGTGTTGATAAAGTTAATCATCGCGCGGATGGGCATGTGACATCACGGATGTGATGTTCACTTGATGGCATACAGCCCTATATCGGAGCATGTGGACCAGAACACACCGACCTCCGAGAAGCCAATATCCTTTAATATCTGAATATGGGCGGCCTCCGACAGCGGGAAATATTCGGTGCCTCTCCTCGAGATCATCCTATCGATGAACGGTTCCGGCAATCCCGATGCCCTCATGTACGCCTTCCATTGGATGTCCGCATCGATCTGATCCTCCGGATGCGATACATGCTCGGACACAACGAACAATCCACCCTTCTTGAGCATACGGTAACAATTCTTCGTGGCGACGACCCTGTCATCCTCCTTGTAGTAATGGTGTGAAAATATCGATGTGATGACATCCAACGTCCCGTCACCGAAGTTCAGCCTCTCCGTCGGATTGGTGACGTAGAGACATCTCTGCTCCCCGGCCATGGTCTCCTTCGCGATGGCTATGTTCTCCGATGATGGGTCCGCAAGGACGAACTGTGTATCTTGGAACATGTTGATGCTATCGCGTATGGAGCCCCCTGTACCGCAACCGGTGTCCAACCATATGTGCGGTCTCGGTACATGTTCCCTGACGATCTCCGGGACCGTTCTCCTGAATGCGTCATGATCCACGATCCTCTTCGACATCGCCCTCTCGAGTTCGGTCATCCCCAACATCATACATCCCTCGCATAGCATGAACCCAAGGAACGGATTTGAACGTTGCCTCTCGTGATGTCGTTGACCATCCTGACGAACCCCTCCTTGCTATCGGAAGGTACATCCGATATCAGATTCACGACATCGGAGAACGATTGCTCCGGTCTTCCCAATACATACTTACCGCATTCGGACAGGAATCTGTTGTACTCCTGATAGGAACAATCGAACGCTAACTTCTCGCAGAGGACCATCCTCACGGGCCTTACGGATGAGATGGCATCGGATGTGGTATCCGAATACGCCTGCACCAACCCTCCCGTTCCGAGCAACGTACCCCCGAAGTATCTGACGGTGACCGCCATGATATCATCGATACCGCTCCCGCGGACGACCTGCATCATCGGCCTCCCTGCAGTACCGGACGGTTCGCCGTTGTCGGAGAATCTCTCGTTACCGGAGAACCTCGCCGCATAGCAGTAGTGCGTGGCGTTCGGATACCTCTCCTTGACGGATGAGAGGCCATCCTCCAGATCGCTCTCGGAACCGCATGGTAGTATGCAGGATATGAACCTCGAACCCTTTATCACTACTTCGTGTTCGTGGTATTCTCCGACCGTGGTGTATGAGGATCTCATCGGATCACAGCATGTTCTGCACCAATAAGGCGACGACGGCGGCCATGTACCCCAGTATCGCACCGAGGATGAGTCCTTGGAGTGTGTATTCCACCTTCCCCTTCCTTCCGATGCTCCCTATGAAGAACAGCGGGAAGAAGAACAGCATCAGGTAGAAGTGTAGGAAGTATGTCAAAGCGAATATCACCACGCCGGATACGATGAGCGTACCGTACAACCACATCCATTCGTTACCGTTCCTCTTGTCGATGTTGAGGGCCGGACCGGATGTCTGCGACATGCCACATTCGGGACATATCTCCACATCATCCTCCATGTTACGACCGCAACGGGTGCAGAACTTCATGGGGCGTTTAAATCAAATTAATATATATGTAGATTATTGCGAGGCTTAAGCCGAGATAGCCAAGCCCGGTATGGCGGTGGTCTCGAAAACCACTGGTGTAAACCTCGGGAGTTCGAATCTCTCTCTCGGCGCCATTATTACCTTTTAGATACCTCCGTGGAACGGAGGCGACTTCGCACCATCGACCTCCTACGAGAAACGTAACTTCCGTCACTCGCCGTCGGAAAGGACGAAGCCCCCTCAGAGCAGACCTGCCATGTATATCGGGATGTATGTAACATCCCTGTCAACACGAAGGTCTTTGGAATGGACCACGTAGGACGATCTGACGATCTTCGGGAAATCGTCGATCAGATGATCCAAGGATGCGTGCTTGGTACTCCTCTTACCTGATTTCACTTCCACCGCAGTTACACCCTTGTCCGCCTGGAGTATGAAATCGATCTCATGGATGTTCGTTGAAGATTCCTTTGGGTAGAAAGTGAAATAGTGCAGTTCGTGTCCCGATGCGCGAAGCTCCTGCGATACCGCATTCTCGAAGAACATACCCTCGTTGACCGAGAGGTCATCATCGATGATGGCATCGTATAACTCCTCCTCCGTGCCCTCGATCCCGAACGATGATGTGAGCAACAATCCGGTGTCGTTCATATAGATCTTGAACTCGTCGTCGATGGAGTACATGTCGTACGCACGGTCCAACGTACTGAGGTTATAACATACATTGGCCATGCCTGAACCGGCCAGAGAATCCACCAGATCCAGATAGTCGGCCTTCTTACCTCCCTTCTCCACTTTGGACACCTTGAATATCTTGTTATCTGATGATAGATTCCACGGGATCGAGCGAAACAGACGTCTTCCCCTGATCCTCCTGCCCGGAACGAGTTTCTCCGAATCGTTGGAATACAATGATAGGATGTCCCTCTTGACAGCTTCCGCGGAAGAATAGTCGTTGTCCTCTATGAATGCGGATACTGCCGCAGGCATCCCTCCGACCAACATGTATGTACGGAACAGTTTGAGACACGCCTCGTGAGCATACCTGCCCATGGGCGTCCGTGAATCGAAATGTTCCTTGATGTCATCGAACATGTCATCATTACCAGTTGCCCAGCAGAACTCCTCGAATGTCATGGGGTACATCCTGATCGGATGTTCCTCCGAGGGGTTGAGGATCCCGCTCTCCTTCCTCATGGTTATCGGCGAGCCTGTCTCGATATAGTCGTAGCGGCCGTCGGCGACCAGGTGTTTGACCAATTCCCTGGCTGGCGGGAACAGCTGGATCTCATCGAAGATGATGGCGCTGTCCCTCTCGTATAGCTTGACCTTCGATACCCTTGCTATCTCACGGAACAGTTCATCGAGATCGTCGAATCCCTCGGATATCATCCTGCTGATGCGCTTAGATGAGGGTTCGGAGAAGTCGATCAGTGCATATGATCTGTAATTCTCCTTTGCGAACTCCGTTGCGACCGTCGTCTTACCGACACGGCGGGCACCTTCTATGAGCAGGCATGATCTTCCGTCATAGGTCTCCTTCCATCTCCTGATCTCATCGGTGATGATCCTTCTGAACATGTTCCCTCATGATACTGAATATCATGGATATTAATTAAACAATCGGATGACACCCACTTATATTGAATTCAATCTAGAAATAAATCTAATTATATTTATTAGAACAGAATAAAATATACTTCTATATTGATTAGATTATAGCTGTAAAGATCACGTCAGATAAACGGATACGAACAGAGACATGATGATGGGCGGGTGCAGCCCTCAAGTATAGAGAGGCCGTGGCACCGACAAGGGGTTCGATAGGGCGATCGAATCGGTCTGCATAGTGCTCGAAATCGAAACAGAAGAGAGCATGGCCGATATCTAAGAACGGTAGAGAACGCAGGCGACGTGGAACCCTTGAGAAGGCCCTGATACTGCGATAGCCCATACACACGTATGGCATTGGATATTGATGCCCTGGTGGTCATCGTCAGCCCCGGTTATGTCCGTCTGACCCAACCTTCGAAGACCGTGAAGGAGATATTCTCCCTCTTCGGGCTCGAAGAGCCCGTGGCGGGGAGAATAGATCTACCCTGATGTAACCTTACAATCCCGAAGTTTTAGGTCAGAACAGCATCACGCCCTATCTGTCAAACTCGGGTTAGAAAGAAGAGGTTTGGAGAAAATAAATCAATCAATTCATCTGGAAAGTTATTAACACTTTATTAGAAATCACATGCCCGAATACTTTCTATCGCAATGCAATATACATTCTGAAAGATTATTCAGTATTGGACTGATGATGTG
>CAVGUW010000011.1:0-36665 GCA_963632775.1 Bacteroides salyersiae | reverse complement strand
CTTAATCGAATTCCTATAGCGGTGGCCGCCGGCAGGATCAACCGGAGTCAAATCAATTTTGACTATTCAAACGTCATTTATGATGGATGAAATTGAAACTGGCAGTTTACCACGTTTCACCTATTGTCCCGCTAAACGGCACACTCATTACGATGCTCCGTCTAACGGAACATTCGTAGCATCGAACGTCAGAATACAAGAGAACACGCCGTGATGTCGGCGGAGATCTTGATTCTCCATCTTTGCCGTCTGAAACACTTGTCGGTTTCAGCCGCGCATTTCGGAGTATATCGAAGGAGTATATAATGGTTTTGGACCATCACACTCCACGACTTTACTCGTGTGCTCGGTGTCTTGCACCGCGCATTACCCCGTTATGCGCTTCTCTACTTATACTTTTCTATTGTGAAAAAAATCTGGTTGGTTATTTCACATGATTTTGACGTTGAACTATGAAAAATTGACATTTTTCACCAAAAAACACGACTACTCCCGGATCACCCGGCGCGTCGCGGCCGATTCCGGCGGAGATCGCGCGGGAACAATGGCGAAAAATGCAGCATGTGGAGAATGTTTAATATGAGAACGACTTACAGCAGATTACCATGTGGGGGTGGCCCAGCCTGGTAAGGCGTTAGACTGCTAATCTAATGTCCATACGGACCCGCGAGTTCGAATCTCGCCCCCCACGCCATTCTGATTCTAACTTACATCCAAAAGATCCTTTTACACGAGAGCATCGCGCATATCCGAACGACGAGGATATCCGCTGCGGATCACAGACACGAGAAATGATCGTGAACAGATATGTATCTGCTTGTTTGTATTATATTATATAATAATAGTAAAGAGTTTGTAGATGGACCATCGCCGGCGATTCATGCCGACTGAGGGACTATCTCCGGGAATCTGCTCCTGACAAGCTCGTCAACCCTGTCGATGAACTCGTTGTATCTCACTTCGAGTTTCGCCTCATCCTTGGTGAGCGAGTTGATGTAGAGCTTTCCGAACTTCGGCGCTTCCATGTTATTCACGATGTCGACGAGTTCCTTCAGATCGGATTGCAGCTTGGCCCTATCCGAATAATCCAACTCCAGAAGGAGATCGATGAGCTTGATATCGATCTTCGTGAAACGAATGACGTCCTCACAGGCCTCTTCCTTGAAGTTACCGGTGAGTTCACGCTCGATGAAGAGATCGATCTTGCCATCCTTCATCACCCTGATGTCGTTGAGCATCTTCTCATCGTCCTCAGTGAACAAAGGCTTCATGTACGGATCGACATCCTCATCCGTGACCTCTTCGGGTATGATCTCATCCGAGACATCAGATTTCTTCTCGCAGGATGTCTCTTCGATCTCCACCTCGACGACCGGTTCCGTCGGAACGGAAGGTGCTACATCCTCGATGACCGCACACTCGGGGACCGGTTCCTTCTCGGACCTGAGCTCGTTGAGGTAGTTCTCATCATCGATCTCGGCATCCGAGAGTCTAGCAAGATATCTCTCGTCACAGATCCTGTCGTGATATGTCATGTCGACACCCGATGACAGACCGTCGATATCGTTGATATCGTCGTTGATCCTTCCGATCAACGCTACAAGTTTGTTCCTACTCTCAGGCTCGAGCGCGATCATACTCGCATAGAGAACGATCTCGCTGAGCTTACGCCCCTTCATCCTGTAAAGACGTGCATCACCCATGTTCCTCCGTATGCGATGGTTGTTTATATATCTGTACAGAACAATCGATTTTGTCTAATAATCGAACCCACATTCATCGTTCATGAAATTCCTCGTACTCACGGATCTTCACAATCAATCCTCTGCTTTCGATTGGATCGAGAAGCTTGAGACAGATGATATCGATGCCATACTCTTCCTCGGTGATGTCACCGACCTCGGGACCAGCGAACAGGGTGTCGAGACACTGAAGAGATTCAAGAAGGATCTGTACTTCATCCCCGGTAACTGCGATCCGCTAGACATGCCGGAGAAGGCGGGTGAGGTGTGTCACGATGTCCACAACAAGGCATTCTCCATCAACGGAGTGAAGTTCGCAGCATACGGTGGCAGCAACCCGACGATATTCCATACGCCCTTCGAGGTCGAGGAGGATGTCATCGAATCCGATCTCGACAAGATATGCGATGGGATCGATATCCTGATGACGCATGCACCTTCCATGGGTGTGCTCGACGAGATCCCCTCCGGACTCCACGTGGGAAGCACCGCGATAAAGAGCATCGTCGAGAGGTACAAGCCTAAGGTCGCCCTTTCGGGACACATACATGAGGCGATCGGTATCGTCAAGATCGGCGATACGTTGTTCATGAACCCGGGCCCGGCCAAAGAAGGTCACGCAGGCATACTCGAATTCAATGACGGTGTCGCCAGTGCGATGCTCATCGATTCGTCGGACCTATGAATATATAGTGAGATGAAAGATTTATATACAGTTCGATGTTAGAGGGTGTCGGTAATCATGGCAATTTGGCAGGGAAAATCCAACAGAAAGCCCACTGGAGGCAGGCGTGTCCCCAGTGCTAACAAGAGGAAATTCGAGATCGGCAGAGAGAAGCAGTTCACTAAACTCGGTGCAGAGTCACTGAAACAGTACCGCGGTGCCGGTGGAAATGTCAAGGTTGGTATGCTTGCAGCAGAATATGCGAATGTTGTTGACAAGAACAACGGCAAAGTAACGAAGATGAAGATCGTCAATGTCAGTGCAAACCCGGCAGACCCGAACTACATCCAGCGTAACATCCTGAACAAGGGCGCAACGATCGACCTTGAGGATGGAAGCAAAGCCATTGTTACATCCAGGCCCGGCCAGGATGGAAGTGTTAACGCAATCCTGCTCGCGTAAGCACGCCAAACCTTTTACAATACACTTCCTTTCTGGTAATCATGGCGTACGACGACGATAATGCGATTGTATTATGGCCCGAATATTTCGATGTGAACAGGTCACGTGCTGAAGGCAGAAGGCTTCCTAAATCCTTGTGCGTAGAGTCACCCGATCTTGATATCATAGCGAAGGGCGCCATGATCCTCGATCTTGAATACAAGATAATCGAGGATGCAGCATATCCATCCAACTCCACTGCGAGGAATGGATGCGTCCGTGTGGAAAGAGGTAAAATGAAGAAGACTGACCTCCTTTCCAAGATCGGCGAGACACTTGTGAAGAACTCTTGATGCATTTATACGAGTAATCACATTCCAACATCATGATCTCCATACTTGATGCCAAAGCTTTGGATGGCAACGCGGAACACTTGGGTCTCAGCGTAGAATCATTGATGGAGAACGCAGGTAGGGAGCTTGCCGAGATAATCTCAGATAGGTTCCCCGATGCGAAGGTATTGTTCGTCTGCGGTACGGGCAACAACGGTGGGGACGGATTCGTCGCCGCAAGATATCTGTCTGCGGATGCGACATACATAAAGGAACCGAAGAGTCCTCTGGCGATCAAGAATTGCAAGAGGGCCAAGATCGTACCATATTCCATCGACATCATCAACGATTATGACGTCATCGTGGACTGTCTTCTCGGTACCGGTGTGAATAAACCGGTCAAAGGCGAATATGCAGAATGCATAAAGGCGATCAATGGGTCCGGCAGAACGATAATCTCATGCGACGTACCGTCCGGATTGGGCACAGAGTGTTCCGTATCGCCGGATATGACCGTCACGTTCCATGATGTCAAAGAGGGGATGGATACGTCCGATTGCGGAACAATCGTGATCGCGGACATCGGAATCCCTGCCAAGGCATACGATATCATAGGTCCAGGTGACATGGTCAGATATCCGATACCGAATGAGAGATCGCATAAGGGACAGAACGGGAGATTATTGATAATCGGTGGCGGACCATACATCGGTGCACCGGCCATGGCGGCACTTGCCGCATCACGCGTGGGAGCGGATCTCGTACATATCGCCACGCCGGAATCATCGTTCACCGAGATCTCATCATTCTCACCGACCTTCCTTATGCACGAACTACCTGGCGATCATCTCACGACGGATTCCGTGGATGAATTACTTGAATTGTCCAAGAGGTGCGATTCCGTTCTCATAGGTCCAGGCCTAGGCACCGACCCGGAGACCATGGATGCCGTGCGCTCGTTCTGCAAAAGATGTGACATACCCATGGTGATCGATGCCGATGCCATAACCGCGATGTCCGGAACCGATATCAAAAGAAATGCTCCGACGATCTACACACCACACCACTCCGAGTACGCCAGATTGGCCGGGGACATGGATCAGATGGATGCATCCAAAGGATTGGGTGCGGTCATCGTACTCAAGGGGAAGGAGGACATCATCACCGACGGGATCAAGGTACGTACGAACGTCACAGGTTGTGCAGGCATGACATCCGGTGGGACAGGGGATGTCCTCGCGGGGGCCATCTCCGGACTCCTCTCGAAAGGTATGATCGCTTTCGATGCAGGTTGTCTGGGCACATACATATGCGGAAAGGCCGGAGAGATGGCCTTCGACGAATATTCGTATGGTCTCATGGCGACGGATGTCATAGATAATATCGCCAGAGTGATCTCCGAAGGACTCAAGTGATATCCGATGGCGGACATCCAACCGATATACGGGATCCCTGCCCTTAGGGTCAATGACATCATGGTCATCGCCGATCTGCACATCGGTGTGGAGACACATCTTCTCAGGAAAGGATTCAATCTCACATCCAGGACGGATGCCATGCTGAACTGCATATTGGACAATTCGGATGGCTGCGATCACCTCATCGTACTCGGTGATGTGAAGGATTCCGTCCCGGGATCGTCGAAACAGGAATACAAGGAGATCCCGAACTTCTTCGAGAGGTTGCGTGAGAGATTCGATAATGTAGAGATCGTCAGAGGCAACCATGACACGAACATCGAGGACTTCCTCCCTCCCGGGATAAGGATCAGACCATCGACCGGATTCAGGATAGATGATGTGGGATTCATCCACGGCCATACCTGGCCGAAGGAGGATGTCATGGAATGCGACACGTTGATCATGGCCCATGAGCACCCTGCCGTGATGTTCAGGGATGGTATCGGCAATCAGACCACGGAACCCTGTTGGGTACGTGGTAATTTCAGATCGGGCGGAGATAGGTATGAGAGATATCCGAGATCGTTCATAATCGTCCCCTCGTTCAACAGGATGTTGGGAGGTTCGCCTATGAACGTCCTCAACGGGAACTTCCTCGGTCCGTTGATCAACGATACGTTCCTCGATCTCGATGATGCACGCATGTTCCTTCTGGATGGGATAGATCTCGGCAAACGCAAGGACATAATGGTCAAGGACCGTTACGAAGCAAGGAATCTCAGAAGGGGCCCCAGAGGCCGTTGACAATAATAAGTGGGGGCTTTCGCCCCCGATTTAATACGTTTAGTCGCGCGAGACGGTGTCGTAGATCGAACCGTCACTGTTCCTGATGACAGCTGTCAGAGGCATCTGTCCGGGCAGGCTGTGTGTTGCACAGGAGTTGCACGGGTCGTATGCCCTGAATGCCATCTCGACCATGTTCAAGAGACCGGGTGATACATCGTAGTTCTTGATGAGCGCTTTCGCGACCTTGCAGACATCTACGTTGATGGGTCCGTTGTTGTTGGTCGTTCCGACGACAAGGTTACATGCGGTAACGATACCGTTCTCGTCACATGTGTAGTCGTGTGTGAGTGTTCCTCTCGGAGCCTCGACACAACCGACACCACGTCCTCCGGGCACGAGATCCGTCTGTTTGATATCACTGTTGGTGATGTCCGGATCGTTCGCGACCTCGAGACACTTCTCTGCGGCGTAGATCATCTCGATGATCCTTGCCCAGTGTGTTGCGAGTGTGAAGGGAACGATGGGCTTGCCGTTCTCACAGGGGACTCCTGCGTCCTTGAAGAATCCACGGTATCTCTCAAGTTCTTCCTGAGCGATGGGTGTGGAGATCTTGTCACAGACGTTGAGCCTCGAGAGAGGCGTTGCACGGTAGAGACCGCTTTCGGGTCCTGACCACAGGCCCTTGTATCCGACCTTCTTCAGGTACGGGAACTTCTCGTATGACCAGGGTTCCACAGCTTCGGAGATGTGGTCGAGGTAATCGAACGCATCGTATCTGTCGAACTCCGCACCCTTCTGGTCGACGACCCTGACAGGTCCGTCGTGGAACTCGAGTGCGTTGTCCTTACCGACGAGACCCATGTAGTATGAGTCCTGGCAGTACAGATCCTTGTTCGCGATGATGTCGACGTACTCCTTGTTGGCGAGGACGACATCGTTGAACACCTTCATCGAGGTCTGTGAGAAGTCGACGAGATCCTGAGCGTAGCTCTTGATCTCGTTCTGCTGCTCTTTCGTGATGGTCGTTGAGACTCCACCGGGAACACCGACGAGAGGGTGTGTCGCCTTTCCACCGATGATGGCCTGGATCCTCTGTGCCTTGGACCTTGCCCTGAGGACTGCTCCTCCGAGCTCGAGTCCGACCGCACCGACGACACCAAGGACGTTCCTGTTTGCCGCAGGCGATCCGGGACCGAGGACGAAATCGGGCGCAGCCAATGCGTAGAAGTGCGCGATGTGGCTGTGCACGAAGTGTGCGCTGTAGAACAGATCCCTGAGCTTGAACGCTGTGGGGGTCGGTTTTGCGTTGTAACATCCATCGATTGCCTTTGTTGACGCGAGGTGGTGGGCTCCGGGACAGACACCGCAAAGCCTTGCTGTGATCTGGTTGAGCTCAGTTACCTTCCTGCCGATACAGAATCTCTCGAATCCTCTGACCTCGGGGATCTGCCAGTACGCGTTCTGGACGTTTCCGTTGTCGTCGAGGAAGATCTCGATCTTTCCGTGACCTTCGAGACGTGTGATCGGATCGACAGTGATTCTCTTTCCTGTCGCTTTTGTTTTCTCATCCCAAATGATAGGTCCAGCCATTTACTGACCTCCTTCTTTGACTTTTGATTTGATCAATGCTTTCGACATTGTGAATGCGTAGAAGTATCCGAGCGGATCCTTGATGTTGGACATGACGTCCGCGATCTTGTCCTCTCCGCATGTCGGATCATCATCGAGCACAGGGTACAGTGATGCGATCGCAGTGAAGATCGATGCTCCCTGTTCCTGAACTGCCTTCGTAGGTCCGTAGCATCCACGGCAGGGCTGTCCGATCTTCGTACACTTCGCACCGCATCCGGCGACCGTCGCTGATCCGAGACAGAGTATTCCCTGATCGAGGAGACAGAGGTCGGGGTCGACGTTGACCTGGTAAGGCTCGTAGATCGCTGTGATCCTCCTGTTCTCCTTGTGCCTGTGGCACTCCTCACAGAGTGTCTTGTCCTCTACTCCGATTACCGTTCCCTTGGGAGGGAGTGCGACGCCGTTGTAGACGAAGTCGACGAGTGCGTTGAGGAGCTTTGCGATGGACTCCTGTGTGGGCGGGCATCCAGGGATGCTGTAGTCGACATCGATGACCTGGTCGAGTGACTTCACAGAGTCATAGAACACAGGGAGCGTGAGCTCTCCCTCAGGCACCTGGATTGAGGGCTGGGGGATCGTGGGTGCGTCCTTGTGGTATGTCGCCTGGAAGTCTGCCGACGTGGGGGTCTTGGTGTAGACGTAGTCGAGCACCTCTTTACCGCTGCCAACGAGGTTGGCGAGAGCGGGTGTTCCACCGAAGCATGCGCACGAACCGTATGAGACGACGAGCTGTGATTTCTGCCTGAGCAGTTTGACCATGTGCTCGTTCTCCGAGTTCCTGACGGCACCGTTGATGATCGATACGGTGATCGAACCATCGTCCATCGCCGCGATATCCTTCTCTTTTCCGTCAGCTGCGATAGGCCACATGACGATGTCGGCCATCGCGCCGATGTTGAGGATCTTCTCATCCGTGTCGAGGAGCGAGACATCGCATCCACCACAAGCCGCTGCCCAGTAGATAGCGAGCTTGATCTTTCCGCCTGCGGGTGCTCCGAGGCCGGGGACGAATCCCTCGATGGGTGAATCGGCGGGGTATTTGCCTGCAGGTGCTGCAGCGGGTGCTGCAGGGGCTGCGGCAGGTGCCGCTTTCTTCTCTGCAACAGGTGCTGCTTTCGTTTCCTTGTTGCCTTTCTTGAATATCTTGTCAAGGAATCCCATTTTCACTCCTCCTTCTTGAGAGGTGTAGGTCCGAGTGCCTTGATGGTGTCCACGAACTCTACGATCGTCTTCTGGAACTTCTCTCCCTCAGATGCGGAGACCCACTCGAGCTTCATTCTCTTGGGGTCGAATCCGTACTGTTCGAGGACCATCCTCAGAAGTGCGATTCTTCTTCTTGCCCTGTAGTTTCCACCGATGTAGTGGCAGTCTCCGGGGTGGCATCCGAGGATGATGACTCCGTCAGCACCCTTTGCGAATGACCTGAGGACCCACTCGGGGTCGACCCTTGCAGAGCACATTGTCCTTATGATACGGAAGTTGGTAGGCATCTGAAGCCTAGCGACTCCTGCACCGTCTGCTCCGGCGTATGAACACCAGTTGCAGCAGAAAGCTACGATTCTTGGTTCAAAATCTGCCATGGTAATCACTGTCCTCCTACGGGGAAGTCGAGACATGCATCGATCTCGGAGATGATCTGCCTGGATGTGAATCCTTTCTGCTCCATTGCTCCTGACGGACATGCTGCGACACAGCATCCGCATCCCTTACAGAGACCTGCGTTGACGCTGCTCTTCTTCTTTCCATCCACTTCTACGATGCTGATAGCCTTGTACTCACAGCATCCCTCACAGACACCGCATCCGTCACAGTATGTCTCGTTGACCGAGGCGATGATACCCTCTGAGACGAGGTAGGGCTTGGAGATGATCGTGAGTGCCCTTGAAGCTGCTCCGGATGCCTGTGCGAGACACTCGTCCATGAACTTGGGCCAGTGTGCGAGACCTGCAACGAAGACACCTTCTGTTGCGAAGTCGACGGGCCTGAGCTTCTGGTGAGCCTCGAAGTAGAATCCGTCCTTGCTGATCGGGACCTTGAGCATCTTTGCGATCTCTTCCTTCTCCTCTCTGTCGGGTTTGATACCGTTGGCGAGAACGACACAGTCGACGGGGATCTCGACATCCTTGCCGAGGATCGTGTCGTATGCCTTCACGACGTTGCCGTCGTACTCTGGGAGGGGATCGGTGTCGCGGTACCTGAGGAACCTGACTCCGACCTCTGATGCCTTCCTGTACATCTCCTCGCGGAATCCGTATGTCCTGATGTCCTTGTGGAAGATGGTGACGTTTGCCGTGGGGTCTGCGAGCTTGATCTTGATCGCATTCCTGAGTGAGGATGCACAGCAGACACGTGAACAGTATTTCACGCTGTCAGACCTCGATCCGACACACTGGATGAATGCGACGTTCTTTGCGTTGAACTTACCCTCTGCGATCATCTTCTCGGCTTCGAGGTTGACGATGACCTTGGAGTCCTTTCCGTAGTTGAACTCTGTGGGTACGTAAGGCGTGGCTCCTACTGCGAGGATGACCGCACCGACATCGTACTCGGATCCGTCCTTAAGCTGGAGCTTGAAGTTTCCTACGAATCCGGGGATGTCCTTGACCTCCGAGTTGAGGTGGACCGTGATGAGCTTGTTGGCGTTGACCTTGTCGACGAGCTCCTTGACGAATGCCGCTGTGTCGACTCCGTCCTCGGAGTGCCTGAACTGGAGTGCGTGTCCTCCGAGCTGTCCTGCCCTCTCGACGAGGTGTACAGGGAATCCCTGTGCTGCGATGTCGAGTGCTGTGGTCATACCCGTGATACCTCCACCGACGACCGCTGCTGCGTTCGTGACGGGGATCTTCGCACCCTCGAGAGGCTCGAGGAACTGCGCCTTCGCGATGGCCATCCTTACGAGGTCCTTCGCTTTCATCGTTGCCTTCTCAGGCTCGTGCATGTGGATCCATGAGCACTGGTCACGGATGTTCGCCATGTTGAAGAGGTACTGGTTGAGTCCTCCCTCACGGCAAGCGTTCCTGAAGAGGGGCTCGTGTGTCCTGGGTGTGCATGATGCGACGACGACCCTGTTGAGGTTCTTCTCCTGGATTGCCTGGGAGATTGCCTGGAGGGTATCCTGTGCACATGCGTACATGGTCTTGGTGGAGTAGACGACTCCGGGGAGTGTTGCTGCGTACTCTGCGACCTCGGGGACGTTGACCGTCGCACCGATGTTGATACCGCATTCACAGACCCAAACTCCGATCCTCGGCTCCTGTCCAGCGACATCCTTCTCTGCGGGGAACTGCTTGGGTGCGCAAGGCTCGAAGTTAGCATCCACGATGCATGATCCTGCCTTTGCTGCTGCTCCTGAGGACTCCGCGACGGTGGTCGGGATATCCTTGGGTGCTGCGAATGCACCGGATACATAGATTCCCTCTCTTGATGTCTCGAGCGGGTGGAAGACCGATGTCTCACAGAATCCGTACTCGTTGAGGTTGATTCCAAGGATCTTGGAGAACTCCTCTGCTCCTGCGGGCGGGTTGAGACCGACCGAGAGGACTACGAGGTCGAAGACATCCGACTGGGGGTCTCCGTTCGCATCCGCATAGTTGACGATGAGCGTCTTGTCCGCGTTCTCCTCGATGTTGGAGACACGTGAGGACCTGTGCATCCTGATGCCGTACTGGTCCTCTCCTCTGTGGATGTATGCTTCGAATTCCTTACCGTAGGACCTGATGTCCATGAAGAAGATATCCTCCTGAACATCTGCGTGCTCCTTGGTGATCATTGCCTGCTTCGTTGCGTACATACAGCAGACGGATGAACAGTATTTCTTCCATCCTTTCTTCTCAGACCTGGAACCGCAGCACTGGACGAATGCGATCTTCTTGGGGGCCTCGCGGTCCTCGGACCTTCTCTTGATGTGTCCGTGGTCAGGGCCTGATGCGCACATCATCCTCTCGAATTCCATGGAGGTAACAACGTTGTCGTATCTGCCGTAGCCGTATTCCGTTGCAATGTTAGCGTCCCAAACCTGGAATCCTGTTGCTACGACGATCGAACCGACATCGAGGACCTCGGTCTCTTCTTTGTCTTCGTAGTTGATTGCACCCTTGAGACAAGTCTTCTCACAGATTCCGCACTTTCCTGCGAGGATCTTCTTACAGTGGACGGGATCGATCAATGCGACCCTGGGGACCGCCTGTGCGTGAGGGATGTAGATCGCTTTCCTTGTGGAAAGTCCGAACTCGAACTCATCAGGGATATTCTTCGTAGGACATTTCGCGACACAGTCGCCGCATCCGGTACATTTCGTGAGGTCCACGTATCTGGGCTTCTTCTTGACCGTGACTTTGAAATCTCCTGCCTTTCCATCGACCTTCATGACCTCAGTGTATGTGAGTGTCGTGATGTTCGGATGGCCGGCAACATCTGCCATCTTGGGTGAAAGGATACAAGCTGAACAGTCGTTCGTAGGGAATGTCTTGTCGAGACGGCACATCTTTCCACCAGTGGTGGGGTCTTTGTCTACAAGGTAGACGTGGATGTCCCTTCCGGCAAGATCCAACGAAGCCTGGATACCTGCAATTCCTGCACCAATAACCAACGCTGATTTAGTCAAATCTTTGCCTCCGTTACTATTTGTATAGTTTGGAACGAGAAATAGTATCCTCTGAAGGTATTTTAATCATTTCTAAATAACCATTATATACAACATATTACTTCTGTTAAAGACCTTGAATTTTCCAAATGATTTTCCCTCCAACAAATTTTAAGTTAAGCCTAAAAATTTCATAGCCAGACATTCAAAAATAGGGTTCTCGCATAAATTACCTCAAAAGGTCATGCTACAACTAAAACTGTCTAAAAAATGAAATTAGTTCCGATAATCGGAAGTAAAAATCGGGCCTTTGACTGGCAGAGAGGATCGTGGCCGTCGAAGAAAGTATATTAATGGAGGAGGCCGATGGACATGGCATGAGTATCTCCCTAGACACGCTGGCACAACTCTACTACGTGTTATGTGCGACTTTCGTCGCATTGTTCCTGATTTCATACTCGATCATGAAAAACGGCCGCAAGAAGAGAAGCAACAGCGGGCATGTGATGAGAAAACCTACTCATTTTTTGGATAAACGTGTGGTGGACGACAGGTGCGAGATCTGCTTCGGGAAGATCGAGGACGAGGTCGTCATGGAGTGCGACTGCGGCAGATCCTACCACAAGGACTGCGCCGGGAAGACCAACGAATGTCCCTACTGCAAGACCCCCTATGACGAGATGAAACAACGTCCGATCAGGAAAGGGAAATGCTGCAGATGCGGGGAGAGTCTGTATGACAACGTCTGCCCGAGATGCAACACGGTGACGCCTTGGGAGAACGGCACGTTCAAATGCGTCTGCGGACACGAACTGTACATCACCGACGGCAGATGCCCGGAATGCGGTGCGCTGTACAGGAACAACCACTGATCGGTGATCCCATGGTCGTGAAATCGGTAAGAGGGCGCAGGAGATACGTCGCGTTCAAGGTGGATGCCAATTTCACGAGGGAGACCCTCATCTCGAAACTGCGTGCGCTCTGTGGCGATGATGCCCCGTACGTGATACAATGCGGGGAAGGGTGGGCCGTGATAAGGTCGTCCCCGGGGACGATCGACCGTGACATGGACATCATGAGACGTGCCGACGACGGTGCCGTCCCCATCCGTACATCCGGTACCCTCAAGACCCTCCGCGACAGGTACGAGGTCCTCAGAAGGACAAAGGTTCCCGCGCGTAAATAAGGTACACGAATGACTTTATACAACGTTGCGATACCGCTCCTTGTAAGGAGCTAAAACAATGCAACCAGGACAAATGGCCTATGACAGAGGCATCACTGTGTTCTCGCCCGACGGAAGGCTCTTCCAGGTCGAATATGCGCGTGAGGCCGTCAAGAAAGGTACGACCACCATCGGATTGAAGTTCAAAGATGGTGTAATCCTGTTAGTGGACAAGCATGTTTCCAGCAGACTCGTTGAACCCGAGTCCATCGAGAAGATCTACAACATCGACGAATACATCGGCTGTGCAACATCAGGCCTTGTCGCTGATGCCAGGGTCCTCGTCGACGAGGCCAGGAAGAATGCCCAGAACCACAAACTCACATACAACGAGAACATCACGGTAGAGGGACTCGTGAAGAAGGTCTGCGACTACAAACAGTACTTCACACAGTACGGCGGAGGACGCCCGTTCGGTACCGCACTTCTCATAGCAGGTACCGATGACCTCGGAGTACACCTCTTCGAGACTGACCCGTCGGGAGCACTCGTCGCATACAAGGCGGGATGCATCGGATCGGGACGCCCGGTCGTCCTCGATGTCTTCGAGAAGGAGTATCAGGACGGTATGTCGTTGGATGAGGCCATGGCCCTCGGACTGAAGGCATTGGCAGCTGCGACGGATGACAAGCCCACACCCCAGACCATGGAAGCGGGTATCGTCACCGTGGACAAACCGTTCAGAAGATTCACCGACGATGAGATCTCGGCCTTCATCGGCAAAGAGTGAATGGTGCTATCATGGTGAATCTTGAAGACGCGATCGTTGCCCGCCTCGAGACGCACGGCGAGACGTTCGAGATCCTCCTGGACCCTGCTGTCATGAACCTCATGAAACAGGGTAAAGAGGTCGATCTCATCGACTACATGGCAGTGGAGGATGTCTTCAACAACGCTAGGAAAGGGACGAGGCCTGCGGAAGACAAGGTCAAGGAAGCGTTCGGCAGCACGGATATCTGCGAGATAGCATCCAAGATCATCTCCAAGGGAGAGGTGCAGATCACCGCTGAGCAGAGGAAGGAGATGCTCGAGATCAAGAGGAAGAAGATCATCGCGTACATCTCCGCCAACGCCATCAACCCCCAGACGAAACTACCGCATCCGCCCACGAGGATAGAGTTGGCATTGGAGGAATGCAAGTTCCATGCCGATCCGTTCAAGTCGGTGGAGAAACAGGTCGAGGAGGCGATGCACCTCCTGAGGCCGCTGATCCCCATCAGGTTCGAGAAGAGCAGGGTGGCCATAAGGATCAGGGGGGACGACTATGCGAAATGCTACGGCGACCTCGCGGGATACGGCATCGTCGAGAGGGAGGAATGGACCAATGACGGATCATGGATCGGCGTCATGGAGATCCCTGCAGGACTCATCACAGAACTTACAACCAAGCTCAACAACAGGACCAAAGGCCATTCAGAGGTCAAGTTGATACAGTGAGCGATTTACATTCGAGAAGTGATAAAATGGAAAAAAGGAATGCCAGACCATCTCGTGAGATCGTGGTCCCTGGAGACATCCTCAGTACGAAGGGTGAGAAGGGCGGCGACAACACATACGAGAGAGACGGCAAATTGTATGCTGCGATCCTCGGAGTGAAGAACTATTCACAGAACGGGATCAGTGTCATGCCCATCGGCGGAGTATACATGCCGTCGACAGGCGACACCGTGATCGGTATCATCAACGACATCGCCGCATCCAACTGGATGGTGGACATCAGTGCACCATATCCGGCACCCCTTCATGTCAATGAAGTGCCGTGGAAAGTGGAATTCGGAGACACATCGAAGTATCTGAACGTGGGGGATGCAGTCCTCCTCAAGATCCTGATGGTCGACGAGAGCAAGAAGATACAGGTCACGATGAACGACTCCGGACTCAGGAAACTCAGTGGCGGAATGATCGTGAACGTACCCTATTGTAAGGTATCGAGGATCATCGGAAAGAGCGGATCCATGATACAGATGCTTAAGAACATGACCGACTGCCGCATATTCATTGGACAGAACGGCAGGATATGGATCGACGGTGACGACGAGAATGCAGAGGTCGCCGCTGAGGCCATAAAATACATCGAAGAGAACTCACAGAAAGGAAATCTCACCGAGAAAGTGAAGGCTCTCATCGAAGAAAGACTACCTGGCGCAGGAGATGAATGATTATGAGCGGACACACCGACATGGTTTTAGTTGACGAGAAAGGAATCAGGATCGACGGCAGGACCGCCGATCAGCACAGACAATTCAAAGTAGAGGCGGGAGTACTCAACAACGCTGACGGTTCAGCGTACGTGGAGATCGGAAAGAACAAGGTCCTCGCGGCCGTATACGGCCCCAGGGAATGCCACCCCAGGCACCTCCAGAACCCCAACAAGGCGATCATCCAGTGCAAATACAACATGCAGTCGTTCTCGGTCAGCGACCGTAAGAGACCCGGACCCGACAGAAGGTCCATCGAGATCTCGAAAATCACGGCAGAGGCGTTGGAGAACGTCGTTCTCACAGAGCTCTACCCCCGTGCATCCATCGATGTCTACATCGAGATCCTCCAGGCCAACGCAGGAACGAGGTGCGCAGGACTCACCGCCGCATCCGTCGCATTGGCGGATGCAGGTATCCCCATGAGGGACATCGTCCCCGCATGTGCGGCAGGTAAGGCGGACGGTAAGGTCCTCCTCGATCTGAACAAGGAAGAGGACAACTACGGTGAGGCCGATGTGCCTATCGCCATCGTTCCCTCGACGGATGAGATCGTACTCCTCCAGATGGACGGTAACATGACTAGGAAGGAGTTCGACAAGGCCATCTCCATGGCCGTCGGCGCATGCCACGAACTCTACGACATCCAGAAGGATGCATTGAAGAGAAGATACAACACGAAGAAAGGGGAGGTCGAGGAAGATGAGTGATATCGTTATCTCCGAGATCAAACGCGACCACATCGTCAAACTCCTGAAAGAGGGAAAGAGAGAGGACGGACGCGGTGTCAAGGACTACAGGAAGATCTCCTATGTCACGGACTGCATCGAATCTGCGGACGGTTCCGCAAGGGTGAAGCTCGGAAAGACCGAGGTCATCGCGGGAGTCAAGATCATCCCCGGTACGCCATTCCCCGACACGCCCAAAGAGGGTGTCCTCACCACAGGGATGGAGTTCCTTCCCATGGCACACCCGTCATTCGAGGGTGGACCGCCGGGAGAGGATGCGATCGAACTCGCACGTGTCGTGGACCGTGGAATACGCGAGTCCAAGATGGTCGACGTGGAGAAGCTCTGCGTGGAGGAGGGTGTGAAGGTATGGATGTGCTTCATCGATATGTACGCACTCGACTACGACGGTAACCTCTTCGATGCGGCCAACCTCGCAGCGGTGCTCGCACTCAAGACAGCAGTGGTCCCGTACGAACAGTATGGGCTCGGTGAGGACCAACCCCTCCCAGTCACATGCACGCCTATCTCGATCACTGCAAGTAAGATAGATAACACTTTAATATTAGACCCGAATTTCGACGAAGAACACATCTCAACTGCTCGCCTGACGATCACGACCGATGACAAAGGCAACTTCAGAGCGATGCAGAAGGGCGGAAAGGGCTCAATCACACTCGATGAGCTCAGCCAGTGCCTTGATGCGGCCGTCGCAAAGGGCAAAGAGATCAGAAAGATCATTGGGTGATAAAGATGTCAAAGAGAACAGAGAAGGCCGGTACATCCGGAAGGTTCGGCGCAAGGTACGGTGTCGTCGTTCGTAACAGAGTGAAGACAATCGAAGCCAACCAGAAGAAGAGTCATGAGTGCCCCGTATGCCACCACACCTCCGTCAAGAGGGTCAGCTCGGGCGTTTGGGCATGCAAGCACTGCGGTGCGAAATACGCAGCAGGCGCATACTCACCTGACCTTAAGAAGGCAACAATCGGCGAGTGATTCGATCCAGAGGTGATTTGATTGTACAGATGTGCTAAATGCAACGAACCTATCAGGAACGTCAACGCGTTAGGTCTCCAGTGCGAGAAGTGCGGATCCAAGATCTTCTTCAAGGAGAGGCCCAACGTCAAGAAGGTCCTGAAGTCGGACTGAGTACGATCATGTTGAGTGCAGAACTCAAGATAGTCTCCGCTGATGCGGAGACCATCATCTCCTCATTGAAGCCGGAAGCGGGACGCGAACTGCCCCGCACACATATCGAGGTCTCGGGCTCCGGGAACGAAGCCATCATCAAGATAGAGGCGAACGATACGACGGCGATGAGGGCCGCACTCAACTCATACCTCGGATGTATACGTATAACCGAAGATATCAGCAGAATCGCTAAGGTGAATTGAATGAACAGCATCAGTCCCCAACTGCAGAACCAGATCGCTCAGTTCCAGCAGCTCCAACAGCAACTCCAGGCCGTATCATCCCAGAAACTCCAGATGGATGCTCAGATCAAAGAGATCGAGAGGACCATCAGCGAACTCGACAAGGCCACGGGCGACGTCTACAAGAACGTAGGATCGCTCATGATCAAGGTCAACGACAAGGAATCGGTCAAAGCTGAACTCGAGGAAGGTAAGGAGACCATGGAGGTCCGTGTGAAATCCATGGAACGCCAGGAAGTCGCCCTCCGCGAGAAGTACGAGAGCATGCAGGAAACTCTCAACAAGGCTATGGGTCAGAGATCCGAGTGAAACCCCTTCAACTCAACCATTTTCCTATTTTTGATATATCAAGATGTCGAACGATGCACTAAATGCCCTCATCGGTTGAATGTATCCTCCAACGTTCAGTGACAAACCAATTATAATACACACCTCGTAATAATTTCTATGAACCACAGCCGCTGCAAGACATTTGCACTCGCTCTGGTCGCGATCATGCTGTTCGCATCGATACCTTTCACGGTATCGATCTACGATGATAGCTCCGATGCGGCGAGTACGATAGACTACACCAGGTGGTACTACAACCAACTGGATGAGCCGATGCAATACGCTTACGACGAGTTTTTGAATGCCAATGTGGCCAGCACGACAATCACGGTAGAGATACCTAATGAGATCAGCGGAAGCCTCTACAATGATTACGATTACAGTAAGAAAGATTCTGCGGAATTCAGCTATGCACTCGAAAAACTGTGCAATTGCTTACACATAGAGAGGCCCGACGTCTACTTCGTCCAGGCCAATTCCAGCTTCAAGATCACAGACTCCGTTCTCCACGATATAAAGATAGTATTCACAGTGGAGGATGCGAACACATCCTCCAAGAACACAGCTGTCGCGAATGCGATCGCCTCCTTGAACTTCACGGGAACGGACGCAGAGAAGGTAAAGCAGATACATGACTATCTTGTGGAGACCCTGTCGTATGCTGTCGATGAATTGAAAGCGGAAACATCCTCCGGAGTCGTCGATCGCAACATCCGCAGCCAATACAAGGCTTTGGTAGGGGATCATCTCGTCGTATGCGAAGGGTATGCGAAAGCATTCAAGCTGATCTGCGACTATTATGGTATCCCATGCCTGCTGATCTCAGGCGATGCGGATGACGGTAGTGGCAATACCGAGAAACATATGTGGAATCTCGTCTACATAGAGAACTCATGGTACACGATGGATGTCACGTGGGATGATCCCATAGGTGGATCCGGCATCTACTACACATACTACCTCGTAGGGCAGAACACGGTGGATGACGACGGACTCACGACCGCCAAATCCCACAGTCTGAACAGGGTCACCAAGGAATTCGATTTCGAACTTCCGGCACCTCTTGCCAACAACAGGTACGGCGGAGAGAACGTCACCATCACCTTCGATACGAACGGCGGTACGGCCATCAATCCGATGACAGTCAGATCAGGCACAATACTCACGCCCCCATCGACCGCGAAATACGGATACACCTTCGATGGATGGTTCCTCGATGATGATCTCACCATCAGTTGGAACAACGCCAAGGTGACCAACGATTGTACGCTCCATGCGAAATGGACCAGAGATAAGAACGTCGTCGCCACATACGTGATAACGTATGACAACACCGGTGGAACGGGCGGACCCGGTACCATCTCGACCACGGAAGATAAGTTGATCATATCGTACATAGAACCGACAAGGGACGGATACGTATTCGAAGGATGGAACACAGAGGAGGATGGAAGCGGATACATATTGTACGGCGGGGAGTCCGTGAACCTCCTGGGCGATGCCACGCTCTACGCTCAATGGTCCGTAGCACCTCTGGACATCGATGGAGAGAAGACCATCGTCGAGGAGATAGACAATTTCCTCAAGAAGGTCGATGATTTCATGGATGATGAGCCGGTGGATGGTGTCAGCAACCTCTACATAGTGCTCGGTGGTGCCGCCATATTCCTGGTCATCGCAGTCGTCGCCATGAGGCGTTGATCTCATATCGAGAAACCGTTTCCTACGCACTGACCGCCCGTGCATCCGCACGGGTGCGATGTGCGGATTCTTTTATATCAAGATTCAATTCCCGTGAACGATGTATAAGGAGATCGCAGACAAACTGAAAGGCGGGAAGAAGGTCATCATGGTCCACGGCAATGCCGACATGGATGCTATATCGTCCGCTTACGCGATCTCCAAGTGTTTTCCGACATGTGATATCTATGCTCCGTGCGGTATCGACCGCGTGTCGAAGTTCGTACAGGACAAGATAGGATTCGACATCATCGAGGAGTTCGATCCCGATGATTACGATCTAGTCGTGGTCGTGGATACCTCGTCCCCCGAGCAGTTCGGATTGGAGGACTTCAAGATGCCCGAGAACTGTATCGTGATCGATCACCACCAACCCTCTGGTAAGTGGACGTGCGATGATTTCTACTGCGATCCGAACAAATGCGCATGCGCCCAGATCATCCTCGACATCATACGCGAGAATGACATCGAGCTCACACGGGACGTGGGACTCATGCTCCTAGGAGGTATGCTCACCGATTCAGGACACTTCCAATACGGCGATTACACCCTCCTGAAGGATTTCGCATACATCTTGGAGAGAACGGGCATACAGATGGACGAGGCATTGGCACTCACACGCACCGAGGTAAGTATGTCCGAACGTGTGGCAACGATGAAATGCATCGGAAGGTCCAAGTTCGACCGTGTCGGCGATATGATCGTCGCCACCTCGTATGGAGGCAGCTTCGAGGCATCCGGTTGCAGAGCGATGATCGCCGCAGGTGCGGATGTGGCATTCGTGGCATCACAGCGCGAGGACAGATTCCGTCTCAGTGCAAGGGCCACCCAGGAGATGGTCCGCAGGGGCATCAACATGGGCGAGATCGTCAAGAACATCGGATACGAGACCACCACCGACGGCGGAGGTCATGACGGTGCCGCAGGCCTTTCGGGAATAGGGGATGTCGAGGCCATACTCCACATATGTTGCATGAGAACGATGGACGAGTTCAGAAAGATAAAGAAGAGCAGGGACATCGTTTCCGATGACCCTGATGAGTGAGTTCAGAGTTTACCGAGCTTCTTGAGGATCCTCTGCATCTCCTCATAGTTCTCGGGGTGCTCCTCGAAGTATGCCTTGACGGGTTCGAGTACCTTTATGAGTCCCTCTGCGGCACCGCTCTTGAGGTCCGAGGGGAACAGTTTCCCGCTGAAGTATGCCTCCGAGAGCTCCTCGTAACTGTTGTATACCGCTGATCCTCCGCCGAACTTCTCGGGGAACACCACCTCGATCTTACCGAGCTTGGGGAATATGATGCTCTTGCATATCATGAGCACGGGGTTGATGGACTCATCCTCCCTCTCCTGAGGACAGAATGCCTTCTTCATCTTCCTCCTGATGTCCTCCGGGCTGTCATGGATCCTGACGCTCGCATTGGGGTCGCTCTTCGACATCTTGAAGGATGTGTCGATATCCGCATCCTCCTTCTTCAGCATGGCAGGGTCCATCCTCTGACCGCCCTTGAGTCCGGGAAGGAGAGGTGTGTGCAATGCGATGGGTTTCTTCCATCCGAGCTTGTCCGCGGCATCACGTGCGAGCATGTTGGCCCTCCTCTGATCCAATCCCGCATAGGATATGTCCACATCCAGGTAGAATATGTCCGCGGCCTGCAATATGGGATAGAACACCTTGGATGCATCCAGATCCGCATCCGCCTCGGAACGGCCCATGATGGTCATGGCCCTCTTCACCCTGGAGAGCGATGTGACCTTGGCGATCTTGATGACCTTCTCCCAATAATCGATACCGTCCAACAGCTCGTACGCGTATCTGAACTCGATCTTGTCCTTCGGTACTCCGAGGGCTATGAAACAATCCTCGAAATATCTCGCACATGCGCGGATGTTCTCGATGTCCCCGCCGAGCTTGTCATTGATGTATGCATGCCAATCCGCCCAGAAGATTATGACCTTCACACCTGCGTCGCAGAGATCCTTGATCTTCGCTGCGACCAATGCCCAACCGAGGTGGACGAGACCGGACGGCTCGAATCCGATATACGCTGTGGGCTGATAGTCCTCCTTGGCGAGGAGTGCTTTGAGCTCTTCGCCCGTGGTGAGTTCCTGAACATTCCTTGTTATCAACGCATATCTCTCTTCGACATCCATGATATCTGAGGGTGGCTATCGCACGTAGATATAAATGAGTTGTGAGAATGGCGGTGGACCCTCTCCTCCTCGGACGGTCGTATGCATGCACCGCCGGATGTACCATCAGGACATTACCACATTAACTGTAATGCCTCCCTTATAACCAGAGATACAGAATCGTACACATGTGACCGTCGATATCATCATGATGATCGTCTCCATGTCGCTCATAGGCTCTGCGATGGGTGCATTCTCCGGGATGGTCCCGGGGATACACGTCAATACCTTGGCCACGATGATGTTGGCCGCCTATGGGACCATGGAGACGATACTCGCCCCGTTCGTACCATCGGGATATGTCCCTATCGCGATATGCTGTTGCATCGTGTCGGCTGCGATAACACATTCCTCCGTGGATTACGTCCCATCCGTATTCACGGGTGCACCCGATCCGGACGATGTGGTGTCCATGCTGCCGGGACACAGGCTGTTGAATGACGGACGCGGCATGGCGGCAGTGAGGTCTGCGGCCATAGGCAGTTGCATAGGCTCGTGTGCATCCATACTCCTCGCCATCCCCCTGCAGTTCCTGTTGATGAACGGTCTCGGAGATTATCTCGACAGCATAACCACGTTCGTACTGTGTGCCGTGATCGTGATGCTGTTGTTGAACGAGAGGGACGTCAGAAGGATGATCGTGTGCATGATGGTGTTGCTGATATCCGGTGCCCTCGGCCTTGCCTGTATGGATCTCGACATACCTTGTGAGGGTATCGTGGGCGGGGGAACTTTACTCTTCCCCATGTTATCCGGATTGTTCGGGATACCCGCATTGTTGGAATCGTTGGACAAGAACGATGTGGTGGAACAACGTGATGATATCGAATTCCCTGTCACTCCCATCCCCGGGATCAAAGGTGTCCTCGTGGGAAGCCTTACCGGTTGGTTCCCCGGGATCACGGCCACGACGGGTTCGATCATCGGTACCATGTTCTCATCCGTGAGAAGGGCCGAGGACTTCATATCCATGACCGCATCCATCGGTTCCGCCTCCACGATAATGATGCTCACCACCCTGTCCGTCTCCGGGAAGGGTAGGTCGGGTGCGATGATGGTCGTCGAGGACATACTGGGCGACAGTATCATAGGCATGCTGAACGAAAGGTTCCTGATCCTCCTCTTGACCGCTGCCATCGCCACGTTCCTGGCATTCCACATCACGATATACTGCGGCAGGATGATGTGCGATATCGTCTCGAGATTCGATATGTCCAGGATCAATCGTGTCTGCTTGGTCCTGGTGGTGGTGCTGGTGGCATCGTTCACCGGACCGTACGGGATCATGATATTGATCGTATCAACGATCATCGGATTCATACCGATAATGTTCGGAGTAGGGAGGGTGTACCTCACGGGATGTCTCCTGATCCCCACACTGCTGACATTCCTGTCCGTGAGGGACACGATCCTGATGTCACTGATATGAGGTCGTAACCCTATCGCGTCCGATCCTCGCGGATACATGCTTGAACATGTATCTCGCATGGATGTACATCATCGATCCCCCAACGATCTCGGCCACGATGTTGGCATACCACACCGCATCCAACGTACCGATGACATATGTGGCGACCATGAAGCACAGTACTAAGAAGACATTCCTGAAGAGTGTGTTGACCATCGCATGGCCTGCCTTGTTCAACGATTGTAAGAGTCCGGAACCGACATAGACCAATGCGAACGGTATCATGGATACCGCACATATGGCGACGAGCTCGTACATCGAATCGTACATGTACTCGATACCGCTGGTCCGTGTTATCATACCCGTGAACAGTCCGTTCAATGCGCATAATGCGATGGTCAACACCGTCGTTATGATCAATGATAGACGAACGGAGAATCTGAACGCATCGGATATCATGTCGAACCTACGCATACCGTATTCCGCGGAACATACGGATACCAATGCACCGCCTATGGCCTGTGCGGGCGTCATCAACAGCATGAACACTCTCATGCACACGCCGTAGACAGCGACCGCATCCGTCCCACCTACCATAACGATGAAGAAGTTCAGGAACAGTGTGAATACGTTCATTATCGAGAGTTCCAACATCTCCGGGAAACCGACGGACATGATCTCCTTCATGGTAGGGCCGTCCCTGACGAGATCGTCCCTCTTCATGGAGACATATGTGTCCCTCCTCACGAGGTACCAATACACCCCTGGTATGATTGAGAGTATGAAGGATATGGATGTGGCCCATGCCGCACCCGTTATGCCCATGCCCATCCCGTAGATCATTATCGGATCCAGGATCATGTTCAACACGGCGCACAGCACCTGTACGTACATGGAGCGTCTCGCGGCACCCTCTCCGCGCAACATCCCCGACAACACTCCGGAGAGGATCAGGAACAGTGTGCAGATGTACAACGGATATGCGTAGCTGAGACACTGATCGATGGTGTCGCTGGCCCCGAACATCATGAGGACTGGTCTTGCCGTCGAGATGAGGAATATTGTGAGGATCGCCGATACGATGAACGTCAGTATGATACCCTGACCGGCGACCCTGTCGCAGTGTGCCCTGTCGCCTCTCCCTATACTTCTGGAGATGGCCGACGAGATACCTATGCCCAGACCCGTACCCGCACCGACCAGTGCGGTGTATATCGGAGCGACGATGCCTATGGCGGCCAATTCCTTCGAACCCAGACCGGATACCCATAGCGTATCGATGAAGCTGTTCGCCTGCTGTATCAGGAATGCCAAGCACAAGGGGATGGCCAATGCGACCACTCCCTTGCGCTGATCACCCAATAATAGATTCACGCCGTCAGGCATACCGCGCCTCTTCCACCTCAATCGATGAAATTCTCGATGATCGCCTTGGATCCCGCCGACGGGACCTTACGGTCGTTGACGAATACGGATTCCGCATCGATCTGTTCCTTGAACCTCTTGGCCGCGAGATCGTCCTTGGTCACGATACCGGCAGATAATCCGTACTCGGTGCAGTTGATTATATCGATGGCATCATCGAGATCCGATGCCACCTGTATCGAGAGTATCGGCAGTGCACTGTCCATGTTGTTGAGGTCGTGCTCGTCATCGAGGCCCATGACTATCGCGGGCATGACATAGCACCCGTTCTCCGTCAGGTCACCCTTGACCCTCTTACCGCCGAATATCACATTGCCCTTGACGGAATCCAATACGGATTCGAACTCCGCGACCTTCTTGTCCGAGATGATCGGTCCGGCATATGCCTCCGGTGTCGTGGGATCCGTGATCTTGATCGAATTGGCCTCTGCGAGTATGTTCTTCACGAACTCCTCCTGCTGTCCCTCCACGAGGATGACCTTGGAGCAGGAATTGATGGACTGCCCGTTGAACCTGAATGCGGCGTCCAACACCGTCCTTGCGGCGGCCTTCATGTTCGCCGGCCTGTAGACCAATATGGGATTCATTCCCTTGATCTCGTTGATGAACTTGAGCGTGTCATCCGCCTGGAGGAACATCAGGTCCTCCATCCTATCTCCGGAACCGGATGCCACCACACCTGTCACGTCGACATTGTTGGCGAGGTCCTCCGATGATCTACCCGTAGAATCGGTGATGACGTTGAGCACCCCGTCGGGTACACCGCACTCCGTCAATACACCATACATATAGTATACAGGAAGGGTGGAGTGGACGGACGGTGTCATGATGACCGTATTACCTGCGAGGATCGCTACGGACGCATAACCTATGGGCGCCGCCAAAGGCGAGTTGTATGACGAGAGGACCGCCCATACACCCTGTGCCTTACCGCTCTTCTTCTTGATATCGACACAGGCCCTCTTGATTATGGAGATGAGTGCATCCACCTCCTCGAGCGCGGATGTCTTGTCCATGCCCACACTGACGGTCACCATGGCCGCCAGTCTGAACCTCTGCTGTTCGATCTTGGCGATGACCTTCTCGAAGATGGCGATCCTCTCGTCCACACCCGTCTTCGACCATTTGGCGAATGCGTCCTCGGCGACGGTGACTGCCCTGTCCACGAGACCGTCGTCCGGTTCCTGATAGGTACCGAATATGATCGTCCTGTCGATGGGACTGAATACGTTCGCCGACATGCCGGATGCGACCTTCAATCCACCGACATAGCTCGGATAATCAGCCTTCCCTGTGCTCAGGACCACCTCTATCGCCTTGGCGAATGCTGCGTCCTCTTCATTGTCCGATCTCGGTTCGGTGAACTTGAATGTATCTGCCATGTCCGTGTGATTGTATACCATGTCTTTAATCTTATCTTGATTTTTAGTCTGTCCTAAATCTTATATACGAATTTAGCATATCCTAAATTCGATGGTAGAAAAGCGCATAGTGGAACAATGCGCCGCAACACTCGCGGGGATTAAATGTGGCAGCCTATTCAGGGTTGGCTGCACCTACAACGATATTGCCTTCGAAACGAAACGCCTTAGTGACATACTCAATCCCCGCGGTGTTACCATAACATGCTTCGAGATAGGCTGTGGAACGATAGTCTATACCCACAGGACCAATCTGATCGAGAGGATCGATGCCGATTCCTTGGCATACCTCTCGGAGAGGGGCTATGATACCACCGATACAGTATCGTTGATATCATCGCTCAGGGAGAGGATATCTGCCGAGGGCTGTCTGCCACACGAGATCGGCATATTCCTCGGCTATCCGTTGGATGATGTCAGAGGGTTCATAGAGAATGAAGGGAGATCCCCGAAATGCATCGGTTGCTGGAAGGTGTATGGTTCCGAGGCCGTTGCAGAGAGGTTGTTCTCCAGGATCCACAAATGCAGAGAGGTCTATTCCAGACATTATTCGATGGGTACCCCGCTCAGCAGATTGGCCGTCGATGTATGAATGAGAGACATTTCTGCCGATACATCGGATCGGGACTTCCCGTCCTAAACAAGGGTTAAATACAGAATATCCTTAATCCGAATCACGGACTCGTGGTCTAGGGGTTATGACGTCGCCTTCACACGGCGGAGGTCGCCGGTTCAAATCCGGCCGGGTCCACCATACTTTTGGATTTCGTGATTGGTTGGGGCGGATATTCGATTCCTGACAATGAGCACATATCGATCGATTTTTGATATGAATGCAATAGGGGCCATTCGACGATCCGGATCCTGAACGTCACCTTATTATCCTCCTCCGTATACGGAACATCATGGAGAACCTCGAGGTCATCAAGATCACCTATCAGGACGGCATCTACGTCGGACAATACATCATGAAGGGCGATGAACCCGTCGAGAACGGCGTGGGAGTGTTCACTTGGAGCAACGGTGACGTCTACGAGGGAGAGTACTCCGACGGCATGAGGAACGGTAACGGACTCTTCATCTGGGCCGACGGTAAGAGGTACGAAGGCGATTTCGTTGACGACAGGAGAGAGGGTTCGGGAAGACTCGAATGGTCCGACGGTACGTTCTATGAGGGCGAGTTCGTCAACGGGAAGATGCACGGCAAAGGGAGATTGGTCTGGTCCAACGGCGAGATCTACGTCGGATGGTTCGCCAACGACAGGATGGAGGGCCACGGCATCCATTACGCCAAGGACGGTTCCGTGATCTACGACGGCGATTGGGTGCAGAGTTGTCCCGTCAATCTAGTCGAGTGATTAGTCTAATATTTTAGTAAAGAGTTAAATATTAACCTGACCATCTAATCACTACAGAAGCCGTTCATACTTGCAATCATATTCATTGCCTATTGGAACGATGGTAACCCGCCTGTGTTCCGCCTCCTTTCGGCATTCTGTCTTACGGGTAGGCCTGAAAGGGTCGACCCGTATGAAATCACATTCTTCATCGATGTTCAATAAAACTATATCCTACATCAGACAAATCACCCTCTCATGAGTGATACGATCTTGATGCTGAAGGCCTTGGCCGACGAGAATCGCTTGCGCATATTCAGGACACTCGTCAACGGAGAGACCTGCGCGTGCAAACTGCTCGAACAGCTGAACGTATCCCAGCCCACACTCTCACACCACATGAGGATCCTGGTCGGCAGCGGACTCGTCAATGCGAGGAAGGATGCCCAATGGATGAGGTATTCCATCAACAAGGATAGTCTGAATGAGTTGAGATCGTTCTTCGATGAGATCGATGTGTCGAACATCCCTCTGATCAATCCCGATTGTGATTGTGAATGATATAGATGAATGTCTATATTGAGAAGTGTCTATATACTAGTTATACGATGATGATATCATGGCAGCAGATAACATAGTGGCTATCGTGAAAGCACTCGGCAGCGCAGAGAACCTCGAGATCTTCGAGATGCTCTCCAAAGGCGAGATCTGTGGATGTAAGATCGGCGAGAGATTCAACCTCGACAAGGAAGGCGTGGACAGGATGATGTCGGATCTGGTCATCTCCGGTCTTGTGGATACCGTCGTGGGGAATGATTGGGATCACTACAAGCTCAACGAGACGGAGATGTGCTTGCTCAACAAGTACTTCAACGACAGGATCTTCGAATGCAGATCGACCGGTTGCAAATGCAAATGCAACAGCGACTGCTGTTAAGACATAAACCATTCAGAGGGGAACCGTTTCCCCCCCCCACCTTATCGTTCTGAACATCTGCGACCCAATCACAGGGCCGTCCACATATCGACATAGTGTTCTCATCCATCCTATCGATGGAACATCGATCGGGTCATGCGACATACCTCACCGATATTCTCATCGATTAGAACAGAACTGATTCATATTCAAATAATTTTATATATTAAATACACTAATTGAAAAATAATTCCAATAATTAGGTCGAACTAGGGGATAAAATGTTAATAAAGCTCTCGATTGAGAATTATGGGCCGTATAGAGATAGGGCAGTCCTGAGCATGGAGGCTACCCATCTGTCCGATTCGCCAGAAGCATACGTCGAATTCGATCGTGTGAAGAAAAGGATATTGAAATGCGCTTCCCTGTTCGGAGCCAATGCATCTGGAAAATCATATCTCTTCGATGCGATAGGTACATTGCAATCCATCCTATCGACAGTACGCCCAGATGGTGCCTCGATTCCGGGATACATACCATTCAGATTGTCGAAGAAGAACCTGACATCCCCGTCGAGCATAGAGATCGAGTTGCTCATAGGAAAGGATCCATACAGATATTCGATATCCTACACCTCTGACAGTATAATCGAGGAGTCACTATATCATTCACCGAACGGGAGATCCACTCCGTATTTCATCCGTGGGAAGAAGGATGAGGGAGTGGATAATGCGATAAAGAAGCATCTGACGGGCTCGTCTGCCTACCTCACGGTTGCCTCCGGATATAACGATGACATATGCAACAAGGTCCTGAAGGAGATCATGAGCATCATGCTCATCCATCTTACCGATGAATTGAGCATCTCCAGGACAATGAACTACTCCAAGAGTAATGAGAGGATCAAGGAAAAGATCCTCAATGCGTTGTACGCAGCGGATCTTGGGATATCCGATTTCACCGGCGAGGAGGCGAAGACCAGATCCGCTGACAGAACAGCGACGTATGCGGATAACGACACCTCCTATACGGACATAAGATTCGTGCACCAATTCGACGAAGCGGACGTGGACAAGGGTCTGATGTCCTTCCCGATCCGCATAGAATCCAACGGGACGATAGAGATGTTCGCCTTGATGGGACCTATCGCCAAGGCACTCGATGAGGGGAGGGTCGTATTCATCGATGAGTTCGGTTCGGATCTCCACCCGTCCCTCACACGTTGGATAGTCAATCTGTTCAACACATCATCCAACGACAACGGGGCACAGCTCCTCATCAACACCCACGACATAAGTCTGATGGACATCAAAGGACTCTATCGCAGGGATCAGATATGGTTCTGTAACAAGGATCGTAAGACCGGGTCATCGGAGATCTACTGTCTGGCGGATTTCAAAGGCGTCCTCAAGAACAGCGACATACGCCAAGACTATCTGTTAGGGAGATACGATGCACTCCCATGGATCATCGAGAGGCACGCATTATGACAGGGAGGGGCATGTCCCGTACAAGATCCAAGAGAAACAGGATCAATATCATAATCGGAGAAGGGGAGTCGGATGGAAACTACTTCCAGGATGTTGGGAGGCTATTCGATACAGATCGTATCAACAGAATCGATGCCAAAGGAAGGAGTTTTGAATACATCAAGAACAGGTGTAGATCTGAGCTGAAGGACATGAGTCCAGATGACTATCTGGCCATTGTCATAGATGTAGATCAGAACACGCCAGAAGCGATAATGGAACTTGAACATTGGTGTTCCAACAACAATATCGGATTGTACGTCTCCAATCCATCTTTTGAAGTGTTCTTACTCATGCATTTCAGGAATGTATCTCCCAATTGGACACAAGATGATCTTGAAAGAGAGTTGTCCGACTCATTGGGACGTCATTATCACAAGACCGATGGGATAAGACCCACAAAAGAATCAGTGAACGATGCGATAAAGAGATCGGAAGAGACGTTGCCAAAGAAAGGTAACGAATTAGAAAATGTCCTACAGCAACCAGGCAGGACTAATGCACATCGTTTAATCCAAAAACTCTGCGAACTGACCTCTGAAAGAAGAAAGGAAATGTCTGAGAGAAAGAGACGGTAAGGTGTGATCGTTACAATCTCCCGTCGATCAGTTCCTGTTGTTACCGTATGCGTTCTTGGTGACCAGATCGAATCCTGCGTTCAGGAACATTGCCTTGATGTCATCATGCCTGTGGATCCATTCCGAGAGGTTCTCGTTATCCTGACGGGGCGTCGCACCTATCTCCGCCGCTGCGTTGTTCGCACCGAAATCGATCGACCTCTGATTGGCGGGGTGGACTGCGATGTTTCCTTTGAACGAGAGACGTACTACCGCGACTATCTGCGATAACCTCTCATCCGATATCTCCGGCAGGTCACCCAACGGTGTCCCCGGGACGCTCTCGCGCCTCATCACACAGATCCCCGACGGTCTCTCGTTCCTGAGCTCGATTATCTTGTCGGCCAACTCCTCATTGGTGAACTCCGGACCTATGGGATCCAATCCCGTACTCAGCATCAGACCTCCGGCCTTGACGTTCCTCATGGTGGTCAGGCGTTCCTCCAGCGAGAACGGTGTGTACTTGCCCTCGCCCAATCTCGGGACGTGGTATGCGGCTGTGAACCCGCATTCCTTTAGACGTCTCGCATCCTCCACCGTGAGCTCTCCCGTGTTGGCGGTGAGATAGTAATCGCCGGGGACCGTCTCCCTCACCTTCCTTCCGAGCTCACCCAACCTCTCCAACGAATAGTATTCGGTGGTCCTCAGTGTGAATTGGTAATATCCTTCGGCATATTTCTCGCGGACGATCCTGATGACGGCCTCGTCCGACAGTTCGGCACATTCCTTGACGAGTCCCCACCTCTCTCCCAGTGAACAGAACTCGCAACTGGCCGAACACGGACAGAGATCCAAGCCTATGGATGTACCGATCTTGGCCTGATTCATCACCAACAGTCTGGAGACGTCCCTCGAGGCCTTACCGAGATAATCATACTCCTCGGAACCCGGTTCGATGGACAATAATCCGATCATCCTGTCCCTGTCCAGGTCATTGGGCCCCAATGCTATCCTCTTGGATTCATCTATCAACGTCTTGATCCCGTCATCCATCCTGTATCCCTTCTTCCGCGTATGCGTCACGAGATTATCAATGTGTCCCGTCGTTGTACGGACATCTGCTGCCGATGCAGACATCGTTGCTGAAACCATGACATCTGGTATCGGCCCATTCCATCTCCACGCCCAGGACGTCCTTCACGGTCTGTACGGCATTCCTCATGGCGATGTTCACGCCACGGTTGCAACATCTCGGTCCGCCGATGGAACCCAGATCCATGAGACATTTCCCTGTCAGCATGTGGACCTGCCCCCAATTCTCCTCCTTGAGAGGATGCGTACCGGCGACGACACTGAAGAATATACCTGCCGATGTCGCCGAACCACAGTTACCTGCATGTCCGCAGGCCTTCGGTGGGATGAGCGAACCTCTGCGCATGACCTCATCCAATGCCTCATCCATATCTATCTCCCCACCGGAGTTCCTGTATGCGGCCACCAATGCCGGTGCGGTGATGAGATGGAATCTGAGCTTACGTTCGGATATGATATCACATGACAACAATGAATCCAGGATCGTACGGGGATTCCTGGAGGTCGAGGAGGTACATATCTCCTTGACCTTCCCACGGATGAGGGGTTCGACACATTCCGCACACATGGAATGTCCGTTGGGGCATGCGTATACCACCTTGGTATCCTTCCCGCATACCGAACATTCGTGCATGGTGTCCTCTATCCTCCTGAACTCCTCCCCGCACTGACACCTCATCAGTTCACCTCGTATCCGCAGTCGATGAACATCTGTCTGACCTCATCCAGGTCATATCTCCAATCGCCGATCTTGGATGGATCGTGGACGCTGTCGCGCGGATTCGATCCCGTACCGATGGATGTCCCGTTCGCACCCCATTCCATGGATTTCCTGGTGGGCGGTACCGCGGATACGTTACCTCCGCTGGCGAATCTGATCACCGCCGCGATCTGTGATACCCTCAGATCGTCCACCTCCGGTATGGATTCCACGGGCGTACCCTTCGGGTTTATGCGCTTCATGGAGCAGATCGATACCGGATTGTAATCCCTCAGTATCATCAGGGTCTCGGCTATCTCCTCGTCCGTATGCTCCGAACCTATGGGATCTATGCCGCATGACAGGTTCATCTCCGACTCCTTGATGTTGTTCATCGTCCTGAGTCTGAGCATGGGCTTGAACGGTGTGTCTATACCCTCCCTCAGATGCAATGTGTGATATGCACCGTTGAATCCGGATTCGTGGAGATTCTTCAGGTCCTCCGCATCCAACTCACCGGTGTTCACGCCCAGGTTGTACTTCCCGGGTATCTTGGCGCGTATCTCCCTGCCCAATGCGCAGAGTCTCTCCACGGAGTAGTATTCGGTGGTCCTCAGTGTGAACCTCCTGTATCCCTTGGACATCTGTTCGCGTATCATGTCGATGATATCCTCGACGCTCATCTCCATGTCGAATCCGTCCATCAATCCCCATCTCTCGCCGAAGGAACAGTATGAACAGCTGGCCTTGCACGGGCGGTAATCCACTCCGAACGCTACCGTGAGATTACCTTTGTTCTTCGACCTTATCCTTGCGAGCTCACGTGCTTTGCTTCCGAGGTATTCGCATTCCTCGGAATGCGGATCGATGGCCAACATACGTTGGACATCCTCTTTGGTTATCGATCTGTGATCGGCTTTGCTCCTTTCGAACGCATCATCGATGAAGGATTTCAGACTGGCATCCATGGTCAGGTCATGCACCTATTGAGGATATAATGGTTTATCGTCGAGTAAAATAATACACTTTTATATCCCCCAATATGGATGTCATATCGATCGTTATGACGATGGAAGAGGATATCGCGAAAGGTTTCAACGATGGATTCGATTGCTCCATGGCAGTCTTCATGAGACTTGCTCCCGAAGTAGGATTCACCGAGGAGGAAGGGAAGAGATTGTCATCATGTTTCGGCGTTGGTATGATGCAGGGGACCATATGCGGTGCCGTGAGCGGTGCGTTCATGGCCATCGGTGCCAAGTACGGCAATGTGGAACCCGGGGATCTACCGCGCAAGGGACTGTGCATGCAGAAGAGACAGGAGTTCATCGATGCCTTCACGAAGGAGTTCGGTTCGCTGACCTGCCCCGGCCTATTGGGTCTCGACCTCAGATTGGACGAGGATATGGCGAAGGCACGCGAGAGGAATGTTCTCACCGAACTGTGCCCGAAATACTGCATAAGGGCGATAGAGATCGCGAAAGAGATCCTTTGATCCCGTCCTGATGATATACATGCCGAGGGAAGAGTTCATCTCCACTGTGAGATGCGAGGGGGCGGGTCGCAGACCCACATACCTGTTCGACGTCACACTCGGCATGGATATCGCAGGATACGATACCAACGAACTTTTCATGAACGGTCTCGACGGCGAGAAGTCCGCGAGATCGTTACTTGCACTTCAGAGATATACGGGGATGGATGCCGTCAACGGCTCCGTGGTGTGGATAGATACCAGGGAATTGGGGAACAAGGTGGAGTTCCCTCCGCATGGCATAATGTACACGACGAAGCACGTGCTCGCCGACGATCCCGACCTCATATACAGGAAGAAGAAGTTCAACGTGTCCGACGAATCCATCAGACAGGTCATACTCTCTCACAAGATAGTTCGCGAGAACACCGATGCGGCGTTGATACAGCACATACCGTCACCTGTTACCGTGGCCGCATCCATGAGGGGATTCGAACAGTTCCTCATGGATACACTGAGCGAACCCGATTATGTGGATGATCTGTTGAAGTTCACATCGAGGGTGGATTGGCATGTCGCGGATGCCGTCATGAAGGAGATCCTGCCGGACATGTGCCTCGTATCGGGGGCATATGACAACATAGATGTCGTCGGAACGGACATATTCGAGAAGATATCCATGCCGACGATGGAATGGCTCATAAAACGTCTGCACAGATTCGATACGAGGATATGTTTCCACCCCCACGGCAAGTTATCGGAGAGCGGTACCGCACAGAGGGCCATCCGCAATCTGAAATTGGATTGTCTGTACTATGGGGAATATAATGATCCCGTAGTACTCAGGAAGAAGTTCCCGAAGTTCTCGTTGATGGGTGGCATAGATACATTCACCACCATAGCCCTCGGTGATATGAACAGGGTGATCGATGATACCAACGCACTCCTGGATTCCACATCGGAGATAGATAACATGATATTCACGTGCTCATGCTCCGTCGATAGGGGACTGTCGCACGAGAAGATCAAGACGATGGTGGATACGGTGAAGGCGTACGATTCACGCCTTGTCCTTCCCAAACCTTGAGAGGATGGTCTTCAGACCCTTCTTCCGTTCGATGGATTGCGTAGATACGGTCACCTGTTCCTGTCCTACGGCCCAGACACCGCTCATGTTCACGCTCAATCTTATATCATCACCGGGGCGTCTCAGGTAACTCGCATCCAACGATACGTTGAGATCGTATCCGTTGCATTCGACGACATAATCCACCCTGACTCCCATGTAGCATGCTTCCTTGACCTTGCCTACGATCTTCCCTTCGGAGCTCTCGAAGAATGCCTCCGGCCTCATGACCATTATCATGTCCGTGGCATCCGATGTCAATCCGTCCACTTTGAAATCGCCTATCGGTGATTTGAGAACACCTTTACCGTCATACGTACATGGTATCTCGTTCTTCCATCCGAAGAAACGGGCGACCGTCAATGATTTCGGGTGGGTGTAGAACTCCTCGGGCGAGGCGAACTGTTCTATGCGACCGTTCGTCATCAGTGCTATACGATCGCCCACGGCGACCGCCTCCTCCTGATCGTGGGTGACGAAGATGACCGTCTGACCCAGATCCTTGCAGATCTTCCTCACGGCCGTGCGCATCTCGACCCTGAGACTCGCATCCAACGCACTCAACGGTTCATCCAACAACAGTAACTTCGGTTTGACGATGAGTGCCCTGGCGAGGGATACCCTCTGTTCCTGTCCCCCGGATAACTGTGTTGCGGGACGGTCCTCGAAGCCTGTGAGCTTCACCATATCGATGTACTTCTGGGTCTCCGCCCTCAGATCCTCCTTGCCTTTGATCTGACCCGTGACCTTGGGTGCGAAGGAGATGTTGTCGAACACGGTCATGCTCTTGAAGAGATAGGGTTTCTGGAAGACCATGGAGATCGGTCTCTTCTCCGTCATTATCCTGTCGACGCATTCGCCGTCGATGGAGATCGTACCGCAGTCCTGTTCCTCCAACCCCGCGATCATCTTCAGGAGTGTGGTCTTACCACAACCCGACGGCCCCAACATGACGACGATCTCTCCCTGTTCCACATCGAGATCGAGATCCTTGATGCAAGGAGCTTCTGAACCTTTGTATGTCTTGGTTATATTTCTGATTGAAAGGAAACTCATTTCAGACCCTCTGATTATTGACCTTGTCCGTTCCCATGATCCACGTGGATATCAACAGGAACACCACTGAAGGGATGAAGAATATTATCGTGAGTGCTGCCAACAGACTTTCTGACACTTGACCGAATTTGATGGCAGGATACATTATGAAGCCCATGGTCTCAAAACCAAGAGGAGCATACATACTCACTGCAAGATATGTTGCCCACGAGCTGATGAACACATACATACATGCGACAGCTATACCTGATTTTATGGATGGGAATGTCACATTCATCATTGTTGATAATCTCCCGACTCCTAATGTGGCGGCCTGATCCTCTATGCCACGATCGTAATTCTTGAAGACAGGGACCAATACCATAATCATATATGGTATCAAGAAAACCACTTCCGACAGGATAAGAGATGTGTACGTCCTATATATGCCCAGGTCAGCAAATATTCTGCCGATGCCGAACAAAACAATTATCCCTGGTGCCATGACGGGCATCATAGTCATGACCTGTACCCACGTCTTTCCCTTGAAATCCCTGGTACCAATATATTTCGCTGGATATATTCCAAGTACCAATGATACCAAAACGACAACCATGGAGACGATGATACTATTCTTCGTAACCTGTGGAATATTGTATGTGTCGATAATCGTGATGTAATTATCAAAAGTGATGCTGCTCGGGAATAGATCTTTGTAATCCCAGGGCCCAGCTATAGATTGCACAAACAACGGGAGTATTGGATACAGTATCACGATGATTGTGAACATAATTATTATTGACCTCATCGGATTCTTCGACCTCATTGGTCATTCCTCCTGCCTGAAACTAAAGAATAGTACATCAGTATCGATGAGACAAACAGTGTTATTATGAAGAGAATTATTGAAATCGTATAGGATTGCATATGTTCCGACATTCTTATTGGGACGCCAGTGTAGTAGTAATATGCGAGTGTGACAAGCGAATGCTCCCTACCCAATAAAGAAGGAATCTCAAATGATCCGAATACACATGCAAAACACAATACAGATGTGTAAGCAATCGATGACTTAAGTGAGGGCAACGTTATGTAAACAAAACGTCTGACCTTTCCGACACCTAACGTCGCAGCTTGATCCTCCTGCTCATTGGAAATTGAATGCAATACAGCCAAAAATGACAGCCCTATGTACGGAACAAACATCCAGACGACTGACAGA
>CAVGUW010000010.1:0-38137 GCA_963632775.1 Bacteroides salyersiae | reverse complement strand
TACCGTCATTCAAATCCAGAATCTGTCCAATGAGCATACTCTTGTCAACGAAGTATTTGTTCTTGTTGCGGATGGACTTGAAATCCTGTACGCCTATCGGAAGCTGCTTCATGTGTGTCATAACGCCCTCGAATCTCATATAATTACCCAGATACGTCGGTTCTGTCCATAGAAGATGAACGATCGTACAGATGATTGATGGTGATTGAAGATAAGGAGTGCCGAGGATGGGGTTCGAACCCATGACCTTCGGATTTCCCTGGAAGAGGTCTGTTGACCATCTTAGACCCTATGAGTCCGACGCTCCACCAGGCTGAGCCACCTCGGCATGTGTAATTGGTTTGAGGGAAGATGTTTGAAGGAGGATATATTGGTTTACTCTGCTGCGGGTTCTTCAGTTGCAGGTTCCTCGGCAGTTTCCTCTGCTGGTGCCTCTGCAACCTCTTCCTGGGCAGGAGCTTCCTCGACGGGCTCGGGCTTTGCGAAGATGTCCATGATGGACTCGGGCTCGCCCTCTCCTGTTGAGAGCACTTCACTCTTACGGATCTCGATCCTCTTGATGGGTATGACGACGTGGCATGCCTTTGCGACATTCCTGCCCATGTCACCTGAGACGATGAGCTTGATCATGTTGGAGAGGTCGTTCTCCTTTCCCATTGCGACGAGTGTATCCGCGATACAGCGCCTCATTCCCTCTTCCTGTGAAGACTGGATCCTCTTGTCCGCGATGGACATCGTCTTGATCCTAAGGACATATCCGTCCTTCGTCTCGACATCGACGACGTGATCGGTCTTCGTCTTCTTCCTTCTCGTGAGCCTCCTGACGTAATCGCTGGTGAGCTCGTGTCCGATGAACGATGTCTTCGCATCGTGTCCATCCACTCCAGTGATCTGGAACTTCATCTTGATGTGCTGCTTGGAGAAGTCGCCTGTGAGCTCCTGGACCGTAACATCCACTGTCCTTCCGTAGATCGTTTCGACATCTATTGCGGGTGTCTCTCCGATCTCTACCTCGTTGAACATACGGGGTGCGTGAATCTTGTACCATTCCTTTGCTTTCCACTTGTCCTTGATCTTACGGGACGCGGTCTTGACTTTCTTTGCTGCTGCCATCAGAATCCTCCTTGATTTGAAGCAAGATGATGATATGTATTCGATATATAAACTGTTCTAGATATGTTTAAATATAAGCGGTTCTGGACAATCAGACATCAATTATCCAATAAGGATAATCATCCACATCTGGCCGTGTCTGATGGGTACATGCACGCGATCGTCATTGCCACGGACACCGTCCGCCCCTATATACATACTTAATAATAGAAGATGCCTTAGAATGTGATACATCTATGGCGGTCAGAGAATGAACGAATACGTACTGACGATCGATGCGGGGACCACGAGCGTCCGTTGCATCCTATTCGACAGGGACGATAACATCGTCTCCATGTCACAGAGGCCGATCACGCAATACTATCCCGAACCCGGATGGGTGGAGCAGGATCCGATGGAGATCATCGATCTCGTGAGGAGGACCATATCGGAATGCATGCAGGTGGCCGATCCGAAGAATTGTGTGTCCATAGGGATAACGAACCAGAGGGAAACAACGATCGTATGGAACCGCAGGACAGGTCTACCCGTATACAATGCCATAGTCTGGCAGGACAAGAGGACGATGTCATCCTGCCATGGGTTGCGTGAAGGGCACGGCGATGACATCACCGAGAGGACGGGACTCAAGGTCGATCCGTATTTCTCGTCCACGAAGATCGCATGGATACTCGACAACGTGAAGGGTGCCCGTCAGAAGGCCGAGAGAGGAGACCTCCTCTTCGGGAACGTGGATTCGTGGATATTGTGGAATCTCACAGAGAGACGTGTTCATGCCACAGATCATACCAACGCCTCAAGGACGATGCTGTTCAATATCGATGAGATGGAGTGGGATGAACATCTCCTGTCGCTCTTCGGCATTCCGGCATCGATGCTTCCCGAGGTGTACCCAAGCGACCATGTGTTCGGTACGATCACGATAGGTGATGCGGATGTACCGATCAACGCCATATTGGGTGATCAGCAATCCGCATTGTACGGACAGTCCTGCCTCTCCGAAGGGGAGATGAAGATCACGCTCGGTACCGGCGGTTTCATGCTGATGAATGCCGGATCGGAAGCGAAGAGGTCCGAGCACGGCCTGTTGACGACGGTCGCATGGACGATAGGCGGCAGGACACAATACGCCATAGAGGGTTCGTTCTACGCAGCAGGGGCCATCATGGAATGGTTACGCGACAAGTTGGGCATGGTCATAGATGTGAGGGATACCGAGAGGATCGCCTCATCCGTCAAGGATACGGCGGGATGTTACCTCATACCAGCATTCTCCGGTCTCGGTGCACCGTATTGGGAACAGGAGGCCCGCGGGATGATCGTCGGATTGACATTGGGTGTCGGGAAGGAGCACATAATCAGGGCCACGCTGGAGAGCGTGGCGTTCCAGATCAACGATATCATAGAGGCGATGACCGCCGATACGGATGTAGGGCCGGACACCATCAGACTGGACGGCGGGATGAGCCGTAACGGCTTCCTGTGCCAATTCATCGCGGACATCACCAACGTCAGGATAGTGTGTTCGGACTGTTCCGAGGCCACGGCCCTCGGTATCGCACACCTCTCGGGGAACGGTACGTTATGGGACGCACCTAAAGAGAAGGATTACGACAGGACATTCATACCTTCGATGCCCGAAGCTGAGAGGAAGGGACGTATCTCCGAATGGAAACGTGCCGTGGACACTGCGATCCACTGGTCCGAGAATAATCAATGATTTTAAAATGGGGGCATATGCCCCCTGTTTTAAGTTCAGAGCACCACAGGTGTCTGGTGTGCCGAGAGGCCGAGTTCCTTCTCGTCCATTCCCATGGCGATACCGTACAGCTGTGAGAGGTGGAGGACAGGGATGTTGAATCCGAGGTCCTTCTGACCGATATCGAACTGGAGGTGACAGAACGGACAGACATCGATGATGAACTGTGCTCCGGACTCCTTCATGTTCTCGAGGTTGGTCTGTGTGAACTTCATCGCGTTGGCGGGGAATCCTGAACGGAGACCTCCTCCTGCACCGCAGCACATGACCTTCTGTTTCCTGGGCATGGATTTCGCTCCGGTGGCCTCGATCAGATCATCGAGGATGTGGGGGTTCTCGGGATCGTCCAACTGCTTGATCTTGCTGGGCTTGAGGAAGTGGCATCCGTAGAATGCTGCGACCTGGTACTCCAGGGGCTTCGTGATCTTGGCCTTGATGGCCTCGACACCGACCTCGTTGTAGAGGACCTCTGCGAAGTGCCTGACCTTTGTCGTTCCCTTATACTCGAGTCCGATCTTTGCGAGGATCTTGTTCACGTCTGCGAGAAGGTCCTTGTCCTCTGCGAGTTCGTGTGCCGCGTCGAAGAGTGAACCGTAGCATCCGTTGCAGACCGTGAGGATGTCGAGACCCTCTTTCTCTGCGAGTGCGAGGTTCCTTGCCGCTGCGGCGATCCATGTGGTCTTGTCGAATGCCCTGATGACTCCGGGTGCGGGACAGCAGCTTGCGTCCTTGAGGTCGACGAGCTCGAGTCCGAGTGCTTCTGCAACCACCCTTGTGGATTTCTCGATACCGGGGTATCTGAGGGGTGCGATGCAACCGAGGAAGAATGCGTATTTTGCCATTGTAATCACTCCACCAATTTCTTGAAGCCTGTTGCTTCGAGGATGACGCTGAGGTCAGCCATTGCCTTCTCGTTGGCGAGGACCGTCGGGGGTACCTCGGGAAGTCCGAGCTCTTTCCTCTGTGCCTTGACCTTGTCGTTGATCGATACAGTGTGTCCGTACTCGATGAGGTTCTCTCCTGTCTTCTTGTGTGCGGGGTACATCTTGCCGTTCGCGACTGCGATGTTCCTGAGTGCGATGACGACATCGACGATCGGGACTGCACGGGGGCATCTCTCCTCACATGTGTAACAGGTGGTGCACTGCCAGAGGTCCTCACTCGAGATGATGTCATCCTTGAGTCCGAGCTGTGCCATCCTCATAAGTTTCCTTGTCCTGTACGCTGTGATCTTTCCTGAGGGACATCCTGCTGTGCAGGTTCCGCACTGGAAGCACATCTTTGCGCCCTCTCCGCCTGCTGCGGCGAGCTCGCTTACAAATTCAGGGTTAGGTGCTACCATTTCTATTACCTGTGAGTTGTTATTCTTACGTAGTATATAATTTAGATATGTCCCCGACAGCGAGTATTACCTCAGAAGGTCATACTCAGATAATGTGCTTGGACTGGAGGTATCTGAGGATGCGTGTGATCTCCTTCACTTCCCTTCTGTAGACGGCGGTGATGGAGTGCCTGAGGAGACGCTTGTCGGTGGCGCTCCTGATCTTCAATCCCTTCTTCTGGAGGAGATATTCGTCGATGAAGAAGCTCTTGTTGGAGTCGATGATCTCCGAAAGGAGACATGTCTCCGCATCGATGCTGTACTTGATGCCCATGAGGTCCAATTGCTCGTATGCTATCCTCTGCGCACCGTACCTATACTTGATGTACGACGGTCCCCGGTCCACATGGATCATGTCCATGTAACCCACATCCAACCATTGGAAATCATCGACCTCGCTCAACAGCTGCGGATCGTCGAGGATTATGATGTCCGACAGACCCTGTTTGAGGGAACGGACGTTCGTATAGTCATCCGATACGATGATGGATGCCTTGACCTTGGTGTTGGACACGGCCTGCATGACCAATTCCTCGGTCACGGGGGAGCAGGAGATGGTGAACTCCCTGCTGTCGGTGCACCTGTATTCCATCATATCCGCGATCTCGAGGAGCCTCAGACCCGTCTCCGTCAATTCGGTGCCGTTGGGCGTGGATGCCATGAGGCGCGTACCGGCCACATCCTCCATCTGCGCCATGTATCTCTGGACCACCGGGGGCGATATACCCAGCTCCTTGGCCGCAGCGGTCTTGCTACCGAGTCTGTTTATGGCCGAGAGCACCTCCAACTGTCTCGTTGAGATGTTGCGACCGTTGACGGTCATGTATGTCCTTACCTCGATCTCCACGGTCGAAATTAGCATCTAGAATGTAGATTAAGTTTCCCATGACGCCCATCACGATATCGAATGGTCGTCGGACACCCCCATCCGATACGAGGGGGCACTAATCTCGTTTATCTACTATGACGGATTATCATCTTCTAAGACGTATCAGTGATACCCATGGACACCGCAGCGATGATAACAGCTATTTTGATGCTATTGGCAGGTATCGGGGTGTTCCTGATAGCCTGTATGATGTTGAGCAACAATCTGGAGTCCATCTGCAGTTCCAGGCTCAAATCGTTGTTCGCCAAGGCGTCCGACAAGAAGTTGGTCGGTGTCGGTATCGGTACCGTCACCACGGCCGCCATCCAGAGTTCTGGTGCGACATCCGTCCTGGTCATAGGTTTCGTCAATGCCGGGATCATGTCGCTGACCCTGGCGACCGCGATCATCTACGGTGCCAACATAGGTACCACCGCGACGGCACAGATCGTCGCCCTAGGTATGTTCGGTGGGGACTCCATGAGCTTCACCGTCATCTTCTCTGCCCTGGCCGGTATCGGGGCATTCATCTACTCGTACGCCAAGAAGGACAAGACGAGGAAGATCGGAGGTATCATCGCCGGATTCGGTATGCTCTTCGTGGGATTGGACCTCATGAGCAGTTCGATGTCCGAGTTCGCAGGTTCGGAGGCCGTCATAGACTTCCTGTCGAACATCGACAATCTGATCCTCCTGATCATAATCGGATTCCTCCTCACCGCATTGGTACAGAGTTCCTCGGTCGTCACATCCATCGCGATCGTCATGCTCGTACAGGGACTCATCAGCCTCGAGCAGGGAATCTACATCACGATGGGATCCAACATCGGATCGTGCGTCGTGGCGGTGCTTGCGGCCATGAGCAGCGGACTGAATGCCAAGAGGGTTGCTGCGATACATCTATCGTTCAACATATTCGGTGTGATCCTGTTCACGATAGTGGGATTCATCATCACCACGGTCACTTCCGGCGGATGCACCTTCGGAACGATCTTCGCGGACATGTTCCCCAACGCACCCCAGACCCAGTTGGCCATGTTCCACACGATATTCAACGTCATCACGGTCATAATCATGCTACCGTTGACGTCACAGCTCATCGCCTTCGTCACCAAGATCCTTCCGGACAAGAAGAAGGATGTCGAGGTCACCGATGACGACGAGCCTCACATGTACTACATCAACGAGTACATGCTGAAGACACCCGCCATCGCGGTGTTGGAGGTCAAGAACGAGATGGTCAACATGTCCAAATTGGCCATCGAGAACTTCGATTACGCATGCGATGTTGTCTGTTCCATGGAGAACGCCGATTACAAGGAGTTCAGGGCGAAGGAGAAGGAACTGAACTATCTGAAGAAGAACATCCCCCGTTTCATCGTCAAACTCTCCAACACGGAATTGGACAGGAAGGACAGCATCTACGTATCCACCGTCTACCGTACCGTGACCGATCTGGAACGTATAGGCGATTATTCCAAGAACATCATCGGTTATGCGGAGAAGATGAAGGTCTCGTCCGACGAGTTCTCGGATTATGCGAAGGACGAGATCAGGGAGGTACAGGCACTCATCGACCAGCTGTACCAGAAGATCCACAAGGCATACGTCGATCAGGATTACGATGCCCTGAACGAGGCATACGAGATCGAGGACAGGATCGATGACGTCACCGACAGGATGGCCGACAACCACATCGCCAGGATCAGCGACGGTATATGCTCCACCAGCGCAGGTGCGGAATTCCTATCGCTGACATCCGATGCGGAGAGGGTCGCGGACCACTTCATCAACATGGGTAAGACCATCAAGGAACTCAGAAGATGATCCTTAGTCGCGCGTTATGATTTAATATGGGGCACGTATACCCCCCAAACATGAGTCTGTTGGGAGAGAAGTTCAGGGAGGTCATCATATCGACCGTTCCCATCGTGGTATTGGTGGCGTTGCTCGCCGTCTTCGTACTCGGACTCCCGATGGACCAGATGTTGATGTTCTTGGTATGTGTGGCGATGGTGATCGCAGGATTCACCATCTTCCTATCAGGTGTGGACTGGGGTATACACCCTATGGGGACATCCATAGGTCAGGAGATCCCGAGAAGGAGATCGAAGCTGTTCATGATAGTGATAGTGTTCGCCATCTCCTTCCTGGTCACCGTGGCCGAACCCGATGTCACCGTCTTCGGTTCTCAGGTCCATTCCCTGTTCTCGTCCATCGATCCGACCACGCTCACATATGCGATCGCGATCGGTGTGGCGGCCTTCCTGATCATCGCTTCTTTCAGGATCATCTACAAGCTCTCACTGAAAGCGCTCATCACCATCGGTTACGTTGCGGTCATAGCCCTCGTCGTGATATTGGATTCCACAGGTAACACCGAATTCATAGGCATAGCGTTGGATTCCGGAGGTGTGACGACCGGACCGGTCACCGTACCGATCCTATTGGCGCTCGGTATCGGTATCTGTTCCATGGGACACAGCAAGGACAGTCTCGACGGTTTCGGTATGATAGGTCTCGCCTCGATCGGACCCGTCCTCGCGGTACTTGTCCTCGGACTCATGAGCGGAGGGAGTACCGATGAGACCATCGTATCCACCGTTGCGCACGATTCCATAGACTTCGACCTGATGTTCACGGAATTCAGGAGCTCCGCCATCAGTGTCGCGAGCGCGTTGATACCGTTGATGATCTTCTTCGTCCTGTTCCAGAGGGTATTCCTGAAATACTCGTGGACGGCCGTCACGGTCGTTCTCGAAGGTACCCTCGTCGCAGGTATCGGCATCATAATCTTCCTCACCGGTGTGTACACCGGATTCATGCCCATCGCCACCAGCCTCGGTGTGAAACTGGGCGAGATGGGTGCCGATCAATGGTACATCATCGTAGGATTGGGATTCCTGATGGGATTCTTGGTGGCATGTGCGGAACCCGCAGTATCGATCCTAGGTCACCAGGTCGAGGAATCGTCGAACGGCGTCCTCCCGAGGAAGCTGATCGTGGCGATAATCTCGATAGGTGTGGCGGCATTCGTCGCCATCGGTATGGCGAAGATCGTCTTCAACGTGAACCTCGTGTACATAGTCGTTCCGGGATTCATATTGACACTGATCGTGATGTGGCTGGGAGATAGGGATATGGTCGGTATCGCATTCGATGCCGGAGGTGTGGCGACGGGACCCATGTCGGTCGCTATCCTCTCGTCGTTCTACGTCGGATTGTCGTCCGCCATCTACACCGGTACGCAGGCCGTCATCTACGGATTCGGTCTGATATGTCTGATCGCACTCGCACCGTGTCTCTTCCTGAGCATACTCGGATTGTACACCAAATACACGAAGTCCAAGGAGGACTCGTACTATGAGTGACCCGAGATCGGACGATGTATTGGTGATAGGTCTCGGAAGTCCGATAATGTCCGATGACGCGATAGGTCTCGTGGTCTCTGACAGGATAGAGGCGATGGGACTCAAGAACGTCAAGACACTCCAGGAAGCGATAGGTGGGTTGGACATAATCCCCGTCCTGTGGGGATACAAACATGCGATCATAGTCGATGCTATACAAACGCACGATCAGGAACCGGGTACGATAATGATCTTCGATCCGGAGGACTTCGCACCGACGATAACCAACGCATCCGCTCACGATTTCAATCTCGCCACGGCCATGAAGATCGGTCGCGACATGGAACCGGAACAGATGCCCGATAAGGTCACCTTCATCGCCATCGAGGTGGAAGATATACAAACGGTCCACGAAGGTATGACCGAGAAGGTGGAGGCGGCAGTCGACAGTGCCGTCGATGCCGTGCTCCATTTCATCAACGAATATCAGAAGTCCAACTGAGATGGGTCGAAACCTTTCATCGACTCCACATCGTCACTGAACATCACCACATTCAGACCCTCGGGCCTGATGACCTTCTCCGCCACGCGCATGACATCCTCCTCCGTCACCGCGTCCAACCTTGACAGACGTTCCTCCAATGTCCTCGGCTTACCGACGAGCATCGTGGCCTTCGCAAGCCCATACAGCCTGCGGGTGGTGGATTCCATGCTCCTGATCAATGCACCCTTCACGAGGTTCTTGACCCTCTGTAACTCTCCCTCGGTCAGTCCGTTCTCCTTCAGTTCCCTGTACGTACGGGCCGTGGTCGTTATCGCTTCGAGGACGTTCTCCCCGGTGGATGACATGTATGTGCCCATGCTGCTCGCATCCGTGTATTGATCCACGTAGTTGTAGATGGAGTACACCAAGGCCTTCTTCTCCCTGACATCCTGGAACAATCTGGAGGATGATCCGGAACCGAGTATGGAGTTGAGCATCGTCACCGCAGGCATATCGTCGTCCTTCGCATCGAAGGTCCTGAATCCCATGCCGACGTAGCAGTGCTCCTCCTTCCTCTTGTAATGCTTGTATGCGGGGCCGGTGACCGTCGGTGCCTTCCTTGGATTCGGTCTGCCTCCGGACATATGGTCGAAGTTCTCCTCCGCCCACCTGAGCGCATCGTCCTTGTCGACCGAACCGCATGCGAATACGGTGAGGTTCGGTATCCTGTACCTATCGTCGTAATACTTACGGAGATCCACGTTCGTGAGTCCGTTCACGATCTCCCTGGTACCTGCCTCTCCCTGCGAGAGCTCGTGACCCTTCCATATGACCTCATCGAATAGATCGTGGATGTAGGATTCGGGATCGTTCTCGCACATGCTGATCTCCTGGAGGACGATCTTCTTCTCCAACTCGGTATCGTCCTTCGCGATCAGCGGATTGGAGACGATATCGGCGACGAGGTCCTTCGCGACCTTCGCCGTGCTGTCTATGGTGACACCATAGAACGCCGTCATCTCCTTGGCGGTGAATGCGTTCATCTCCCCGCCGGCACCCTCCATCTCCTTGGACATCTGGAAGGATGTACGTGTCTTCGTCGCCCTGAACACCACATGCTCCAGAAGATGCGACAGACCGAATATCTCGGGATGTTCGTCCCTGGATCCCGTGTTCACGGCGACCATATATCCTGAACTCCTGCAACCGGGCACCGAATCCGTTATGACCGGTATCCCTGCGGAAGTGTATTCCATGGAGATCGATTCATTTACCATGCCACACCCATTGTAGAACTGCTTAATATCATTACCACAATAAGGTGGACATGGACGAACTGACCCTCCACGAATACACCGACAGGAGACTCAACAATGCCGTGGCCATCGTAGGTTTCCCCAGCCTCGGATTGATAAGTTCCATCGCTACGAGCTTCCTCGCCAAGGAATTGGATCTCGACCTCATAGCATCCATCTCCTCGCCGTCGTTCCCGCCGTATGCCGTGGTACAGGGCGGTGTCCCGATGCCTCCGGTCAGATTCTACATGGGAACGAGGGAGAACGTGAAGGATGACGGAGGGATCGATTGCGAGGACATCGTTGTCATCACATCGGAGTTCGTCCCGAAGACGGAGCTCTTCACGGCATTGGCGGATATGCTCGTGGAATGGTGCCGCAACAATGACGTCCACACCGTGATAACGTTGGACGGTATCCCCCAATTCACGACGGATCAGTATGACATCATCGGCGTCGGTTCCACGGAGAGGGCGAGGGAACTGATGAAGGAATATGGTATCGAATCATTCGACGAGGGCATGGTTAGAGGACTCTCGGGCATGATGTTGGTCAAGGCCGTCGATGAGGACCTCGATGTCATAACATTATTGGGATCAGCAAGGCAGGACATGCCCGATCCGAGGGGTGCGGCCAAGATAATGGAACCCCTTGCGAAGATGCTCCCGGAACTGAAGATAGATACCGAACCTCTCTACAAAGAGGCGGAGGACATCGAGAAGAGGTTCACCGCACCGGTACGCGACAACAGTGACAACATCTACGGATGAAAGTCCTCAGTTAAATATGGGTTCACCCTACGTACATGATATGTATCTTGTGCCAACTGAATTCTTCATAACATCGAGTTCCGCGGTCAGCGAGGTCTCGGGATTGAATGCGTTCGATCGTGCCCTCGCGAATGCGGGCATAGGCGAGCAGAATCTCGTCTCCGTATCATCCGTCATACCGATAGGTGCGAAGAGGACCGAGAGGAAGGAGCTCCCGATGGGCGCGGTGACGCACTGCGTATTGGCACAGATGAGAGGTACGGAAGGGGAGATGATCTCCGCCGGCATCGCATACGCGTTCAGGAAGGACGGGAAGGGAGGATATGTGGCAGAGGGACATCTCCACGGTTCCAAGGAATCCCTCAGGTCCGACCTCAGATGGAAGATGGATGAGATGGCCAGGATCAGGGAGATAGAGTTGGAGGAGGTCAACTACGTGTTGGAGGAACTCCAGATACCCACCGACCACTACGGATGCTGCCTCGCATCGTTGGTCTTCACGGAATACGAGTGACATGTTCGGGATAATCACATGCTCCGAATGCGGTAAGCACAGGATAATCGACCTGTACGATGATGTCACGAGATGTCCGTACTGCAACTGTAAAGCGGTTACGAAGGACATGAACATCCTCTTCAAGGACAGGGATCAATCCGTGGTAAGGGATGCTCTGTCATCCATGTCCGGGATCAAGATGGAGAAGAAGAGGATCGATCGCAACATAGACCCGATGTCGTCCCTCGAATACAGGGTGGAGAACGTCACTGACATCAAGGACAAGATGGTCGTCATCGCCAAAGGACTGACGGACATCCAAGGTACGTTCACTGAAGAGGATGTAGAGAGGTTCGTCCCCGGTAAGGGGGAGAGATACCTCAAGGTCATGCTCGACGAATGCATCATCTACGAGGTCGGATACGGCAGATACAAGTTCTACTGAACTCACTTCAGACCGTAGATGTCGTTACGGGTCCTGCCGTTCATCTTGAGTACATCATCCACCACCTTCGGCAATCTCTTGTACACCGCACGGTAGAATATGTACACCGCAAGGGCGAATGCCGCTATGAGTGCGACATACTTCACCCATAATGCAACGTCCGCCATGTAGAACGGGATGATGATCAAGTGGAACAACGCACTGTACAGCACCGCCTGTAACGTGAATTCCATCGGTCTGCGCCTTGCGACACCCTCGCCGACGACGATACCGTTAGCGGCACCCAACAGGAGGTACTGGAGGGCCAACATGACGACCATGACCCCTGATGTGATATCGAGGTTCCCTCTGAGCCAATAGTAGACCATACCGAACGCCATGGCCGCACCGAGACCTAGACCCAATCCGAATCCGTAGAATATGGTATCCGATATACCACTGAACCTCTTGAGATTCAATGTCACGAGCTTGGCGAACTCGATTATGGCACCGAAGAGGATGGCCACGATGAGACCCAATCCCGTGACGGTGAAGAACTGCCAAAGATATGTATACAGGACGAAGAGGAGCGTTCCCTCGAACAATCCCAATGTGAAGAGCTTGAAGAGTCTCGGGTCGCTGAAGAACGGTTCCTCTATCTTGGGGTATGTGTAATTCCTGAGCACTGCATACATCAGGATCAATGCGGACCCCAGACCTATGACGGCCCCTAACGCTAGACCTCCATCCATACGAAGACAATACCGGGTTCATATTATAATCATTACTGACACGCTCGCATGGACGCTCCGGACGGCGGTCCTGTATCGGGGTCCGGACTAACTCGCTACATGTAATAATCGCTTTAATTGACATCCTGTGCGTAGTCGAATATGCCAAGGGGGATGAGGTCCGCAGATGCGGGCTTCAGCCTGCATGCGGATGGACTCTTTGAGTCATTCTTTAAGGAGGTGAAAAGATCGCCAAGATGAAGAAGGACCCGGGAGAGGTATTCCAAATCAGCTCCCTGGTCCTTAGGATCGTCCACATCATTGTGGAGATCTTAATGTAAAACCTCTTACGACCTCCGAGAGGGGGTCGGTCAAAGTTCTGATGTCATATCGTCGGCGGAGTATTTATCAACTCTGCCATCGCGAAACACATCGTCACCCCATACCCATGCGATCCATCGGCACATCCGAGGACAGGAATCGTCATCGAAAAATGGTGTGAGCACATATGAAGAAGGACCAGGGTTTTGTACTCCAATTCAGCTCCCTGGTCCTTAGGATCATCCACATCATTGTGGAGATCTTAAGATAAAACCCCTTACGACCTCCGAGAGGAAGTCGGTCAAAGTTCGAATATGATATCGTCGATGAGATATTTACCGACTCCGCACCGGCATCAGACTATCTTATCATAGTAATGTGCAACCATGCATGATGATTCACACACTCCGCACGAATTGCACCTGTCTCCATCCACGTGCAATCCATCCTTTATACGTATGGCGTGACGGGGGCATCTCTTCTCGCATATGCCACAGGAAGTGCACATCTGTGCCCTCAGCAACGCTTTCACCGAACGTTCGAAGAGTTCCTTGGAACCGTCCAACGTCTTCGATGTGACGGATACCTGTCCCCCTCCGAACAACTTGGATGTACCGGATCTCGCCTTCACCAATGCGATCTCGAACTCCGACGAATAGCGCACATCGCCTATCGTCCTCAAAGCATCCTCCACAACAGAGAAGTCCCTGGTCCTCGGTACGGTCACGATGGCCTCCACGGAATATCCTCCCGCGGCACATGACGATGCGCCCTTGAGCATTTTCATCGACGGCCCCTTGGCCTTCTTCGGTGTCGTCCTCAGATCCATGTCCTCCGCCAGACGGACCATCTTCGGCGGAAGGACCTTCCACCTCCAGAATCCCATGTCCGCGAACTCCTTCGGGAGACCGCGTTCCTCCGCATAACGATAGAGATAGTCCATCCAATCCCTGTAGAGCTCGGGATGGATGCGTTCGGTGTTCTTCCACTCGCTGGCCAGACAGGATGGGCACAGATAACAGCCGATACGCTCGAAGTCCCTCTCGTACAGCGGATTGTATTCCAGGCCCTTCATCCAGATGTATCCCCATATCTCGGCGGCGGACCATGTCCTCACGGGATTGAGATTGGTCTGATTCGGAACGAACGGGTTCTTGGTCACGAAACCGATCCTCGATCTCGCGAAGGACTCCAACATCCTGTTCCCTTCGACGGTGATCGTTCCCTTGGGATATTCCTTCGATATCATATCGGTTATCGGCCCCAGCTTACATACCTTACAGCACCATCTGAAATCCTTGGCAGGTGGTCCGAAGGTATCCACGTTCTCCCTGAACGCATGATCGGCCTTGGCCATATGGAGCCTCATGCCGTTCCTCTCCGCGAATCCCTCCACGTACTCCACGGTCTCGGGGAACTCCAATCCCGTGTTTATGTACAGCAGATCGATGTCCTTCGTGACCTTCATCGCTATACCGAGGGCGGCCAACGAATCCTTCCCTCCCGAGAACGATGCGGTGATGGGTTGCGACTTGCCCTTGATGAAGGAACGGATGTCGCTCACGGCATTGCCCTCGATGTTCTTCAGATGCTCCCTGTTGCATCTGACGAACGCTTCCCTATCGGAATCGGGTGATATGGGCATGCCCTTCCTGTTGTCGAGGTCCCTTATCTTGACGGCCTTCTCCATATCGCGGAGTCCCGAACTCGGACCCGATGCGATGCCCGCACCGACCTTCTCCCCCTTCCTGAGGATCAATGATTCGCCTGCGGAGAACTCGCCTATGATCTCCTTGATGTTGGCACCCGGGATGCTCTTACCCTTCAGGTGACCGGACATGGAACCGAACGTGACTATGTTCTTCTTGGCACAGGTATCGAACAGCTCGGCACCGGCCTGTCTTATCTCCAGCACATAATCGTTGACGGAGAGGTCGAACCTCAGTATCGCAAGCACCTCCCCGTGTGCGATGACCTCGTCCGTCCTGTCCTCTCCCGGGACCTTGTTCAGGAAGATCATCTTCCCGATCAACGGTTCGCAGGTACCGAACGTCCTCTCGAACATCCTCAGGATCAGATCGACACCCTCGCCCATGCATGGTCTGATATCGCCGGGACTGTTGATCTCGAACTCCCTCGGGGTACGTCCGCAGGCACACCTCTTACCGAGTACCAATGTGCCGCATCCGTCACACCACAGGCGTCTCTCCTTCCCGTGCGATACGTTACCGGAAACCATGATTGTCGAGAGCGGTAAACATTATAATAAGATATCACCCATTGACGACGGAACAACATGGATACGCCAGGAGTCAGACACATCAATCCGGGATTCGGTAGACCCAGATTCAGCAAGATAGAGGTACGTGACATCGGTATCGCGATCCTTGTGCTGAGTGTGTCCTTCACGCTCATCTACAGAGGGAATAAGGGTTTCTTCAGCGACGATTATGTGACGAACATACTCTGTTGGTTCGGCGTATCGCTCATCTTCGTGATAACGAGCTTCATGATGCATGAGATGGGTCACAAGTTCACCGCACAGAGGTTCGGTGCATGGTCGGAGTTCAGGATGTATCCCATGGGATTGCTGATATGTCTCATATCGTCCATGTTCGGATTCCTGTTCGCCATGCCGGGTGCCGTCTACATAAACGGGTACATCACGGACGAACAGAACGGTAGGATCAGCGTGGCGGGACCCGCTGTCAACATCGCACTCTGCGCCATAGCATTGGTGGTGGCGATACTCTTCGGCGGAGCATACACCAAGGTGGGTGCGATCCTCCTGGTGCTCGCACATCTGAACTCGTTCCTCGCGGTGTTCAACCTGCTCCCGATCGGACCGCTCGACGGTGGCAAGATCCTGAAGTGGAACGCTCCCGTCTACGGTGTGATGATCGGTGTGGCCATCGCATTGCTGATCGTCGTACGTATCGTGATGTACGGATGAATCAATCCGCTATCGTCATGTACTCGTAGATATCGCGGCGTACCTCGTCATGCAGACGGTACTTTATCTCGACAGGTTTCCCATCACCGATGAATTCGACAAAATCCATCATACCGAGATAATAGAACTCCTTGGAACCCTCATCCTCCTTGTTCTTCCTCATGAACAGGTGGATGGTGGTCCCGTTCTCCCTGTGGTGACTCACGCGCATCATGTTCTTCGCGTTGCGGTCCTCGGTCGATTTGGATAGGGCCAACAGGGTGTTGCGGTTCTCGAAACGGTCGTCATACCTCTGGGATTCGACGACCCCCTCTCCCTTCTTGTAATTGATGAACACACAGAACGTGTTGCTGTCCCTATCATACTTGTAACCGCCTATGTTCTGTGCGTTGACGTTCTGCACCCAATTGCAGAAACGGCAGACATCGTCGTACGTGTACATCCTGTTCAGCACGAGATCTGTACCGCGGTACGTATTCCTGTAGAAGAGTCCGTTGTTGTCCTTTCCGAGTGCGATCAGCCAATCCACGTGACGTCTGAACCACTCGTTCGACAGCATGGAACGGTATGCATCAGAGGTACGATTCCCTTGGATGAGGGATATCCCGTTGTTGTAGAACGTCCCGTCGAAGACACCTGTGATGTTCCTCATGGCGTTATCGGATATCTTCGGATCCAATGAACGTATGAATCCGTCGAAATCGTCGCAACCGTTGTTGATCTCCTCCAAAGCGAGTATCTCCAACATCCTCTTTCCGGGAGCGATGATCTTCGATATGTATCTCAGCATATCGACCTGTTCCTTCGGGAGGGTGACATCGTATCCCGATTCCACACCCTTGGAGAGGAACTCATGGTACGATCCCCATTTCTCTATGAACTTCAGGGCATCGACCGAACCGTATCTCCTGAAATCGACGAGTTCCGGGATGGAACCGATCTTGTTCCTGAGACTCTTGTACGCATCCTTCAGCATGTTCGCATCCTTGAAGCTCGCCCTGTCTATGGATTCGTAGATCCTCTTCTTCGTGATCTCGTCAAAACTGATCGTTGAATTACCATAGACCATGGAGTCCCCGGCGGCGACGAACTTCCTCACCTCGCTCTTGTTGTATGAATGATCATCGGAGAGGGCCAACGGTATGTTGTAGTTCTTGTCATAATTCGCCACGAAATCGAGGACGACCAGGAAATCCTTGTCATCGTCCTTCCTCAATCCCCTTCCCAACTGCTGTATGTACACGATGGGGGATTGCGTGGGACGGAGCATCACCACCTGATTCACGGATGGTATGTCGACACCTTCGTTGAAGAGGTCCACGGTGAATATGTAATCCAAACATAGTTCACCCTCCTCCATCTCCAACCTCTCGATCCTGTCCTCGACCTCCTCCGCCGGTAACTTACCGGACACCCACTCTGTCCTCAGACCTCTGCGGTTGAATGCCGTGGAATATGCCTTCGCATCCTCCACGCTCTGACAGAATACGAGACCCTTCAATCTCTTACCGCCATTCCCGTAGAAACGTGTCTCCGTCAGTATGTGTTCCACCCTGGACTCGAACTCCACCTTGTTGAACTGTGATTTATCCTCCACGGATTCGTCATCGAGTGTCAGATCGGACAATCCGAAGTAATGGAACGGACAGACCAGGTCATATTCCAATGCCTCCTTCAGACGTATCTCGTATGCGATGTTGTGATCGAACAACGAATAGATGTCATAACCGTCGGAACGATCCGGCGTAGCGGTCATCCCCAGGAGGAACTTGGGTGTGAAATGATCGATGATACGTTGATACGTCTCCGCACCCACATGGTGGGCCTCGTCGATGAGTATGTAATCGAACCTATCGGGTGCGAACGAACGCAACACCTCAGGATTGGACATCGTCTGTATCGTGGAGAACAGACAGTCCGCACCCGTATCGCCTACGGAGGTGTCATATTGACAGATGTCGCGGGTGTTGCCCATGACCCTCCCGAAACTCCTCATGGATTTGGATAGGACGTTGATCCTGTGGACGAGGTACAGGAACCTTCCGCCGTATCTCTTGGAATCGAATGCCGCGAGATAGGTCTTCCCGCTTCCGGTGGCGGATATGACCAATGCCCTCTTCCCTCCCTCGTCCCTTATGCGTTTGAGGTTCGCCAATGCTCCCTCCTGCATCACATTCGGAACGATCTCCTTCTTGATGTCCGGCACGAATCCGCGCGATACGGTCCTGCGATAATCTTTGAGATCGTCGTAGATCTCCTGATAGGTGCGTATCCACTCCTCCGTGACGGGTGTGGCGGAATCGAACTGTCTTCCGAATCCGGATATGATGTCCTCGGCGATCTCGCCCGAGGAGTTGGAATTGAGAAGTACGTTCCACTCACAGTTGGAACACAATGCGTTGTTGGTCAGATTGCTACTCCCGATCAGTATCTCGTAATCCCCGTCCTTCTCGAAGATGTAGCACTTGGAATGCATCTTCGACCTGTCCTCGGTCACTATCCTCAGCTCGATGTTCGGGAACTCGATCAGTCTGCGCAATGCCTGTGGTTGTGTGAAGTTCTGATACTGCGACACGACGATCTTCCCGTGGACGCCTCTGTCCATGAGGTTCTTGAACTCGCTCAACAGAGCGTTGACCCCATCGTATGTCACGAATGCCACCGAGAACATGAACGAATCGCATGAGGTCATCCTGTTCTTGAGGGAGGTTATGACCTTCTCCCCGCGTTCCTGATCGTTGGTGACGAACTGTGGGGTGATGGCCTCATCTGCGGATACGGACGAATCTATGAAACCTCTGCAGAGTCCCTGATACAACAGCTGTTCGTCCATAGTCCCATCACCGAGATAAGGTCAGGATCCTTACGATCTGACTATGTCTTGATTCTGATCTGCCGCTATATAATTACCGGGAGATCGTTCCGAAGATGACAGGATGATCGAAAAAGATGGGTGTGTGGGCGTGAAGCCCACAGGATGTTTCACATGTATTCCTTACAGGGATACCTGAGCGGGACCTTTCCGAGGATGGAACCCTCCCACTGCTCCAACTTACCGGGGTTGAGGATGTTGTTGGGGTCGAGGGCCTGCTTGATCGCCCTGATGGTCGAGAGCTCCGTCGCCCTCTCCTTCTGGAAATCGGGTGCCTTCGCTATACCGACTCCGTGCTCTCCCGTGACCGTACCTCCGAGTTCGATACATACGTTGAATATCTCGCTGACGGCCTGTACACCTCTGTCCCACTCGTCCTTGTCGAGCGGATCGATGAGCATCTTCGTGTGGAGGTTACCGTCCGATGCGTGTCCGTATGTGGCGATCGTTACCCTGTACTTGTCGGCGATCCTCTGGAACTCCAACACCGCATCCGGGATCTTGGACACCGGTACACCCATATCGTCGGCCAACGAGACCGATGAGAATCCGGGCTTCAATGCCGAGAGCGATGTCATGACGGATTTCCTCGCGGAGGTCCATGCCGCTATCTGCTTCTTGTCGTGCGTCGCCGTGACCGTCGTCGCACCGATGCCCTTCGCGATCCTCTCCACCGTCTTCAGGTCGCGCTCCACCTGTTCCGGCTCACCGTCGCATTCGACGATGATCAAAGCCTTACAATCGGGGAGCGGGTTGCCCTGGGAGTTGTTGACCGCTTCGATGGATACCGAATCCATGAGCTCGCATGATGCCGGGATCAGCGGTTCCGCTATGATCGCGGAGATGCACTTACCTGCCTCATGCACCGAGTTGAAGGAACAGAGACACGATGCCGTGGCCTTGGGTTTGGCCAACAGTTTGATGGTCACCTTCGTGATGATACCCAACGTACCCTCGCTGCCTACGAGCAGACGTGCCAACTGATATCCGGATGAGTCCTTGATCGTCTTGGTACCTGCGTTCACGATCTCTCCGTCCGCCTTGACGAACGTCAGTCCGAGGACGAAGTCCCTCGTCGCTCCGTACTTGACCGCCCTCATACCCGATGCGTTGGCGGCCACCATACCACCGATCTCGCATGCCTCCGCGGATCCGGGGTTGCAGGGGAAGAAGAAACCGTACTTGCCGATGGCCGCGTTGAAATCGTTGTAGACACAACCTGCCTCGACCTCGGCCCATAGGTCCCCTACGCTTATCTGGAGGACCTTGTTCATCCTGCTCATGTCCATGACTATGCCGCCCTTGATCGGGACGACCGATCCGCACAGTCCCGTACCCGCGCCCCTGGGCACGACCGGGATCCTGTTGGCGTTGGCGATCTTCATGATCTCAGAGACCTGCTCCGTGGACCTGGGCTGTATGATCATCTCCGGGGTCGTATGGAAAATGGATGCGTCGAAACCGTACGTATACAGATCGGCGACCTTCGTCGAATAACCTTCCTTCCCGACTATCTTCTCGATACTGTCAATTATCTTTTGGTCCACAGATATCACCTGCACACTTACACTAATACCTAGCTGTATTATAAAGCAGTCGTTCGGGGGCCGGAACGAACAAAGGTGTAATATGTAACTTGTCCATCCCAGCCTCATGAAGACAAAGATCGTACTTCTCGGCCCTCCCGGAGCGGGAAAGGGCACCCAAGCGGAGATACTCTGTGACAGGCTGGGATTCGTCAGCCTCTCCACCGGGGACATGCTCCGCGAGGCCGTAAGGAATGGTACCGAACTAGGGAAGAAGGCCAAGGAATACATGGATGCCGGAGGACTCGTCCCCAATGATGTTATCATCGGCATGATGAAAGAGAAGATCGACGGATTGGGCGGATCGTTCCTCCTCGACGGATTCCCGAGGACCATCGAGCAGGCGGACGCATTGGGAGAGATCCTTGATGTGGATCTGGCACTCAACATCGATGTTCCCGATGAGGTCCTCATCGAGAGGCTCACGCAGAGGCGTTCCTGCCCCGACTGCAAGGCTGTCTACAACCTCTCCAACAAACCCCCGAAGAAGGAGGGTGTCTGCGACAAATGCGGTGCACAGCTCTACCAGAGGGATGACGACAAGGAAGATACCGTCAAGAACAGACTCGAGGTCTACAGGAAGAACACGTTCCCCCTCATCGATTACTATCAGAAGAAGGGAAAGCTCGTCACCGTCAAGGGAGACGAGGGTGGCATCGAGGACATCTTCAAGAAGGTCGAGGAGATCGTCAAGAACTGAATGGGGTCGAATCCCCATTCAAAACCCGTTACTACACAGATTATTATACACATTCGATATGGGCACCCGTCAAGAAGGGACCCATGGATGAGTGACGACCGTCAGACCATCATCAAGGCATTCAAGTGCGCATTCCCGTACACAGTACCGATATTCGCGGGATTCTGGTTCATAGGGATGGCATACGGCGTCTACATGAACATGCTGGGATTCAGTTTCGTGTATCCCATGCTGATGAGCCTTCTGATCTTCGGAGGGAGCCTGGAGTTCGTTGTGGCCGGTATGCTCCTATCATCCTTCTCCCCGATACATGCGTTCATCGTGGCGTTCGTCATACAGGCGAGGCACCTGTTCTACGGCATATCCATGTTGGACAAGTACAAGGGGTTGGGGTGGAAGAGGTTCTACCTCATATTCGGGATGTGCGACGAGACGTTCAGTCTCAACTATACCGCGGAGATCCCCGAGGATGTGGATCGCGGTTGGTTCTACTTCTTCGTCACATTGTTGAACCACTTCTATTGGGTCAGCGGGGCCACGATCGGTGGTCTCGTAGGCGGATTGCTGACATTCAACACCGAAGGATTGACGTTCGTGATGACCGCGATGTTCGTGGTCATCTTCTTGGAACAGTGGTTGAAGGAGAGACGTCACGTATCCGAATTGGTCGGATTGGCCGCGAGCATAGCGTGTCTCGCGATCTTCGGCGGCGATAACTTCCTCGTACCGACGATGATATGCGTACTGCTCATCTTCACTGTTCTCAGAAGACCGTTGATACATAGTGCGGAGGCGATCGGGAGATGACGCCCACCGAAGAGGCCATAATCATCGGTGTCGCCATATTGGCGACCGTACTCACACGTGCCCTGCCGTTCATACTGTTCAAATCCGACGAACCGACACCGAAGTACATCAGGTATCTGGGCAACGTCCTCCCGGGTGCGGTGTTCGCGATGTTGGTGATCTACTGTCTCCGCGACGTCTCGTTCACCTCGGGCAGCTACGGCATCCCGGAACTGATATCGATAGCCGTCACCGTCGCATTGCATCTCTGGAAACGCAGGATGTTGCTGTCCATAGCCGGCGGTACCGCCTGCTATATGCTGTTGGTACAGTTCGTGTTCTGAGAACATCATGCGAAACTTTTATTACGGGGTCTGATATAGTCCGTTCAACAGCCTCATAGTGTAGTGGTCAATCATCCTAGACTCTGGATCTGGGGACTGCAGTTCGAATCTGCATGAGGCTACCAGTCTTTTTCACAATCATCCTCGACAGCGTAGCCTGTGAATATCGATTTATACGGATGTCATCATCATGTGAACCGATGACAGATACTCCGGAGAGGGACTTCACTACCATGGGCGTGCTCGGATTGGCATACACCATAATCGGAATAGGGTCGGTGTTCGTCTTCCTCGCATACATCACGGGTACGAGCATACCGACGTTCCTGACGTTCGATGTGAGCAATTCCTATAGTATACTCTTGATAGGCATCGTGAACATCGCATCCGCCATAGGCCTCCTGAAGAGGGCCAAATACATGTGGTCCGCCACGCTGATGTTCATGATCGTCATACTCACAGGGAGCATCCTCGGACTGTTCTACACGGATGTCATGAGATACGTCCTGTGCGTGTTCACAGCCTTGGCTACACTGTATATGTTCTCCACCAATGCCAGGCTCTGGTACGGTGTCTACGAGTGATCAGAATTCCCTTGCGTCACCCGTTGCGAGATCGATGAAGTAGTCGGCACTCTCCTCGGGTCCTCTGGCGATGAGCACGTCACCCGCATTGATGACCGTGAACTTGTTCGGACCGTAGATGAACTGGTTACCGCGCTTTATCGCCAGGACATACATCCCCGAGATGCTTCCGAGCCTTATCTCACCGAAGGTCTTGCCGACGAGGATCGACTTGTCGCTGACCGTCGCCCTCTCGATGGTCACCTCCGATTCCTGGATGCTCATCTGTATGACGGGATGCTCCCCCAATCCTCTGAGGACGACATCCGCGATGGATGCCGCCGCATTGGCGATCTCCTCCGCTGCCATCTGTAACCTCAATATCACGGAGAACTTGGCGACCACATCGGGCTTGTCCTTCGCTACGTTGAGCAACTGTTCTTGGATCTCCGCTCCGAGCTCGTCCATCCTGCCTTCGAGGAATATCACTTCCTCCGCGATCTCGCTGTTGTTGTACAGCAATGATGAATATGCGAGATCGACCATGAATTCGGATGTGTCCTTCAACTCGAGGAGCATCGTCTCGATCTTGTTCATCATTCGTCATCACCGTCCTTCTCCGGGAACTCCCATGGTTCCAATCCGGATGCGAACCTCTGCAGACGATCGAAACCTCCGTCGGAACCGCGTACGATGATATCGTCACCCGCACGTAATTTAGCGGAATCGTCGGGATCGTATGTCCATCCGTGACGGTTCTTCAATGCGATGATCCTCGTTCCCGTGCATGCCTCCACGGCTAGATCGCCGATGGTATGGCCTGCCATGTCGGATTTCTCCGATATGCGTGTGATACGGAACTTCTCACCGGATTCGTTGATGAGGTTGGTTATGAACGGCCTCTTCTCCGGCGGGACGTCTATCAGCTTCGCTATGTCCCCTGCGGACCTGGCGATCCTGTCCGCCGCTGATGCGATCTGAAGGATCCCCGAGAGCTGTTTTGCGTCCTCCTTGGTCCTTGCGGCCATTATGACCTTCACACGGACCGCGTACTTCAGATCCTCCATCTCGTCCTGGATCTTCTTGACCTTGTCCGCCATGTCCTTGCTGTTGTACATCAGGGACGCATAGGCGAGGTCGACGATGACCTCCGACTTGTCCTTCATCTCCGTAAGGATCTCCTGGACTGTCATGTCTATATCATCGAGGTCCATGTATTCGCCTGAGGATTCACTCATGCTGGCACCTCCAGAAACTTCATCTGACGACTATTACTGCCGTCGGAATCATCGGAACCGGTAGACGTCGTTGTCTGCATATCTATCCAACATCATGTCTATCCGAGTCACGATATATAAGCATTAGACCAGACTGGGACGGTCGATACTGCACCCATCCCCTATTAATAGTAAGTCTGCACTCCCAAAACCGATTACAGCTATGTCATGAGGTGTTTCTATGGTGGTCGATGAGAGAGTTACCGACGGATTCTTCGTTCGCAACAGGTCGGTATTCGTCATGGGCCTCCTCGCGTTGATAATAGCTGCCATCGCGGATCTCGTGGCCGGATTGTTCTTGGGTAGCATGGAGGAGTACATCATACTCATCCCGGGTATGATGATAATGATCTATTCCGCCATCGGTATGCGCGGGAACATCTTCGGTGCCATGGGCAGCCGTCTGGGTACATCGATGCACATGGGTACCTTCAAGATGAGCTTCAAGAAGAACAGCGTGCTAAGGTCCAACATCGAGGCCGCCGTCGTGCTCACACTCAGCCTATCGGCGATCATGGGTGTGATCGGATGGGCGGTCATCGAACTGTTCTTCGAGAGCACCATCGGGATACTGTCCTTCATCTTCATCTCACTCGTCGGCGGGATCCTCGCAGGGATGATCGTGATCGTGTTCAACATCATCATCGCACGCGAGGGATACAAGAGGGATTGGGATGTGGACAACATCACATCCCCGCTCATAGCGGCGGCAGGCGATATCGCCACCGTGCCCATGATCTATCTCGCCACGTGGATAGTCCTCAATACCGACGAGATGTTCATCAACATCTCGTGCATAGCCCTCCTGATATTATCTGTGTCGGTAACGCTGGCACTCCTTAGGAGGAAGGTCAGGAGGAGAAGGATCGATGAGGCCAAGCGTATCGTCAAACAGTCGATGCCCGTCCTCGTCATATGCATATTCTTCGAGATAGCCGCAGGTATAATCGTCGAGCGCGGGACCAGTGCCATCATGAGCTACAGCGTCCTCCTTGTACTGTTGCCTGCGTTCCTCAACGAGGGTAATGCGCTATCCGGTATGCTGACGTCGAGACTGAGCTCGATGCTGCACATAGGTACCATGGAATCCAGGAGATATCCGAACGGTCCTGCGTACGAGAACTTCCTCATAATCTACATCTTGGCGACCGTTACGTTCCTGTTCATCGGTACCGCCGCATTCATCGTACAACCGAGCGGATTGGATTATCTCAAGCTGATGGGCATAGTCCTGATATCGGGACTCCTGACGACGACCGTCATCAACTTCCTCTCATACTATGTCGCTGTCTCCGCCGTCAAGTTCGATCTCGATCCCGATGACCATTGCATACCGATCACGTCATCCATAATGGACATGGTCGGTACAGCGATCCTCGTGACCGTCATCACGATCGTTGTCTGACATTGTTGACAATCGTCATCGAATGTGAGCCCCACACCCCATGTGTTAAATATTGTTAGTTGGATGTATAATCCAACTATTGGGCGGACGATCCTACCAATACCTCTGTGATGTACGTGACGTCCCATGGGAGATCCATTTCGACATAACCCGGTATCGCGAAGATATCACGACCCCGACCGATGACTGCATCAGGACCGCCCAATAGGGTGATTCACCCATCAAGAGACACATGCACATCCGATGCGATCGCCTCCATGCCCGGATCCCGACCGACTAACTTATTATCTTATAGGGGATAGGGCACACAATAAACGAGGCATTCAGATGATCAGCAGAGATGAGATTCTGGCAAATCTTGACGGATATGACGCCAAGAAAGCGAAGATCGGAGTCGTCGCATCACACTCAGCACTCGATACATGTGACGGGGCCACATCGGAAGGGTTCAGGACCGTTGCCATCTGTCAGAGAGGAAGAGAGGCGACCTTCGACAAATACTTCAAAAAGTACTACAACGCGGACGGCAGCGTCTACCGCGGTGTCGTCGATGAGACCGTCATCCTTGACAAGTTCAACGGTATCCTCGACCCCAAGGTACAGGAGAAGCTGATGAAGGACAACATCCTCTTCATCCCGAACCGCTCCTTCGTATCATATTGCGGTATCGATGCCGTCGAGAACGATTTCAAGGTACCCATGGTCGGAAGCAGGAATCTCCTCAGGTCCGAGGAGAGAGGTGACGAGAAGGATTACTATTGGATCCTCGACAAGGCCAACCTACCCGCACCCAAGAAGGTCGAGAAGCCCGAGGACATCGATAACGTCGGTCTCACGATCATCAAGGTCCACCACAAGCAGAAGAAGCTCGAGAGAGGATTCTTCACAGCGAAATCATACGAACAGTTCTGCCAGAAATCCGAGGAACTGATCAGGGACGGTGTCATCGAGGAGAACTTCCTGGAGTCCGCAAGGATGGAACAGTACATCATCGGCCCCGTGTTCAACCTCGACTTCTTCTACTCACCGCTCGAGGAGAAGGGATCCAAGTTGGAACTCCTCGGTATCGACTGGAGATTCGAATCATCGTTGGACGGATACTGCAGGCTCCCCGGCAAACAGCAGGTGGAGCTCGAGAACGACGGTATCCTCCCCGAATACACCGTGTGCGGACACAACTCCGCCACATTGAGGGAATCGCTCCTCGACAAGGCGTTCGAGATGGCCGAGAAATATGTCGAGGCCACGAAGAAGTACTACGATCCGGGTATCATCGGACCGTTCTGTCTCCAGACATGTGTAGATAAGGACCTCCACTTCCACATCTATGACGTAGCACCCCGTATCGGCGGAGGTACGAACGTCCACATGGCAGTGGGTCACCCGTACGGTAACTCGCTCTGGAGAAGGGAGATGAGCACCGGAAGGAGATTGGCCATGGAGGTCAGGAAGGCCATCGAACAGGACCGTCTCGATGAGATAATCACATGATGGTGTTCACATGAAAGGTATGAACAAGATCATCACAGCGGCATTGGTGCTGACATTGGCATTGGTGCCGTTCATCGTCCTGGAGGACGGGTCGGATGCGGCCAATGCCTTCGACTGTAACGGTATGGAGGTGACGAAGGGCTTCGACGACATGTCCGGAGGTACGATCATGGTACCCGTCGAGAATAAGACCGATTCCGCCATCACGGTCACGGTCACGGTGAAGGATGTCTCCAGTAGCAAGGTGTATGCCGAGGGAGAGTTCGAGATACCTGCGAACGATACGACCGAGTGCAAATTCAGCTGGAACTTCGGAAGCTCCGGCGACCACAGGATATCCATAAGCGTCACCGACGGCAAGGAGACGGTATCGTTCGAGAGGACGATAGGCGTTAGCCACTCGATCTGGAAGGACCCGGTCACATACATAGCGATCGTCGTGGCCATCATCGTCATAGCGATCATGATCTTCGTCAAGATGCGCTCCACGAGCGATGCCAAGGCGAAGGCGATGAAGGGTAAGAAGGAAGAGAAGATCTTCACGAAGATGGCCGAGGAGAAGAAAGGTGCGAAGGAGGAATCGAAACCCTCGACACCTGTATCCTTGGAGAAGAAGACCTACGACGGTTCCAAGCGCAGTAGGCGCAAATAAACAAAAAAGAACGGAGGGCCTGCACCGATCCGGTGCAGGACACCTTCGTATCATTCTTTCTTAGAGTTCGGAAGTACCTTGTGGTCGTTGCAATCCAACAGCGCGACCTCGCGTCTGTCGATGAAGAATCCCAACTTCTTATGCAACATGATGGATGGTGCGTTGTTCGGTTGTATGGAACTGTGTATGACCGTCGCACCCTTCGCCATACCTGCATCGATGCATGCACGCAACAACTTGTATCCGATCCCGTTACGCCTGAGGTACGGGTGTACGCCCATGTTCTCCACCCAAACGAGGTTCTCCGCGTTGTTCACATGATGCAACATCTGTGCGAAGATGAATCCGATGATCTCACCGTCATCCTCCGCAACGAAGCTCAGTCCCGATTCGAGATACGTACCGAACGCCTTCTTGCTGCTCGCACCCAGGTCGTCCTTCCATTGCTGGGGAAGATCCTCCCATTTGTTCTCCAGGATCTCTGAGAAGTACTCCCTTATGCACATGATCTCCAGGTCCCTGACCTGTATGATATCCTTGAGCTTCATGGGACGGATCTCCATGTTCACATCTCCTCAGGTGCACCGAGTCCGAGACAGTCCAACACGTTCTTGAGCACGATCTTGGAACATTTCACCAATGTCAGACGTGCATCCTTCTCCGCCTTGGAGTTGAGCACCGGTACCGATGCGTAGAACTGGTTGAATGCAGATGCCAACTCATGTCCGTATGCCGGGAGCAGATGGATACGCCTGTTCTCCCCGGCCTGCTCTATGACGCTCTCGAACTTCGATATCGTCTTTATGAGACTCAATTCGAAGGGATCGGTCAGGAGTGAGGGATCGACGATCTCATCGAACTCCCCTGCCTTCCTGAGCATGCTGCATGCCCTAGCATATGAGTATTGGAGGAACGGTCCGCTGTTACCGTCGAACGACAACGCCTCCTCCCATTTGAACACCAATTGCTTCTCCGGCTGTACGCGGACGATGTTGTACCTTATGGCACCGACACCGATGATCTTGGCGATCTCCCTCATCCTGTCCTCGGACATGTCGTTACGCCTGGACTTGATCTCATCGTATGCCCTGGATATCGCCTCATCGATCAGATCGTCGAGGTATACGACGACACCCTTCCTGGTGGACATCTTACCCTCGGGCAACGATACGAAGGAGTAGAACATGGCATCCAACTTCCTCTCCTGACCGAGTATCTCCAACGCACAGCACAGCTGTCTGTTACCGAGCTTCTGGTCCTCACCGAGTACATCGATCAACCTATCCGCTCTCTTGAACTTGTCCTGGTGATATGCGATATCACGTGTGGTGTACAATGTCGTGCCATCAGCCCTCGTGAACGTGAACTTGGTGTTCTTACCCTGGATACCGAAATCCTTCAGTTCGAGATAGCATGCGCCATCCTCCTCCACACCGGCATATTTGGACCTCTTCAATTCCTCGACGTACTTCCTTGCGGAACCGTCGGCTATGAATTTGGATTCCCAAGTGTATGTGTCCAATACCACATCGATGTTGGCGAGGGTCTCCTTCAGACCGTCCAACATGACCTCGGCGGTCTTCCTGACCGTGGAGATGACCTCCTCGTCACCGGCCTCGAACCTCCTGAGCATGGAACCGATCTGTTCCTGGACCTCGGGATCCTCCTCCATCATCTTGTTGGCGAGACGGTAATATGCTACGAGTTTGTGATCGGTCTTATCGCGGTCGTCCTGCATCCCCCTGTCTGCGATCTCCTGCTCCACCTGTTCCTTGGTGAGGTTGTTGACACCCCATGTGAGGATCACGACCTGTTTACCGACATCGTTGACGTAGTACTCCGTACTCACGTCATATCCGCACATGTCGAGGATCCTTGCCAACGTATCTCCGATTATGGGATTCCTGGCGCGCCCTACATGGATCGGTCCCGTGGGATTGGTGGATGTGTGCTCCACGATCACCTTCAGTCCCTTGTCGGGGAGGCTTCCGTACCTGTCCTTCATCTCGAGGACGTCCTTCAGCGTACCTTCGGTGAGCTTCACGCCGTCCATCTTGAAGTTCAAATAACCGTTCAGGGCACTGACATCCGATATCAGACCCGACGGCTGTATGTTCGATGCCAACTCCTCGGCGATATCCTTGGGTGCTCTCCTGAGCGCCTTGGACATCAGGAAACAGGGGACCGCAAGGTCCGCCGCATCCGTCGAAGGTATCTCTATCGAGAACTCCGCATCAACACCCATCTTGGACAATGCGCCTTTGACGGCATCGTCCACCTCTGCTCTGAATCTATCCATAACGGACATGTTATCACTGTACCCTGTACCTGAGTATGGCCGCGATACCTCCGAACGCCGTCATCAGCATCTGACCCTCCTCCGAATCCGCGGAGATGATCTTGACCTCCGTGTTGTATGCTTCCGCGAGCATGAAGAAATCATCGATCAGGTCCTCGTTCCTGATGACCTGAGCGGTGGAACCGCATTCCTTGCATTGGATCTTGTCATCCGCATCCGCCACGGTCATATCGTATGTGTGACCCTGGGGACATTTGACCGTGATCCTCCTCTTGTCGAGGTTCTCCGACAATAACAATACGTTGACGGCACCCATGTTCAAGGAATCACGGACCATGTCCTCACCGTATGCGGACAGACCACCATCCGTCTTCCTGATCTCCCTGAAGAATCTCTGGACGTACTCCTTCTCCTCCACGAGATCTATATCCTGGATGGTGTCCGCAGCGGCATCCACCAGTTCCCTGAGACCCGCTTCATCCGTATATCCTGTATCGAAGAACGGTTTGATAACCTTCTTCTGTAATTCGTGGTGAAGATATCCCTCATTGATGAAGAAATCCTTGGTCGAACCCGGACCTCCGATCAACAATCCCACCAATTCGGTCCTGTTCAGGAAGACATCCGTGGCGTTGTCTGCCACCTTCTTGAAGAACTCGTGGGCCGCGATCTCGATCAGTCTCTCGAACCTCACGGACGACTGACCTCCCTGGTGGTGCTTACTGGGGACCAACGAATCGAAGTGCTTCAGGGTGATGATCCTACTTCCGGTGAGTATACCCAATGTGGCCTCACGTCTGTCGATGGTTATGAGTCCGTAGGATTTCTTGTCGATGAGCATCGATTCCAACGGTTCCGTGAAGAATGTGGAATCACATCTGTAAAGGAATGCCGTTATCGCTTCCGGGGGATGGATGACGTACTGCACCATCCTCGTCTGGTCACCCGCTCTGGGGACCTCTCCGCAGAAGATCACTATACCCTTCTCGGGTGCGGCCTTGAACGTCTTGATCCTGGACATTATGGAATCTATCGCACCCTGGACGTTCTTCATGGTGGACTTGGATTTGATGTTCGATGATTGTGAATACTCGTCCCTGAGGTATGCCATGACATCGGATATCTGTCTCGATTCGGGGATATAGACTGAGATCAACTCAGTCCCACGTCCTCGCATACCCATGATCTCTTTCATGGCCTTCTTGAAATCATACTTGGCTTTAAGTTCGGATTCGGTTTCACTCATGTCTTCATCGACCTTATGCCTACACAAAATAAGATTAATTATAAACGTATTGGTGTGGAACATGGATAGAGTTGTGGTATCGATCGGAGGCTCCGTTCTCATCCCGGAGAAGGACGATGCGAAATACATCAGAGCGCTCGCGGATATGTTGAGGGAAGTATCGAAAGAGGTCGAGATCATGGTCGTTTGCGGTGGCGGGAAGGTATCGAGATACTATTCCAACACCGGTAAGGAATTGGGAGGCACCACCTATCAGTTGGACGAACTGGGTATAGGTGTGACGAAGGTGAATGCCAAACTTTTGGATATCGCATTGGGTGATGCGGGTATCGGGAAGGTACCTCAGACCGCGGAGGAATGTGCTGCGGAGAGGGGTATCGGGAAGGTACCGGTCATGGGCGGTACCGAACCGGGACATACAACGGATGCGGTGGCATCCATGATAGCTAGGGCATGCGATGCGGACCGTATCGTCAATGCGAGCAATGTGGATGCGGTGTACACCGACGATCCCAGGACGAATCCCGATGCCAAGAGATTGGACAGGATAACGATAGACGATCTCGCGGAGATCGTGTATGACGAGCACGATGCGTGCAGGTCATCGGTGTTCGATCCCCTCGGCGTGAAGATCGCCAAGGAACACAAGATTGATCTCCTCATGGTGGATGGAAGGGACCTCGGAGAACTGAGGAACGCCATCCTCGGTAAGGAGATAAACGGTACCTTCGTGGATTCTCACTGAGGACTCAGAGGGTCGAACCCCTCTGAACCCACCCTTTCTAGACCGAGTGTCTCGATTATAGAATTGATACGCCTCTCCTCTGCGGCCTTCATGGATTTCCTGTGCACGTAGACCATGTCCGTGCCTGTCGCATGGGCGGCGTTCGATATCATCTCGGTCAACCTATCATCTGTGGATCCGACGATCCTGTATGCGGGCACCATGTGCCCGATGTTCACCTTCTTCGTCAGTGCCAGTTCCGTGAACCTCGGTGCATAGTGACCTCCGCCGATACCGATCACCGTAGGGTAATCGTCGCCCCTATCCATTGATAGTATCACATCCGCCATGATCCCTGCGGCATGCTTATCGCCCCAATGCGTCTCCTCGCTGCCGACCTCTATGAACATCGTCGGCGATTCGAGATACGGGCCGTGATGGGTCACCTCGAAAGATACGTTATACTCCGTGGTATCGTTCAACGCCTTGATCCTTCTGAGAGCATCGGTCATCAGAGATGGTGCGGATCTCACCAACGTCCTCTCCCTGCCGCCGAACTCCGCATCGTCGTAGTTACCGATCGGATGGACTGTCAAGGTAGGCATACCGCTCGCCGCGCTGTGCCTGCTCATGAACACCACCTCATCCACCTTGATGCCGTGGGCCTTGGCCTTCTTATCAACATCATCGGTGAACAGATGCTTCTCGGGTATCGTCATGATACAAAGATCCCCACAACCGAGATAGGTGTTCTCGCCGTCCGTACCGAGATCCTCCCATTCGCGCCTCATCAGGAGCTGTTCCTTCATGTTGGCCGACGGAGGGTCCTTCTCGTAACATATCAGAAGCGTTACCATCGTTCTCGGTGAGAGTTACCCTTCTATTTATAGATAGGATGGTGGAAAACTAATATCTTAGTTCATAAGATTTAATATGGTAGTACTTCATTGGATGTCCGTGGGACCATGGAATACAACGTAAGCGTCAAGGACAAGGTGATCGCCCATCTGTACAGGAACAGGTACGTCGATCTGAATGACATATACAACCTGCCCTGGGATATAACCCAGGACGGTATCGCCGTATCTCTGGGGATAACGCGTGCGCATGCATCGATCGAACTGAAGAAACTGAAGGAGACATCGATGGTCGAGGAGAGGCAGGCACATGTCAAAGGAGGGAAGGTCAAGAGGAAATGCTACACGCTCACACCATTGGGCAGGGAGTTCGCCGAGAGGACATTGGAGAGGGCGGAGATGAACGATGTCGACATCTTCTCGATGATCGATATGAAGAGACAGGATGCGAGCTCATTGCTAGGGAGTCTGTCCGAGAAGGACAGGTATTCGCTGGGGTGCGCATGTGCCCTCCGCATACCCGTACCCAAGAGATTACTACCGAACGAAGGATTCCCCACATTGCCGTTGGACATATCCGGGAGATCATCCATATGCGACCTGCTTAGGAGGAAGGTGACCAACCATGCGTCACCCGAGGAACTGATGGCCTGGCACAGCTTCGCCGCCGATTGTTGGTTGGACCATTACGATGAGTTGGGCGATGATACTACAATGGTGCACGAGAGGTTGTACCACCTCGTCTACGCCGGAAGGATGATGGATGCCTGCAAGTTGGTCAGCAACCATGTGTACGAGTTGATCAGTACCACCACGGACGACCTCTGCGAGACGTTGCAGATGCTCCACCCGATACCGGAGAGGTTCGCCAAGGATGTGATATCGGTGAGGATAGAGGCTGATATGGATTCCAACGACATAGGCGATGTGAGGGAATGCATCAGGATGCTGGAGCCGATAGATGCGGAGAGCGCGATGATATACTCCTCGGATCTGGCATATGTGAACGGCGACACATCCGGTGCGATGGATATCCTGAAATCCATGGATATGAGCAATCCGATGGTGAACATCAGGATAGCGAAGATGATGTTCGAGAACGGTGAGATAGAGGGTGCGAAGATGATACTGAACTCCCTCACGGGGATCTACGAGACCGGGCGCATAGATGTGGCCGTGGAGAGATTCCTACTATTAGCGAAGATAGACAGGAAGGAAGGTGACGATGAATCCTGTTACAGTCACCTGATGAAAGCTAGGGCTTCCGTACCGGATAAGGGTAAGAGGAGGGTGGACCTCCTCATACGTTCGATGGGTCTTTAGAACGTCCTGTTCTTCTTCAGGTCGTCTATGTCCGAGATATAGAGGTCACGGATGTCGGTTATGTTCCATTTCAGCATGGCCAACCTCTCGAATCCGAATCCCCATGCGAGTACGGGACATTTCACACCGAAGGGTGCGACGACCTCGGGCCTGAAGATACCTGCTCCTCCGAGCTCCATCCATTTCCCGTTGAAGAAGACCTCCAACTCCAATGACGGTTCGGTGTACGGGAAGTATGCGGGCCTTATCCTGATCTGGTCGAATCCCATCTTCGCGTAGAACTCCTTGACCAATGAGATGAGCATATCGAAGTTCGCATTCTCGTCTATGACGATACCTTCGATCTGCGTGAACTCCGGAAGGTGGGTTGCATCGATGGATTCCTTCCTGAATATCCTCGATAATGAGAACACCTTCGCGGGTGCCTCGGGGTGCTTCGAGATGTATTTGATCGAGTTGACCGTGGTGTGCGTCCTGAGCATGGCCTGTTCCGCCATCTCCTTCGACCATTTGCCTCCCCATCCGGTCGATCCGGTGTCACCGCCGTTCTCGTGTATCTCCTTCACCGTGTCGACCAGATCCCCATATTCGGAGAGATCGAATTTCGCAGGGTTGGAGAGATAGAACGTGTCCTGCAACTCCCTTGCGGGGTGATCCTGAGGTACATACAGCACATCGAGGTCCCAGAATGCCGGTTCCACGAACTCGTCGTCCATCTCGGTGAATCCCATGTCGGTGTACAGCTTCCTGACCTCTGCACCCAATCTCGACAGGGGGTGCTTCTTGGCAGGGTATACGGCGGGTGCGAAGGTCTGCACATCATACTTCCTGATCTCGACCTCCTTCCACTTACCGCTCTGGATGAGCGTATCCGTGACCTGTGTGACCTCCTCTTTGAGCTCTATGCCTGAAGAGGCCACCTCCTTACCGAGATCGGTCAATCTGATGGTCTTCTTCACCTCAGTATCCTCTGATATCAATCCGTAATGGCCGATCAGATCCTTGATCAGCTTCGGATCCACGTCCGACTTGGGGATCGGTGCCTGCATCAGCTTGTCCACGAGCAATTCATCAGGCATCCTTTCGGTGAGTGCCTTCTTACCGGCATCGGTGAGGACGAGCATCTTCGCATCCCCTTCCTTCCTGATATCGGCGAGACCTTTCCTCTTCAGCCATCCTACGGCGATCTTATCATCACCGTTGGGCATGGCTTCTGCAAGGCCTTCCATGCTCAACGATCCGCCGGCGGCACCTATGGCATCGACCGCACGCCTCTCGAAGAGACCCTGCTCCGCCTTCTGCCTGTCGGCGATGGAATAGAACTCGGCCTGTTCGGTATCGATCGTGGCCAATTCCTTGATGTTCAGCCATGATGCCGAACCCATGACCTCGACCTCGAGGTCGAACACACCCTTGTCCATGATCTCGGCGGGTGTCGCGACACCGCCCATATCGTTCAACGCTATGAGCAACTTCTTCTCCTTGTAACTAAGACTGTCAACAATTTCCTTGATTCCCATGACCATCACCACTTGAAACCGTCGAAGGTCATACTGTCCACGACCTCCTTCGCCTCCTCTCTCTTCGCCTGATGGTCCTCGAGGAACACGTTGATCTTCTCGGTGAGCGCCTGTTTGCACTCACCGCAGAGGATCTCCCCGTTCCTGCACTTATGGATCATCTCTTCGAGTTTCTCGTCGTCGTGCTCGAACATGTAATAATTGTACTTGAAAACGGCACAGACATCCGGGTTACCGCCCTTCTGCCTCTGCTCCTCCACCGACACACAACCTCCGGTGAATGCCCTTCCGACCTTCTTCTTCACCGCCTTCGGCGTATCCGTGGTGTATATGGTGGCATTCTCGTCCGATGAGGACATCTTATCCGCACCGCTGAGTCCGGGGAACATCTTGCAGTAGAGCATGCTTGGTTTGGGATAGTTCAATCCCGGTGCCACATCCCTGGTGACCCTGAAGTGGGGATCTTGATCGATACCGCAGGGTATCAGGCAGGGCATTTGTTTACCGTAGACCTCGGAAGCGAGGAATGCGGGTGCCGTCTGCATGGTGGTGAAGAATATCTGACCGATGTTGGATGAGTTCTCGAATCCGAACACCGCCTTCGCAGTGGAGAACGTGACCTTCTTGGCAACCTTCAATGCGATGGGATACAATGTCTTGATGCATTCGGTGTCCAATATTATCTTGGTCCTCTCGGTGTCGAATCCCAACGCTATGAAGTCCAACGCGTTCTCGTATGCCATGTTCCTGGTGTCGTGCAACGTGAGGTCCTTGAAGAGGAACTTCTCGTCATCCGTCATCTGGAAGAACATCGGTACCTTGAAGGTGTCCTGGACCCACTTGTTGAATATCCAAGGCATCATGTGACCAAGGTGGGTGTTGCCCGATGGACCCCTTCCGGTGTAGAGCATGAACTCGTCACCCTTGTCGTATTTGTCGAGTAACGGGATGAGATCCCTGTGGGAGTAGAATATCCCGCGTTTCAACATAGGGTGGAGGTCACCGTATTTGGACAGTCTCTTGAGGACCTCGTCATCTATAGGTGATGTGCCGAACTTCCTCTGAAGCTCGTCATAGTCGATATCCCCAGTCACTTCCCATGGTGTTACGGTGAACTCTGTCATGTGCTCGACTGTCGGGATTACTTAATCCTTATTAATATTCGCGCGAGCGCGTGTGACGGAAATGATGGGTTGGAAAAAAATTGGAAATGGGGCCGAAGCCCCTGTTTATGTATAGGCTTTGAAGATCAAGCCGATTTCGTGTCAGTGACCGGATTGTACTTGATTGTCTTGGAGTTCTCTCCCCATTTGACGATGGTGGATCCGGTGTCGGTGGACCAGAATGAGACCCTGACAGTGCTGGATGTTCCGAATGTTCCATCCACATCACTGCGACCCGAAACTGTGGACGAGGGCGAGGCATTCAATGATATGGTAGTCTCACCGGTCCAGATGATCGTACCGTTGCTGGTCTTATTAGGTCTGAGGTCTCCAAGAGCCATATCTGCGATGTTCCTGGTCTTTCCATCAGAATAGCTGAATACGTTCCCAGACGTGGTAAGGTTAGTGGTGCTGTTCGAATACTGAGCCACGACACGGATCGCTGTGGCCCATGCAGAATAATCATGTCCCTCATTTTCAACGACGTCCTGTGCCTCCGCCCACTCTTTCGTTCCACAATCGGTGAACGTGCAGTTGGTGATCTTGATGGTCTGAATGAAGCTCTCCGTGTTATCAGTGGAACCGTCGTTCTTCATGTTGATCGCGACTACGTAATTGCTAAACTCGGTATTCGTAACTATCAGGGTTCCTACGGGGTCATACTTGATCGCGGTGACTCCGTAATCCGTTCCTGTGGCTGTTCCTACGAAGGAGCAATCGGTCACTGTTGCATTGATGATTCCCGTTCCTTGACCATCGAAGTAAATCCTGTTCATGTTCTGACAATTTTCGAAGACAAGAGTCAACGTATACGTGCTGAGGTTTGCGCCATAACCCCATGCAGCGCAACCGTTCAGATCTTTTACTGTCAACGTGACATCGCTCGTAAGAACATGACTGTCACCAGGTGCGAAGTCCCTCTCGCCTCCGCTGACGTAGGCGCCGTTCCCGTAGATGGTCAGGTCGGAGCAGACATGGCCGTGGGTCATCGTTCCGACATTGGCACCCTCTTTACACCAGAGTGTGTGCAGCCCCTTGTTGTGAATTCCTTTCAAAGCTTCTGTAAGTGTCGCATAGGAAGTGATTCCGTCCGAGACAGTGTGTCCTTCAGCATAGGATGGACTGAGCAGTTGTACTTTGTAGGTTCCATCTGTTCCTACAGAGACGTAGTCTTTGGCGACGAAGGATCCTTTGAGAACATCATCTCCGGTGCTCGGGTCGTAGTTGGTGAAGGTTCCGCCATAAACGATAATAGTTCCAGGCAAAGTGTTGTATTGGTTCAACAAGCATCCGTTCTTGCTGTCTGCTGAAGTACCGCCGAACTGACCGTCATTAATCGTTATAACACCCTGCCATGCGTAGACTGCTACACCAGAGGAGTATG